>SOET01000022.1 GCA_021646465.1 Candidatus Kuenenia hertensis | reverse complement strand
ACAAAAAAATTTTGTTGATTATTTGCTTCGCAAATACTTAACCGGACAACGCTGGATAAATCTATAATTTATTGTAAAAAATACGAAAATTAAGAAAAATTTCTTGCCTAATCTTTTTCTTAATGATAGGATTAGCGTTTTCTAATACTAAAAATTAAAAGAACTTATAGGCGGCATCGCCAAGTGGACTAAGGCCACGGTTTGCAAAACCGTTATCCTGGGTTCGAATCCCAGTGCCGCCTTATATTATATCTTGAAATAAGAAGCATCCACGGCAATTTCTTCGTTTTTCAAGACACTCATTTAACACGCTATGTTATAACATTTGGATATTTAGTGCACGGATCAAACGTAAATATTTACTGGGCGAGTGGTGGAATGGCAGACACGAAGGACTTAAAATCCTTTGACCTTAAACGGTTGTGTGGGTTCGACTCCCACCTCGCCCATGTAGATTATCCAACCACAAGCATGCAATTTTAAAGCATTAATGCATAATAAACTTTTATTGTACGTTTTTACTCTTCTTTAGAAACCCATGCCTGCTATCGACAGGGGTTTTCCAGAGGAACTTGATGCGGCTGTTCCACACACTATGCTTATGGTATAGTTGCATAAAATAGATTTTCGGAATTATGCTTATTGAGGAACTTTTCTCTTGATAGAATTGTTTATCTAATACCAGTTCTTAAAATGGGGATTTTTATTTCCCTTATTTTTTCGAAACAAGAATTGGCTTTTTTATCCAAAAAATTTCAAAGGAGCTTTTTATTATGGTGTGGAAACATTTTACCTTTATAATTCTTTCTGGGTCATTATTACTTGCTTCCATCTGTGGTTGCCAGAAGGATGAGTCAAGTACCCAGCAATCAAACAGTCAAACTAAAGAAAGAGATTTTGCTGAAATACATAAGAACGTTAATTTGGGACAAGAAAATCAAACAATAGTCCACGGTGACACTGGCTCTGAAAGCGGCCATGGTATGGGTCTTGTACACGGTAAGAGAGAAAAACCCGATCCCAATAAAACTATTGCTTCCGTAAATGAAGAAAAAATACTCCGCAAAGATTTAGATAAAATTCTTGAGCGGTTCAGAAAGCATGTACCTCCGGGTGCGATACCATCCCTGGAAAAACAAATTACGGAACAACTTGTTACTCAGGCAATTTTAAGGCAATTTGTTCAGGAAAAGGGATTAGAAACGACCGACGAAATCGTAGATAATGAAATTAATAAGATGCGAGAAAACATTGCAAAGAATCCTGCCGCCGAAGGAAAAACATTAGAACAATTTCTTGAAATTCAGGGAAGCAATATCGATGAATTAAGAACCGCAATTAGAATGTCTGCTGCGCTCGAAGATTATGTTTCCAGGAATGTTGATGACCAAACATTGGAAAACTATTTTATAAAACATATTAATGAATTTAATGGCGAACAGGTTACTGCAAGCCACATTCTTGTTGATACAAAGGGAATGACAGAACAGGAAGATTTAAATCGGGCAAGAGCAAAAATTGATTCCATTAAAAAAGAGCTGGATGACGGTGCTGACTTTGCTGAACTGGCGAAGAAATATTCTGATTGCCCCACAGGAAAAATGGGGGGAGAACTTGGCTCTTTCCCAAGGCATGGGGTAATGGTGGAAACTTTTTCCAATGCCGCTTTTACTACAGAAGTTGGTAAGGTGAGCGATCCTGTTAAAACAGAATTTGGATATCATTTAATCCATGTTGCCGACCATACTCCTGCAAAGGATGTTAGTTTTAACGAAGTCAAAGATGCAGTTCGTGAAAAATTAGTTGCAATTGAAATGAATAACCTGATTAAAGATCTCAGGGACAACGCGCAGGTTGAAATTAATTTACAATAATGGATAAAGCCCTTTTACTTAATCAGATTTCAATTATTCTCTATTGGGTGTGTTTTGGTTGTTATTCGATTTATTGGTTTATCGGATTTACCAGATGGAAAATACGTTTTCCTGTTCTATTGGGAATCGTAATTTTACAAATAGCACTCATTACCATACGCGGTTTATCGATTGGCTATTTCCCTCTTACTAACAAGTTCGAATCATTTCATGCGTTTGCTACGGCAACGTTCATAATATTGCTTGTTTTTTCCAAAGCGGAAAGCCACATATATCGGACGACCCTGTTTGGCGTCGGTTATGGTTTTTTCGTAGCAGCCGCGCTTTTTAAAATGACCTTAAGTTTTGCCCCGCCATTAATGCTTACCATATGGTACGCATTACATGTCCCTCTTTCATTTTTCTGTTACGCATTATGGGTTAGTGCTACAGCAGCAGCAATAGCACGTTATTTTGTACAGGGTAATAAAAAACCATATGATGTAATAATAGACTCCGGATTCCGATACGGGTTGGCAGCTTTTTCTATTTCAATGATTTTCGGAGGGTTGTGGGGATATGTCGCGTGGGGATCTTATTTTTTATGGGATGCTAAGGTTGTTTGGTCTGTTATCATATGGTTTTTTTATGCAACCTGCTTGCATTTGGATTATTGGCCGGAAGCAAAAAAATTAAAACCACCACTTGCCATCGTTGGCTTTTTTATACTCATGATGACTTATGTTGGCACCAGCTTCGTTATAGGAAGTTCTCACAGTTTCAGGTAAAAAACCGTTCATAATCACCTATCTGAGTACAACGCACAAGCAAACGAAGAACACAAAAATGGAAAATAAGGTCGGGTTTCTACCCGGCAATACAATTATGAAACCAAAAAGTCGGGTAAGAAACCCGACCTTTATACACGAGCGCTTAAAATGAAAAAGGTTTATGATTTTATTAAATCCCAAAAACTTGGAATAATTATCGGATTTTCAGTTACAGGGCTCCTTATTATCGGAAGCCTTATAATGAACTTCAATCCTTATCATTACTCCGGCCTTTCAGGAGAAGATATTACCTTCTTTTTTAATCACAAAAAACCTATCCATACATGGTTTTATATACTTTTCTTTGCCTGTATTATCTACGGCATAAATACTTTCTTTTGCACATTAGATTCTGTTATTCGAAAAACAAAAGGAAGAATTAAAAAACTGCCCTTATATGGTGCGTCAATTGTTCACGTTGGTTTTATAGTTACGCTAATTGTACATCTTATCGGTGGATTGTATTCTTCTTTAACGCCTCCAATTTCCGTATCGGAAGAATGGACAGACATGGGCGGTTTTGAAATGAGGGTAACAGACCTCAAAACAACCTCTTATCCAAACGGCATGCCTAAAAAAATAACCGGCTATGTCGCGGTAAGAAAAGATGGCATCGAATACGAGGATACGATTGGTTATAATAACCCTGTGGTTTTGAATAATGGGGTACAAGCAGTCCTGTTACGTGATTATGGTAACATGGTTTCTTCTGTTGTACTTAAAGTCGGGGACAGAATACACAACCTTAAAGCAAATGAAGTTTTTGCCATAAATGGCAAAAAAACCAGATTGGCAGATTTATATTTGCCTCCTCAATACCAATATCCTGTGGTAAAACTCGTATCTACGTTGGAAAACAAGGAAACACAAAGCATATACATACCCATCGGAGAAAAGAATGCAAGGGAGTATTTTGGGACAAAAGTTGTATTTGATGATATTAAAACAGTACCAGGACTTCTCGTTACCATAAAAAACAATCCCAGCATTCCGTTGTCTCTCGTAACAGTGTTTCTCTTTTCTCTGGGTACGATACTCGTTGTCGTCAGGATGGTAGGAAGAATGGTTAATTATTAACGTGTTATTGATTTTATGTATAACAGTAACACCTTATCGTTTCTCCAAAACAGCAAGATTCTGCGCCGCATATTGATAGGATGGATCTAATCTGAGCACTGCCTTCAGACCAACAATCGCAGGTTCTGTCTGACCCAATCCGGCATAGCATAAAGCAATATTCGTTAATACTTTCGCATCAGAAGCGGAAGCCTCCCTTAAATATTTTTCATATGCCTCAATAGCCAGTGCATACTCTTGTATCTCTAAACAAAGATTACCAAGTTCTAAACATACTTTATTATCAGAAGGATTGGATGCCATTATACAACGAACAAACTTAAGAGCACTTTCCTTGTGGCCACGCCTGTAATTGATCTTTCCATAAAGACATTTAAGTATTATATGATCAGGATAAAAAGGGAATATTTTCTTTAATAAGAATTCCGCTTCTTCTAATTGATTTGATTGAATTAATAAATTTATAAGACATGTATACGCCGTTATATTTCTGTTATCCATTTGAATTGCTTTTTTAAAAGAATCTATGGCATCTGTTGTCTTTTTTTGCATTGTTTGTATATCACCCAACAATAAGTATGTTAAATGATCTGCAATCCCTGACTGTATTGCAGAATCAAGCATATTTGCCGCTTCATCTAAACGGTTTTGTGATATATAAAAGCGGGTAAGAGTTGAATAACACAGTGTCTCTTTGCCATCAAGTTCTATTGCTTTTTTGTATGCTTTTTCAGCTTCATTTAATAAACCCAGACTTCTATAGCACTCTCCAATATTATTATAAACCTTGTGTTCATACTCATAAGTATCAACTATCAGCAAATTAAAATCCGGAGACTTGCGGTCTTTTTCTTTAACAACAAGAAATTTTTTATATATCTCCAAAGCTTCATGAAACGCCTTTTTTCTACTTAATATATCGCCTAACATAAACAAATTGTCTAAAAAATCAGGATCTTCCTTTAATGCTTTTTTACATATGTCTTCAGCCTTATCTAGCTTATCCTTACGGAGCAGAGCGAAGGCAAGGTCTACACTGATCCTTTGCCTTTGGTTTCTCGTTGATTGGTCGAGTGTCGATTCAGATGTTTTTAGTCCTTTCTCCGCCAGATTTATCACTTCATCGTAATTGCACTCATTTCTGTAATTTCTTACAAGATTTGCTATTACAAAAATATCTTCAGGATTCACTTCCAGTTGTTTTCGCAAAAGATCGCCTGTCCGTTTATATTTCTTTTCCATTTCGTCCATGGACAGATTATATCCATAGTGATACATCCTTACTTCTGAAGGAAGAACGTTCCCGCTGTGCACAAGCTGATTGTGTACAATACCTTCGTAATGCGCCTTCCCTCTACGAAATAATCTTGTAAAATAGTGTTTTGACTGGCCACTGGGAAGTTCGCTGTAAATAGCAACATAAAAAGCATTGCAGGCAGCATTACAAACAATCTTATGTAATACTGGAATATCTTTCCGTTCTAATTCTTCATCTGCATCTATTTGCAAAATCCAATCGCTTGTCGCGTAACGTAAAGAATGATTTCTTGCTTCGCTAAAACTGTTGCGCCATGGATGATGATATACTTTTGCGCCAAAAGTTTTTGCAATCTCAACTGTTTTATCTGTAGAACCGGTATCGACAATAATTATTTCGTCCACTGCATCCTTTATGCTTTCAAGACATTGTGGCAAAAACCTTTCTTCATTCTTAACAATCATGCATGCCGAGATGGTAGGCCTGTTATTGCTATTTTTAAAGTCTTTATTCATTAAATATTTCCTGCCTTTATAATTTCCAGAAAGACCAAAAATACTAAAGCGAAAAACTATTGCTCATTTTTTATTGTTAGCTTTTTTGTAATCCTGCTGTTTAATAAATAACTCCCCTAAACGTATAAAAATCTCCTGATCTGCAATATTCTCAGAAATTGTCTGTAATAACGTTTCAATAGCTCCTGTATTATTACCCATGGCCGAATAGCATGACGCTAAATTTTTATATGTTGTACTATATTTGGGGTTTGCAATTATCGCTTTTTGAAAAAAATCCACTGCTTTTTCCCACTGCCCTAAACTACCGTAACAAAAACCAAGGCCATTATACGCAGAATAGTCATAGCCCAAGGTATCCGTCATAAGACAATCGTTAATATTTTTCAGATACCACTGGCGCAATGTTAAAAAGCGCTTAAAATATTCAATAGCCTTGTTACAATCTCCTTCTTTTAAGTACACACAAGCCAGTGTATAAACAACATCGATATTTTCCGGAGTAAGATTCGTTTCACTTAATTTTGATAACGCTGAATGACATATCTTTTTTGCCTCAGCGGTATTTCCGATATTGAGGTAGCAATCTGCTATTTCATACAGAATCATTATAAAATGATGCAAATTCGCTTCTGGTGCAATTCTTTTCAGCGCTTCTTTTCCTACATCAATACCCTCTCGAAATAATTGCTGAGTGCAGCAATTACGGATGAGATTCAACCATGCGAAACTATCATTTTCGTTTAACTCTATTTGTTTTTTCAATAATTGAGTTGTTCTCTGCCATTTCCTCCGCATCGTATTTTCATCAAGATCATATCCATAATGGTAAAGACGTATCTCTGTTGGAAATTTTTCGCCATCAATAACCACCTGTTCGTGAATAATACCCTCATAATGCGCTTTTCCCCGGCGAAAAACGCGTGTATAATAAAACTTATGCATTCCACTTTTCACTTTACTGTATATTGCAATAATAACCCCACTATAACCATCGTTGCTTATCGATTGTCTCAAGGCCGGAATATCATCCTGCACCAACTCTTCATCCGCATCGATCATAAGAATCCAATCTTTCGTGGCATGGCTTATTGCATAATTTCTGGCATCACTATAGTTATTATTCCATGAATAAAAATGCACCTTAGCGCCAAATTCTTTTGCGATATTTACCGTATTGTCCGTAGAACCCGTATCGACAACAACAATCTCATCAACCGCAGTTTTAAGACTTTTGAGGCAATTAGGCAGGAATTTCTCCTCATTTTTTACAATCAGGCAGGCGGAGATTGTTGATTTATTCACACGCTTCATTTTTCCCATTTGATACCCGTTACATCTATTTCATAACTTCAGCAAGTTTTATTTTTACATCTTTATAAAATTCAACCTCATCATCGAAAGTATAAAACCTTAAACTCCTATCCTCACTTATAGTAGATATTATTTTTTCTTCAGGGTTTATAATTACAATCCTATTCACTCCAATATCTATATAATCCTTTATTTTTGCATCAACCGCCAAATATACATCGGATGGAGAAAGTATTTCAACGATAAGATCAGGAGAAATTTTTAATATCCCTTTATCGATAGTTTTCAATCTGTCTTTTGTCACAAAAGCGATATCAGCCCCTCTTATTTTTAATGGTTCCTTTGATATCAGGATGCCGACTTCCCCTGTTAATACATAGCCTTTTTGAGATAAATTTTCATCTAAAATTTTGCCTACTTTATTCTCGCTGAACCCGTGTATTATTCCCGATGGTGTCATTTCTATGATTCTCCCATCAATAATTTCATAAAGACCGGCGGGTAACTTGTCTAAATCATCATAAGAAAAGATATCTTTGGCTTTTGTCTCTTTCAATGTAAGCATTTTTGTATTCCTCATTAAAGGCTTTGAGGGGAGATGCAAACTCAACGATGATTACAAGAACTTCTAAAAATTTCATTTTGCATCTCTCATTTCAATAGGACGCTTATTATTCAGTTTTATGCATTTGAATATCTGCTTTTTGCAATAATCCTTCTTCAAGCACTTCAGCAACGCTTAACCTAAAAGTCAGGTATGGCCGGCAACATAGATTTTTGAATCTTTATGCATAATTATTAAATAGGCGTACCAGATTTCGAAGACATACGCAGATATCATATTTTCGACCATTGTTGAATGCTTTTCAAGCAGTATGATGCCTGCTTTTATTATTTTTCCCACAAAGCATTCTCTATTTGTTCAATAAATGAATCAACATCTTCGAGTTTGGACGTCGCCTCTTTGCAAATAATTTCCGCCACAATTCGTTCGTAATCATGAGCCAGAAAATTTCTAAAACCAGCAATTCTTGCAAATTTATAAGCAAAAGAAGGTTCTAATATTTTGTTTTCTCCAAGTATATCAAACGCTTCAGAATATGATTGCGGTGTTCTCAGGTTCTTATATTTGATAACTAATTCAGCAAGCATAATACAACTATCCGCCAATAAATATAAATAATGAAGTATTGCACCCCGGTAGAGGGGGTCTGTTGTAAAACGTAACAGACAATCATCCTTGATCGACCTGATCAAAGAAAGATACTCTTTAATTCTTCCAATTTTTTGACGGATTCTTTCCATTAAATACCTAAGACCGCGATTCTTTGCTCTTTGAAATCAATAAACTGATGCAAAACTTTACACTCAAACTCATTTCTGATATTTGAATTCCGATCTGTTAAAACTGTACCATACCTTATTATCTCATCAAGAAGCATGATATTGATTGTCGTATTAAGAACAACCACGTCAACATCATTTCTTTTTAAAACCCTGCAAAAATCAGCATACAGAGAAAGTTTCATATCAAAAAATGAATCATCAGGCTTTTGCTTTTTTAGAAAAACAGCAATATCTATGTCGCTTAATGTAGTCATGTTGCCCGAAACCGCTGAGCCGAAAAGATAGGCAAATACAACACGATCTTCATGTTTTTTAAAGACAGTGGAAAGTGCATTTTTAATATCTTTAGGATTCATTTACAAATACCGTATTTCATATCGCTTAGTCCCATTTCCAACTTTTGTACAATTGAATATTTGCTATTAGTAATAATTGTATAACCCTTAATCATCAGGAGTTACCTCCTGCTGCCTTGATACGGCGTAGAGTGCTGTCAGGAGGAAACTCCTGACAGCACAAAAATCTCTATTTGTTAGTTGATATCTCCTCCTCTTTTGTCGTCGTAAACCCTTGAACCGAACAAATATATATTTGCATTGCTATCCAATGAATAAACAACTTCCTTTATCGACTGTATTTCGTATTGACTTAGTCTCATTTTTCAACCCTGAGGCAATTAAGCAAAAATTTTTCTCTGTTTTTTACAATCAGACAGGGGGGAATTGTTGATTTATCCACACACTTCATTTTTCCCATTTGATACCCGTTACATCTATTTCATAACTTCAGCAAGTTTTATTTTTACATCTTTATAAAATTCAACCTCATCATCGAAAGTATAAAACCTTAAACTCCTATCCTCACTTATAGTAGATATTATTTTTTCTTCAGGGTTTATAATTACAATCCTATTCACTCCAATATCTATATAATCCTTTATTTTTGCATCAACCGCCAAATATACATCGGATGGAGAAAGTATTTCAACGATAAGATCAGGAGAAATTTTTAATATCCCTTTATCGATAGTTTTCAATCTGTCTTTTGTCACAAAAGCGATATCAGCCCCTCTTATTTTTAATGGTTCCTTTGATATCAGGATGCCGACTTCCCCTGTTAATACATAGCCTTTTTGAGATAAATTTTCATCTAAAATTTTGCCTACTTTATTCTCGCTGAACCCGTGTATTATTCCCGATGGTGTCATTTCTATGATTCTCCCATCAATAATTTCATAAAGACCGGCGGGTAACTTGTCTAAATCATCATAAAAAAAGATATCTTTGGCTGTAACTATTCAGCGTAAATATTACACGGCTCGTTCCCAAACTCCAGTTTGGGAACGCAGTTGTTCGAGAAACTCCGGTTTCTCGCCTGTCTGTTGGCCGATAGGGAATAAAATCACTGGATTCAGATGATTTGTAATTTTAATAATTTGTTAAATCAAACTCTCACAGGAAACAGAGTTTCCATTGCAGTTGCGTTCCCAAACCGGAGTTTGGGAACGAGTTACGCTCTGCACCCCAGTAGTTTGGTAATTTACGCTGAATAGTTACCTTTGGCTTTTGTCTCTTTCAATGTAAGCATTTTTATATACCTCAATAAAGGCTTTTGGGGGGAGATGCAACCTCAACGATTACAGATACTTCTAAAAATTTCATACTTTGTTCAATAATGCACATAATTGTAATATCCTGTCCTCTTTAAGAGTTGGATAGTTGCCGATATAGAATCCGTAAAAGTGAATATGGTCAACCTCCGGAAAAAATTTATAGACATCGGGAGAAACAATGCCTTTAAGGTAAGGCTGTCTTAATTGGTTACCGCCGCCGGCACTGCCGCGCCTGAATTCCACTTTGTTTTCACGTAAAACGTTCATCACTTTTTCGCATAACCTATCGTCTGCTTCACGCAATATCAGGTTAAAGGCATAATTACTGCTGCCTTCTATCCTTAAATCTGTGCGAAAACGGCTGGAATCAAGATTCTCCAAAAAAAGTTTCAGATTTCTGGTTCGCTTGATTATGTTGTCGTCAAGTCTTTTTAATTGGTTGCGTCCGAGTACTGCTCCAATTTCTGTATTACGTACATTATAGGCGGGAAAAGCAAAAATAAAATCAGGATTTAAATCAGGATTTTCATTTATGTAACGTTCTTTGGTTGAATTGTCAGTGGCTTCTCGGACCATTCCGTGTGAACGAAACATGCGAATAATTTGATAAAACTCCTGATCGTTGGTGCATACCATACCGCCTTCGATAGTACTCATGTGGTGCGCATAATAAAATGAAAAATTTGACGCCAATCCAAATGTTCCGAGTTTTTGGCCATTGTGAGTAGCACCATGGGATTCACAAACGTCCTCAATCAACGAAATATCCCGGTCATTGAGTTCCTTAAATAGATTATCGTCGGTAAAACCGTCAAACCCTTGAATGTGAATCATAAGAACCGCACGAGTACGGTTGTTAAGTTTCTCCAGAATCTGCTGATTATCCATACTCATGGTTTTAGCATCTATGTCTACAAATACTGGGGTAAATCCATTCTGCAATATTGCGGCAATATCTGAAACCCATCCAAACGGTGAGACGATAACCTCTCCCACCCCCTTCATCTCTTTTAGCGCCGCCATGGTAATCAGGTTAGCAGAAGCGCCGGAATTCACAAACACACTTCTTTCCATACCCAACCAAGATGACCATTCCTGTTCGAAAACCTTCACCTTTGAAGACTGGGTCAAGATTGGTTCGTCCTTCAAGAAATCAATCAATACGTCTAAATCCTGCCGGGTAATATTGTTTTCCATTAAAGGCCAGTTCAAATTCATAAAATTTGTTTTCCTCAAATAAACATAAATTACTCTTGGTAAAATTGTTTTTATCTGATTTTTAAATATACCGACTATCTCAAATATTTTTTTGCTATTTGATATCGTTCCGGTGTTCCGATATCAAAAAGTTGTTCCTGTGTTTTGAAACCATAAATATCTTTGTGATTAACCAGATTTGGAAACAAATCAGTTTCAAGAGAATATTTTTTATTTTCTGGTATAAAAGAAAATATTTTTCTGTTAAAAATATACATTCCTGCATTAACAAAACTAGTCTCATTCGTTATTATTTTCTCATGAAATCCTGTAATTCTTCCGCTGTTATTTAATTTTATTATGCCACAATCAACAGATTTATCTTTTGTAATAAGAGCAATACTTGCAAACGCATTTTTAAATAAGTGAAATTTAAAAAATTCTTGTATATTAATCTTGCATAGTGAATCACCATTTATTGTTAAAAAAAAGTCGCTCTGAATTAGTGTTTCTGTTTTTTTTATTGCACCAGCAGTTCCCATAGCTTCGGTTTCTTCAGAAAATAAAAATTTCAATATATTGTTTTTATTTTCATAATAATCTCTAATCACATCACCTTTATAGCCAATACACAAGATGTACCTTGTAAATCCAAAGCTGCTTATGTAATTAAGAAGGATATCCATAAATGGCTTTCCATTTATTTCAGCCATTGGCTTGGGAACATTATTAATAACTTCTCTAAGTCTTGTTCCATAACCGCCGCAAAGTATTATCACATCAATATCGTGTAAATTAACCATGTATCAATATCACTATAGAGTTTGAGCAGAATAAGATTCCTCTTTGTTCTTTATTTTTTTCTTAATCTTTTGCAGTGTATTTTCTTTGTTGATCTCATAGTCGCCGTTGCCATTTTGCACTATTCCCAGATCTTCCGGTTGATATACAATAATTTGAGTACCGTTATTTTCAAATTTAAAGGGAACTAACAGCAAATTTTTTAATTTTTCTTTGATTCTTGGCTGGTCCTCCGGGCGTGCAAAAAGCAGCATAAAGCCGCCGCCGCCAGCACCAATTAATTTACCGCCAATCGCTCCTGCAGATTGTGCCGCGTCATATATGCCATCAATTTCCGAATTAGACACTTTATCTGACAAACTTTTCTTCAGTTTCCATGATTCATGCAAAAGCTTGCCAAATTCAGTAATGTCTCTAGATTCATTATTAAGTATTGTTAACGCTTCTTCCACCATTTGGCGAATAATCCACAATTCATGTCTCTTTTTATCAATATTCTCGATCTTGCTTTTGGCAATATCAGAAGCATACCTCGAAAATCCTGTAAAAAAGAACATTAAATGTTTTTGTAACAATAATAATTTGTCCGAATTAATTATTATAGGATTGATTTGGAATGTGTAGGTATTATTGAATATTATTTTATTAAACCCTCCAAATGATGCCAAAACCTGATCTTGAGAACCAACATGCTCCTTAATAATATCCTGTTCAACTTTTATGGCGTCATGAGCCAATTGCGACTTTGTTGGCATCCTACCCTTTAAGGCATATAATGCATGCAACAATCCAACTGTAAAAGAAGAACTTGAGCCAAGTCCGGTCATTTTTGGCAAATCGCCGTCATGATGGATTTCCAATCCGTCTTCTATATTCATAAATTGCAATGTTGCTTTTACTGAAGGGTGTTGTATCTCTGAAACATCTTTTACCGATTCAATTTTAGAATATACAATCCTGTGTTTATGGTCAAAAAAAGGAGGTAAATATCTGCATGTAATATAACAATACTTATCTATTGTTGTTGCGAGAACGGCTCCTTCATTTTCCTTATACCAACCTGGATAGTCCGTGCCTCCACCAAAAAATGATATTCTAAAAGGTGTTCTGCTGATTATCATAACGCTGACTCCCTTTGTATAAGCCTTTTCATATAAAATCTATGGTAATCAATACCAACCATTTGGCAATGATTGTTTTTTATGTAGCGACTTACATGCAGCAATTTAAACAAGTAAAAAAACTTTATCTCCCAGTTTCTGTAATTTTGTTAAAACTATTATCACCGTTTAATTTGAAATAAAATTGATGATTTCTTTTTCTATACTTCGTTTATCAATTCCGTAATATCCTCTTATAACTTCTCTTCCACCATATTTATAACAATAGTGTTTTTTAACAGGCAGACCTAATCGTTTTACAGGAATAAAAATATTGTGATCGTTTAATATTTCGCAAATTGCACTACCAAGACCTCCCGGCAAGAAATGTTCCTCCAAGCTTATTAATTTTTTTAACTTTCTGATTTTTTTAATGAAAGTATCTGTATTTATCGGGATTTTGTATACATCAATAACACCAACATTGATCTTTTTCTTTTCTAGCCGATGTGCTATTTCCAGCGCTGTGTGTACCATACTTCCAGTTGCAACAATGCAAGCATCTTTACTTTCTTTTAAAACCGATACCCCTTCGGAAAAATTTGAATCAGAATGGTATACTTCGGGAAATAAGAGCCTGTCCAGTCTAACATAATTTGTCGTTTTCATATTATATGAAATATCCGCAAATGCCTTTGCCATAACACTGTCAGTTATACTGCAGATTTCAATCCTTGGCAAAGCTCTCATAATGGCAATATCTTCAGTAATATGGTGAGTAGGACCCGAGTCTTCATAGCCAAATCCAGCCCCGACTCCAACAAGTGTAATAGGGTTATTCATTACGGCATTTAATACTCTTGTTTGTTCAAGACATCGTAAAATTAAAAAAGGCGCAATTGCATAAACAAATACCTTCTTTCCGGTCATACAGAGACCTGCGGCGATAAGCAACGCATTTTGTTCTGCAATTCCAACATTAATAAATTGAGAAGGTAAATCTCTTCTAAAATTATCAAGTGCAGGAGCACCCATATCGGCGGAAATAACAACAAGGTTACGTTGTTCTTTTGCAATTTCGTAGATTCTCTTCCAAAAAGCATCTCTTTGCGATATATTACTCATTAGCGTATCTCCTATTCAAACATTGTCTTGCGAATTCCGCATCTTTTCCTTTTGGCGCAAGCCCATGCCATAAAGGATTATTAGAAACATGTTCCACACCTTCACCTTTTGTGGTATCGGCAATAATTACTAAAGGTTTCAAAGATCGTCGAGAACGTAAGTTACTCAATGCAGACAGAATATCCTCAAATGAGTGACCATCTATTCTTTGTGTATCCCATCCAAACGATTTCCATTTATCCTCTATTGGTTCTAACGCAATGAGATTTTCAGTAAAGTCGGTTACACACAGATAATTTCTATCAATAATAGCGATAAGGTTGTTTAATCTATTATGGCTTGCAAACATAGCCGTTTCCCAAATAGAACCTTCATAACATTCCCCATCCCCAAGAAGTGCAAATACCAAATAAAGAGCTCTGTCCATTTTTGCTCCCAGAGCAATGCCCGCAGCAATTCCAAGCCCAAGCCCCAGTGAACCTGATGTAATTTCCACTCCGGGTACATCGTTTTGCAAATGAACTCCAAACATTCCGCCTTTCTGTGCAAATTTATCCAACTCACTTTTCTTGTAATAACCTGCATCGGCAAGGATGGCATAGAGGGCCGGGCTTGCCTGTCCTTTGCTTAAAATAAATCTGTCTCTTTTATCACAAGACGGGTCTTGCGGCATATGATTTAAAATATTGCCATAATACAACGCAACTAAAATATCAATACATGACAGCGATGATGTTACATGTCCTGTTTCAGCTTTTATGCACATTTCCAGCATGGATTTTCTAATCTCATACGACTTTTTTTTAAGCATTGGAATTAGCTTGTTCATACAGCCGCGCTCCTTATTTAAGATTAATCGTCTAAAATTCTTCTTTTAACATTTATATTTAGCATTTTCTCAAGATGTTTCTTTACCTTGTCTCCAAATCTCTTCTCAACCATCATCATATAATCAGGATTAGCATAATATTTAAAAAAAGCTTCATCCCGAAACTTTAGCACGTTTCTAGCCGACAAGTATTTCGTTGGTAAAGGCTGCGTATCGTAACCAAGCTGAGAAAAACCCGCCCATGTTTTCGGTAAATAACCGTCCTTTTTTGATGCCCACTCATATAATTCAGAACCAGGATACGCCATTACTGTATAAAAATTCACAAATTCACAATTTAACTCCAGCGCCTGATCCAAAGTTTCTTTCATAGTTTCCATAGTATCTTCCGGCAAACCAAACATATAATTTCCAAGTACATAAATACCATGAGATTGTATTTCTTTCACAATGTCTTTTATATCTTTATTTATGTTTTTGTTTACACTTGATCGTACCTTTTCGTTTGCAGATTCTATCCCAAGACAAATCCAATTAATTCCTGCTTTTTTTAGTTTTAAGAGAAGAGATTGTTTGATTGTATCGACTCTGCCATATACCCAAATGTTTAAATTGTAATTTCTTTCAATAATCAAATCGCAAAATTTTTCTACTCTTTGCGGAGATAATATAAAAAGTTCATCGTCAAATCTTATATTCTTAGCATTATATTCTTTTACCAAAGTATCGATCCAGGAAACAACTTTTTCCAAAGACCAATATCGAATCCCTGACCTTCCAAATAAAGCATTAATACAGCAGTAATGGCAGGAATATGGACATCCCAGTGATGTATTCATCGCCACATAAGGAGTTCTGATATCTGAAAAATCATCCCTGACGCTTTTTTCGAAATCCTGAAAACAATGCATATTATGTGCTCTATAGTTAATCAGATCAGGAAGTAAGTCCCAGGCATATCCGTCCAATTCCGCATCTAAATTGCTAATTATCGGCGCGGGTACGGTATATTGAATAGAATTTTTATTTTTATACCATAATCCTTTTACGGTATGAATATCTTCCTTACCTTTAAAATAACGTAGAAGTCCTTCTATTGTATAAGCCCCCTCGCCTTGAGCTATATAATCAATACATTCTGTTTTGAGCGTCAATTCCGGTAACGCAGAAGGATGAATTCCTCCCATAAGAACCTGAACATCTTTGTTGTGATCTTTAATATCTTTTGCGATTTTACCAGCGGAGGGCATTGTCTGGGTTGATGCAGACGGATTATGCCCATATACCATAATCACAACAAGGCCAGGGCTATAGTGAGTAATTACTTCTTTTGCAATATTTTCATTCCAGCCTTTTACGTTTACATCGTATATTGCCGTGCTGTATCCCTTGTTTCTAGTGTAATTGGCCAGAAGTAACGTCCAGGAAGGGGTTGCAATGGCAGTAAATTCCTTCGCCAGGTCCTGGTAGTTTCCCCTGTGGTTGCCAGGGTGTATATATAAAACGTCAACGCTCAAATCATACCCCCTCTTACACAACATTGGTTCAGAAAGCACTCATAAGTTATTTTCAACCCCCCTTCCAGTGGTGTGGATGGTTTCCAACCCATATTCAGGAAATGGGTACTGTCCAGTAGTTTTTTTGGGGCCCCATTTGGTTTGGAAACATCCCACTCAATACCTCCTTTAAACCCAACAATTTCTGATATGATCTCAGCAAGTTCCTTTATTGAATAATCAATTCCTGACCCTATATTATAATGTGTATTTTGAAGTCTTTTCGCGTTTTTCACAGCAAAAACAGAAGCGTCAGCAACATCTTCACTATAGATAAACTCTCTCCTCGGATTGCCGCTTCCCCATAAGACAACAATACTTTCATTTTTCACTTTAGCTTCGTGGAATTTTCTTATTAAAGAGGGAATGACATGCGACCTATTTACATCAAAATTATCGTTTGGCCCAAACATCGTATTTGGTAGAAGAGCTATAAATCTGTTCGCATTATATTGACTGTTATATGCCCTGCATGCAAGTATTCCGGCAATTTTCGCTATTGCATAAGCCTCGCTTGTCTGCTCTATTTCTCCCGTCAGCAAATACTCTTCTTTTATAGGTTGAGGGCAATTCCTGGGATAGGCACACGATGATCCATAAAAAACAATATATCTTACATTATATTTTAAGGAAGCCTCAAAAACATTATCCTGAATAGCAATATTCGTGTGCAGAAAAGTTGCAGGATAGGTTTTGTTTGCCATTATACCGCCCGTTAGTCCGGCACAGAGAAACACATATTCCGGTTGTTCATTTTTAAAAAACTTCTCTACCACCTCTTGCCTTGTTAAATCGAGATATCTATGAGATCTCGTAACGATATTTAAATAACCTTCCGATTTTAATCGCTTCAACAATGCTGAACCCAAAAGTCCGCAATGCCCTGCAACATAAATCTTACTGGTTTTATCCATTCATTCGTTTTCCCGGATTATTAAGTTTGTTCATCTTTTGCTTCATACTTTCACACATTTGAATATTTACTATTGGTGATAATCGTGTATCCCTTAATCAATTCCCGAATGCCCATTTCCAGTGTATACATCGGCTTAAATCCGGTTTTTTCTATTTTTTCATTAGATACTATATAATCCCTTTTATCAGGATCTTCACCTATCGACGACTCTAAATATACAAAATCAGGTAATTGTTTTTTTATTTCTGCAGATAATTCGAGCTTAGAAAGATTTGCGTCGGACAACCCGACATTGTATGGCTCATTTTTCATAGTATTGAAATTGTCAATAGCATGAATAAATGCCCTTGCCACATCACGGATGTGAATATAATTTCTTTTAAAATGACCTTCAAAGATTACTACAAACCGGTCCTTAACTGCCCTATAAACAAAATCGTTCACTAGTAAATCAAGCCTCATGCGCGGTGACATGCCAAATACAGTTGCAAGTCTGAAACTTATGGAATTCTCCCTTTCCAGGATAATTGCTTCTGCTTCTACTTTCGCCCTGCCATATAAAGTAATTGGTTTTAACGGTGTTTCTTCCGTGCAATATACATCTTTTTGACCTATGCCATAACCACTGTTCGTTGTTGGAATAATTATCCTCTGCTCTTTTGATGCCAGTTTTGCCAGCAAAGCCGCAGCATCTTTAATAGTTGTTATTGTCCCTATTTTATCTCTGCTACAAAGAGGAGCTCCCACCAATGCAGCTAAAGGAATAATATAATCCACTTTTTTTAGGAGACGTTTAAGCAGTTCTTCATCTCTTGTATCTCCCCTAACAACTTCAAAATTATTATCCGCACAACATTCAAGCAAGGAGTTTTGGCCAAACATAAAATTATCCAAAACTGTAACCATATGCCCTAATTTCAGCAATTCAGGAACCAACACTGAACCAAGATAGCCCGCCCCTCCGGTAACCAGTATATTATTTGACATAAATTAATATCTCCGTAATAAAATTCAATCGTAAGATCAAACTATTTTTCAATTCAATCAATTGATTGTTTCCTCTTTAATGTTAGGAACTATACCAATCTCATGACCCTCATTTCTCATCGCATATTGTTCCGCTTCCAATTCGCCCTGGAGAAATGCCCTTCTCCAACCATATACAATTTGCCTGTTCTTCTCCATTACCGGCAAAAGTTCTTTACCCCGTTCTTCCATTGGCGGATGCCACTGATGAATGCCCTGAAATCCTGGCGGATTATGGATTGAAAACCCAATAGCCAGCATACGGAAAAATAAATCTAAATCTGTATGGCGAGGCACAGGCAGATCCTCGGTAACACCGCCTATTTTAAGATACGTATCCTTTTTAAACGAAAGCAGCAATGGCAGCCAATACTTGTATCCCAACCGATAAACTTCCCTGCGGATATTATAATTTGCAAAAATGTAATCGAGGTCGTTATTCCATACCTGATCTATTTTGCCCTGTTCCTCCCTTGTTAATACAACACCCATTCTGCCACTTACCCACAATTTATCCTCATATACGTGCGGTTTATAAAATTCCTCAATCATACGTTCAGTAAATAATATTTCCGGATGCGACCACAAAACAATATCTCCCTTTGCCTGTTTAAACCCAAAATTAGTCAAGCTTGTGTTTGGATCGGGTCCTTCGGGAGGAACAAAGAAATATCTGATATTAAAGCCATATCTTTTAACTGCATCGCCAATGACCTCTTTCGTATTATCGGTACTGCTATCAACAATTATTATTTCAAAGGCTTTTCGCGGAAATGTTTGTTTGCTGAATAAATACAACGCCCTCTCCATATATTTCGCCCTGTTGAATGAAAGCACAAAAATCGTCACTTTGATACCAGAATCTTTTATATCCAGCACCTTCCTGGAATATAAATGCTCAAGATTCTCGCGAATATCGTCTTTATATTTAAGATCATAATCAACATTTTTTGCTTCCAGAAAACAAAAAATAGACTCATCTATTTTATTTTGTTCTCTATAGATTTTTCCAAGGTTTAGCAAACTAACAGGATTATTTTTATGGACTTCCAAACTTTTCTTTAATATTTTTTCGGTTTCTTTAAGATTTTCTTCCCGTATATAAATTTGCCCTAAAACATTGTATGGTTTTATATCTTTACATCCGTTTTTAATGACGCTTCTAATCATTGGTTTCGCTTTTTCAAGTTCACCAAGTTGGTAAAAAACCATTCCTAATCGCTTATCTATTTCCGGAGATTTTAACCCGGCATTCAGCGCAGCATGCAATATTTTTTTTGCTTTCAAATACATTTTGTTATTTATGTAATAATCAGAAAGAATAATGTATGCCTCCAAATACAGCAGGTTTGATCGTATCACGCTAATCAAAGGATGTTCTGCTACAATGCCTATCCCTTTATCTATTAAAAATTTTGAATTTTCCAACAGTTTTCTTTCTGTAGAGCTAAAATAAAATTCTTTTACTTCGTTTTGATAAATAAGCAATCTGTCCCCTATTGCTCCATTTAAAATAAGCGGCAGCTTATCTGCAAGGAGTTCGTTTTTATCCAGAAAACACCCACATTTCACTCCTTTTCTTTCAGCATTCTTTACATAATCAACAGTAGCATTAGGAAAAATGCACACATCGGTTTCTTTATTTAATTGAATAGCCCAATCCGGTATTATCAAAGGATCGTGATTAATCTCAGGGTGCCACCATGATATGATTTTTATGTTTAATTTCCTTTTGAGATCCCTCAATGTATGAGCGTAAATATCATTTCCGCCAAATAAAATTAATATATCCGGTTGGAAAGAAATAACAGATTCCAAGAACATATGGTTCATTACATCAATATCCATTTTCATCGCAATTTCATTACAAACAACAGAATTTATTATGTGGTGTTGTTTCAACAAAGAATTTACGTGGTTTTTTACTTGTTGAAATAAAGTTGTTTTATCAACAGTTGAAGCAATAAAAATTCGAAATTTTTTATTAATTTTGACTCCATAGTTTTCATCTACATAAAAAGCCAACCATTTCCTAAAAAATAGCTCCTGGCTTTTACGTAAATTATTTTCGGTAGTTTTTTTTGATTCAAAGTCTAAACCATGATCAATCACTATACTTGTTGGGCAATACATATTTTTGTATCCCGCATGGCGTATTTTTAAACCGAAATCTGCATCAACACAATATTTGCCAAGGTCTTCGGCGATTCCATTTACTTTTTCTAACACTTCTTTTTTCACAATTAAATAGCATCCATACTCTACCTCACGAACCTGAGTGCTTTCCGGCGCCTGATCTCGTTTTTTCCCTCTCCCTACCCATCCTCTTATACCATGAACTGGTTTTATAGAAGGATGTTTTGCACTTACTATCCCCTCTATTAAACCCATAGAACTTATAAACCCGTTTTCGTCTAAAACCAAAGGTACCGCCGCTCCGTATTCCGGGTTACTTTCTAAAAGAGAAATCAGGGCAGAATCCCATCCTTTTGTAACCTCTATATCGTCATTAAGAAGCCCAATGTATTGCCCTTGTGTAAAAGTTATTCCTCTATTTATACTTTTATGCAACCCTTCGTGTGTTTTATTAGGTATATGAACGATATTCGTATATTTTGTACTTATTTCATCTAACCATTTTCGTGTATCATCAACACATTCATCAGTAACAACTACAATCTCTATTCTTTGTTCACTGTTTTTTAGTAAACTATCAATACACTTTTGGAGAAATAGTTTTCTATTACATGTAGCAATAACTATTGATAATGCAGGCGTAGTAACATTTTCCACACCATGTGTAGAATACATATGCTTTCTTTTCGTATCGCTCCGCCGGCAATCATCTTCAGTTTGAAATATGTCGCAAAATATTTTTTTTATGCGTTGCTCATAAGTGTGTTTTGCCTGTACTTCTCTATAACCAGCGAGTGCTATAGTCTCTCGTTCTTCTTCATTCTTAAGATAATACGCAATTAATTCCTCAATGTTCTTATCATTAAAATAGACTAGATGTTTTCGGTCTTCAAATAAACGTGACTCGTGTGGAATTTCATTTGTAATCAGAAAACTTCCACACCCCATCGCTTCAAATACCCGGCTCTGTATGCCCGTTGGGCCTATTCCTAAATTCAGTACAATTTTTGATTTGTTAAATATTTCTACCATTTCATCCATAAATGCACTTTTCACAAAAAGATTAAATCGCTTTGCCAATCTTTCGAGTAATGCCTTTCTATTAGGATACATGTTACCCACAAACGAAACCTCGTGTACTTTCTTCATAAGATACATTTTTCTATGCACCTCGGGGTTCATGGCGAGAGGTAACCATCGGGGGGTTTTCACCCCAAGTTCACGATATTTATCCAGTGCCATTTTATCGAAAGAATAGACTGTATCGAATGCCCATCCATTATATGAAATTTGTTTTGATGCATGATCAGTTGCAAATACATCATCCTGATACCAGAGAATAGTCTTACACGGTGAATTCATAATTAGTTCAGGTGGAATACCATTTCCCTTTATAACAAACAATACATGCGCCTCTTGCCGTAACAATTCAGGCAGGTGCTGAAAATCCCCTCTAAAATCTGTATCTATAATGGTAGCGCCAAATTTCTCAAGCTCTCTATATATTTCGTTCTCCATCCCCCATGGATGATTAGACCAACGTGCCCCAACCAGGTGAACAACAAGTGGTTCTTTGTAATTGTCCTTTACAACGAACTGCCTGCCATCATCCTCCCGGATAAGCTGACATCCTGAATACTTCTTTGATATCAGCTTAAGCCTGCCTTTAGGCATCCAGTCGGAACTAATACTGAATATCTCTCTTTTCCCAATACCAGGATTGGGTTTTTGAAAAACAGCGATTGCCCAATTACTCCCTCTGAACGTACAAGTATATTTGAGTCCCATATTCTTAAAATCATCCAGCCATGTATCGCGATATTGTATATTTGATGCCAGGTGCCCAGTAACATTTGGGTTAAACCAGAATCCTGACGTTACAAAATATCCGCCTGGTTTCAAGGCACTGCAAAGCCTTTCAACAATGCGCATAGGATTCTCTATATGTTCTAAAACATCCTGCGCAGATATAATATTAAATGTATTCTCTCTGATATCCTCAAGATTGCTCATAAAATTAATCTTTGCACCCAATTTCTCAGCATGATATTTTGCAAAATCCTGTGTACGACTCGCCAGGTCATACGTTGTCACTTTGCACCTGCCAGAAAAATATATTCCCGTTTCTCCAATCCCGGCGCCGAAGTCGAGAAATGCGGCATCCTTTGAAATAAAAACGGAGAGTAACCTTAAGATATATTCCAATCTCCAAAATGAACCTGACCCATCCATGTTTGCATAGCTAAATATGACCTCATTAGGTGCATTACGATAATATTCATCTATTGGACGTTTACTCTGAATATGCCTATGCCATTCCTCCTCAACAATCTTACCTGCATTTTCGACTAACTTCTCCAATGGAGCATCTGAAATGCCGGTAAATTCTTTAATATGGTCTAAACGAGATTCAATAATATTTTGCACCCGATGGATATCCAGCGCGCAATTAGCAAACTGTTGCAAAATATCATTCCTATCCGATATTATTTCCTGTCCAACTCCAAATGTCTTACTTGAATCAATCATTCGTAGGGTATATATTGATCTCATTGCTCCTGTTCCGGCAGCAACATTCACTCCTTTACGGTTTGATTCAGGTATTAATTCCATTAACACTTTCAAAAGTTTTTGTTGAAAGCTCTTAAAATCCCAGTTTGAAACTCTCGTTGAGAGAATACGCCCTCTCATTTTCTTACGTAAGGCGTTATCTTCGGATATAATTCGCATCTTTTCAGCCATATCATTCAAATCTACATGTACTCCATCAACAAAAATACCATCGTACTTTTGCCGTTCAGCAACACGGCAGAGAAAGCCCGTTTCTCCATGAATAACAAACTCATTCATGGGCGGAGCATCCACTGTAATAATTGGCAAACCGCAGGCAATCGATTCAAGGAAAGTCAAGCCTAACCCTTCCCACTTTGAAGGAAGTATCGCAACATCAGCTTCCTGATACATTCGTATGATTTCTTCGCGTGGAACTGTACCATACTGTATCTTTATATTTCGTTCATTTAGCAAATGCTGATAATAATTATCTATTGTAGCTGCATCTTGATGAAACTGCGTATGAACGAGCAATTCCGATTTTGAATTATTCAGTTTTGCAAATGCGTCTATAACAAATTGTGTTCCTCTCCGTGCATGTAAACCACCCCATCCGGCAGGATGGAAAAATCGTACCTTAGTATTCCCGTTTGTTTCCCCCGGTTTAAATTGATTTAAATCAATTCCCCAACTAACATATTCAATATTATCTAATCCTAAACTTTTAAATTTTTCGTAACACGCCTTTGTAGGGCATATAATTTTATCATAGACCAGATTACATCGTTTTACATAGTCGGGATTAAACCATTCCCAAATGTAATAACCGATAGTTTTAACGCCGAGTTTTCTTATTTCTTCTATTAATTCAAAGTTATACTCTTCATTAAAAAACACAGCCGTTATACAATGAGATTTTACCCAATCAACTAAAATTTCTTTGGGAATCTTGTATTTAGAATACGTCACAAGATTTGGAACATGCCATTCACCCGTAGTTTCTATTAAGGGATTATTAAGAGTTCCTCCATTTCGAGCAAATATAAAGGTATTATATTGCTCACTTAATGCATCACGGATTGCTTTCGTTACATACGCCTGGCCACGTTCATACCACACAGAAACAAAACCAATATTTTGTTTTTGCTCATGGATGCTGACAGATCGTTTCTCCGGGAAAATTGTTGATGTTTCCCCTAATCTTTTTTGTATATTTCCCAGGTTTTTTTTTGCCTCTTCATAATTCGGTTCGATAGACAAGGCTAATTCAAAATACTTTATTGCATCAACCAAATTGTTATTCTTAAAACATAGTGTGCCAATATTATTATAAACAGAGGCATCTGCATGGTTTAACTCTATTAATTTTTCAAACGTATTAATTGCATCAGAGAACAAGCCCAATTTATAGTATGAAATTGCCAGGTTATAGTAGGCACTAATAAAACTGTCATCATATTCAAGTGACTTCTCATAATATGATACAGCATCTTCAATACAACCCTTTACTTTGCAATCTTCAGCCTTTTTAAAATAATCCAGTGCTAATTGTTTATTCATAAACTAAAAAACTCTATAAATAGCGTAACAATTTAAAAGTGCACTTTAAACAAAATCAACTATTCATGGTTGCAATGCAACATCCATACCTAAAATGACCATAAAAGAATTTTGGCGTTTGTAGAATACTGTGTTTCTTTCCGATTGGGGATTAAATATATACAACTCTTAATTTCCTTTTTTCTAGACTATTTAACACAAAAGGCAATGTATATGTTTTCATTAATAAACCTTTTTGTTTCCTTGTATATTTGAATTAAATATGATATTTAACCAAAAAACATTAGAGTAATTCATATATCTTTCTGTAATAACTTGTTAGTACAATAAAATTTTTATTGATTTATGTATGATTTCAAAAACAAACCTAATTATCTCTTTTTTAAATGAACGGTTTAAACCGTGACTCATTTCTGACAAAAATATTTAAATTTTTATTTATTTCTATATTCAACCTTTTAAAAATTTATGATGCTTTTTTGCTAAAACAATGGTCATCTTTAATACACTAAATTAAACTGAAATGGAATTTGTAGGATAATGCACCCTTCTCTGTCTAATTATTAAACATATTTAAAGTCGAAAATGAGAGAATTTTTAAGAACTGCTAAAGGTATTAAAAATTTCAATATTGTAATACGGCTTAAATTTAGCATTTAGCAACCTTATTGAGGATTATAACTAATGCTTGGTATTCTAATGAAAATTAATACATTAAATGTCTAACTGGTACTTATTTTGCAATTTTTATGAATCTAATAGATAATTACAAAATATGTCAATATAGCCATGTGTTTTACAAAAAGCCAACAAAACAAAAATGAATAAAAAATCAATTGACGATCACTTCAATTTGGCTAATTACTATTACACACAAGGCAATTTGAATGAAGCAATAACGCAGTTTGAAAATATAGCTGCATTGAATCCTCGCGAATACACAGTTTTCCAAAATTTAGGGGTATTAAACTATTTATTAGGAAATCTAAAAGGCGCTGAAAAAAATTTTAAAAAAGCTATATCGCATGATCATAATTCTACTGAAGCGCTTTACGGACTCGGAAACGTTTTTCTTAAACAGAGAAAGGTTTTTTTGGCTATTACTGCTTTTTTAAGATGTTTAAATATTGACTTATTGATGGATAAAGCCAAGAAAAGGCTTGATGAGTGTTATATTACATTAAATGAAAACCTTTTGAAGGAAGTAGTACGTGAGCAACTCAAAGGATTTATGCTTAGCGCTTGTTTCGATAAAGTACAAGAAGCATCCAGATTGCGTGATGCAAAATATCAGTTATCTATAGTGGAAAAATATATTAAACCGGAAAACTATTTGATGTAGGATCTGCCGCCGGTTTCTTCATGAAGATTGCAAATGATCATAATTGGATAGTAGATGGCAATGAGATCAGTATAAACGCGATTTTGTGGTGCAAGGAAAAATATGGTTTAGATATAAGATATGGCTTTTTGGAAGAAATTAATCTGCCAAAAAATTATTATGATGCTGTTGTCCTGTGGCATTCTTTAGAACACGTATTTGACCCCCAACTTACTTTAGATACCTGCAAAGAAATATTACGTTTAAACGGCTTGCTATTAATAGCTGTTCCCAATAAATATGGCACTGGTTTAATTAAATATTATGAAGAATTACATTTTTATGAATTTAATCTGAATGGTTTACATTGGTGGTTACAGAGTTACGGATTCGAACCTCTGGAAATAATCGGTATAGATCATGAGGAAATTCCTCAAGTAAATTTATACTCTACAAAAAAACAAGCAGCACGCAGTAAAAGGTGTTTTCCCGTATTGTGCAAAATCAATATAAATTCTTTTTAATTTCTAACATATAAATTTTCCAAAAGGATTATATGCATAAATATAAAGATCTTATTGAACGAGCTTATCAAATGTTGAAAGAAGGGAAAGAGGAGGAATCAAGAGAACAATTAAGAGATATTGTTCTGGGTCAAATAAAAAACAGGGAAAGTTTAAAAAAGTATAATGCCGAAGATTATATAAAATTGGGAGAGTGTTGTAATTTGGTTGGATTATACACAGAAGCAGTAAAGAGTTTTTCTGAAGCCGTACGTCTGGCACCAAACAGAGATAATACATGGCTACATCTGGGTAATATTTTGCAGAATAACGGTAAACATGAAAAGGCTATTTCTGCATTTGAAAGGGCCATTGCAATTAATCCAAACTTGCAGGAGGCACACGCAAAATTACTCCAAAGCAGAATTTATACCGCTTTTAATATTTCTTCACAACATTGTGATGTCAATAACATATTAGATGGAATAGCAAAGCTGTTAAAATCAAATAAAGATATTCTTGGAAAAATTGCTTTTCAACCCTTTTTTGAATGGTTATATCTCTATTCAATAACAGGAATGAACTACGGAGGAATCGTCGATAATATCCATATCAGCGGTGAATTATTTGCAATCCAACATGTCGCGAAACATATCGCACCAGAGAAGAATTCCATTGTTTTTGATGTTGGCGCAAATAAGGGTGAATTTTCATTAAAAGTATTCGAACATTTCTATCAAAATGTAACTGTTTATTGTTTTGAGCCAAGCATTCTTATTTTTAAAGAATTACAGCACGCATTGAAAGAATTTCCAAACGCAAAATTGCTCAATATTGCCTTAGGTTTAGAGAACGAAACAGTAACTATGTATGGACACACTTCATCCAGCGGGCTTGAAGTGTGTTCTGAAAATGTAAGAAAAAAAGCAATGGACTATACAGAACGTGTAAACTTTGTGCGCCTTGATGACTTTTGCAAACAACATCATATAGATCATATCGATTATTTAAAAATGGATGTGGAAGGCTGTGAATTAAATATCTTAAAAAGTGCCCGGAATATGATCAATTCAGATTCAATAGATTTCATTCATTTTGAATTTAACCATCCCAATATTTACTTAAAAGTTTTTTTTAAAGACTACTACGATTTTCTTTCACCCAAGTATAACATTTATAGAATCTTACAGGATGGACTCTGCCCTGTTCAAAACTACTCAGAACATTGTGAAATATTTGCAAATTCAAATTACCTCGCAATAGCTAATTGGATAAAATGATTTCAGTGATGCAACATCGAAAACAAATATTGTAGAAAACATTTTAATTAACAATCCTGATTGAATAATGGAATAATGCAATGGAAGAGTATAACAAGATAATTGATCATGCAAGCCAGGCTGAAAAAAATGGAAATTTTGAAGACGCTTACCTGCATTATGAAAAAGCTATTGCATTAAATCCCCGGGAAGTGATTGCTTACTATAACAGAGCATCTTTTTATTTACTGCAAAATAAACAGGATGAGGCAATTTCGGATTTTGAAAAGGCAGCAGAATTGAAACCAGAAGATGCCTCTGTTTATAATAATCTTGGAGTTTTATATCATGGCAAGGGACAATTTGAAGATGCTGAAAAGAACTTAAAAAAAGCGTTAACATTAGACCCCGATTATTTAGAACCGACTTACAGCCTTGCAAAACTTTATTTGATGCAGGAAAAACTGAAAGATGCCATTTTAATGTTAATTAAATGCCTGAAAATCGATGTTAATTTTGAAAAAGCAAATAAATCGTTAATTAAGATTGTTCAGGAAGCAATTGATAATAAAGAAAAATCAAGGCATATAAATAACGCCGAGGAGTTGGTTATACTCGGAAATGGTTGTTTAGCGCTAAAAAAAGATAAAGATGCCATGGAGTTTTTTACAGAGGCAACATGTTTGGCTCCGGAATATTCTGAAGGATGGTACCAATTGGGCAAGTTCTATCAGGAACAAAAAAATTGGGAAAAGGCAATCACTAATTATGAGAATTGTCTGAGGATATATCCCGAAAATTCTGATGCACAAGAACGATTTCTGTACTGCAAAATACATTTATCTTCCGATTTTCATAAAGAGCCTGAAGACCCATACACAATTATAGAAAAAGGACTCAAACCACATATTTTGTTCGTGGGCCCTAAATGGGTTGATGGCAAACCTGAAATAGGACTTGTCAATCAATCACATAATTTATGGGGCTCGTTAGAAGCTACTGGATTAACAACTCAGGATAGATTTCATTTCGACGATCATTTTATTTGCCACAAAGAAACCGGGGACTATGCTTTACTAAGGTTATGCACGGAAAGCAAGCCAAACTTATTATTTTTGGATTGGCAACATGGATTGCCATATAATCCAAAATTGGAAACACTTCGTCTCATAAACCAGAAAATGAAAATACCGATAGTCGCTGTATGGTGGGATCACGTATGGGACGTTCACATTAAAAACGCAGAAAACATTCAAGAATGCGTCGATTTGAATATTGTAGTCGATACAAGCGTCTTTTTTCACAAAGTTTCAAATCCGGAAAAATATTTATTGTTGTGGACACCACAGGATCCAAGAATATATTATACTTCTGACGATGTCAGGGATATTCCTATAAGTTTTGCAGGCCGAACTGCTAAAATCGGCAGACGGGAAGCAATTGACTCATTAAAAGCAGCAAACATCGGTTTTTATTATCCTGGAGGAGGAAAAGATGAGAGAAGATTGTCATTGGAAGAATATGCAAGCACGTTTAGGCATTCGAAAATAGCTGTGAATTTTTCAGGATCATTTTCTAATCATAAACAACTAGTAGGAAGAGTTATGGAAATCACGCTTTCAGGCGCAATGTTATTGGAGGAAGACAACCCGGAAACCGCCGGTTTATTTCAACCTATGATGGATTATGTTCCTTTTACTGATATAAAAGATTTAGTAAATAAGGCAAAATATTATTTGGAACACGGCGATGAACGTATGGCAATTGCAAAAAATGGATACCAAAAAGCTGCATCATTATACAATAACATGATTTTTTGGAGAACGGTTTTTTATCATCTCAATTTACAAAAAAGAGCTGATCAGAAAAAAAAGAATACTATTGAAGAAAATAACAAAACAATTGCCGTAAAAACTGAAACAAAATCATCTGTACAAAATTCCAGGCATAAAGAACTACAAACACAAAAATTAAAGGTGTTTATTTATCCTGATGCAAAACCGGTAAATTGTGATGATAATCCGTATTTTGCAAATACAGCGCCGCTAAGCAGACAAGGGATATCTACATGGATAGAAAAGGCTTCTCCCGAAGATGCAGAATTTTTTTATATGGGACAAACAACCGATAGTACAATAAATGAATTTGACATAAACAAATTTTCCTATTTCAATGGTAACGAAGAAAGGCATATTATAGACATTGAGGGGGACTGGCATAATCTTTATGTTGACCAGATTCATCCTTGGTTAAAAAACTCAATAATTAATATTTCAGGCAATGCATCATGCAGGTCGATTAAAGATTGGAATGTGTGTGCCAGACCTCCGTTCTCATACCTCCTTGTTGACATGCTAAAAAGCAGGCATGAACGGTTTTCTTTGCCTAAGGACAAAACTTTTGGGTTTAAAGGGTGTTTGGATAAAGGGCTTTTCAGGTTAAAAGTTGCAAAAGCATTGAAATTGTCGAATGTAAAATGTGAGTATATTATAAACCAGCAATGGTTCGGCAGGACAAAAACAGGCCACCCGGAAGTAAAGAAATACGAACAATTCATGCAAAAACATTTATTTGCTTTATGCCCGCGTGGTACTGGCAATGATAGTGTACGATTTTATGAAGCATGTTTCTTCGAAAGGGTTCCTGTCGTTATCAGCGATAGTTTGATCACAGGAGAAGATTATTATGATATGTCGTTTATCTTTAGAATTTCTGCAAGGCTATCGGAACAAGAAATGGCGGAAGAATTTTTGAAGATAGCTGAAACGCCAATAGATGAGGCAATTGAACGGGGAAAAAGAGCTAAACAGTATTTTGAGGACGTATTACGTATATATTACAAAGATCCGACTAAATACTTTATAAAATTTCTTAACAGAAAACAATTGCGATTCAAGGACAAGATAGGAAATCTGCAGCGCACAACATAAAAAAACTTGTTTCGGAGCAAACTACATTTATCGTAACACTTTAGTTTTTTAAAAACGATATGAGCTTAAAATTTTTTAGTGATCAACTGTAGCGGCAATTCATGAATTGCCGCTACAGTTTACAAATGCCGTCATTGTCAGAATTTTTCAAAAAAGCTACGGTGTTACTATTTATCAGATTTTAAACCACTCAACAGGACAACATGTATGACAGCAAATACGATGTTACAGGAAATGATTAGTATATTAATACCCACTAAAAATAGATCTGATTTCCTGACAAGAACCCTGCTTTATTATGTAAAAGTGAATTTCAAAGGGAGAATTTATATAGGCGACTCAAGCAATGACGAACACACAGAAAAAAACAAACATACAATTGAGATTTTGAAAGACAAATTAAAGATTATTTACCGTTATTTCCCAAGTCCACCATACATGCATGAAGGAATGTGTGTTAAAGATTTAACCGAAATAGCTGATACTCCATATGCAGTATATTCGGGAGATGATGATTTTTTGATACCTGCGGGATTAGAAAAATGCATTGATTTTTTGGAAAACCATCCTGATTACAATGCAGCACATGGTTTTCGAATCAATTTTTCATTAGAAAACGATGACGCTTATAGCAAAATCATTTCAGGTTATATCATTCCTGGCCATAAACTGGAATGCTGCGTAGCTGTTGAGCGATGGAGGACATATATTCAGGAAGCGTTTTCCACTCAATATTACGTCCATAGGACTGATACCTGGCGTAGAATGTACCGCGACATAGATTCTATTCCTATACGCTATTTTGGCCCAGAATTTGTCCCATGCAGTTTATCAGCTATTGCAGGAAAGATAATGCAACTTGATTGCTTGACTGCCGTATTTCAAAAACGGCATGATGATACTGGCAATTGGCAGCAACTTAATTTTTATTCATTAATAACAAATCCAGAATGGCATTCATCATACAAAACCATTAAAAAAAGCATTACTGAGGCTCTTGTTCAGCAAGATGGAATTAGTAATGAAAAAGCTGATGAGATATTTGATCGAGAATTTTGGTTTCATCTCGCATTTTATTTATATTCTCAATACCATGTTAAGTATAAAGCATCAAATATGCCCTTAGAAGAACAAAACAAGAATATTTTGTATTCTGTTTTGTTAAATCCCTCTTTTCGCTTTTATTCAGATTTCAGACAAGTGTATCTTTCTGTTTCTGTTCCAATGGAAATTAATAATATTTATAAATAATACTCGAAGAAACACGTAAATAAATCTTTGTAGCAAAGACAGAATAAAATTGAAATGAGTCGATTAAGTAAACTTTTCTCAACACTCAAAACGATCAATGCTGATAATAAATTAACACTATATAATTTAATATAATATGAAAAATACTTTTCCCGACAAAAAAAAATGACACTTATTGCTGATAGACTGGCTTCCACGATAAAATGGTTTTTACAACAAAGCATAAAATACCCCGACTTTCGCAATTCGCGCCGAAAAACGGTTATTTTTTGTCATAAATCGCCGTGAAACCCTTGATATTAAAGGGGTGAATTTTCGAAACGGCTTGTAGTACACGCCCTTGCCACTACAAATCATACAACTTATAGGCAGATTTTTTCAAAAAAACTAAATTGTTACCACGGATAGGCATTTTACTTTACTATTCCCAATAAAGAGAAATAGACGAAACAATGATAACACCATAACCGGATTACCTTACCATTCCTGCTGTACCGTCGGCAATTGTATTTCATAATCATAAATGAAAGCAGTCCCTTCCACACCTTCATTCATTTTGACAGGTTGTTTCCACATTATTGCATCCATAAAGCATCCCCCCTGATTATCTTCCCTGCAATAATAAAAAACAACCGATACCTTTATTTCTGTTTCGAGTGTATCAAACATTTTTTCTACATCGGGGATTTTTACCAAAAAGCTGCTACCCTCCATCTCGGTGCTTTTAATAGAACCTTCTCCCCGGATACCCTTACTATTTTCAACCGAATATTTTAACGGAACATAGGGATTTAAATGATACCCGGCGGGAAATTTCAGATTTATAACAATTTCAACATCCGTATCCGCATTAACCGTTATTATGGGAACTTCAAGCATTTTAGTAAAACCAGGGAATTCGGGCAGCAAAATGCCCTCCATTGAATATTCGTCACTGTGTTCTTTTAATCGCAATGTACGGACTTCTCTCGTTTTCATATCCACAACGCGAATGGCATGATTATTTGTATCGGCAACATAGAGTTTTTCATTTGCGATAGCAAGGCCGCCCGGTTCATAAAATTGCGGTTCCGGACCGTCTTTGAATCCCGCCGTGCCAATTCCTGCATACGTCTTACATTCCCGCGTTTCAGGATCTATCACTTTAATCTTATGATTATACGTATCTGCAACGTAAACAATCCCCTTATAAACTGTCACGCCAAGAGGATGCTGCAACCGGACTTCATCACCTTTGCCGTCAACATCTCCAAAAACAAAGAGATCCTTTCCCACCACTGTTCTTACCATACCCTTTTCCAAATCCACATAACGTATTGCACTTACTTCACTATCGGCAAAAAAAATCTTTCTTTCTGAAACAGCGATACCGCTTGGCTGCGCTAAAGCGCATCTGTCCAGCACTCCATCAATACAGCCTTCTCTTCCGCTTCCGGCGTACGGTTTAAATACCGCGCTCTCTAAATCCATTTCCCATATCTGATGAACACCTGCCATTGCAATATACAACTTATTTCCCAGAATAACCAGATCCCAGGGAGAATTCATAGGAGAGAGCGTTCCCATACCGCCAGACGCCGCATACCCTGCCTGTTTTCCCGTTCCTGCGATTGTCGAAACAGTTCTCTTCTCTAAATCCAGCTTGCGAACAATATGGTTTCCGGTATCTGCCACATATAAAAACTTTCCCTGCAACGCCATACCCTGCGGGTGCTTAAATCCCGCTTCTTCGAAAGAACCATCAACATTCCCCGAAACCCCATTGCCGGCAATATCAACGATTTCTCCCGCTAATGAACTGATAACGATACGATTGTGGTTGGTATCAGCAATATACAAACGCCCTGCTGCTTCATCTGCCAGTATCTTCCCGGGAAACGAGAGAATGCCCGGACCATACTTTTCTCTTTCCAATGACATAGGCAGCGGTGCATCATTTATAAGATTCTTTGATCGGTACTCGGAAATTAACTTACCGATAAGTTTATCCAATATCTCGTAATGACCTTCCCCCGTATCCGACCCTACAATATTGCCTTCCGGGTCTATTAACACAAGGGTCGGCCATGCCCGCACTCCGTAAGCATTCCAAATGAGAAAATTACTATCTGCCACAACAGGATGTTCAATTTCATAACGAAGAACCGCCTGGCGGATATTTTCCACTTCCCGTTCATTATTAAACTTTCCCGAATGTACGCCGATCACCGCCAATTCATGCGGATACTTCGCCTCCAGCTTTTTGAGGTCAGGAATTACGTGCATACAATTAATACAGCAATACGTCCAGAAATCAATCAACACCACCTTACCCTTCAAATCTTTCATACTCAAAGGTTCCGCCACATTAAACCAGGCAGTGCCGTCTGAAAATTCAGGCGCAGGGACCACTTTCTGCGCGGCAGCCCCGAATTTTATCCCAAAAAACAACAGTGTTATTATCAAAAAAGAAAATACTGTTGTTCCGGCAAATAAACTTTTTTTATTCTTGTTATTCCTTTTCATCATTGTAAATAGTACCGAAACTTAATGAACAAATTTCAGAGTTATGATACCAGCAATAATAAGTGCTACGCCCAAGTACCTGCCTAAACTCGTGGAATCTCCGTAAAAAAGCACACCAACTAAAAATATACCTGCTGCACCAATTCCTGTCCAAATTGCATAGGAAATACCAATAGGAATTTGCTTTTGTGCCAGCCACAGCAAAAACCCACTAACCAACATGAAAACACCTGCTATCACGATGCCTGCGATTCGAGTTTTACTTTGTTGCGCTATTCTCAAACCAACAGGCCAACCTATTTCAAAAAATCCTGCTAATATCAAATATATCCAGGCCATTACACCTTTTACCTCTACCCAATTTTCTCCCTACTTTATTACTCATTAATAATATAATTAAATAACTAACATATTAAAAGCAATCTGTTTATCTGTGTCAAGAAACAAAGTCAATGCTATTTTCCCGGGAAGCTGGACCTAATTTTCGAGTAATAAATTTCCCTACGACTTTATACGTAATCAAAACCTTAAAACTATATTATTTATAAATATTCGCAAAAATATTGTTAAGCTTGACATACACAAAAAAATGATTGCTTAATCTCTTTTTCTATTGTAATTTACATAGTTTCTGTTTTCGCTTCACTGGTATATTTGTAATTCTCCTTTTATCTATAAAACAATCTATGATACATGTTATTATCTTTATTATTGTTTCGATTATAACGGGGTTTTTACTTACCTATTTTTTATCTGCAAAATATTCCTTATTTGAAAGGATTGTATATGGAATCGCGATAGGGTTAGGGTTGCAAACATGGGTCGTTTACCTCTTCTCCCTTTTCTGGAAACTGCAATTTAAATGTATCTACTCTTCAATCGCTTTATCATCAATCTTTTGTATAGTATTTCTTATAATTAACCGGAATGTTCAAAAACAAAAAATACTCCGTGAAGTAACGGAACTTAAAAAAGATTTTCTTCTTAACAAAACAGCCTATTTCGCACATATTGCAGTTTTTGCCTTTTTTACCACAATCATTTACAGCCTGTTTTATCGCACCATCATATGGAAAGAAAGCGGTATCTATGTTGGTTTAACAAACAATTACGGTGATCTGCCTTTACACCTAGCCTACATTACCTCTTTCACCTGGGGAGAGAACATACCGCCTCTTGATCCTGCTTTTGCAGGGGTGAAACTTACCTATCCTATTTTGTCCGATTTCCTATCGGCCATTTTTCTTAAATCGGGCTTAAATTTTAAGGATATCGTGTTCATCCCCGGCTTCATATTAACTGTTTCCTTATACGGCATTCTTTACTATTTTACTTATCGCATTACGAAAAAAAGACTTGCTGCAATCCTTTCCACTTTTATTTTTTTCTTGTCAGGCGGGTTTGGCTTTTATTATTTCTTTCAGGACCTTGCAACCACATCTGATAGTTTTTGGAAATTTATTGCTGATTTACCACAAAATTACACAAAAATTCCTTCATTCAATTATCACTGGATTACCCCATTAACCTGTCTCAATGTGCCACAACGTTCTTTCCTTTTCGGATTTCCTTTTACGATGCTCATTTTTTTATTTCTTTACACCGGCATAAAAGAGAAAAATTGGAAAGAATTCTTGTTTGCAGGCGTCGTTGCAGGGGCATTACCTTTTTTCCATACACATAGTTTTTTGGCAATGTTGATGGTAACAATACCATTAGGCATAATTTATTGGGACTGGCGGAAATGGTTTTTATTCTTTTTCCCGGCTTTTATTCTTTCCCTCCCACAGGTATGGTATTTTTCCAGTCATGTTGACGGCGAACGTTTCTTTAAATTTCAGTTCGGGTGGATGGCAAAGAATGAAAATTTCCTGTGGTTCTGGATCAAAAACACGAGTTTATTCTGGTTTTTTGTAATCGGGGGTTTTGTTCTCACCTTTTTAAAAAAGGATTATATCGTTTCAGGCCGTTTAAAATTTTTCCCGCTCACATTTCTGATACTTTTCTTAATACCAAATCTTATCCTTTTTGCCCCGTGGGAATGGGATAATATTAAAATGTTTATTTACTGGTATCTTGGCGTTACCCCGCTGGTTGCGCTTGCATTGACGTATTTATATGAAAACAAACGCTTAAAAATCCTTTCAAAAACCGTTTTTTTCCTTTCCATGTTTTCTCTTATTGCCGCGGGTTTTATCGATGTTTTTAAATTTGCCATATTACCTATAAACGGCTGGAAAGAATTCAGTACGGAAGAAATTGAACTTGCCAAACGCATTGTCGATGAAACCCCTCCCGATTCGATTTTTCTCAGTGCGACGGTACATAACCATCCGGTATTTTTAACCGGACGGAAAGCCCTTATGGGATTTCCTGGCCATGTATGGAGTCATGGATACAGCGGAAGCAGAGGGAGAGAAGCGGACATTACTGCAATGCTAAAGGGGAGGCCCAACGCTATTTCACTTATTAACAAATATAAACCCGATTATGCTATTATCGGGCCTCAGGAAAAAAAGAAATACGCAAACAAGAATTTTTTCAAAAAAAATTATCCCTGCGTTATCAACACACGAAATTATAAAGTATTTGATCTTAACAGGAAAATTACCCCTGACCTTTCTTCTGATATGTTAATAAATAAAAACGGTTTACTGGTACAATATTACGATAATGAAGATTGGAAAGGCACCTCTATTTTCGAAGAAATTGCTCCCTCTGTTAATTTCAATTGGCCGAATGAAGTTGATAAATTTGTACCGAGCCCCTTTAGCATGGTATATGAGGGATACCTTATCATAAAAAAAACCGGACAATATACCTTTACGTTAGCATCAGATGACGGGTCGTGGCTTTACATAAACAATTCACTCCTCATTGACAATGGAGGCCCCCATCGGGTGCAAACAATATCTGACACTATTACCCTTAACAAGGGTGTTCACAAAATCTTAATAAAATACTTTGATAAAGGAGGTGGGGCTGTTTTAAAACTCACCTGGAAGTTTGAATCCGGAAGAGAAACAATTATTCCGGAAAAGGTTTTACTTCCTAAAAAGGCTATTCACACTCTGCAAAACCGGCAAAATGGATTGTATGTTAAATACTATGACAATACCGAATGGCACGGCAAGCCTATTTATGAAGACGTTGACACTGAAATCGGATTTAACTGGCCAAATGATAAAGCAAAACTTTTTTACAGTCCGTTTAGTATTATGTGGGATGGGTTTATCGATATCAATACTGCAGATAATTATACATTCCTGCTATCGTCTGATGACGGCTCATGGCTTTTCATTGATGATGCATTGATAATTGACAATGGCGGTTCCCATATGGTAAAAGAAAAATCCGGGACGGTTTTTCTCAATAAAGGAAAACACAAAATCAAGATTAAATATTTTGACAAAAAAGGCGGTGCGGTATTGAAATTATTGTGGAAAACTCCGGATGGTACCATTACCAAAATACCTATTGAAAATTTATCAATTAGTGAAAAAGAATTATCCGAAGAGGACGAAATGTGACACTTACCCGCAAATTAGGCTTGCGGTAAATTTTTTTGTATGAAATATATAAATATCCATGAAAAAACAAACAACACAATTAATCATCGTTTTTTTTGTCCCTGTCGTTATCGCGTCACTCTTGCGCTTTTGGGATATAGACCTCAGACCGTTTCATTCTGACGAAGGGGTAAATAGTTTTTTCCTGAGAAATCTGTTCGACCGGAATCACTACCACTACGACCCGGCAAACTATCATGGGCCTTTTCTCTACTACATTGGCTTGATCCCTTTTTACATATTAGGCCAGACGGATTTTTCGTTTCGCCTTATGCCGGTTTTATTTGGAATTATGATTGTTGCCTTACTTTACCCATTGCGAAAACGAATGGGCAAAATGGGTTTACTCACCACCGGCTTGCTTATTGCTATCTCTCCTTCCAATACTTTCTTCTCGAGAGACACCATCCATGAAACGTATTTGATATTTTTCACCCTTGCAACAATAGTTTCTTTTTTTCTCTATTCAGAAACAAAAAAATCAAGATACATATATTTTGCCGCATCAAGCATCGCCTTTATCATTACCATAAAAGAAACATACATAATCACATTTACCGTATTTGTAATCTCGCTACTCTTTGCATACGGTTATGAAATACTCTCTTCTTCCTCCGGAACAAAATCAAAGTATACCAAACAAATTTTTACTGTCTTTGGAAATACCTGCAGAAAAAAATGGCATGTAATCAGTATTGGCGTTGGCCTGTTTCTGTTAATTAATTTTTTATTTTATTCATCATTTTTTACTTATTATGGCGGAATAAAAGGAATTTTAACTACGTTAAAGATATGGACAAAAACCGGTACTCATTCAGGCGGCCATACAAAACCATTTTTTTATTACTTTAAACTATTATATAAGTTTGAACTTCCCATGCTGGTTATGGGAATTGCCGGTATTTTCTTTTCATTCAAATACAGAAATAAATTTACCCTCTTTACTACAATATGGGCTGTACTTATATACATCATTTATTCATCCATCCCTTACAAAACTCCCTGGTTGATCATAAATCTTACCCTTCCAATTGCAATTTTAGCCGGTATCTTTATAAATGGAATATTTAAAATTGTTTCATGCAAATGGCATTATGCAATTTTTTCCCCGATATACGTTGGAATTTTTTGTTTCTTCTGCTATCAGTCTATCATGTTAAACTTTGTAAATTATGATGATGAGAGATACGAACTCGTATATGTTCAAACAAAAAGAGACGTTTACAATTTATTGAACCGATTAGAAACACTTTCAGGCATATGCGGGAAAGATATGGTGATAAACATAGTTTCAAAGGATTACTGGCCTCTTCCCTGGTATTTCAGGGAGTACAAACGCGCAAATTTCTGGGGAAAAGCGATAGAGAACCCAAACGCACCCGTTATTTTAGTGGATAAAAAGGGAGAAAAAGATTTAAAAAAGAAGCTGAAAGGAAATTACAAAAACGAACGGTTTATTTTACGTCCGGGGGTATGGCTTACGGCATACATACAAGAAGGATTGTATGATAGCGCTTTTGACCATGAAACCAGGGAGAAAAGTTATACTCCATTAACTCTGAATGTATCAAAGGATGAACTTGAACCAGGATTAAAAGCACAATATTATTACAGCATTGAATGCATAGGAAAACCTTTTTTCTCGTCCATCGAAAAAGAACCCATTTCTTTCACATATAATGACGAGACAAAAAAGCCTTATCGATCTCCTTTTGGAATAGAATGGGAAGGTTATATATATATTAAGGAAAAAGGGGTGTATCAATTTGCTACAAAATCAGACGACGGTTCTTTTGTTTATATTGATGAAAACCTTGTTGTAGACAATGGTGAGCCACATGCAGTGCGATATATTTCAGGAGTCACGTCTCTCGAAGCAGGGTATCATGCTATCCGGATTGAATATTTTGATATCGGAGGCGGAGCCGTTATGGAATTGTTATGGAAGCCCCCTGAAGGGAAAGAAACATTAATTCCCGACGAGGTGCTATTTCACAGGAAGGCAAATCATCAGTAATAGCCTTTTAAATCATTCATTCTTATAACTATAAGGTCTTTAAACATTTGTAATGAATGCTTTACAGGGCTCACTTTACTTAAGGTAGAATTTCTCCACCGAATCGGTATTTCCTTAATCTTAAAATGAAATTTCCTGGAAAGATAGAGAGCCTCAACGTCAAACGCAAAACCTGTAATTCTACACTTATCAAAAACCTTTTTCACGACATCTCTTTTAAACCCTTTAAATCCGCATTGTGTATCTATCAAACCTCCCATCAATACAAGCCGGATAATAAAATTAAAGATTTTTCCCATCTTTTCTCTGTACCATGGTTGATGCACCATTATGTCGGCGCCAGGAATGCTTCTCGACCCAATGACCACATCATAGCCTTTGGCATTCAGGTACGGTAAACATTTATCAATTTCTTCTATAGGAGTGGAAAGGTCGGCATCGGTAAAAAAAATATACCGGCCATTCGCAGCCAACATGCCCCGTTTTACCGAATAACCCTTACCTTTATTTATTTTATTTTTTAACAGGATTACACCATCTTTGGAATTTGAAAATTCGTTTATCTTTTTTAATGTATTATCCACAGAACCATCATCCACCACAATAACTTCAGAAAGGTAATCCTGCTTTGAAAGGTAGGCACAGACACTATTCAGAGTAGGCAAAATCCTTTCCTCTTCATTATACGCGGGAATTATTATCGACAGAAAGCATTCTTTCATTTTTATTTTAAATTTAAAACTTCATATCGTTCACACTAAGAATTGCGGTAAGCATAGAAATAACAATAACACCAATGACTGCCCCCATGAGCAATATCAGCACAGGCTCCACCATCGTCACGAGTCGTTTCATCCGGTTTTCAACATCCGCATCAAAATTGTCCGCAACTTTAAGAAGCATCTGATCCATATTCCCTGTTTCTTCACCCACTTTGAGTAAATGGACTGCAATTTCCGGCAAAAAACCTCTCTCTGCAAGTGAAATAGTAATCCCGGCTCCTTCTTTTACATTTGTTTTAACATCATCAAGAATCCCTGAAAGGTGTTTATTCGACAGGACATCTTTTACAATGTCCAAAGACCTGAGTAAAGGAACTCCGTTCTCTAACAACGTCCCCATCGTTCTCGCAAACCGGGATATCTGCATCTTCCATAATAAATTGCCAATAAGAGGCAATTTTAATTTTTTCTGGTCTATCTTAGAGGCAGTATTTTTATCTTTCATTGCCCTTTTGTATATAAAAAATACCGCCATAACCACCACAATAAAAATCCAGCCATATTTTATAGCATATTGACTCATACCCATAAGCACCATTGTGGAGAATGGGAGGGAAATTCCCATCCCTTCAAAAATTTGGGAAAATTTAGGAATAACATAAACAATGAGCGCCCCAATCGACAAGAGACCTGTACTGCTTAACAACAAAGGATAAATCATTGCCGAAATAATTTCACTTTTCGTCTTCTGTAGCTTCTCCTGAAAACTTCCCAATCGTTTTAAAACCTGCGGCAAAACCCCACCTTCTTCACCCGCACGTACCATACTAATATATATACTGGAAAACAATTTTTCATGAATTTTGAGTGTCTCCGTGAATGACTTGCCAGACTTAATTCCATTCAACAAATCCTCAATTACACTCTTCATTGTATTTTTTTCTTGTCCCGACAACAAAATAGACAGGCTTTTGTCAATCGGGATACCCCCTTCAAGCAATGTTGCTAATTCCTGAGTAAAAGGTAAAACAGCTTTTTTACTTACGCGTTTAAAAAATAATTCAAATTTTTTCCCTTCGTCAATCTGATGGATATTCAAAATAATATGACCAGATTTCCGAAGTTCGCTTATTAAGCTTGTTTTGTTTTCCGCTTCTTTTTCACCTTCTACGATACTGCTGGAACTGGTTAATAATTTATACTTAAACGTACTCATACCTATTTTTTAATATTTGCCCTCATTACAACAATATGCTCTTCTCCATACCAATCGAGCTTAACCCTGTCTTTTTCTATATTTTTTACCTTGTAGTCAACGATCTCCTCACCTTCTTCTATGAAAATATATGCACTTTCATTGTTCTGCCGGTCGGGATTAAGTATCAGTGCTTTTTTTACATCTCCAAGTATTAAAATACCAAACAACTTAATCGGTTTTGGGTGGCCTTTTGGTTTTTGTTCTTCTGCTTTCGGCGCTGCTGGTTCTACTTGTTTAGGTGATAAATCTTTCTTTGGGATTCTATTTTTTTTTTCTACAGGCTTCCAATCATCACGGTCCTGGGAAAATGGATTGTTAGACAATAACGTTTCATAATGATCTATTGCTTTTTTCTCCTTCTCTAAAAAAGTAAATTGTTTTCTATTATCAAGAGCCTTTTCTACTAATTCCTCCCGTTTTATCGTATCCTCCCGGGGTTTGTATACCAAATGCACACATACCCCTGCCATTCCTAAAAGACTGGCAAGTAATACAAGGTTTATTATCGGCAAATAGTTTTTCCAGTGCCTCACCTTTTCTCCAAGGTTTTTGGCAACTGCTTGCAAGTATTGTGTATTTAATTTAAAAGATTTCATGAGTACTATGACTTCTTTTCTATAAAGGCTACCGCGGTTAAGGTCGAATTAAGAACCGCACCTTTCACTGCTTTTAAACCCAATACTTTAATTCTTAGATTGTCAATGAAAAGTGTTTTGGTATTATCATATTCGATATCATATAAAAAATCCCTCAATTTTTCCGTACTGGGAATATTACTTATTTCAATATTAATTGATAATGCTATGAGATAGGGACTCTTGTTGATTACATTTTTCTTGAGAGCAGTACTTCTCGATACAACTAAACCATTCTTTTTCGCAACATTATTTACCATCTCCTGTAATTTTGCAGACGCAAGCTCTTCCGTTTCTTCATACAAAAACTTTTTCTTCATTTTTTCGTAATATTGTTCTAACTCATTCAATCGTTCTTCATATTGGTTTTTATTTGCAATAAATAAATAACTCTTCTCCAGCAGTTTTTCTTTTGTTTCCAACCTCTGTTTCGTTTCATTGATAGAAGTAAAGAAAGGAGTAATTATTATTCTATCAATACCGATATAGAAAAGAACTATTAATGCAGCAATCAGCAGAACTCTTTCTCTTACTTTAAATCTTCGAAATACTTCAATAAGTCTTTCCATTATTTCTGTTTTTCTATTTTTCCCTTTATCCGAAACTTTTCTCTGCCACTCTGTGTTTTGGTAACCGGTGATGCCAGGCCAACAGTTGAAAAAAGAGGTGAATCTTCCAGGATTGGTATTAAATTGGTGGAAGACACTGCATCACCCTCTATTTCAAAAAGGTTATTATCTATTTTAATAGTTTTAGTCCAGGCATCATTCGGCAAAATTCTCGCCAACTCTAAGATTACATCAATTCTCGGAATATATTTTTCGCTGATTTTATCAACATTAATAACTGTAGCCTCTAACAGTTCCATCTTTTCCTTCGTCTTTTCAACAATCTTTACATCCTTTTTAATTGATTTAATTCTTGAATCCACCGTCTTTAGCGTCGCAAGGTTATTGATTTTTTGTATATATGGTATCAAAAAAATAAATAGTACTAAAAACCCTATCAAAAAACACATTGCTGATGTTTGAGGATTTAGTTGTTTTCTCCTCAACTTAATTAAACTTAATTTACAGGGATAACCGGAAATCCCATAAAGCGCCGCGCCATATGACTCTGAATTTTCATCCATCTGGCTTACTTGAACAGGACTGTCTTTCTGTAAAATCCCATTGTCCTTGTTAGTAAAAAACACCTCATCCGGAGCACCCGTTTTCAATTGTTTGGTAAGTTCATCTTCATTCCTCGCAATTGACGACAACTTCAACAGGCTATTTTCATACAGGTTGTAGTTGTAATTATTTTTATTTTTATTGATTATGACAACTGAACCACGTTTGTCAACTATAAGAGGAATAAACGCAAAGGGGGTGATAATGACACGGGAAGGTATTATTTCGAGCGCTTTTAGCCGCGATAATATATCATCCAATACTTCTTTTTTTACAGCAACAATAAGTACTTTTGAATTATGCCTGTTATGAGACAGCAAATGAACATCAAAATAAACATCTTCGTTATTGAATGGAATAAAACTATCCAGTTGATACGTTAACGCTTCCCGTAATTCTTTGATATTCGCATAGGGAAATTCTATTTCTCTGATAACGCATAATTCCCTTGGTACTGAGAGAATTATTTCCCCATCAAGTTTTTTCTGTTGCACTAAAATTGGTTTTAATTGCTGACCATCTTTAACTAAGAAATCTTTTACTATAAATGTTTCATGGGATAATTTGATTAATTGCTTGGAAACAGATGTAATAACAAGATCATTTCCATACAAGGATAAACCTGTGCCACGGGGAGAAAAGATGCCAACAAACGGAATCCTACTCATAATTTAAACACTTACTAATCAGGGTACACTGCAATAATATTAAAATCCCCACTTCCTTTTCGGACAATTATTTTATAAGAGCCATAAAAATTTCCCGATTCTTCAGGATATGCAATAGAATGAATCGTCAGGAAATTTGAATCGTACACGGTTAAATATTTAGTCACTTCCTGAAAATATGAACCGATAATACCATATCCCCTGAATAATTCCTTTAACTCTCTGAATTTTTCTATTTTGCCGTTCTCATCTCTATACTGAAGAATCGCATCAACAACTTCAGGGGTAATATCAGGTACATAAAGCAACACTTCTTTAGATGCAAAGTTAACATTAATTTTATCAGACCCATAAATAGTTACATGATCGCGTAATAATTCATATATTTGAGAGGTGATTCCCCTTACCAATGTTAACTCTTCTATTATTTCAAATGATCCATTTTTAGGTTCGTAAGGTTCAGGCAATGAACCGTAATAATTTTTTTCCGCACCATTTACATGGTGCAAATCATCATCATCCACCCAATCTAATATAGAATCCGTTATAATTTCAGCATCATGTTCTTCAATTTTCAGTGCCAAAAGGAATTTAATAAAACTCGGTCTCGTTTCATCAGTAATCTTGTTTATGTTTATTTTCCCGCTTTCATCACTGATATACACATCACAATTTCTGTCCCCTATCACTACGGAATAAGGCTCGTTACCGGGCATCCACTGTCCTTCATTTTTCCCTTTGGTATTCTTTGTTTTATTCCTTCTTTTTTTACTCTCCTCTTCCTTTTCTCTCTGTTTTTCCGGAGTCAATATCATTTTTATCGCATAAATACATGCCCCTCTGGCAGCATAAATATTTCTTACTCGTTCGGTAAATGCCAATTCAGTTTTTATGGCAGTACCGGTATTACGTGTAAAACTTAATGCGATAAACCCAATAACTACTATTGTCCATAAGCTAAAAACGAGTACATAACCATGATTGGTATTATAAGCACTTGTTCTTCCCCATTTTTTGTTACCGTTAATTTTATTGCCTTCGGGATTTTTCCTATAATTTTTCCCTTCCATATCGCTTTCGCGCCTTCTTTAATATTAGCATTATTTTTATCTGTTGCAAGGGGTTCCCCCTCATTCTCAATATCCGCAATATCCTCAATATCGTCATCATCGTCCATCGCTTCCTTATCAGAGACTAAATATTCAAATGCAACAGATTCACAATCGTTAAAAAATACCGTATGATCTTCATATAAAACAGCATTCGCTTCCATACGAAAATTCGTTTTAAACCCTTCCGCCAAATCCATCAATATTTTTGGATTTAATTGCCTTTCAACATAAATCAAATCCCACTTATTATCGTCATTCATTATTACCTTGTAACTTGCAACAACCAAACCCTGTGAATAATGTTTTTTTAAAGAAAGAGGCGAAACAAAAGCAAGAAAATCTTCTTCGCCAACAAACATATTTTCCTTCTTTTTTTTTACATTATCACTCAAGAGTCTGTTTTCTCTTGGAAGTTTTTGGTTATATAAGGAAGATGACTGTTGCCAGAAAAAATCAAAAGCCGCTTTTTCCCTTGTGGAATCGCTAAACCAGACTCCTTCCCTTTCCATAGAAAACAACCCAATCCTGATGGCATATACACCCGACATAATAAGTACCGTACCAACAAAAAGGGCTATTAATAGCTCAAATAGTGTAAAGCCTTTCTCATTCTGTATACTACCATCATTGTATCTGTTGCAATAACTACTGCTCATTTTCCAGGTTCTCTGTTTCGTCATCTTCCTTCTTCTCTTCAAAAAATGATACAGTATCAATCTTTATCCCTTCTACTTGTGTATTCAATGCAATAACACCCTTAGGGGGCAATTCAATATCCTCTTCTTCAGTCATCCCCACACTCATTAATTTCTCTGTGGCTTCTTTATATTTATCGATTTCCAACACTTTCCATTTAATACCATTTGGAGTAATTCCCTCGTATATTGTTTTTTCATTCTCTTTGATGGTATATACAACGTCAAGCATCCCCAAAAAGGATTCTTCCGTCTTAGTCCTTGCTAACAATAACAAATTCGCATGATCATCAATTTTACCTCTTATTTTTGAAGAATTACCCACCATGCTAAAGAAAATACCAATGGAAATACCTATAATTGCCAACGCAACCATAACCTCAAGCAAGGTAAACCCTTTTCTGTTTTGACACAAAGCATTTTTCATCTTTATCAGCCTACTGATTTACCAGGAAATTAATTTCCTGTAATTTTTTCTCAAATGCCTCTGTTAAAGAATCGGCTTCTTCTGCATTGTTTGCGATATATGGTGTTATCAACATTATTAACTCTGTCCTCTTGTTGGAAAACGATGTCAGCTTAAATAAATTTCCCATATAGGGTATATCGCCCAAGAGAGGTATTTTGCTTATACTTTTCTCATTTTTTTGTTCAATAATACCGCCAAGGCTTATCGTATGTCCGCTTTTTATCACCAGTGAGGTTTGCGCCTGGCGGGTGGAAAATGTCGGAGAATCACTCACGCCTGTTGTTGTTTCCTGAGCGTTACTTACTTCCTGATTTACTTCAAGAGTAATAAAACCATTTTCCGCGATATGAGGCGTTACGGTAAGGATAATACCGGTATCGCGATACTGTACCTGTTCAAATGTAACCGTAGTGCCTGACTGTTGGCCTGAGCTGGTAAGAATCGGTACTTCTTCTCCTACCTGAATACTTGCAGGTTGTTCGTCACGTACTAATATATGCGGTGCCGAAAGTATTTTTGCATCAGAATATGTAGCAAGAATATCCATGAAAATCTCAAAGTTCCCTTTCGCAAATGTGTTGGTAAAATGCACCGTTGGATTACCGGCAGTCCTTGCAAGATCTCCCAAGCCAAATACTTCCAAATTGCTACTTAACCATGCCCACTCTGCTCCGTAATCGAGGGTATCTCTCAGATCTACTTCTATAATCAACACTTCTATAAAAACTTGCTGCGGGGTTGCGTCAATTGCCTCGATAATAGACTTAATTCCCTTATAATCACTGGGAACTGACTTAACAATGACAGAATTGGTTTCCGGGTCTGCAAGCACCTTCATTGATTCTACTATATCCATGCCCAGTTTCTTTGGTTGAGCTGCCATCTTTTCACTATACATCTGAGTGATAATCGGGACAATTGTCTCTGCCTTCTGATGCTGAACTTTATATACATAAATTCTCATTTCCTCATCTAATTCAGTGGGAGGAACATCGATATTCTTTATCCACAAGTCTATTTTAGGCAAAAGTTCCGGAAGTTTCGTAATCACTATTAATTTATTTGTATCTGAAAATGGCACAAAATCAAATTCTCCATCTCCCCCGACCTTTGCGCCCAGAGATTTTGCCAGATTCCCCAGATCCTTTGACATATTTCTCGCGTCTACATATTTAAACTCATAAAACTTCATAGCCTTTCCTGACAAAAAAGGCACATCAAATGTTTTTATTATGGTAAGCAGTTTTTCCATTACGGAAGCATTATCGATGATCATTAAGTAGGGAAAGTCTTCATGGGTAACAATATTTCCGATACTCGACATAAATTGTTTCACCGTTGCACTCAATTTTTTCGGATCGGCATATTTCAACGGCACAATTTGAATAATAACATCTTTACTCCATTCGGGAATTTTATCCCCAAGAACAATAATATTTGTTTCTCTCCGGGCTTCCGCCTGTGGGAGTATGTTGTAAATATTTCCATCTTTCAGTATTGTAAAATTATAAACATAGAGGAGGGAATTGAGCATGGAGAGCAGTTCTTCTTTATAAACTTCACCGGTGGCATGAAGGTTGATTTTCCCCCCCACCCTTTTATCCAACACGTAGTTTACATTTAAAATCTCCCCAAGTATTACCTGCACAACATCCTTGATTTCGGCATCATCAAAGTTTAGTGCAATATCAATTTTCTCACCGGTATATCCAGGTTTGTAAAGTGATGCTTCAGGCTTCCTGTATTCCATAGGATATACAATTTCATCCGGTACCTTCTCTTTCGTCTCTTCCGAAATGTCTTTTTCCGGCGCAAATTCATATTCCCATGATTTTTTTTCTATTTTTTCGGTTGTAGTTGAAAGTGAAACGGGTTTTCTAAACGGCAAAAAATCCGTTTGCATTATTTGAGTTTCTTCACAACCGGATAAAAGTGTGAAAATAATTGCAATAAATACCAGTGTGTATTTATTCATTACTACCTCTCGTAAGAGGAAAACATTTAAACATGATTTTTTTGCCTTTTATAAAAGATATGCAATCAAATTACATTTTATTCTTACTTTTTATCTGTTCAAAACTAAACCTGAATGGCGGGAGAACACAAAATGGTGCGGAAGGGGGGATTTGAACCCCCACCCCGGTTAAAGGACTAGCCCCTCAAGCTAGCGTGTCTGCCGATTCCACCACTTCCGCATTGTATTGATGTGCTTTTTATTGAGGGAATTCCTGTCTATTTTTAACAATTTCCTATGTGTTAAATTTTAACAACGCTTACTGTTTTCTGCTATTTGATCAATACGTATCTAATTATTAAAAAAATACTTAGTAAATTTTATCATCACAGCATGAAATGTCAAATATTTTTAACCTGCCTATACTTTTTAGTTTCTCCATCTTTTGCCAACAGGTTTGCTCCATCTCACGTCAACATACTCCATTTGTTTCAAGCTAGTCCCCTCAATCTTTGCGATGCTTAAAAGGTTCTGCAATTTCTCTTCGTCTGTTAGTTCCTCAGGGCGCTTAAATAATGAGGAACAACCCCAACGAATCTGAGTATTGTTTTCCGTCCATAAAACAATATCGCTTTTCCCTGAATATCGTTCCCTATGCACGTTTGTGACATCAACCGATACAATATTGAAAAGCTTATGAATGTTATTTGCCCGAAGAAATCTCACCAATTCAATTCCTGCCTTAATCTTTTTGTCGTTCCACTCTTTTCCAGGCAAAGGCAGCCGGGACAACTTTCTACTCTGAATGTAAGGACTTACGTAATCAACATCAGAGAATTTATAATATTCTTTTGGCAACAACACACATTCATCATCAACAAGATAAGAATTGTCGCCTTTTTTTATAAAGATAAAAGGTTTACGTATCGTCAATTTTATATTAAGTTTATTAGGAAATACACGTTTTATCAAATCCACCTTTTTAACCAAAACAATATCACCATATACCTTTGCTATTTTATGCGTTATATCTCTTTCATACATACTATACTGGCCATGTAATGCCTCTACTTGTTTTATATCTTCAGAAAAACGGTTATTCATCCATGGAGGCAAATTAAACGTCAAAGTCGCGGGACTTACCTTAAATATGCTTAAATCAATGAGTGTATTCCATACCTTCTTTAATCCCCAAATTGTTAAAATGATGATACATACCACTCCAACAAGTTTTAACAAAAAGGGATAGAACTGTCGATTGAACCAATGAAACTTTTCAGAAATAGAAGGAACAAGAGACTTGAATTTAAATATGTGGTTTAAAAATTTTTTAATTTTTAATCGACCCATCTATACTAACAAAACTGTTTTGTAAAGCAAGATCGACAATTTTTTCACATAACGTTGTGAAAGAAATATCAGATGCCCTTGCCGCCATCGGCAATAAACTTTTTTCTGTAAAACCTGGAATTGTATTTATTTCCAATATATAAAAATCATTCTTATTATCAAGCAGCATATCAACCCTTGAAAATCCTCTGCAACCTATAGCATTGTGTGCTTCAATAGCCAATTCCTGCGCTTTGTCATACAATTCAGCATCCAAGAAACCAGATTCACGCCGGAGGTTATCATGCCTGTTTATTTCATCTTTAAAATTTTTTTTAATTACAAAATATCGTGTCTTATCGCTTCTGTATTTTGCATTATAATCAAAAAATATATCGGATACAATAATCTCTATAATTGGCAACGCCCTGTTATCCAGTATTCCAACTGTCAACTCCCTTCCCGATACATATCTTTCAACAAACACTTCATCCCCACATCTCAATGCTTTCTCTACATGCGAATGGAGATTATTATCATTTTTAATTATAGATACACCGATGCTGGAACCACCGTTTGTTTGTTTTATTACCACAGGAAAACCAAATTCTTTTACCTTTGACTCTATATCGGCCAACTTCATGGACTTTTTTATGGGAAAATACTCCGGTGTCTTAATCCCTGCCGCCAAAAAATATTTTTTCGACTCCAGTTTGTCCATTGCAATTTTACTGGCATCAACACCAGAACCTGTATAGGGAATACCTTTTGCTTCTAAAAGCTGCTGAACCCCTCCGTCTTCACCAAAATATCCGTGCAAGGCAATGAATGCAACATCAATTTCTCTATGATCGATCTCTTCTATGTTTTCATCTTTTACATCAATGCAGATAACATTATTCCCCACTTCTTTCAGAGCTTTCGCGACAGCATTCCCCGAGCGTAAAGATATTTCACGCTCAGAAGAAATACCACCCATCAATACAGCAATATTTAACGGTCTCATTCAGCACCCACCTTTATTAATCCTTCTTTTCAGATTAAAAGGACATTTATGTATTATTCCCCAATTTTTCCGCCAGTTCATGAGCTACTTTGCCAATGTCCCCCGCACCCATAGTAATAATAACATCTCCCGGTTTCACGTTGCTATGGAGAAGGTTTACAATATGTTCCAGTTGCGGACAATATTGTATATTAACTCCTGTTTTACGAATTTCTTCATATAATTTCAATGAACTCACTGAGGTTTTTTCAAAATCATTATCGCGCGACTCATATATGTCTGCCAATACCACCTCATCGGCGAGATAAAAAGATTCCGAAATCTTTTTCAATAAGTGCCGTGTTCTGCTATACTGATGTGGCTGATATACACACCATATTCTTCTTGCCTGATAAAGTTTGCGTGCTGCTTTCAAAGTAACATATATTTCCGTGGGATGATGAGCATAATCATCAATTATTATAATATCATTCTTCGTACCAACAATTTGAAAACGCCTGTTTGCGCCTTTAAAAGATTCCAATGAAGTTCTGATATCTTCTTTATCAACGCCAATAAATGTACAAACAGCAATAGCCGCAAGTGCATTCAATATATTATGCGTCCCCGGGATATTTAAACAAAAATCATCGAAGATTTTGTTTCCTTTGTAGACGCGAAATTTATTTATTCCCTGAATAGCAGGAAGAATTTTTTTCACATGCCAATGGGAAGAACATCTTAGTGAATACGTTTCTACTTTACAATTAGCTTTTTTCATAGCAACGGCTACATTTCTATCCTGATCATTCACTACCAGTAATCCTTTTTCCGATATCAACCGTGCAAAACGTCCAAAAGCATTTATTATTTCTTCAAGATTACTATAATAGTCCAAATGATCTTCATCTATATTGGTAATTACCCCTACGTGCGGCACAAGATCAAGGAATGAACTCTTATATTCGCATGCTTCCGCCACAAAGAAATTCCCTCTGCCTAAATGCGCATTTCCTCCGATATCAGGCACTTCCCCCCCAATAACATATGTAGGGTCTAATTCGGCCCTTTTTAAAATAGTAGAAACCATCGCACTGGTAGTTGTTTTTCCATGTGTGCCGCTAATTGCGATCCCTCTTTTCCCCTGCATCAAAGAACCAAGTATTTGAGAGTATTTTACCACTTTAATACCCAATTGCCGGGCAACTTTTAATTCAGGATTGCCCTCTTGAATCGCAGCAGAAACTACCACCATATCTGTTTCCAACGGCATCATACTGCCATCTTGTTTTGAGTTAACCGTTACTCCTATTTTTTCTAGTGATGAAATAAGAGGAGATGGACGAATATCTGAACCAGCAACAATACACCCTTCACTCACGAGAATACGTGCAAGCGCACTCATACCACTCCCACCAATTCCGATAAAATACACACGGTTTCCGCGCAAAGGTTTGTAATTTAACAACCTGTCATTTACCGATGTCGTATGCAGTAAGGAATTATCCATTGCTTTTGTTGTATGGTGTGTACATGTTTTCCTGTAAAAAAATTATCTGGTAAGCAATACCAATCTCGACTCCTTAAAGCCTATTAATCTGCTTATCATATCTACAACACAAACAGAGGCATTCGGCATACCCATTTCTTTGCTAAACATCTTCATCCTGTTGTATTTTTCCTTGTTTTCGAGAAGATCGGCTATAACTTCAACAATCTTTTCTGGTGTTAAATCAATCTGTTGCAACAAATACCCCCCGCCGTTTTTCTCAACTTCGATTGCATTCCAATATTGGTGATTATCGGCAGCATATGGATATGGTATAAGAATAGCGGGGATACCAATTGCGGTAATTTCGGCAATGGTTGTAGCGCCTGCCCTGCATATAACAATATCTGCTATATTAAACGCTGCATCTATATCATTTAAAAAACTGCACACAAAAGAATCAATTTTTGTGTGTTCGTATCCTTTTTTTACCAATTCATATCCGTATTCACCCGCACAATGAATTATTTGTATTTCTTCTGAAAACCGTTCCAATTTAGGCAAACTTTTTAAAATAACATCATTAATTGCCTGGGCGCCCTGACTCCCCCCCGTAACTACAATTGTTTTTTTCTCATAACTCAACCCAAATTTTTCATAATAATTCCTCCTCCTGCCAGACAATATCCCTTTGCGAATCGGAGTCCCCGTAACGTGTACTTTTTTTGCTTTTACAAACCATTTAAGAGAAGCCCGCCAGTGGCAGCAAACCTCATCAGCCCATCTTGCCAAAAACAAATTTGCCTTGCCGGGAATCACATTCTGTTCGAGCAATATAGAAGGAATACAATGTAATTTTGCCGCAATAATTGGTGCGAAAGAAGCATATCCCCCCAACCCTACAACAATGTCAGGTTTGAATTTCCGATACAGGAAAAAAGATTCAATTATCCCTAAAAATGTAGCTCTTAGAAATGCAAAAATCCCCTTAAAGGACTTTTCCCACTTTCTTGCGTGAATTTTCTGAAACTGAAACCCCCGTTGCAATACATATTCTTCTTCAAATTTTTTTTCTGTACCGCAAAAGATAATTTCTGCATCCTGAAATCTCATACGGATTTCTTCAGCAGTACTAATTCCAGCCATAAGGTGACCGCCAGTACCACCCCCTGCGAATAATACCCTCATTTTTTAACCCCTATTTCAATAATTGCTATCGATAATTAAAAACAGTTAATTTAAATATCCGTATAGTATTACCACGAAAACGCTGCTATCTTAGAGATTATTCTGCTGGCAATTCTCACAGGGAAAAACTTTTCATTAATTGGTCGTCTTTCTTTTACTTCGTCAGTTAATAACTTGCCTGTGTCACACTTTAGAGATTGTTTTGCAATGTTTACTAATATTCCTATACCTAGCATGGAAAACAACAAAGAAGAACCACCCGTACTTAAAAGCGGCAAGGGTATACCTTTTGTCGGTATAATACCGGAAACGACTGCAATATTTATAATTGCCTGCAAACCAAACATCATCGTAATACCAAGTCCTAAAAAGAAACCAAACAAATCCTTCGTCCTGCTGACAATTTTTAGCCCTTGCCAAAGTAATAATGAAAAAAGGACAATAATCGTCATTCCCCCTATAAAACCAAATTCTTCCCCTATAACGGTAAATATGAAATCACTGCTGCTTTCCGGCAGAAAAAACAGTTTTTGTTTACTATTGCCTAACCCTAAACCAGTCAGCCCTCCGGAACCAAGGGCAATCCATGATTGTATCACGTGATATCCCGTCCCCTGCGGGTCTTGCCACGGATCAAGAAATGAGGTAAATCTTGTTTTTCGGTAGGGGACGTGAAAAATCAATTCATAGATAAATGGAACCGCCGCCAGCAAAGTAAAACAAACATATATAATCCGCATACCGCCAACCACACACATTAACATTGACAAGATAACGATAAAAGCAGCGGTACCAAAGTCCGGTTCCATAAGTATTAGCCCGCCTGTTATTGTTATGAGCCCCAAAGGTATTAAAAACCCTCTTTTAAAGCTATGCATTTTATTATGATTTTTGGCTATATAATTCGACAAAAATATAATTATCGCCAATTTTGCAAACTCAGACGGTTGAATACCTGCAATACTTCCCAGTCTGATCCACCTTCTTGCTCCGTTAGTAACCGTTCCAATACCTGGCAACAACACAAGTAAAAGGCAAATTACTGATACTGCAATAATTGGATACGTTAATTTCTGCAGATACCGGTAATCAATGACCGACATAACGAATAACACTACCAAACCCAATAAAATCCATACAAGATGTTTGGTAAATTGATAACCTTTCCCACCTGCTGCAAACATTGTCATGTCCGTACTATAAACAGTGACTATGCTAAATCCCAGTAATGCAACAACAATATATACGATACACTGCCAAGATTTCAAAATATCTCTCCTGGTAATTACAAAAGCATAAAACTAAATACTGCTAACAACGCAGCAATTATCCAAAACCTAAAGGTAATTTTTGACTCAGGCCAGCCTGCAAATTGAAAGTGATGATGCAAAGGTGCGCAGAGGAAAATTCTTTTCTTTGTAATTTTAAAGAAATAGACCTGTACAAGCACCGATACTGCCTCTGCAACAAAAATCCCCCCTATAACAATCATTAATATTTCCTGTTTTACTATAATACTCACTAATCCAAGTACCCCACCCAGCGTCAAAGAACCTGTGTCTCCCATAAAAATTTGTGCAGGATAGCAGTTATACCATAGGAAACCCATTCCTCCACCTACCAGTGCTGCACAAAAAATACTCAATTCACCCCCGCCGGGAATGTAAGGAATATTCAAATATTCACTGAAGTCCACTCTGCCGGAAACATAAGAAATAATGGCAAAAGAAATACCGGCGATAATACTGCATCCTATTGCCAATCCATCCAAACCATCCGTTATATTCACGGCATTTGACATACCAACAATAAAAAAAGCTACTATTACGACATAAAAAGGTCCCAGTTCCGGTCTTAAATCTTTTATTAACGGAATCATTAACTGAGTACCCCATGTAAACTTACTGGAATAAAAATATAATATTAACCCAAGTATAAGCCCTAAGGCAGACTGGAATAATAATTTCGATATATCTGTCAGACCAGACGAGTTTTTTTGCGTAAGTTTAATATAATCATCAATAAACCCGATAGCGCCAAACCAGATCAATGTAAACATCAATAAAAGAACATAAATATTGTAAATATTACACCAAAATAACGTTGCGATTAATATCGAAACAATAACAACAATACCTCCCATTGTTGGTGTATCTTTTTTCGCAAAATGCATTTTTTTCAATTCTTCAGAATCTGTTTTTGTAGTGTCTTCTCCATACTTTAAAGCACGAAATTTTTTGATAAACCAATGACCAAAAATAATACTGATTAAAAATGCCGTAAATGCAGCCAGGCAGGAACGAAGGGATATATATCTAAATATTTCAAGTGAAAACATTGAATACAACAAACCGTATAACAATCCATTCCCTCTTAAACAAAATCAATTGTGCGTAAGCACCTGCTTAGAGACATACTTCTTATATTTATTAACAATCGTTTCCATGTGCATTCCTCTGGAGCCTTTAATAAGTATTACATCATTTTCTCTAAATTCACCCATATCATATTCCGTGATATCATCCAAATTCGAGAAACTTAAAACCTTTCTCTCATCCATACCACCATCTTTTGCAGCATTTGCAATGTCAGCCGCATATTTGCCAACAGTCCATAACAAATCTAAATTAAGCGTCGGCACTTTTCTTCCAATTTCTTTGTGTAATGTATGTGATTCATTTCCAAGTTCCAGCATATCTCCGCAAATAAATATTTTTCTCCCTAATGAATTAATCTCTTCAAAATACTTTAAAGCTGCAAACATAGATTCAGGATTCGCATTGTACGCATCATTAATAAATGTAACATTGCCTATCTGCTGACAATCAATTCTCATCCCCGGTAATTTAAATGATATAAGAGCCTTTTGAAGTTCCCAGATATCCAGGCCAAGGGCATGACATACTGCAAATGAAGCTAAACAATTACTAATGTTATGATAACCAGGGACATGAATTTGTATCTCTAATTGTCCATTGATCCCAAATGCATATCCATTATTTTTTTTCTTAACCCCGGTGCATCTTATTTGCGCATTCGAACTAAAACCGAAACTTATCTTATTGCCTGCAAATCCTTGAGCAATTTTGTCGCACCACGGATTGTCTATATTATAGACAAACACACCCACCTCTCTCAGATTTTTTAATATATCACCTTTTTCCAAAGCAACGCCTTCAATACTTCCTAAGCCTTCCAAATGCGTTTTTGAAATATTCAGAATTACCGCTATATCCGGAGAACTAATTTCAGAAAGCCGTAATATCTCTCCGGGGGCGTTTGTACCCATTTCAAGTATTCCGTATTTGTGTTTTGAATCCATTTCAAATATCGTTAACGGAACACCAATAAAATTATTGAAACTTTTTTGCGGTTTTACTACAGGACCAAAATGAGATAACAAATGATGCACTATATCTTTGGTAGTAGTTTTACCATTACTTCCGGTAATACCTATGATCTTTGCATTTAATTTGCTGCGGTAATGTTTCGCTAAATCGCCTAAAGCCGTTTTAACCTCCTCTACCAGGACCAAAGGAAAGCCCTTGCAATCAAAATCAATTTTACTTTTTCCTGATACAACAGCACCAACTGCTCCTGCTTTTAAGGCTTGCTCAATAAACTGATGTCCATCATAGTTGCCCCCTCTAATAGCAAAAAACAAATTGCCCTCATGTACGCTCCTGCTATCAATAGAAACTCCATTCACCGTTAATCCTTTGATATTCGGCACAGTTTTCCCGTTAATAACTTTTATCACTTCTTCAAGAGAAATTATGTCCATTTTCCTTAACCATTTAATTTTGAGATACCATGCTACCGGATAAAACGCGCTTTACAACTTCACGATCATCAAAAGGAATAATAGTATCTTTTAATATCTGATAATGTTCGTGGCCTTTTCCGGCAATAACAACAACATCTCCCTTTCTTGCCTCAAAAAGAGCTTCTTCAATTGCAGCTTTTCTATCCGGTTGTATTTTATAGCATGCATTGCTTTTTATTCCCTTTTGTATTTCAGTTATTATATTTAATGGGTCTTCGGAACGAGGATTATCATTTGTTATCCAAAAAAAATCTGCATATTTTTCCGCTACACGCCCCATCTTTGCCCTTTTCTTTCTGTCCCTGTCTCCACCACAACCGAATATTAAAATAACCCTCCTGGTAGTTATGCTTCTGAGAGCTTCTAAAACTACCTGCAATGCCTGGTGTGTATGTGCATAATCAACAAAAATATGAAAATCCTGGCCATAATCAAGCTTTTCCAGCCTGCCAGGAACGTTATTTAAAGATTCAATGCCTTTTCTTACTGTTTCAATATCAAAACCGAGACAAAACCCGTTCGATGCAGATGCAAGGGCATTATAAACATTATGACTGCCTATTAATTGTAAATTAATAACTTCCTTTCCCCAAGGAGAAATCAACAAAAACTTTGTTCCGTTAGCATCCATGTTTATTATCTCTGCTCTCACATGTGCAGATGTATCCTTTATCCCGTACCACACTATTTGTGCAGCCGTATTCTTTGCAAAATATTTACTTGCATTATGGTCGGCATTTAACACTGCAAAAGCGTTTTCATCTAACCCCCTTATTAATTTCATTTTTTCTTCCCTGTAATTTTTAATATTCTCATGATAATCGAGATGCTCTGCAGACAAGTTTGTAAAAACAGCCGTGCGGAAACGTACTCCATCAAGTCTGTGCTGTGAAAGAGCATGTGAGCTTGCTTCGATTACCGCATATTTTATATTGTTATTCAGCATATCTGAAAGATACGATTGCACATCAATTGATTCAGGGGTAGTTTGTTTTGCAGGTATAACCCTGCTCCCTATTTGATAAGAAATGGTTCCTATTAGTCCTGCTTCATTACAGGAAGATTCTATGATAGACTTCGTAAGAAACGAAGTAGTAGTCTTGCCATTAGTTCCGGTAATGCCCACTATAGTCATTTTTGAAGAAGGATAACCATAGAAATAGTCACTCAGAAGAGAAAGCGCCCGTCGGGTATTTGGTACAATAATTTGTGGAATATTAATAACGCAATCAATAACTTTCTCTGCAACAATACCAATAGCACCCTTCTCTGATGCCATACCGACAAAGTCGTGACCATCGAATTGATAACCTTTTATAGCAACAAAGAGATAACCCTCTTTCACCTTACGGGAATCATGAGTTATCCCTAAAACTTCTTTCTCCGTAAAAGAGACATTACACTTATATTTTTCTAAAACAGAACAAATCTCATGTAATTTCATTTGCAACCTTATAATAATTATACCTTTTAAACCTGATTATTTTTTTCCCGATGGAAAAAATAGTCTATTCTCAACACTCCATCGAAACCTTGCGTATTTATACTCTGCGGCTGAACAATCCGTTCATACAAACGCTTTGTCTTGTCTACCCTGTCAACTTCTTCTGCATATTCCTTTAAAAGCCGATGAAGCGCTTCTCTGTTACTCGCCCTTACCATTTCCAATTCTTTTTGGGAAGCATACAAACTATACCATAAAATAAAATTCTTCTTGTTCAAGTCTTTCGGTATCATCATTCCTCCTCTCGTCTACGCTAAATACTATAATTACAACAAACACATTCAACACTATTTTCAGATATACCTTTTACATAATTACCCCCAAAAACCCTCCTTTCTTGTTTAGTTTTACAAATGGTCAGTGCATTGCCATTTTTAATTTCATGGGCTCCACATTGAGATACCTCAGCGATTTTTTGATAATTTCTCCCACTGCAGGGGCCGCAACAGTTCCACCATAATAGGCGCCGTTTTTTGGTTCATCGACCATCACCAACACACAAATGCGGGGGTTTTCCGCAGGTGCATATGCAACAAAAGAACCAATATATTTATTGTGCGAATAACGGCCATCGGCCTTATTAATCTTCTGAGACGTTCCCGTTTTTCCGGCAACTTCGTATTCAGTTAAAAAGGCTTTCTTGCCTGTTCCGTTTCGCACTGCATCAACTAGTATAGGATTTAACAAATCACGGGCAACTTCCTCGCTCATTACGCGCCTGATAATCTCCGGCCCTTTATATTCTTCTTTAACTTTACCATCATTGCCTATAATCGACTTTATTATTCTTGGTTTTAATAAATGACCACCATTTGCAATACTGCAAAATATTGTAATAAACTGAAGCGGTGTTGCCGCAATTTCATGTCCTATTGAAACCGATACCAAAGAAAACTGTTTTGACCAGCTTTTCAACGGACGAAAAATCCCTTCTTGTTCCCCTGATAATTCAATACCAAATCTATTTCCGAAATTAAACTGTTCAAGATGATTATACATCCTTTCAATTCCCATGAGCATGCCCAATTTGGCCATCCCAATATTGCTCGAATGGGTAATAATTTCAGAGACGGTGAGGGTATCGTAGCGGTGCGAATCATGTAAGATTCTTTTACCCATTACATATTTTCCATTTTCACAATCAATTACATCATCAGGGCTGGCAAGCTTGTTTTCAAACACGCCTGCCAGCACAATAGGTTTTATCATTGAACCAGGTTCATAATAATCTGTAATTGCCAGATTTTTCCTGGCAAGTGAAGGATATTTTTTGACATTATTTGGATCATATGCCGGCCGATTTGCCATAGCAAGTATTTCTCCGGTTGTTGTATCCATCACAACAGCCGTAGCAGAGACAGGTAACCATGTCTTACAAAGATTGTCCAATTCTTCTTCTGTAAAACGTTGGATATGACTATCAATCGTCAGCATGACGTTGTCTCCATGTTGTGGAAACTGCATCTCTATGTCCGGCGTTAAAATATGGCTTTGTTGTGCATCGCGGAGTATCATCTTATAACCCGGATCTCCTGACAACACTTGATTACATGACAGTTCAATACCCTCCAGGCCCTTTTCATCGATATCCGTAAATCCAATAACATGGCTCCCCAATTGGCCATTTTGATAAAAACGGTTATATTCATATTCAATATAAACTCCCTGCAAGGAGAGCTTATTGATCTCTTTCAATTCCTCATCACTGATTTTTCTCTTAATCCAGACAAATTTTTTATCTTTTTTGAGTTTTTGGGACAACTTTGAAGAATTAAGTTTTAAGACCTTACTTAAATGACGAGTAATTTCGTAAACATCTTTAATTGCGGAAGGATCAGCATAAACAGAGCCAACACGTAAGGATTCCGCAAGCTTTCTGCCGTTTCTATCTAATATCAGTCCCCTTCTTGCGGATAATTTAACTTTTTTGCTTTGTTGTGCTTTAGCTAATTTAACATATTTATCATGCTCAACAATCTGTATACGACCTAAATTTACTGCCAAACCAATGAAGATCAAAATAAGGAAAAAGCCAATAATATTTGTCCAAAATCTTTGCATGCTTTTAAAATACATATTGGTATCCCTTAAAATATAAAAAATACATTTAAAAATTTACGAACGCTTTCGAGAAAAAAAACTTTTCCCCGAAAGCGTTCGGGAGGAAGGCCACAAAATATCTTTAACTTTCTCTAATTATGTAACTTATACCCTCTAAGTACCGGTTCTTTTTGCGTATATAAATTACCGGCCATAATCGTTTTCGAAGAAACCTCTACACTCTTTTTTGTTCTCCTGGCCGCCAACCTGTTCGAAGAATCTTCCCGAGGCAAAAGTGCAAGTTGATAAGCTTTTACTTTGTCCTCTATAACCTCCGGTGATTTTAATTTTAGCACATAATAATCGAGTTTTTTGTTTCTTTCCGACAACTCAATGAAATCTTTTTGAAGTTGTGCGATTTGATACCCTGTTTCGATAGTTTTATTCCTTTCCCAGACAACCAACACCGCCATTGCTATTGCAATAGCAAACATTACCAACCATCTAAACATTTCCATGTTAAATCCTTTCTGCAACTCTGAGTTTTGCACTTCTACTTCTCACATTTTTTTCTATTTCAGAAGCATTTGGCCTTAAAGGTTTTTTGGTTACTATGTGAAATACGTTTTTATCCTCCATTTTTATAAAACTATTTTTCACAATTCTATCTTCAAGTGAATGAAAACTTATGACGACGATACGCGCACCTGTCACCATAAAATTGTGAATCTTATCTAAGAAAATTTCTAAACTTTCCAATTCTCTGTTTACTGCTATTCGCAATGCCTGAAAGACCCTCGTTGCAGGATGGATTTTGCTTCTTTTCACGGGAACAGCGCCTTCTATAACTCTTGCCAATTGTGTTGTTGACTTTAGGCCGCGTACACTTCTTTCTTTAATTATCCGCCTTGCAATTCTTTTTGACCAACGTTCTTCTCCATATTTTTTTAACAATTCCTGTAATTCCCGTTCAGATATTTTCCGTAATAAATCCTGCGCCATAAAAGAAGCCGACCGGTCCATTCTCATATCGATAGGACCTTCTTTTGAAAAACTAAACCCACGCTCGGCTCTGTCAAATTGTAATGAAGAAACGCCCAGATCAAGAAGTACACCATGGACCTTATCGATATTTGCCATTTTTAAAACTTCATCAACATCTGAATAATTTGCATGATATAACCGAAAAGAACATCCTCTGTTTGATAAATACTGCTTTGTCATATTCAACATTTCAGAATCCCTATCAATGCCAATTAAACAACCGTCAGGTTTAATCTTTTCCATTATCTTGCCTGCGTGACCTCCTCCTCCCACTGTGCAATCCAGAATAACGTTACCAGGACGCAAACACAAGTATTCCAATACCTCCTCAACCATAACCGGTTCATGGAGAAGCCGGTCTTCCGTATTATTAGACATAAGACATTTTCATAATCTTAATGTTATTTTTGCGCGGCACGCTTTAAATTTCGTATTTCTTTAGTGAAACAAAGAGCATTCTCTCCTTCAAAAAAACTATACGCCATAGGCTTTTCACCTACCCTTTATCATTTGAAGGAAAACCTAACCGAAACAAATCTTCTGCAATTTCCTCAAACTCACCTTCACCGTCATATTCCGATTCAAAATCGTTCCAGTTCTTTTCGTCCCAGATTTCAATCCGATTGCTTATACCTACAATAACTACATTTTTCTGTATATTCGCAATATCTTTCAAGTATTGAGGAATTAATATGCGCCCTTGAGGGTCCATTTCGTTAATGCGTTGAGCTTTAGAGAAAAAAAGACGTTGAAACTGTCGTGCCTTTTTATTAGTAAAAGAGAGTTGTTCAATTTTTGAAACAACGCCTTGCCATTCTTTAGGGGTATACATGAATAAACACGTATCGAGGCCCCGGGTTATAAAAAACCCTTTCCCCTCAACTTCTTCGTTAATAACATCACGTAAAGAAGCCGGAATGGCAAGGCGGTTTTTAGTATCTATCGTGTGTCGGTATTCTCCGGTGAACATATGTTTTTCCCCACTTTTCACCACTTTATACCACTAACATGGCTATGACAATACTGTTTTTTATTTTTTTGTCAACAAATATTTTTCAATTTTTCTAACATAAATATTGTAATATTAATTATCTATCCAAATGGTTGTCACATTGCTTTCATCAGGTACTATATGTTGTAGAAATAAAAAAGTAATGTTTTTTGGAAAATATTTAGTTTGTTCTTTTTTTTATCGATCTCCGGAAACGGAACTCTGTTTTTTTAATTGTTATTTTGTTTAATGTCTTTTAATATGAATCAATAAAACTAGGGTTCATGTAATTTTCTCTTCTTTATTGCTAAATTCCGAAATGCCTGAAACCTCTATAATTTTTAATAAAGTAGCTGATTACGATTTTGATCTCCCAAAGGAACTTATTGCCCAAAAACCTATGGGAAAAAGGGAAAATGCCAGGCTTTTGGTTCTTCATCGTTACTCTGGCAAAATAGAACATCGCAAATTCAATGAAATTACCGATTACCTTTCCCCGGAGGATATTCTCGTATTGAATAATACAAAGGTTATTCCTTCACGGATAGCCGGGCAAAAGGCACATGGCGCTTACATCGATTTACTATTTACAGAAGAGCTGGAAGATAATTGCTGGAAAGCTTTACTAAAATCAAACGCGCCATTGAAAAAAGGAGAACGTATTTATCTTGACAATGCTACTATTTCAGCCATTTTGCTTGAAAAACACGAAGATAGCTCATGGATATTACAAATAGAAAATGGAGCAAACATCAAGGAACTTATGGACAGGGACGGAGAAATGCCGTTACCACCGTACATAAAACGTCAGAAGAAAAATAATACCCTTTCTGCTATGGATGCAGAACGATACCAAACAGTATTCGCCAAAAAAGAAGGTGCTATCGCAGCCCCCACCGCGGGGTTACATTTCAGCGAGGGCGTATTAAAAAAAATAAAACACCGTGGAGTAGAGATAGAGTTTGTGACACTTCACGTCGGTTTAGGTACGTTTTTGCCCATAAAAGCGGAAGAAATACAACAACATTGTATGCATAAAGAGTATTACGAATATTCAAAAGAATTGATCCGAAAAATAACGACTACAAAAAACCGGGAAGGCCGTATCATTGCAACAGGAAGTACTTCATGCCGGGTACTGGAAACAATTGCTTTGAGTAGCAACATACACCGGTTTTCAGGCTATACGGATTTATTTATTTATCCTCCATACCAGTTTAAATACGTTGACGTCCTCATTACCAACTTTCATCTTCCGAAATCTACACTTTTACTCTTGGTTTCAGCCTTTGCGGGCAGGGAACAAATTCTGAACGCATATGAAATTGCCAAAAAAGAGGGATATCGTTTTTATAGCTATGGTGACTGTATGTTAATCATTTAAATTGATCAGATTTTATTGTACATCTGCTTTTTTATTAAAAATGGATAAAAATACCCTTTCCTTATCTCCAAACGCCAGATTAGTACTTGAAAAAAGATATTTGAAAAAAAATGCTTCCGGAGAACCCATTGAATCGCCTGAAGATATGTTTCGCAGAATCGCAAAAAATATCGCCTCGGTAGATTTAATTTACAACAAAAATGCAGATATTCTTTCTCTGGAAGAACAATTTTACCACCTTATGATTTCCCTGCAATTTCTTCCCAATTCACCCACATTAATGAATGCAAACAGACATCTGCAACAATTACTCGCATGTTTCGTATTGCCTGTAGAAGATTCCATCGAAAGCATCTTTGACACGGTAAAACATGCCGCCATAATCCATAAAAGCGGAGGAGGCACTGGTTTCAGTTTTTCCCGCATACGACCAAAAAATGATCTGGTGAGCGCTTCATGCGGTATGGCAAGCGGCCCCGTTTCATTTATGAAAGTTTTTAATGAAGCAACGGAGGCCATAAACCAGGGAGGTTTCAGGCGAGGCGCAAACATGGCAGTGCTTAATATCAACCATCCCGATATTCTCGATTTTGTTCATGCAAAAAATTCTGAAGGGGCTCTCACAAATTTTAACATTTCTGTCGGCATTACAGACGCCTTTATGCAGGCAGTGGAAAATGACGAAATCTTTCCCCTTGTCAACCCGCGGACGAAATCAATTTCTCAAACAATAAAGGCAAAGGAACTTTTTCAGGAAATCGTACAATCTGCATGGAAAAATGGCGAACCTGGTGTTTTATTTATTGATACAATAAACAAAACCAATCCTACCCCATTGTTTGGGAACATTGAAGGGACAAATCCGTGCGGAGAACAACCTCTGCTACCGTATGAAGCATGTGTTTTGGGGTCAATCAACCTTTCTCAAATGATTACACATAAAAACGACCATTACGAAATGAATTGGCGCACCCTGGAGGAAACAATTTATCTTGCTGTACACTTTCTTGACAATGTTATTGATGCAACAAAGTATCCGCTACCACAAATTGAAAGGTTAACAAAAGGCAACAGAAAAATAGGATTGGGGCTTATGGGGTTTGCGGACATCCTTATAAAACTCAACATCCCCTATGATTCAGAAGAAGCTATACAATTTACAAATAAACTTTTAAGTCACTTTTCCAAAAAAGCAAATGAGGCATCTGCAGGATTGGCATCAGAACGCGGAGTATTTCCCAACTATGAAAAAAGTATTTACGCCCAACAAAATGGCCCCAAATATAGAAATGCGACAAGGACAACAATAGCACCAACAGGTACTATCAGCATTATTGCCAATTGCTCCAGCGGCATAGAGCCTCTATTTGCTCTCGCATATACAAGAAATGTGCTCGTGGAAGGCGGATTGCCGGAAATCAATCCCCTCTTTGAAAAAGTAGCAAAAGAAAGGGAAATTTATACTGATAAACTTTTAGCAGATGTTAAAAAAGAAGGAACAATACGGAATATCGAATATATTCCTGATGATATAAAAAGATTATTTCCAACGGCAAGGGACATTTCTCCGGAATATCACGTACAAATTCAATCTACCTGTCAAAAATATATCGATAACGCCGTTTCCAAAACTATTAATTTTCCAAAAGAATCAACTGCAAAGGATGTGGAAAATGTTTTCCTGTTAGCATATAGGAGCGGTTGCAAAGGAATCACCATTTATAGGGATAAAAGCAGAATGTCACAAGTGCTGTCTATAGAATGCGCTTGCACAAATGAACTCATAGGCAGAAATCCCTTTGAGTTATAACTGCTTCCCAAAATTGTTTCAATTTTTGCATACCCTCCGTTGGCTTCACAATAAAGTTGTCTACCCCCCCCATCAGATAACTGCTACGTTCCTGAATATTTTCCGATAGTACCGTAATTGAAAGGCGCGGGAAATCCCTTTTTACTTTTGTAACAAAATCCAATCCCTCTTCGCCGGTAATGGCAGTATCCAAAAGCATAAAATCAATTTTTGTCATATTTAATACATTAATTGCATATTCCGTATTCATTACAAAAAATGTTTTTAAGCCCTTTTGGTTTGAATTTTCATAAAACTGTTCTCTTACTATATCCCTGGAGCTGACAACCAGCAAATTTTGGTTTAAACGTTTTCCGCTTTCTATATATTGACGAAACATATTCTTATACAATACTTTTCTAAGTACAACTTCAACAACAACCGTTAATTCTCTTTCATTAAAACCTTTCAATAGATACCCGTCTAAGCGAAATGGCAATAGATCCACCCATGTATCTATTGAATCTATTTCCAATATTATTCCTAAATCAGCAAATTCAGCCTTTACATCTTTTACCAATTCATACTCATTCATCTTCGCTGATTCAATTTCTGTAACAAGAAGATCACACCTGTTTTTACGCAACATACTTATTGCATTATGCTTTTGATTTGCCGCATAAACAATGTACCCTTGCTTTAACAATATGTTTTCAATTGCCCTGCATTGCGTTTCCTTAATATAGAGTATTAGTATTTTCAGATCCTCTTTTGTCTTACAACGCTTTTTTATAATTTCTAAACCACTTGCCTCTTCCTGCAATTCTCTTACGGTGGCTTCGTCAATAGATAATGCGCCAATATCATAATATTCTCCGCCGTATTGAGCAGAACGCTTCAGCACCCTCCTTACCTCCACATATATTTTCTTTTGAGATTTTCGGTAAAGATTACCAGAGGCGCCGGCGGGTGATAAGCTAAATTTAATAATCAAATGATTTGAAGGCAATACCGGACGATTTATAATAAACCGGATTCCGTGCTGAGAAACATCCTTAATAGTAATTGGTATTTCTTCATTTGAAAAATCGTTCAGACCTTTGTCAAGGATTGAACACATGCCATTCGTCTTTAAATCAAAACGTTTTTCTGTGCGTCTTTCTCTTGTTTCTGCTGATGTTTCAGGTGGGTAAATGATGATAGGATCAATTTCTTCTTTTACTTCTGCCTTTATTTCCGCTTTTACTTCCTTCTCCAGCTTTTGAATCAATTCATCTACAAAAGACCTTACATGCCTCAGTTCATCGACCGCTAAATTCTGAAGCGTTTCCTTCCAGCTCTCATTTTGCATTGGCAATATTTAAAAAAATTTCCCGTATAAAAACTTTGTTAAATCGCAGGAAACTGTTTAACAACCCAGCTTTTGTTTTAAAAATGTTTGAACTTTCTTTCCGTCGGCTATCCCACCGCATTTTGTCATAATTAGTTTCATTGCGGCGCCAAATTCTTTTGCGGTAAATTTGTTTTCCTCAACAACTTCATTAATAATTTTCTTAATATCTTCATCAGAAAGCTGCTTGGGAAGATATTCCTCTACGATAGCAATCTCATTATCTATTTCTCTTACCTTCTCCGATAATGAAAGCCTTTCATATTCTTCCCGGGTCTTCTTTAATTTTTTTTGATACCCGTGCACAACAGCAACATAATCTATCTGATCTCTGGGTTTGCCAGACGTCTCGGCGATTTTTATATCCGCAAGTATCATACGCAAGACTGAGGTTCTTGTCTTATCCTGCGCTTTCATGGAAGATTTCAAATCTTCTTTGATCTTTTCATTTAAATCCATAGTTTATTCCCCATTAAATGAATACCCTCCGACCTTATGCCCACAATTGGGACAATACGCAGGACTTCCCTCATAATATTTCCCACAGTATTTACAAGGCGTTAATATTTCCACTTGCTTGGCCTGCTTGGGTCGTGTAAACAAATACAACGGCAAGAACACTATCATGAGCAAAAAAACACCCATCATCCATCCGGCAGCTGAAAGGGTTTTATATCCCCTATTTTTGGCATCCATATAAACCCAAACAGCTACTGCCGCAGCAATAAGCAATCCAATAAATCTCATAATTATTACCCTTTCAGTGTACCGCTTATATATAACACACAATGTTTCTCCAGTCAAATAATTATCATTGTCATATCCCGCACCCGGAATCAGACTATTGTAATTATATTTCTACTTCATACAAGAAAATTAACCTTGAAACTATTTCTTCATTTAGTAAAATGTTTGAGTAATTTGTTGTTGTGAAAAAGCCTGCTAACATACATAAACAAAGGACGGTGATAATGAGATACATATATACAGCTGAAGATTGCCCAAAGTGCGAAACGTTAAAGGAAAAATACCGTGCAGAAGGTATACGATTTGTCGAAAGAAACGCAGAAAGGATTAAGCAGCCCGAAGATGACATTGACAGAGAGGCTCTGGTGCAAGCATCTATGCAAAATATGGAATTACCTGTTGAGGTTGACGCTTAAAACAAGAGTATAACAATTTTCCAGATTTTAGCAGCATAAACGAACTTCATACGCCTCAGCTTTTTAGGTATCCAAAAAGTATTTATACTTTGTTAATAATATACCTTTTTTATCACAAGCAAAAAGAAGGATTTTTTCAGTCATTTGAAAATATAATAATCCAAAACTAGTGTCTGCTATATTGTTTCTACGGCTGCAATAATTTCTTTATTTAATTTATCAAATCCTCTAATATATTCAATACGCTCACGCCTCAAATCAGACACTTGTTGCGTAATACTTGCTTTATCATAAAATTTCTCCGGGTCATAATTGGAAATATCCATACCTTCAACATATACAGGCACTTTAGCATTCCAATACTTATCATTTTCCCATTTAATCGTTCCGCGAACAATACCTCGAATGATAGATGCCATTTCTGCAATCTCCACACGCTTCACCTTACGTTTTGTTATCTTCTTTCCATCCGGCAGTTTTTCAATAATCTCCCCCATTCCTCCCGTATTTAGCAGGTAACATTGTACCTTCCCTTCATTCCGCTTCACAAAATCATAAAACCAGTTTCCCTCATCGGATTTGTCTCCTATGATAAAGGGGTTTGTCCCCACCGAACGAACAGACTCTCCCGCACGTTTCGGGTCGCCAGCCGATGTTTCAATCGATTCTCCAAGCATAAAAACAGCACCTGCCTGCTCTGGAGTAAGTTTCACCGCCAAAGGAACAACTGTATGCCTGCGCGTAATAAATGCAACAACTAAGCCATCCATTTCATCAATAGCCGGCAAATTAATACTATCTGAAATATACGGACTTAAGTCACTCCGAATCATAATCCCGCGGCCATTACTCGTTAAAGTATCATCATCAAAAGAAACATTTCCTTCATAATTTATCATGACATTCTCAAAAATGGCATCCCGTGATATTGCAGCCTTATAGATAATGGGTTGAGAAACGGCGTCAAGCCCTTCCGTCTTTAAATAAAACCCGCGTTCAGAACCATAAGCAGAACCATCTTTTTTGAGGAATATCACATCGTCCTGTAATATTTCAATCCCTTCACCTTCATCGTTCAAGCCATGTGTGTGACATGTATGAGTCGTTTTACCCGTACCACTCAACCCAAAAATAAGCATCCCATATTTTTTAATGTTTCCATCGCTTCCCTTCGCTTTTATAATCTTTGCACCGGCATGAAGGCCAAGCATTCCTCTTTGTTTTGCATTCCACATAGCCATCCTCAGAAATCCTTTTTTGGATTCACCATAGTAATCAGTTCCCAAAACAACAGTTGTACTTATTTCTGGAAAGACTAATATTTGCCGGTCGCTCTCCTGCCACTCGGGAATATAGATTATATATTGTTTCGGCTCTGTTTCCTGTTTTGCCGGGAACAGAGTCGCCCATGTCATGTATGCCAGGCGAATCATCTCTGGACGTTGTATAGAAACAAAGATATTACAGTTGGGGGAAAATTCGCTATTTTCACCCATATTCCGGTTAATCCTGACAAACGGTGCTTTTCTTATATATATTTCAACAGAAGTCAATGTTTTTCCGAGATTGTTCATTATTTCGTTTTGTTGCGGATTAAGAGGCTTTTGGTATACTTCCGGCCTTCCTATACACACGGTTAATTTTGCGCTGCGATTTTTTACTGTGGAGTGTACTGAGATATTTCCAAATTTCGTAAACGAAGCGTATCTTTCCGCATTACGTCGCAATGTCCAATCAGTGGAATTAATTACATTGGGAGCCCCCTTTAAATACTCTATCATCCTGCTTAACGACTGAATTTCATTTTCGAATGATGTATTTGATGTCATTTTCCATCCTTTCTATGTGTATGATTCTTGAAAACATAATTTTGTATCAATACATCATATACAATATATACAATCAAAACTGACTCATTATAATAAACAGAATATAATAGGCAAACAAAAAAGAGCATTCTTTTTTTCAAAAAAAAATTAAATAACAATTGCCATTCCTGGCTTCAGATTTTAGAATGTGGCTTGTAAAATCCGTAAATTTTAGTGTAATCAATCATGAAAAAACCGCTATTGCAAGAACTGTCATCACTTATATCCCGATATGTCGACAGAGAGCGTCTTATTCTCGAAAATCCACAAGTCACAAAGGAAATGGTGGATGCTTTTTTCCAAAATATTTCAGGGAATTATGAAGCAAGAGAATCCATTGAACCTTTCCCAACCCTCCATAATTTTTCGTCAACAAAGAAGAAAAAATTGACTGAATTAATCATTCATACAGACGGGGCATCGAGGGGGAACCCCGGAAAGGCAGGCGCTGGTATTGCAATCTTTGACAGCAATTATCATCTTATTGAAGAAACCTGTAAATTTCTTGGAGAAGCCACGAACAATGTAGCCGAATATGAGGCCATGATTCTTGCTGCTCAAAAAGCCGCCTCCTACCGACCTTATAAGGTTGTTTTCAAAACGGACAGCGAACTGCTGGTACGGCAAGTAAAAGGTATCTATCGGGTGAAAAATCCCAATCTTATACCGCTTTACAAAAAACTTATGGCACTTTTTAAAATTCTTCCATCATGGGAAATATATCACGTCTCCAGAGAAGAAAATTCTCTCGCAGATACTCTCGCCAACAAAGGCATTGATTCAGTGGCATAAAGCGCGTTAAATTAAAATTGAATTATAATTACATGTATGATATAGTTGATGCCAAACAATTCACCTTTTAACGCTAAAATGTCAAATCTAATCGGTAGCGATACAAACAACCATACGCTTTTACAAGCTATAAACATATGCAAAGAATATAAAAGCGGAGAACAAATATTACCTGTCTTACATGGAATATGTCTGTCGGTTGAAAAGGGTGAAATTGTCGTAATTGTGGGTGCGTCAGGCGCCGGAAAAAGTACATTGCTGCATATCCTTGGCGCTTTGGATACACCAACTTCCGGTTCTTTACTTTATAAAGGGAAAGATGTATCTCAATTAAGTCCGCCAAAACAAGCTGAATTGCGAAACCGTGTTTTTGGTTTTGTTTTCCAGTTTTACCATCTCTTGCCTGATTTTACTGCATTGGAAAATGTTTTATTGCCATGCTATATTGGAAAACGATTTGCAAAAAATACAATGGCGAAAGAAGAATTTAACAATCGGGCTGTTTCACTTCTGGAAAGAGTTGGCTTAGGCAGCCGGTTAACGCATAAACCATCCAAATTATCCGGTGGTGAAAAACAAAGGGTAGCAATTGTACGGGCACTCATCAATCAACCGGAATTATTGTTGTGCGATGAACCAACGGGAAATCTTGATACACAAACCGGTTATGAAATCAAAGACCTGATATGGGAATTAAATAAAACGATGAAGCAAACAGTTGTAATCGTCACACACGACCAAAACATAGCGGAACAGGCAAACAGGGTTATTAAAATAACAGACGGTCGTATTATCAATTAAACAGACAGTGAAAGGAGCAGATATTACTACAATGGGATTACAGGTTTATATAAGCGGTAAATTATTTCCAAAAGAAGACGCCAAAATATCAGTCTTTGACCATGGATTGCTCTATGGAGATGGAGTTTTTGAAGGAATAAGAGTTTACAATGAAAAAATATTTGCGCTGGATGAACATATTGACAGACTTTATAACTCTGCCAAAGCCATCGATCTTAAAATTCCCATTACAAAATCGGAAATGGTAAAAGCAATTAAAGATACTTTAGAAGCAAATAATCAAAAGGATGCTTATATAAGAGTTGTTGTTACTCGTGGCATCGGAAAGCTTGGCCTTGATCCCAATAAGTGCTCAACTCCTGAAATCATTATCATTTCTGACACAATAGAACTATATCCGAAAACCCTTTATGAAAATGGACTTGAAATAGTAACCGTCACTACCATTAGAAACCATTACTCATCTCTGGATCCAAAAATCAAGTCGCTTAATTATCTGAATAATATCATGGCGAAAATTGAATCATTACAGTCAAAGGCAGGCGAGGCGTTAATGCTAAATAAGGATGGTTTTGTGGCAGAATGCTCGGGCGACAATATTTTCATTCTTAAAAACAATACGCTTTTAACCCCCCCGGAAAGTGCAGGTATATTAATTGGTATTACAAGAAACTGCGTCATGAAACTTGCAAAGGATATGAGAATTTCCGTCAAAGAAGAGTTAATGACACGATATGATTTATATCTTGCAGATGAATGTTTTTTAACGGGAACAGCGGCAGAAATTATCCCTGTTGTAAAAATAGATGGCCGAACCATCGGTACAGGCAAGCCAGGAAAAATCACTCTCGAACTGTTGGAGCATTATCGTAAGTTAACAACAACATGACAGACATATTACTCTGATTTCTTATGCCTTGAAGAAGAAAAAGAGGTAAAAACCATTATAGAGATACCTACACAAATCAAACTATCTGCCACATTGAAGGTGGGCCAATGGTATCTTTGACCAAGGTGCAAATCAATGAAATCTCTCACGTGTTGAAACCATATCCTGTCCCACAAATTTCCAATAGCACCTGACAAAATAAGTCCTAACGCAACATTAGAACCAAAAATATTTTTATCTAATTTAATATAAACAAACAAAATTGCTGCGATCGCCAGCAGGGAAAAGATAATGAACACATTGGCCTTCCCTGGAAACATCCCAAAGATAACACCTTCATTTTCGCTTCGTATTATATTGAGCAATCCGGGAATGAGCGTTACTTTTTTAAACCGGTCTAAATGAGAAAATACAAACCATTTTGAAACAATATCAGCAAAAACACCTGCCACAATAGTAATGGCAAACAAAGTAGTTCTTCTCTTCATGCTTGACTAGATGTTGCCGAGTTCTTCTTCCCTTTGGCAATTTACGCAAAGCCGCGCATAAGGGACAGCTTTCAATCTTTCCTTATTAATTTTTTTCTCGCATGCCTCACATATCCCAAAGGTACCTTCTTCTATCTTTTCCAACGCATCATCTATGTTTCGCACACTTTCTTCCCCGTTCTGGATAAGCTCAATCATCAACTCCCGCTCATAATTGTCTGTACCAACATCTGCCATATGGATTGGAACGTTTGATAAATCTCCCGAGGCATCTTGTCTGGATTTTTTCAATGCCTCTTCCTGCATATAATCAACCTTTCCAACCAGTTTTTCCCTTAGCGAAAGGAGCAGCTTCTTGTAAGGTGCGTATTCATCCTTCATTTCTTTCTCCATAAATTAATTTGGCAGAGAACTATTCTACAATCCATAGAATACTAAACCATCCGGTAAATATCTATGCAGTCTAGCATATATTAAAAATTAGTCAATAAAATTTAATGCCTTTCAAATACATCATAACATGTTTTCATGTATTTTATATAGCGTTATTTGCCTTGATTTTTCAGCGGTTTGCGAGACTCATTTTTTTGTATTCTCTTATTTGTTTTGATACATTTTTACGCATTGGTACGACATAAAATTCAGTTGACGTAAATAGAGGGGATGGAATTGCTATTATGCTTTTATCATTAAAACGCTTTAGCGTGCATTGGTTCTTTAATAGTGGCATTTTTTTTGATTATTATGTTTGTAAAAATGTAAGGTTATTAATACTTTTATTGCACAACTCATTAATTTGATAAGGACAATACTATGAAAGAAAGGAATTGTATTTTTAGCGTTTTGATAGTACTTTTACTACCATTTTGTTTTACTTTTTCCTTATTTGCGCAAGGACTTAAGGATAAACCATCAGATAAAGTAGTCAATCAAAAGATCAAAAAGCTGCAAATACAATTCATTGCTAATGAAGGACAGACAGATGAAAAGGTTAAATTTTATGCCAACACGTTTCCACATATGATGTGGTTGATCTTGGGGAAGATACAGAGGGATAGAATTAAAACTTAAGGCATATGGAAACAACGTAGAAAAACTCTTTTATGTAACACCCGGAGCAGACCCCAACCAGATAAAAATAAACCTGAGTGGCGTACAACCCACTGGAAATCCTCCCCCTTTATCCCATAGGTGATAAGTTAAGAAGCCGAAAGCATAAGAATCCTCCAATAATTCGAGAGTAGTTTTTC
>SOET01000021.1 GCA_021646465.1 Candidatus Kuenenia hertensis | reverse complement strand
TCCACCAAAGGTTTATGCATCAGGATAGGTTGGTCTGTAGTGCCGACCTTTTTATACGACCCCTTGATTTTGCTGGCTCAGCGGTTTATCTACCCCTCGAATTGCGAAAGTCGGGCTAGTTGGAATTCTTTAGCAAAAATACCTGCTGGTTGGTATACGTCTACTGTCACGAGCTCTTCTACGGCATCAAACGGCGGTAATAGTCCCAGTGTATCAACAACTACTCAGGCGCATGATCTCTTAAAAAAAGCGGATAATGCCATTGCAACCATCTCAAGCGCACTGAGTTATATAGGGTCTGCCGTAAACCGCCTTGCCTATCAGGAAAACAGTTTGACCGTGGCTATGGTAAATACGGAAGCCGCGCGCAGTCGTATTGAAGGCGCCGACATGGCATATGAACAACTGAACGCTACCAAACTGCAAATATTACAACAGACCTTCACCGCGATGCTCGCGCAGGCAAACATCTCACCACAGTCCATACTTTCTTTCATGCAAAGGTAATCTTTTACCGGTTCCTCTCTATCATTCGCTGTATCTCACCTGAACATATGAGGGTCACCAGTCCAATATATAACGTGTAGGAGTTCAAAATCTTGAACCCCTACTTTTTTATACCCTACACGGGCTAAAAATATCGAACCCCTGCGTTATACGGGTTGAAGATTTTCAAACCCTACCATGATTGAAATTCCTTGCATTAAATTAAAAGATCAAGCGCCCCATAAGTAACAATAGTTCTTAATACATCGCTCCTGGTAATCATACCTAAAAGAGTGCCGTTTTCGTCGACAATTGGCATTGAACCGATATGCTCTTCTATCAATATCTTTGCAATTTCCCTGATATTTGTGTCGGGTGTGGCAGTGAGAACCCTTGTCCTGCAAATATCCTGAACAGTTTTCTTTTTTTGGGATTCCTTAACACCTTCTGTGTAAGAGCCGCCATTATACGGTTTTATTTCTGTTTCAAAGGTTTTTTTTACAAATGAGTTGGCAGATTGTTTCTCTCTTGATATTTCTATATGCGCCGCCTCACGAAGCAAATCTCTGTCGGAAACAATACCTACAAGTTTTTTATCCGATGAGAGAATGGGAAGGTGGCGGAACCTCCTTTCCCGAATAATCTCCCACGCTTCATTGAGTGTGGTATCCGGTAAGATGGTCAGCAGGGGGGAAGACATGATCTGATTTGCCAGGATGGAATTCTTCTGATGTGTGTATTCTGTTTTCTGATATATTTGTTTTCGGGACGTTTGAGGTTTTTGTTTTTCCTTTTGCTCCCGTTCCTGTAAATCTTCTTCGTGTCTCTCAACCTTTTTATCCTTTGTGATATGCTGTAATCTTTCTACTTTTCTGGGTGGTGTTGTAAACGTTCCTGGTGTGGCAGGAACCCTTATCCCCTGATCAATCACCTGAAAGCCCATTTGCATTCACTCCTTTCTCGTGCGCAATAGCACCAAATAAAATATGCCTAAGATGCACATCAATAGCGCGAAAAATAACCATAAGTAATAATGCGCTTTTTCGGCTGTCCCCGGACTCAAAGCGAAATAACTATAACACAAAGAGTAAGTATTACAAGCAAAAGCAATCTACTGTAATACGCGTTAATTGTGCTGTCAGGAGTTTCCTCCTGACAGCAACCGCATCAGGCGAGTGGAGGAACTCCTGCCGCCACTTCGAATTGCCTGTAACCGACGTTATTACCCAAACAAACTCAAGAGTTCAGGTCACAGACCTGAACCCACCGTGAATAATTGGAGTAGGGGCTGAAGATTTTCAGCCCCCTACGCTGTGAGGCAAACATTGTTATTATTCAAATTATTCGTGCATACCTTGAGTATTATAACAACGGTAGGGTGGATTAAGCTATAGAGAAGGAAGCATTTCCAAATTTTTGCAAATTCACCATTCTTATTCCCAAGTAGAGACAGGTTTGAAACCTGTCTCTACTTGGGAACACAATTGTTAAGGAAGCTCATGCTTCCTGTTATGAGAAGCGAACCTGCCTGCCGGCAGACAGGGCTTCCAGAGCAATTACGTTCCAAAACCGGAGCTTTGGAACGAGCCAGGGTTTTTTGAATTTTGCAAAAATTTGTGAATGCTTCCATAGAGAATCCACCTTTCCCTGAAATATTATTGGTGGATTCGTTTCGTTTTTACTTCGTTTCGGCGCAAAACCCCGCGCCTTAATCCATCCTACATCTGTAAGATTGAACCGACATGGATGACATTGCCTTGCAGGTTAAACCAATCGTAAGGTCGGGTTTCTTACCCGACAATACAATATAAAAGAGGTAATTGTTTTTTACAAAAAAACGGGAATGCTCCCGTCAAAAACTCACGTGTTTTTTATGTTATTTCAAATAAGAAAGAGTATAATTGAGATTAAGAACTTCCAAGTGCAAATACTCAGGGTGAAACTTCGGAGGAAGCAAAAGAAAATCTTGCTGTGGTTAGTTCTTGAAACAGCAGGTGTCTGGGATCACTTGATTTGTTACTAATGAATGATTATAGGCGTAGTTTTGTATGTTTTATGAATTATTAAAGACCCTCAGGTTTTAATCAGGAATTGATTCACAGTGTTCGACACGATCAGCTATAACCCGAAGCGCCAGAACTTCAACTTTAGAGAGTGCATCTTCACGATTTTGTCCATAAGTCATCACACCTGGCAATTCCTTAATCTTTGCCAGCCAGCGAACATCTTCATCCTTTTCTACTTCAATTCTCATAGTATATGTCTCCCTATTCCTGATATTCTATTCAGTTTCTGCGCTATTTTTCAGCCGATTCCATAATGATTCAATATTTAATTTTTTTACCCAAAATAATAGATACTGCATATCCAGTTTTTTAAATTGTACTTCATAAACACGCAAGGCGTCAGTAAATTGTTTTTCACTCCCACCAGAAAGTTTTGCCCACCTTAGTTTTGCCAGGATAGTATCTTCCGGACTGGATACCTGCATCTTTATACCAAAGATATTTTCTTCATACTTTCGGGAAAAACGTGACTGGTCAAATGGTTCATTGGTTAATATCCAAAAATCAACTTTATCTCCTTCTCTTACGTCAATCAAATTGAACATTTTTTGTTCGTTAATGGCATTAATAATACTGTCTTCATCTAAATAAAAGTCGGGAGGTGGGAATGCCTGTATAAGGTTCTTTGCGTCTGTTTTCCGGATTGCAACTATGATGTCTATATCATGGGTAGACCTCGGTTCTCCCTGCAGGCTTGAAGCCACGGAGCCGGTAATCATATGTTCAATTCCGGCATTTTCGAGTGACTGAATGACCTTTTTTAATAGTTCCTGTTGTGACATTTATCGAGCCGTTTTACAAGTTCTTTTTGAAAATCTTTATCTGAAAGGTAAGGAAATCTTTTCCGCAAACCGTAAATAAAAAGTTGCTTGCTGAATTGAGATAATTCAAAGGCCTTGAGCAATCTTTTTTCCGGTGACATTTGACGAAGTACCTGAATATACATCCTGTGGTTTTTGCGTTCTTTAATGTCCATAAGTTTTTTATCGATGAGGAGATGCAGGAATATGTTTGAGCATATAATAAACGATTAAAGCTTAATATTTGTACAAAATCAAGATTAAATGAATTATCCTTGAGATAAATGGCTGGGGAACAGGGATTCGAACCCCGACAAAGTGATCCAGAGTCACTTGTGCTACCGTTACACTATTCCCCAGTGTTTTGAATGGATGTTTTGTTGAAGTGAAATTATAAAGGCGAAAATTACAAACGTTAATCTAAGGCATTTTAATCGTTCGTGTTGCAAAAGACAAGTAAAGATATTACATAATCTTTCATGGCGTGTCAAGATCATTGATTCATAAAAAAATAAGGTTCTTTTTAATAAGGAAAATGTAGTTATCAAGGTTTCTTGCCCACATGAATGGTCACTATCCCCAATGTCCTGGCATAAATTTTCACATCAACAAGGCCGCATGCTTCCATCCTATCCTTTAATCCGTGCCTGTCGGGAAAATTCAGAATGGATGAGGGTAGATAAGCATAGGCGTTGTATCTGCTTTTTGAGATGATTTTGCCGATAAGAGGGAGTATTTTTTTAAAATAGAAATAATAGATTTTCTGAAAAATGATGTTTGTTGGTTGTGAAAATTCGAGGATGACTACCCTGCCGCCAGGGGCGGTTATTCTCGCCATTTCGCGGATTCCTGCGTTTAAATCCGAAACGTTTCGTATCCCAAACGCCACTGCGGATACCTGAAAATAGTTGTCATGAAACGGCAAGCGCAGGGTGTCAGCGCGTAAAATGTTTATTTTGTTTGATAAATTCCTCTTCCTTAATTTTTTGTCGGCCAGTGTAAGCATTTCATGGCAAAAATCGCTTCCTACCACCTTGCCGTGGTCATTCAGTTTCGAAGAATACTCAATTGCCAGGTCGCCGGTTCCCGTACATACATCCAAAATCTTTGCGTTCGGGGTAACGTCGCTTACTTTTACAGCAAATTTCCGCCAGCTTTTATCAAGATTAAAACTTAATATCGTATTTAAAAGGTCGTATACACCAGCGATTGAGCTAAACATCCGCTGTATGTGTTCGCCTTTTTTCGTTAATAATTCTGATTGAGTAATCATATAGATTGTTGTTTTTTGGTGTTAAGAAATTTGAAAGTTGTCATTTCCGTTTACACGGGAGTGACAGAAGAATACAAAGCCGCTGAATGTCTAATTCAGATAAATATAGCAGAAGACAGGGGGAAAGAAAACATTTAAATTGTTTGGAAAGTTATTAAAATAGAGGTAAAATCACTGTTTACTTCTGATTGCGTGTTAATTCTATTGTATATGCAGATATTATATTCCAAAGAGTTTGTACTATGAATCCGAGTTTTTACGTTAAAAATATTCCCGTATATGGCGACTTGATATTGGCCCCTATGGCGGGGTTTTCTGATATTCCCTATAGGTGTATATGCCGCAGGTTTGGTATGCCTATGAGCTACACGGAAGTTGTCTCTGTGTCTGGCATATTATGGAACAATAAAAAGACGTATAAATTACTTGATTTTAATGAGGAAGAACGCCCCATTACGTTTCAGGTGGTTGGCAATGATGAAGATCAGATTACGGAAGCATGCAAAAGGATTGAACAATTGGGACCGGATATTATTGATATCAATATGGGATGTTCTGTCTCCGATATTGCGGGAAAAGGAGCAGGGGCCGGGCTTTTGAAATATCCTTCAAAGATTGCGAAGATATTTAAAAATCTAACCGGTTCTTTATCAGTGCCTGTGACGGGAAAAATCCGTCTGGGATGGGATCATAAAACGCGCAATTATCTTGAGATCTCAAGGATATTGGAAGAAAACGGGGCTTCTCTTATCGCAGTGCATGGCCGTACCAGGTCGCAATATTTTTCCGGCAGCGCCGACTGGGACGCTATTGCTGAAGTAAAACAATCGGTAAAGATTCCTGTAATTGCGAACGGTGATGTACGAACGGTTGCGGACATAGAACGCATAAAGAAACGTACGAATTGTGATGGGGTAATGATCGGGCGGGCAGCAATCGGACATCCATGGATATTTCAATATAAGGACAGAGAAATTGTTTCGATTGATGAAAAAATTGAAATGATCCGATATCACTTGCAATGCATGGAAGAATATTATGGCAGTTCAATTGGGGTTATACTTTTTCGAAAACATGCGGTAAAATATATTGTGGGTATGACAAATGCCACGGAATTACGTCCTCATTTGGTAAAGAGTAAGAGCGCCGAAGAGACCATTTCGCACATTACCGCTCACATGAATAATTATTCGAATTATGAGGCCGCTTAGAGTATTATTTTTTTTGTAAAGAAATGATTGCTAGATAAAAAAAGTATTTCAAGGTTTTTTCATAAGGTTAGTGATAATGAAAACAGGCGTTATAATAATTTCGCATGGAAGCAAAATAAGCAGCGGAAATGACGGCTTATTGCAGATAGCAGATATGCTCCGGGGAATGAACCGTTGGGACATGGTTGAACCCGCATTTTTGCAACTGGCAAAACCGGGATTGGATGAGGTGGTTGAGAAAACAGTGTCAAGTGGTATGGAGCGGCTCGTGGTAGTTCCGCTGCTCCTGTTCAAGGGAAATCATGTATTCAAAGATATCCCCGAGATGCTGGAAGGAGAAAAAGCAAAATATCCTGAAGTGGAGTTTATCTATACCAATAATATAGGGGCAGATGAGCGAATTGCATTAATTGCGGCAGATCGTATTCATGAAAAACTGGTAGAAATACAATATAGTAATAAAGAACGGCTGGAACAACCCCAATCAATTATCGATGAGAGTTTTGAGATTATTGAGAAACTCGTGAATCTGGGGAATGTACCTGAATTACAGAGACCTATTATTCAACGTGCAATACACGCAACCGGTGATACTGAGTATGCGTATCATTTGCTGTTTTCTCCTAATGCGGTTGAAGCAGGGATAAAAGCGTTAAAGGAAGGAAAGAATATCGTCACCGATGTAAATATGGTGAAAGCAGGGATAAGTAAAAATCCCGTGGAAAACTTTGGGGGAAAACTGATCTGTAAAATTGATGATAAAATGGTTGCTGATGAGGCAAAACAATTAGGGAAAACCCGTGCGATGGTTGCCATGCAGTTTTCCACTGAGGAAATGCGGGATGGTATTGTCGCAATCGGCAACGCGCCAACGGCCTTGTTTGAAATTATCGATTTAATAGAAAAGGGTAAGGCAAAACCGGCGCTGGTAATCGGTATTCCGGTTGGTTTTGTAGGTGCGGTTGAAGCAAAGGCTGCATTAAAAGAAATCTCCGTACCTTATATTACCAATGATAACCGCAAAGGCGGCAGCGCGGTGGCCGTTTCTATTGTAAATGCAATTATTAATATGGCAAAAGAAGGTAAATAGCCTGTTGCGTCAAAACATACGTGAAAGCGGATTTTGATGATATATTTTTAATACAGCTTGCTTTATGTCTTTAAGAACCGGCTATACTACGGGAAGTTGCGCAACCGCAGCAGCAAAGGCTGCAGCAATAGGATTAGTTCATAACGAAATTCCGGATGTGGTTGAAATTGATACTCCAATAGGACAAAGACTGAGATTACATGTATTATGTAAGCAGATAATGGGCGATGCATCGGAGTGTGCAGTGCAGAAGGATGCGGGTGATGACCCTGATGTAACGAATGGATGCAATGTTTTCGCAAGAGTTGAAAGGGCTGCGAATAATACGATAGAAATTGATGGTGGGCTAGGGGTTGGCAGAATAACAAAACCGGGATTGCAAGTGCCTGTCGGACAGGCTGCAATAAATCCTGTACCGAGGCGCATGATTGAGGATTCTGTGCGTGAAGTTATTGGACACGACAGAGGGGTAAGAGTGGTTATTTCTGTTCCTGATGGAGAAAAACTGGCGGAAAAGACCTTTAATCCGAAACTCGGTATTGTTGGTGGTATTTCCATCATTGGAACCACAGGTATTGTTCGCCCTATGTCGGATGAGGCATTAAAAGCGTCTCTCTTGTGCGGACTGGATATTGCAAAAGGGTTGGGATATAAGGAAGTGGTTCTGGTTCCGGGAAATCTTGGCGAACGTGCTATGTCGAACTCTTATTCCTTCATTGCAAAGGACCAAATAGTTCAAATGAGTAATTACGTTGGTTTTATGCTGAATGCAGTGAAAGAAAAAGGATTCGAATGTGTTATCCTTGCCGGACACCCGGGCAAACTTGCCAAGCTTTTAAGAAATGATTTTAATACACACAGTTCCGTTTCCCGTCCGGCAAATGATGTTTTAATTGAGTGTGTAAAATCTGCATGCCATACACAGCAAATGCTTAATGAACTAAAAGAAGCTTCCACCGTGGAAGGGATTCTGGAACTATTGCACAAAAATAATATATTGTCACTAATGGATAGTGTTGCTGTCAAAATTGAAGATAAGGTATGTGAGTTTATGCATCATGAGGTAGATGCTGGCGTGGTATTGTTTAATATGGAAGGTTCTGTTGTTGGGAAATCCGGGAGCGCAAAAAAATGGCTGAGGAATTGAGGAATAGCGTTATTATTGTCGGTTGTGGTCCTGGGTTAAAATCATATATTACCCCCAAGGCATTATACAATATTAAAAAAGCGGATATTCTCGTAGGTAGCAGACGATTGCTAAAACTGTTTCCCGATACCACTGCAAAAAGGATTATTCTGGAAAAAAATTATAAGCAATTATTGAAAAAAATAGCAAGCTGGAGCTTTACCCGGCAGGTCGTTGTTCTTGTAAGCGGAGATCCCTGTTTTTTCAGTTATACGAAATTAATTGTCAAAAAATTCGGACGGGAATCCTGTATAATTATTCCCGGATTAAGCAGCATACAATTGGCATTCGCTGCTATTGGCGAGAGTTGGGAAGATGCAGGATTCGCAAGTGTGCATGGAAGGAGTTCGGGGTATAAAGAACTTATTAAAAAGGTGAAGGACTATGATAAGGTGGCTGTATTAACTGATAAAGTGAATACCCCTGCAAGGATTGCAGGTAAGCTGGCGGAAGCAGGAATTCGGAAGAGACAAATGTTTATCTGCGAAAATCTTTCCCTGCCCAATGAGTCAGTTCACGAAACAGATATACAATCCGCGATGAAACTTGAAGCAAACGGATCCTCTGTGGTAATTATTAAAAAAAATGAGTGATTGAATACACTATGCTTAAATTCAGGGTATGTTTTAAAAGTTTTACACATTGATTTTATTTATGGTATGAGAAATAAATGAAGTTGGGTAATTTTTATGGAATTGGGCTGGGGCCGGGAGATCCTGAACTTCTTACCGTTAAGGCGGTAAAAACCATACGCAATGCGGATTGTATTTTTGTCCCTAAATCTGATACAAAAGAGGAAAGCCTGGCGTTACAGATTGTAGGAGATTATGTAAAACAGAAGAGAATCGTAACACAGACGTATCCGATGACAAAAGATAAAAATACGCTTGTTACAGCATGGAAAAAATCAGCCGAAGAGGTGAGTGTAGAAGTTTCGAAAGGCCATGATGTTGCATATTTAACGCTTGGGGATCCGATGACATTCAGTACTTACATTTACCTTTTGTGTCAACTTGATTCTCTCCTGCCAAAAGAGGCTATTCACACAATTCCTGGTATCACCTCATATAATGCTGCGGCTTGTTTTGGGAATTTTCCTTTGTTAACAGGTGACGAAAAACTGGCAGTGGTGCCAGTGCCGACTGATGTTATGACGTTAAAGCCTGTTTTGGAATCTTTCGACACTGTAGTATTGATGAAGGTTGCGAAGAAACTGGACGAAGTTATACAGTTATTGAACGACATGGGGCTTACGGAAAATGGCCTTTTTGCCTCGTATATCGGACAAAAGGATGCATATATTACCTGCGATCTCTTATCCTTAAAAGGAAGCGGCAGGGGGTATATGTCCGTCATGATCGTAAAGAAAAACAGCTCCACCTCTATTCGTTGAGAGGAAGGACGTCTGTTGGTTCTTCATTAAAATTTCTCGTTACTTTATGTGTTTTTTCAGTTCGTTTACATATTGCGGCAACTGTTTATATAAATGCTTTTTCTTGCGTGCGGTTACCTTTGATAACGCGTAAGAAGCGAGTATTGGCGTTGCAATTGTCGCGTCACAATAAACAACCACGTGGTTCTTTATTTCTTCTATTCGCATTTTACCCCACGAAATAGCCTCGGTAGGTGTCGCCCCGGAAAGCCCTCCCCATTGAGGCGCATCAGTAGTGATCTGTATGAAGTAATCGTGCCCTCCCTTATTTATATCGAGTATTTGTGCGAGGGTTGGCTGGGTTTGCATATAGAAATTTTTTGGTGAACCACCTCCGATACTTACGACGCCATTCAATTTACTGTTAAATACGATAGCTGTGGATTGTATAACATCAATATCCGTATCTATTACAAAATTATTCCCTTGTAATTTCAGGTATGACAGATTCATACCGATGGAAGAATCTCCGGGAGATGAAACAAAGATAGGTATATTATGTTTTGCTGCCTGTGCTACAAAGCTTAATTGTGGTGAAGGCGTTTCGGAGAGAACAGCCTTTCCAAGCAGATAATGAAAATCAGCGGTGGAAAGAGGTTCTGTCTGTGATATCTTTTTTGTGACGTCCTGGATAAATTTGTCGGTTTTCAGGAGCAGTTCGTCTGTGATAAAAATGTCATAAATTCGTTCAATGCCCGCATGGTATAATTCGGTATCATCTGCCCTGAAATCTCCCTGATGAATCGGTAGATTTAAGGCAAAGTGAAGGTCATGGTAGAGATTCGCTCCGGTAGAAATAATAAAATCAACAAACCCCTTTTCCATAAGGCTAATGAGGGCTCCTCCCATTCCTGTGGGAGTCATTGCACCGGAGAGCGTTAAACCGACAGTAACATCATTGCTGAGCATATGGCAGTATAGTCTGCATGCCTCAGCGAGCCTTCCGGCGTTAAAAGCCCCTGAATGGTTAAAAACGTCGACAAGATCATTAACACTCATACCTTTCTTTAAAAATTGCGGAAGTATTTGTGGTTTGCATAAATATTTTTGTTGTAATTGACATTGCTTCGATACTTTTGATTTTTTCGCCATGGATGCAGACTCTTTATTTTCGTTAAAGTTTGGTAAAAAATTATTTTAAATTAAGTAACACAAGTTGCGCTGTTAAAAATTATTTTTTAAAAGGGAAAAATTACTTAAAAAGTGCGATAAAATATATAACACAGTTCAGGTTGAGTCAATTGAATAATAACAAATAATAGAAAATCGGGGAAAAAGGTTTATTTCTGATAATTTGAATAAATCTTTTTTGCACGTTCTGTTAATTGTTTCGCTTCGCTTTCCTTTCCGGTTCCCGCGTAAAATTCCGCCATTTTCTCCAATGTGGTTGCAATTAAGGGATGGTCTACGCCATATTCTTTTTCATATATTTCAAGCGCCTTTTTATAAAGTGACTCAGCCTTTGTGCTTTCTCCATGATAGTAATACAATGTCGCCAGATTATTCATTGACGATGCGACGTCCGGATGGTCTGTGCCGAGGTTTCTTTGTTCAATAGCCAATGCTCTTTTAAAGACAGGTATTGCTTCAGCATATTTTTTCTGGTCCTGATACAGTTCTCCCAATCTGTTCAGGACATTAACAACACTTGGATGATCGGGGTCATGCACATTCTCGTAAATACGAAGAGATTGGTTATACATTGGCTCTGCTTCAGCATATTTATTCTGCAGGAGATACATTTCCGCTAATTCCTGCTGGACATAAGCAACGTCAGTATGATCTGAACCATGTGCTTCTTTATAAATATTGAGCGCCTGATTAAAGAGGGGTTCGGCTTCGGCGTACCTTCCGTAGGTTCGATAAAGTATTCCCAACAGGTTCATGGAAGCCGCTATAGAGATATGGCCGGAAGGAAATGTTTCCTTCGCAACCTTTAAGGCCTCTTCTCCCGACTTTATTGCATCGGCATATCTCTTTGTTTGTAAAAGTGTGATAGTTTTATCATTGAGTTCCTTCCATAAACTTTCTTGAGAATATGCAGGGAAAGAAAAAGATAAAACCAGTCCCATTATTAATAAAATACTTGCTGCATGGAATCGGTAAGGTTTTTTACGGTTTACCAACGTACTCATTGATATGATTCTCCTTCAATAGTATATTCTCAAAATCATCTGTTTTTTGAATGTTTTATACAATATTAAGCTTTTAGTGCTTCGACGGAGTTTATACTGAGCATGCGAATGTGCTCTGATGACTCTCATTGCCATCTATGAGCGAAGTCGAAGAGATATTTCTCCTTAGAAGTGATAACCATTTTATATTTTGAATCCCTTATAAATTAAAAAGAAGATCGGCATACGTCGGAACCGGCCACAATTTACGGGGGACAATTTTTTCCAGTGCATCGATATTTTTCCTCAAATCATTCATTGTGGCAAATACGTTATCACGACACGCGGCAGCCCGTCTATAGCTATCATCGATCTCATGCGCCTTTGCCAGCTCGGTATCGAGTTTTTCAACGTTTCGATACGCCGCCTCCAGAAGCGTAGAAATCCTTGCGAGCAAATCTCTCTGGACAACAGTAGGCCCTTTCACCGCCTCCAGTTTTTCGATGGTTTCTGCCAGTTCTTTGACAAAATGTAATACTGAGGGGATATATAAGCTATTTACCATATCAAGCGCCGCTTTTGCCTCAATATTGATCTGTTTCGTATACTGTTCAAGGTAAATTTCGTAACGGGAATGCAGCTCTTCTTTTGAAAGCACCTTGTATTTTTTAAATAAATCAAGGGCTTTTTTATCCGTAAACGTTTTCAGTGCTTCAACCGTTGATCTGATATTCGGCAACCCTCTTTTTCCCGCTTCTTTTACCCATTCTTCCGAATAGTTGTTACCGTTAAAGATAATCCTCCCATGTTCCTTCATAGTATCCCTGATAATCAGCGTGGTTTCTTTGTTAACATCTTTTGCCTTCTCAAGCCGTGTGGCAATTTCATCAAGTGCTTCAGCAACTATGGTATTTAAAACAACGCATGGCCCGGAAATTGAAGCGGAAGACGCTACCATACGAAACTCAAATTTATTACCGGTAAAAGCAAAGGGAGACGTCCGGTTTCGGTCGGAATTATCTTTTGGGAGCGGCGGCAAGGTATCGACTCCTATTTCTATAGATGAGGAACCTCTTGAGGTTGCTTTTTCTCCTTTTGCAATTGCTTCCAATATGTCTGTCAATTCCTGTCCCATAAAAATAGAAATAATTGCAGGCGGTGCTTCGTTTGCGCCAAGGCGATGATCATTGCCGGAATTCGCCGCAGATCTTCTCAAAAGGTATGCATGACGGTCAACAGCCTTTATCAGCGTACATATGAAAAGCAAAAACTGAGCGTTTTCATGGGGGGTGGTTCCCGGATCAAGCAAATTCATGCCATCATCGGTGCACAATGACCAGTTCGTGTGTTTTCCGGAACCGTTTACCCCCGCATAGGGTTTTTCATGCAAGAGGCATACGAGATTATGCCGAAGAGCAACTTTCTGCAAAGTTTCCATAACGAGTTGATTCTGGTCTGCAGCGATATTTGTTGAAGTGAAAAGCGGCGCCATTTCAAATTGTGAAGGAGCAACTTCGTTATGTTTCGTCTTCGAAGCAATCCCAAGTTTCCATAATTCTTTATCGAGGTCCTTCATAAATTCCGCAATGCGGTCTTTTATTTGCCCGAAGTAATGGTCTTCCATTTCCTGTCCTTTCGGAGCAGGAGCGCCAAAAAGCGTTCTCCCTGCGACAATTAAATCGAGTCTTTGAGCAAAGAATTTTTTGTCTACCAGAAAATATTCCTGCTCGGCTCCCACCGTAGAAGTGACCTTGTGCGCGGTTGTATTTCCCAACGCACGCAAAACGCGGAGCGCTTGTCTTGAAACGGCCGCCATTGAACGGAGAAGAGGCGTCTTTTTGTCCAGCGCTATCCCGGTGTAGGAACAAAAAGCCGTAGGAATGCAGAGGGTGACTCCTCCGACCCCGTCTTCTTTCAGGAATGCGGGGGATGTACAATCCCATGCGGTATATCCCCGTGCTTCAAACGTTGCCCGAAGTCCACCGCTCGGCAAACTCGAAGCGTCCGGCTCCCCTTTAATGAGCTGTTTCCCGGAAAACTCCATAATCACTCCGCCTTGTGCGGTTGGGGAGATAAAAGAGTCGTGTTTTTCCGCTGTTCTTCCCGTTAACGGTTGAAACCAATGGGTATAATGAGTCGCCCCTCTTTCAATCGCCCAGTCTTTCATGGCGCTTGCAACAACATCTGCAACTTCCGGAGGCAAAGGAGTTTCTTTATCAATCGTTTCCTTTAGCAATTTATAGGTATCCTTTGGTAACCTTTTTCTCATCACTTCATCATTAAAAACATTAGTGCCAAAAATTTGGGTAACATCCATTCTGTATCCTCCTAAAGGCGTATTGCGCATTTTTATAATATTTTTACGAAGAACTCCATATGTTTATTTTAAAATCGCAAATATCATACCTGAGTTTATTTCCGTAATAATAATAAAAATCAGACACAATATACAGTAGAAAGAACAACAATAAAATCTCTCAATATGTAACATAGGTAATTTTATTGCGAAAATATTTCGCATGTTTTTTAAAGTTATAGAATAAAAATGAAAATTTTTCGGTTTTGTGAAATTTTATAATAAAAAGTTATATTTATCAAATAAATAGATAAACATAACATTTTAAATTATTGATGGTTACAAGCATTAATCAATATAAGAGATTTATTGGTATAAATATTGCGTTTTAATGTTTATCGACAAATCTATACATTTTTACTTTGATCTCGGGAAATGGTTTCTCCGACGAACACATTTTCTATAAACGTGTGGTTGAAAATGTCTTTTTAGAAAGAAAAACCTGTTTTTAAAAGGAACTATCTGATATGCCTGAAATTAATAATTTTAAAAATATTAATATGGCCGGATTCCCGGGAGCTCATGGATTGTACGATCCGAAAAATGAACGGGATGGCTGTGGTGTTGGTTTTGTAGCACAGATTGACGGAATACCGAGTCATACGATTGTTAAAAATGCTATTCAGGCGCTCATTAATCTGGAACATCGTGGCGCTGTCGGAAGCGATAAATGTACAGGCGACGGAAGCGGGCTTTTATTACAGATACCCGATGATTTTTTTCGTCAGGTGTATCCTGAGCAGGGTATTTTATTACCTCAGTCAGGAAAATACGGCGTTGGAATGCTCTATCTCCCTCAGGCAGAAAGCATGAGGGAAAAGTGCAAAAGAGCGGTGGAAGAAATAATGAAAGCGGAAAATTGCATTCCTTTGGGATGGAGAAAAGTTCCTGTAAATAGTAAGTGTTTGGGAGAACTCAGCCGTTCAACTCAACCGGAAATATATCAGATTTTTGTAAAAAACGATACACTTGAAGGTGATGATTTTGAAAGAAAGCTCTATATCATCAGGCGGTGCATAGAAAAGGAAATTGCTTCATGGACAAGCGGCGACTATAGTCAGTTTTATATCTGCAGTTTCAGCCATAAAACCATCGTTTACAAAGGATTATTAACAGGAAGCCAATTGCCTTCGTTTTTCCCTGATCTCGTCGACCCCCGTTTTTGCTCTCCGTATGCCATTATTCATCAACGTTACAGTACGAATACTTTGCCTACGTGGAATCTTGCGCAACCTTTCCGCTGTCTTGCGCACAACGGAGAGATAAATACCCTGAGGGGAAACATAAACCAGATGAAGGCACGGGAAAAGAATCTCAAATCGGATCTTTTCGGAGATGATATTGAAAAGATAAAGCCCGTAATACAAAATGAATACGGCAGCGATTCGTCTATATTTGACAATGTATTTGAATTGCTGGTCAATGCAGGAAGATCCCTCGCCCATGCCGCAATGATGATGGTGCCTGAGGCATGCGGGAAAAAATATTATATGAGCGATGATAAACGCTCGTTTTATGAGTTTCATGCATCGTTTATGGAACCATGGGACGGTCCCGCTGCAATTGTCATTACCGACGGAAGGTATATCGGCGCTATGCTTGACAGAAACGGATTGAGGCCGGCTCGTTATACCATAACGAAGGATGGTATGATTATTATGGCGTCCGAAACCGGCGTGCTTGATATTGCCGGAGAGGACATTCGTTATCGGGGCAGATTGCAGCCGGGAAAAATGTTGTTGGTGGATTTACAACAAGCCAGAATTGTTCCCGATAATGAAATCAAGGCAAAGGTATCCAGGCAATCGCCGTACAGGCGGTGGTTGAAAGAAAATCTGATAGAACTTCGGGGACTTTTAGACCCTTCCGAATTGCCGGAAATTGACCCTAATACGTTACATATTCAGCAACACGCTTTCGGATACACAGATGAGGATATCAATGTATTAATTTCTCCCATGGCAAGCCGCGGACAAGAGCCTATTGGCGCAATGGGGAATGACACCTCTCTGGCGGTACTTTCGGATAAACCCCAGCTATTGTTCCATTATTTCAAACAGTTGTTTGCACAGGTGACAAACCCTCCCATTGATCCTTTACGGGAGGAATTGGTAATGTCTCTTATGAATTTTATGGGCAAAAAGCAAGGACTCCTCGGAGAATCACCGAAGCACTGCATGCAAATTAAATTGCCGCATCCTATTTTAACACCGACGGATATGTGGCGAATACGTAACGCCAATCATCCTGATTTGACAGTAAGGGAAATTGACATTCTTTTTCCCCCAAAAGGGGGAGGCGCCGCATTACAAGCTGCAATGGTCGGGCTTTTCGAAAAAGCGGAAAAATGTATTGCTGAGGGCGCCAATATACTGATCCTGACGGATACGGCTATGGATAAAGACCATTGCCCGATCCCCGCACTTCTTGCCGTTTCCGGGCTTCATCACCATCTGATCAACAAAGGGTTGAGAAACGAGTGCGGGTTAATTATAGAAACGGGTGAAGCAAGGGAAGTAATGCACTTTTCACTTTTAATTGCCTTTGGCGTTACGGCAATTTGTCCTCATGTCGCCTTTAGCTCTGTGATGGAATTGGCAGAACAAGGTCTTTTAGAAGTAAACAGACGTCCTGAGGAAGCGATGGATAATTACATATCTGCAATCAAGAAAGGCCTTTTAAAAACATTCAGCCGCATGGGAATTTCAACGATCCGGAGTTTCTTTGGTTCTCAGATATTTGAAGCCATAGGAATTGACGAATCCGTAATTAATACATATTTTTGCAATACCGCATCTCGTCTCAGTGGTATTGGACTGGAGGAAATGGCACAAGAAGTGTATACGCGGCATCGTAATGCTTTCCCCCTTACCGGTTCACCTAATGAATTTCTGGAAATCGGAGGCCGTTTTTCCGTAAAATACGGCGGGGAAAAACATCTGTGGAATCCTGAAACTATTTATAAATTACAACATGCTACAAGAACCGGCGACTATGAAATTTTTAAAGAATATACACGCCTGATTGATGACCAAACGAAAGAACTTGCAACATTACGGGGATTATTTGGCTTTAAAAACTGCGTTCCTATTCCCATCGATGAAGTAGAACCGATTGAGAAAATCACCAGACGGTTTGTAACTGCCGCAATGTCTTTTGGCTCTATAAGTAAAGAGACCCATGAGTCTATTGCGATTGCAATGAATCGTATTGGTGGCCGAAGTAATTCCGGCGAGGGAGGCGAAGATCCCGTGCGGTATAAAATACTTCCCAATAGTGACAGGAAAATATCAAAAATCAAACAGGTCGCTTCCGGCCGTTTCGGGGTAACAAGTGAGTATTTGCTAAATGCGGAAGAACTTCAGATAAAAATTGCCCAGGGGGCAAAGCCGGGAGAAGGCGGGCAATTGCCCGGCCATAAAGTAAGTTCTGAAATTGCAAAGGTACGACACACTACTCCTGGCGTTTCATTGATTTCCCCTCCGCCTCATCACGATATTTATTCGATTGAAGATTTAAAACAAATAATTTATGACCTCCATTCTGCAAATCCTAAAGCAAAGGTATCTGTAAAACTGGTATCAGCCGTTGGTGTAGGGACTGTTGCTGCGGGTGTGGCGAAAGCAAAAGCCGATCTTGTTTTAATCAGTGGCTATGATGGAGGCACAGGAGCCGCACCATGGTCGAGTATTATGCATGCCGGAGTGCCATGGGAGCTTGGGTTGGCAGAAACGCAACAAACACTGGTGGCGAACGGACTTCGTGATCGTATTGTTGTCCAGACGGACGGGCAGCTTAAAACGGGAAGGGATGTTGTAATCGCCGCTTTGCTTGGCGCAGAAGAATTTGGGTTTGGGACTACAGTCCTGGTAACGTTAGGATGCGTTATGATGAGGAAATGTCATTTAAATACCTGTCCGGTAGGTGTAGCTACTCAGGATCCCTTTTTACGCACAAAATTTTCAGGGCAGGCTGAATATGTTGAGTGTTTCTTCCGGTTTATTGCACAGGAGGTACGTGAATATATGGCGGCCCTTGGTTTCAGAACAATTGATGAAATGATCGGACGGGTTGATAAAATTGAAGTAAAAAACGCAGCAAGCTATTGGAAAGCAAAACATCTTGATTTCACTGCGCTGTTAACGCATCCTGCACCGGGAAATAGTACTTCATTGCGCTGCATCCGCAATCAGAATCATGAGTTATCTCTCTCTCTTGATAATCAGTTAATTAAATTGGCGGAAAACACTTTGATACGAAGAGAACCGGTGGTAATTAACCTGCCTATACGTAATATAAACCGATCGGTCGGGACAATGCTGAGCAGTGAAATCACAAAAAAGTATGGGGCATCCGGTCTTCCAGAGGACACAATCAGGTTGAATTTTAAGGGGTCGGCAGGGCAGAGCCTTGGAGCGTTTCTTGTACCCGGCGTAACTATTCACGTTGAAGGCGATGCGAATGATTATGTCGGCAAAGGAATGTGTGGCGGAAAAATAATAGTGAATCCTCCCGGGAATGCGGCATTCAAGCCTCATGAAAATATTATTGCCGGTAATGTGATCCTTTATGGCGCTACGAGCGGAGAACTCTATCTTCATGGTATGGCAGGCGAGCGTTTTGCGGTCAGAAATAGCGGTGCGACAGCGGTAGTAGAGGGTGTTGGCGACCACGGTTGTGAATATATGACCGGTGGTACAGTGGTTGTTATAGGTCAAACAGGGGTAAACTTTGGCGCCGGCATGAGTGGCGGAGTAGCATATGTTTACGATGAGCATGAGTGGTTCGGAATGAAATGCAACCTGGATATGGTTGATTTGGAAAGCGTTTGGGCAAAGGAAGACAGTGAAATTCTCAGAATTTTGCTGGAGAAACACCATGAGTATACACAAAGCGAAAGGGCAAAAGATATCCTTAATAACTGGGAAAGCCGACTTCCTTTATTTGTTAAGGTAATGCCCATGGAATATAAAAAATCATTGGAGCGAATACGACAGGAAGAGCATGTTGACGATGAGACGGTTACAGCAACAGAGGAGGTGTATCGTGGGTAAACCAACGGGATTTTTAGAAATAAAAAGAAAAAATAGTGAAAAACGTCCGGTTAATGATCGTATCCTTGATTATAAGGAATTTGAGAAAAAACTTTTACCTGTGGAATTGGAAGGCCAGGCAAGTCGATGTATGGATTGCGGAATACCAACATGCCATGCATTCGGATGTCCCGTAAAAAACAGAATTCCCGATTGGAATCATCTGATCTATCGCGGCCAATGGAAACGCGCCTTGATGATTCTGCACTCAACGAATAATTTTCCTGATTTCACCGGACGGTTATGTCCTGCACCGTGTGAAACGTCATGTACCTTATCAATAAACAATGAGGCTGTTTCTATTCGTCAGATAGAGAAACAGATTGTAGAAAAGGGGTGGGAAGAGGGCTGGATTCAACCACAACTTTCTCCCGTAAGAACAGGAAAACGTGTGGCTGTCATCGGATCAGGACCGGCAGGGCTTGCAACTGCTCAACAACTGGCACGAAAGGGGCATGATGTTGTTGTATTCGAAAGGGAGGATCGTATCGGAGGTATGCTTCGGTATGGGATTCCTGATTTTAAAATGGAACGCTGGGTACTCGACAGAAGATTGCAGCAACTCAAAGCGGAAGGAGTTGTTTTTGAAACAAGCGTTAATGTTGGGGTAGATATTTCCGGACGATATTTATTACGTACATACGATGCTGTGGTTATTTGTATTGGCGCTTTGATTCCCAGAAACCTTGAAATTCCCGGACGCGGATTGCAAGGTGTTCATTTTGCTATGCCGTTTTTAACACAGCAAAACAGAAGAGTTGCAGGAGGCGCCATTCCTGAGCAGGAGGCAATTACGGCAAAAGGAAAACATGTTGTTGTAATTGGCGGTGGTGATACCGGATCGGATTGCATTGGAACAAGTATCAGGCAGGGCGCCGCAAGTGTAACGCACATCTATTATCAGGATATTCCCCCAAAGGAGAGACCGCTCTGTAACCCATGGCCGCAAAGACCAAAAACCCTTAAAACAAGTTCTTCGCAGGAAGAAGGATGTAACAGGATATGGAAATATATGACAAAGGCATTTGTCGGTGAGAAAGGATACCTTACCGGAGTGAAAGTGGCAGAACTTGAATGGACGAAACCAAGGGATGGTTCACGCGGCACTTACACGGAAAAAGAAAATACAGAAAAAATTATTCCTGCTGAGCTTGTATTTTTGTCGATAGGATTTCAGCATTGCGAGCATGGCCCTCTTCTTATGGATCTAAAACTTGAATTTGACAAAAGGGGCAACATAAAAACCGATACTACAATGATGACGAATGTGCCGGGTGTTTTTGTGGCCGGTGATGCTGAACTTGGAGCAACATTGGTTGTTGATGCAATTTTCAGAGGAAGACAGGCTGCCGAAGGGGTACATAAGTATCTGTCATCTTAATTCTTTATACTTTATGCCTTATTGTCGGATATTTCCAAGGACTCTTTTATTTTGGCTGCCGCCTGCATAATGTTAAGTCCCGATATATCAATCTGCAAATGCGCCCGTTCGTAACTCTTGCGTAAAAAAGTGATATCCTTTTTAATCTCTTTCTGATACAGGCGTTTCTCATCAGTGGTCAGGTCTTTCTCGATCGGTTTCGAGTCTATGTCGTAGAACCTGAGCCTCTCTACGATATTCTCCGGCTTGTCGTTTAGTACAATGATAACGCCATCAGACTTCTTTACGGCTTGCAGATATCCTCCCATCAGTCCACTTGGTGGGAGGGCTATTACGCTGTCCCGGCTGTCCGGACGATTCAGCAGATGAATCAGCGCCTTCGCGGCCTCACTTCGAAAAGAGTGGGTAGTAAGAAACCTTGCCAGTATCCGCTCGATACTGGTACCAAAGAATGTCTCAATTTCATGATCCAGATCAAAAAACTGCACACACAGAAGTTCCGCCAGAGCCCTGCCGATTGTCGTCTTTCCGACACAACTTACGCCTGTTAAAAAAATCCGCATCGTTATACCTCGATTGTGGATTTTTCATTGTCCAAAGGATTGTGATTCTAAATGGTTTGTTTTCAATAAGATATGCTTTCTATTAAAATATTTATTCCAGATTTTTACATACTATATCGTCTAAAAGATGTTTTTTCAATACAAACGTTAAGGTCGGATTTCTTACCCGACACTACAATAATAAACGGAAAGCCTGGCAAGAAACCCGTCTACAGAGTATATGATTAAATATGATAAACAAATTGGCAAAAAATCATGGTGATAGTTATAAATATTTTCTATACTGGTTTAAATTTTTTCTAAATACAGGGAATTAAGATTAAAGAAAAATATATATTTTTATGCTGCCTATAAAAGATATTGACGAAAAATATATGGCTCTTGCCTTGGAACTTGCGGAGAAAGGCAGAGGGATGGTTGAGCCAAATCCGATGGTTGGCGCTGTTATTGTTAAAAACGATAAAATTGTGGGAAAAGGTTATCATAAGAACTATGGAGGGGCTCATGCGGAAACACACGCGATAGACGAAGGTGGAAGAAACTGTAAAGACTCTACGCTCTATGTAACCGTGGAACCTTGTGCTCACCATGGTAAAACTCCGCCTTGTGTGGCAGCGATAATCGAAGCGGGAATTACAAGGGTCGTGACCACGTTTCTGGATCCTAATCCGATTACTTCGGGCAAAGGGATAAAGCAATTAATAGCCGCGGGAATAGAAGTACGTATGGGTGTCATGGAAGACCAGGCCAGAAAGCTTAACGCTCCGTTCTTTAAATTAATTCAGAAGGGCATGCCTTATGTAATAATAAAGTGGGCGATGTCAATCGACGGTAAAATTGCAACCGTTACCGGTGATTCAAAATGGATTACGTCAGAAGAATCCCGCCGGTATGTCCATAAAATACGTAGTCAGGTTGATGGCGTTATGGTAGGAATTAATACTGTTCTGAAAGATGACCCGCTGTTGACATGCCGATTTGATGGGGGGAGAAATCCAAAAAGAATAATTGTTGATAGCAAGGCCTCGCTTCCCTTAACATCTGCGCTTATCAGGACGGTTCAGCAAAGTGAAATAATTGTCGGAGTGAGCAAAAATGCGGCAAAGAAGAATGTTGAGATATTAAGGCAGGCAGGATGTACGGTTATAGAAACAAATGGTGATTACGATCATGTTGATTTGAGAGAACTCTTTTTAGCACTGGGATCAAGGAAGTTGACCAATATTCTGGTAGAAGGTGGCAGTAAAATAATTACCGCAATACTGGAAGAACGTCTTGCGGATAAAATTATCGCATTCATTGCCCCTGTCATAATTGGAGGAAAGGGGGGGGCCTCTCCTGTATTGGGTAAGGGAGTTGATAACGTTTGCGATGCTTTGAAAATAAATGAAGTAAGGCACTATAGATTTTCAGATGATGTCATGATGGAGGGTGTGTTAAATTATAGATAATAAAGAAAATATTACCCGCATGAAATGGAAAATTATACTGGATCTACTCCAGGAATGATGTAAGTGATATTGAGACAATGAAGTTATGTTAAGAAGGTTCCATGTCGACATCCTCATCATCAAGTGCTCTCTCAATTTCAAATTCAATTTCTTTTCTTGGTTCAAGTACTAACTTCTTATATCTTTCTTTGATGAATGATAAACGTTCAATTTTTTTTGCTTGTTTATCAGTAGAATGATTGGCCCCTAAAATCATTTTATTACTTTCTCCTGCTTACAAATTACTTCAAATGTAACAATTACAAATAAATAAAAAATCGATAAAAAATTATATATCGATCGAACGCAATGTCAAGCTCAAAGTGGTTAAAAAAATAAGAAATAAAACGCAACACATTGACATATCTGTCCAGGTGGATGATAGAGTTTATAAAGGTATGAGAAGTGCTGAAATCTCATTAAATTAAAGCAAATTCAGAGATTGATGAGGGACACATATATTATAATTTTTTATCAACTGAAAAGTTACAGATACAACAGAAAAAAATTGTGATTGCCGAAGAAGATGTACTTTATAATTCATATTTAACTTGACAAAAATTTTGCACAACGTAATAATCAAATTGCTTTTGTACAATATATTCAAAAATAACTTAATCGATTGCAAATAATTTAATAATTTGAAGGTCTCCTATGTTAAAACAAATTATAGTTCCTACAGATGGTTCCGATAATAGCCTTGCTGCGGCTGATTATGCTATAAGTATCGCGAAGACAACTAATGCAAACGTTCATGGATTATTTGTAAAAGATATTAAAATTCTGGCAGGTCCTTTGATTCACGACATTGGTACAAGCATTGGTGGCATGGTTCCCTATGGGACGTTTAATCAAACAGTCAGAGAAATGCTTAATTCGAAAGCAGATGCTGCTTTGAACCAGGTAGAAGGAAAGTGTATACAAGCGGGAATACCCTTTACCCGTGAAATACAAGAGGGTATTGTAAATCATGAAATTGTCAAATCATCAGCAAATTATGATCTGATTGTTATGGGGAAAATGGGAGCTCACGCCGAATGGCGAGATGTCTTTCTTGGTTCAAACGTAGAATTCGTAGTGCGAAAGACACACAAGCCAGTGCTTATAACACCGTCGGGATTTAAACCATTTTGTAACATGATAATCGCATATGACGGGAGCTCGTTTGCAGATAAGGCTTTGAAAATCGGGGCCGAAATGGCACAATTAATGGAATTAAATGTAACATTAATTTGTGTTGATGATACCAGGGAAAAAGCCTTGAATATCTTATCCAAAGCAAAAACGTTTCTCGATGGTCTTGGTCTTTCTGCAAATATTGTTGCAATAGAAGGAAAGGATCATGCAAAGGGGATACAGGATGCATGCAAAGACAACTGCGATTTATTAGTCATGGGGGCGTATGGACATTCCAAACTTCAGGAAATGATTTTAGGAAGCACGACGGTAAGGGTAATGAGACATACAAATTGTCCTATATTACTTTACCGCTAAAATTATTTTTTTATAAAGAGTAAGATAAAACCAAAGATTATTCTGCATTTCAGTCAACTTTGCTATCTTATAGAAAAACGGAGTTATTTAAGATATTAGTTGCTTGAAATAGTAATAAAGACAGGAGTTTCATCCAATAAAATTCTGGCATTTCCTCTCCGTATGCGGCGTGTATTAACAGTGAATGCGGAACTATAATCATCAACGTCTTTCCCGTACACAAAATCAGGAACAACTTTGGTAATAGTTACTGATCTCCCGTTAAGGCCGTTTAAATTTACCCGTTTTCTTGCGCGAGGCGAATAGTTAGGATCATCAAAATAGTCCCACCAGGCAATGTAAAGAGGTTCATTTTCTTTTTCTACTTTGAAGATATAGACCAAGTCAGATAGAGTGCCGTCATGTATCATTTCTAATGTTGAGAAATTAGCATTAGCAAGCATTTCGGTCATTTTTTTATAAGAATAGTATCCAAGTTTTTTGACCCCTAAACCGAGATCATCAGAATTTTTCCCTTCGTAGATCAATCCCGTATGATCAAATATTGTATCTTCATCATGCCAGCCCTCCATCAAACCATAAGATTGGAAGATTTTAGATATTCCTCTGGAAAGGCCATAAATGTAACGTTTAAAGTTGTCTGTTGCCTGTTCATGTTCTGTTTGATACGGTAACCCCATTGGCTCCCCGGAATAAGTACCCATCTCCGTTGACCAGATGGGAATATTTTCGGGAAAACCGCTTTCGACAAAGTAATTGCGAATAAAATTGAGAATGTCATTACCGGATGTATTATCCTTAAGTTTGTATCCTCCATTACCTTCTTCATACCAGTGGAAATCGATTATATCAAGGTACCTGCCGTTTAATTCTTTAATGGTTGTTCCGTATTTTTCTTCGAAACGAGGCATGTAAGCATAGGAAAGGCTTTGAATGCCTGCAAACAATACGTAACATTCGGAACATGCGTCTTTGATAGCCAAATAAGTAATTCGTTGCAAATCTGCAAAGTCAGACCATTCTGTGTCTCCAAATTCGTTGCATACTTGCCAATATTTTATAGGATTTTCGAGACCTGGCATATCATCTATGCCGTCCCCGTCATAACGTTCAACAGTTGCTTTTACAAATGCAGCGTATAAATCTTCGTCGATTGGCAGCCATGAATTTTCTACCATGCGGTCTTGTCCAGGTGCTAAATCTCCCATTATGGAAATGCTTACAGGTACGGAACCCCATTGTTCATCATGGAATTCAAAGTCGTATTCTTGTGTTGTGATATCTGGTTGGATTATTGACCAGTATGCGGGTGTCGCTTGACGGGTCCAATTTACTCCTATAAACTCAGCGTCTTCATAACCATTGTTTCGATACCCATCTTCAAAGATGGAGGCAGGATGATACCCGAATACCGATTCTTCGTTATCTGATGCTATGGATATTGAGGGTATTGCTAAAATAACAATCGCCAGCAGAATAATTAATATGGGTTTCTTTAGGGAGAATATATTCTTTGAAATTTTAAAAAATGAATTATAGGAGATAATGTTGAAACATGCTGGTAGGAAAAAATTGCTCAAAGATATATTCCGGATCATACTGTTTGAATATTTTGAGTTGAATAATGTGACCATTTTCAACCTCCAGACAATGATTTAAAGCCCTAATAATGCGTCTACTTTATTGCATAATTTTTCTACTTCATTAGCAGATTTTTGTAAAGCATTAGACTCTTCTTCGTTAAGCCTGATTTCAAAAATTCCTTCAACTCCCTTGGCTCCAAGTATTACAGGAACGCCGACAAAAAGATTCTCTATTCCATATTCTCCTTCACATAAAGCGGCGCACGGCAATATCTTTCTTTTGTCTTTTAAGATAGCCTCAACCATTTCTGCAACAGCTGCAGAAGGTGCATAAAACGCACTGCCGGTTTTAAGTAAATTAACAATTTCTGCGCCGCCGTTTCTTGTTCGCATAACAATTTCTTTTAATCGTTCCTGTGAAATTAATTCTTCTATGGAAATACCGGCAACAGTAGTATATCGGGTGGATGGCACCATAGTATCTCCATGTCCTCCAAGAACAAAGGCATGAATATTTTCCACGGAAACATTCAGTTCAGCAGCGATAAAGGTACTAAAACGTGCGGCATCTAAAATACCAGCCATTCCGACAACACGATTTTTTGAGAAATTACTGATTTTGTATGCTACATATGTCATAGCGTCTAATGGATTGGATACTAAAATAAGAATGGCGTTCGGTGAGGTTCTTGCAATGTTTTCAACTACACCCTTTACTATTCCAACATTTATATTGAGTAAATCATCTCTGCTCATTCCTGGCTTTCTTGCAACCCCTGAGGTAATAATTACAATGTCGGAATCTTTTGTTTCCTCATATCCGTTCGTTCCTGTTATTTTAAAATCAAAATAGTAAAGCGGGCCTGTTTCGGCGATATCTAATGCCTTTCCTTGCGGCATATCTTGTATTATGTCTAAAAGTACGATATCTCCAAGGTTCTTTTCCGCAAGGCGTTGTGCTATTGTGGCGCCAACATTCCCGGCGCCGATAATGGTTATCTTCTTTCTGGTCATAACAAAACTCCATTGGTTTTTGCGATGAATGAATAATGTAATTATAAAATTTAGGAATGTTAAAAAAAATCATTTTTGAAAAATTTATTATGCGTCATGTTCTTATTGTGACATATTTGCGATTATTCTGTCTGCAAACTCTGAACATTTTAGTAATTTGGCACCTTCCATTTGCCGTTCCAAATCATAGGTTACCGTTTTTTGCCGAATAGTTTTTTCTAATGCCATTATGATTACCTTCGCAGTTTTATCCCATCCAATGTGTTCAAACATCATAACTCCTGATAAAATTACCGAGCTGGGATTAACAACATCTTTTCCGGCATATTTTGGAGCGGTACCATGTGTTGCTTCGAATATTGCCGCATTATCGCCGATATTGGATCCCGGCGCCATGCCTAATCCGCCAACCTGTGCGGCGCAAGCATCTGAGATATAATCGCCGTTTAAATTTGGAGTGGCAATAACACTATATTCTTCCGGCCTAAGGAGTACTTGCTGAAACATTGCATCTGCAATTCTATCCTTTATCACGACCTTGTTTTTTGGCGCCTTTCCTTTATATTTTGTGTATACTTCCTCTTCCGTTATTACAAACTTTGAGAATTCTTCTCTGGCAACGTCGTAACCCCATTCACGAAAGGCGCCTTCTGTATACTTCATGATATTGCCTTTGTGCATGAGGGTTACACTGCATTTTTTTTGATCGATGGCATACTGAATCGCACGCCTTACCAACCTCTTGGTACCTGTTACGCTGATCGGCTTAATGCCAATGCCAGAGTCTTTTCTGATTTTTTTCTTGAGTTCTTTTTCTAAAAATGCGGTGAGTTTTTTCGCTTCAGGAGAACCTTTTTTGTATTCGATACCCGCATAAACATCTTCTGTATTTTCACGAAAAATGATTACGTTTAATTTTTCCGGTGATTTTACCGGACTGGGAACACCTTCAAAATAGCGGACAGGGCGGACACATGCATATAAATCAAGTTCCTGGCGAAGCGTGACATTAAGACTCCGAATCCCACCTCCAACAGGAGTTGTCAGTGGCCCCTTGATTGCAACCTTATATTTTTTAATGGCATTTATGGTATCTTTAGGCAACCATTCACCACATTCATTATATGCCTTTTCGCCTGCCAGTACTTCCATCCAGTAAACCCTTTTTTTGTTTTTATATGAAATTCTGACCGCTGCATCAAACACTCGCACAGAAGCGTTCCATATATCAGGGCCAGTGCCATCGCCGCAAATAAAAGGAATAATAGGGTCATTGGGCACAAGCAAATGCGATTTCTCTTTCTTTATAGCATTACCGTTTTTTGACAACTTCTGTTTTCTTCGTACCAAGATCAATCCTCCTGTTCATCGGTTAAATTTGTTTTCAATTTAAAAAGAAGGCTATAGTACATTCATCAAAAGATAAATTCAATGTAATATTGGCAGAAATAAAGAATATTATTGACAATATAATTTGTGTCTGCTACCATGATTCTCCTATAGATTTTTGTACGAAGATAAGGTGGATTTAGGATTTTATAGGAAAAATATTAAAAGGAGGACTATGTTGAACGACGAAGAGATTGAAAAAGGTGTAACCTCTATAGTTGCAGAGGTTACTGAGCTGGACGAAAAAGAAATCTGGGATAAAAGAGATGCGAATTTCTTTCAAGACCTTGAAATTGATTCTCTTTTAGCACTAGAGATTTTAGCTCTTATAGAAAAGAAATTTAAAGTGCAGATTCCCGAAGAAAAGCTAGTAGATATCACTTCTTTAAGTGCCACAATTGATTTAACAAAATCGGTTTTGGCGGAGAGTGAGAAGTAATTGTCATTTGAAATTATTGCGCAATGAGAGAAAAGAGATATTCAACATGATACTTTTTGAGGAAATACGATCTCTTCTTCCTCAAAAATATCCCTTTATATTTATTGATAGAGCGATTGAGTTCGAAGAAGGCAAGAGAATAGTTTGTGTAAAAAATATTTCCGGTAATGAACCTGTCTTTGTTGGACATTTCCCTGATTTTGCCATAATGCCAGGCGTTTTGATTCTTGAGGCAATGGCGCAGGCTTCCATAATTCTTTTTAAGAAAAGCCTTCCTTCCAAAAACAGCGATGGAGATACGGTTTTTTTACTGGCGTCGGTTAGTAATGCCAGATTTACAAAACCTGTCATCCCTGGTGATCAACTTACCATAGAAGTTTTCGTTGAAAAAATTGTATCAAGAGGTGCTATTGTTCAATCTGTAGTGAAAGTTCAGGAAAAGATCGCCGCTAAAGCGGCTTTGACTTTTGGGATTGCGGAGAAAAGTTCGTTAGCTTAATTAAAAATATTATGAATAAACGTGTTGTTATAACTGGTGTTGGAATGATAACCCCCATTGGTTCGGGGAAAGATGTTTTTTGGGAAGCTCTTACATCTGGCAAATCGGGTGTAGATGAAGTATCATGTATAGATACTTCCGGATTCAGGGTGCACAGAGGATGTGAGGTCAAAAATTTCAATTATTCAGATTACATTAGAAATGGTGTTTTAAAAGAGATTGGTAAAGGTTCTCAGTTTGCCATAGCAGCTACGAAACTTGCATTAGATGATGCGGAAATTGATTTGTCTGAAGTCGATTTGGAAAGAATGGGGGTATCTGTAGGAACTACTGCCGGTGAAATACAAATTTTAGAGAAAGTCAATCATATCAGGCATAGAGATGGTGAGGACAAAGTAGCCCCCGATTTGTTTTTGATGCACCCGTGCAATAATATTCCTGCTAACATAGCGATTGAGTTTGGATTAAAAGGCCCCAATACAATAATACCAACTGCGTGTGCAGCTGGAAATTATGCAGTTGGTTATGCTTATGATTTAATTAGATTTGGAAGGACAGATGTGATGGTTGCCGGAGGTTCTGACCCTTTTTCGAAAGTGGCTTTTACCGGTTTTGCCCGTTTGGGTGCTATAGCTCCTGAAATATGCCAACCGTTTGATAAAAATAGAAAAGGTATGATGGTTGGTGAAGGTGCGGGAATACTTGTTTTAGAATCGCTGGAATGTGCCGAAAAAAGAAATGCAAATATATATGCTGAAATTATTGGGTATGGTTTAAGTTGCGATGCTTACCATATCACTATACCACATCCCGATGGCGAAGGGGTAGTTTCTGCGATGGTGAAAGCATTAAAGAGCGCCAACCTCGGCCCTGAAGATGTTCAGTACATAAGTGCACATGGTACCGGGACACCCGCTAACGACAAAGCGGAAACTATTTCAATAAAGAAAGTCTTTGGAGACAAACCCAGGCATCTGGCGATTAGTTCAATAAAATCGATGATAGGGCATACAATGGGGGCTGCCAGCGTTATAGAATCAATCGCTTGCGCCTTAACGGTACAAAATGACATCATTCCTCCTACAATAAACTATGTTACACCTGATCCTGAGTGTGATTTGGATTATGTGCCCAATGTTATGAGAAAACAAGTCGTAAACATTGCATTGAATAATGCACATGCCTTTGGGGGTAATAACAGCTGTCTGGTCATAAAAAAATTCACCGGATAAAAAAATTTTAATGAATGTTTTTTTGCAAGATTGAATTAATTATATTTATAACGATTTCCCACACGGTTGAAACGTATAAGATAAGAGGTTTATAAATGGATGAAACGAGGATTGTCGTTACAGGAATATCTGTTATTTCATCTCTCGGAGAAACGAAAGATGTCTTTTGGCAAAATTTGATAAACGGTGTATCAGGTATTAAACCGATAACACTTTTTGATGTTAGTAGTTTTAACAGTAAACAGGCTGGAGAAATTACAGATTTCGACCCTAAAATTTATTTGGGGAAAAAGGGTATACGCCATATTGACCGAACATCTCTCCTTGTATCTTCGGCTTCATGTCTTGCAATTAAAGATGCAAATATCGAGAGTGATACTTATAATGAAGATGAGTTAGGCATTGTTGTTGGTTCTACCTATGGCAGTATAGACAGTATAAGTTCTTTTGATTTCCAATCATTACGAGAAGGTCCGAGCTATGTAAATCCTATGGATTTTCCAAATACAGTGATAAACGCTCCTGCTAGCCGCGCATCGATTTTCTGCAAGGCAACGGGTTTGAATACAACGATTTCAAACGGTGTAACAAGTAGTATTGACGCCATTATCTATGCATCAGATTTTCTGAAAATGAAAAGGGTAAAGGCTGTAATTGCAGGAGGAGTTTATGGATTAGGCCATGATATTTTTTGGGGAGCGCATAATTCAAAAATATTGGCGGGAAGCAAAAGCGGTACCTTGGAAATTAGTGCGCCTTTTGACAAAAGGCGTAATGGTATGGTCCTTGGGGAGGCCTCTGCCTTGCTTGTTCTTGAAACATTAGAGGATGCATTGAAGAGAAATGCCAATATTTACGCAGAAATTAAGGGTTACGGAACCTCTTTTGATCCAAAGATGGCTATCAGCAAAGAATATCAAACTGACGGCAACATAAGGGCAATTCGAAGTGCCCTGGAAGATGCAAAATTGACACTTCATGATATTTCTTATATTTCTGCGAATGCATATTCCGGAGTTTATGGTGATGCCATAGAGGCAAAGGCTTTAAAAGAAGTCTTTGGCATGAGAGCGAAACTTATTCCAGTAACAGCTATTAAATCAATGACAGGCGAATGTCTTGACGCATCGGGAGCGTTGCAGACATTGGCAGCCATAATGTCAATTAAAACACATACCATTCCTCCAATAATAAATTATAAGGAGCCGGATCCGGAATGTGACCTTGGTCTGGTTATTGAAAAGGCGGCAACTGTTCCTGTTAAAAATGTCCTTATAAATTCATTTTCACGTCTGGGAAATAATTCTTCATTAATTGTATCAAAATTTAAATAGCGTTTCATGCCATCGGTCAATTCTTTTGTACAATCCACAAAAATTGATAAATTGCATCCTTATTATGATGTAATTGTAATTGGTGCGGGCATTGCAGGTCTTATTTGCGCCTCATTTCTGGCTAAAAATGGGAAAAAGGTACTTCTCATTGAACAGCATTTTATCCCTGGCGGATATTGTACTTCATTTAAAAGAAAAGGATTTCATTTTGATGCTGCCGTTCATCACATCGGTGGTTGTGGTAAATGGAGTGTTGTTGGACGTTGTTTCAAAACGCTTGGGATAGAAATGGATTTTTATCATTTAGATCCCATGGATAATTTGATTTTTCCTTCATTCAATATTGAAATTCCTGCCGATCTGGATGAATACCTTTTACGTTTGCAAGCGAGGTATCCGAATGAAAAGGACAACATTAAGTTTTTTTTTCAGGATTTTACAAAGCTTTATCGTGCTACATTTAATAATGAAAAAAGTCAGATTATAGAGAAGTATAAAGACATGACATATGGGATGATGCTTAATCACTTTTTTGAAGATAACGAGTTGAAGATGGTTCTTTCGGGGCAATGGGGTTATATAGGTTTGGCGCCATCGAAAGCATCTGCGCTTGCTATGTCCCAAATGATGATTAATTATCTTAAAGATGGCGCCTTTTTCCCAAAAGGAGGAACGCAAGAGTTTGCAAATGCAATTTTTAGGAAATTTATTGATTTTGGCGGTCACGTTATGTTATCATCCAAAGTCAAAAAAATTTTAAAGAACAGGATATCGGTTGCTGGTGTTAAGTTAAATGATGGCAAGGAGATATCTTCACGAGTGGTGGTGTCGAATGTTGATGCAAGGCAGACATTTTACGATTTGCTGGAGGATAATAATGATGTAGAAGCGGTGTATCTTAAAAAGATTGAAGGAATGAAAGAGAGTTGTTCTTTTTTTCTTTTGTATTTAGGGGTTGGTGGAGGTATAGATTTAAATAATTTAAAGAGAGGTTTTTATTTATCTGGTTCGGGTTTCGATACTATTGAGAGTGAATGGATGTATATATCTGTTCCAACCAAAATATGCCCGACTCTTGCACCGCAAAACAAGCAAATAATATCTTTAGTAGTGTATAAGAAAGATGAATTTTATAAAAACGTGATTGATTGGAAACTGCTTAAAGATAATATGATTGAAAGTACTTTGGAGAAGTTGGAAAATTATTTACCGGACATTAAGAAATATACAGAAGTAATTGAAGCAGCTACTCCAAAAACCCTGGAGCGTTATACATTAAACACAAATGGAGCTGCTTATGGCTGGGCAGTGAGTGTTGATCAAATATGGGATCAAAGGCTTTCACCAACAACGCCAATAGGTGGTCTTTATTTAACAGGTCATTGGACAAGACCTGGCCCTGGAATATGTGCTGTTGTTTCTTCAGGATGGGGTGTTGCTAATTTAATTTTGGAGAATTGGAGGTAAAAATATGAAAAAAATGATGCTCATTAATCCGCATAAGCCGGGGAGGCATGGAGAAGAGAGTGTTACGGTAATTGTTCAGATGCCATTGAATCTTGCTTATATTAAGGCTCTCACTCCGGGTGATTGGGAATTTGATGTTATTGATGAAAATATCGATTTGGCAATTGATGATAGCGGTGAACTTACTTTTGAACCAGTTGATCTTGTGTGTATTACGGCAGTAACCTACCAATCTCCCAGAGCATACAAAATTGCCACTGCGTGTAAAAAGAAGGGGATGCCTGTAATTATGGGAGGAATACACGCTTCTGTAATGCCTGAGGAAGCTTCAAAATACGTAGATGCTGTTTTTATTGGTGAAGCAGAAGAGGTATGGCCTCAGGTGATAAAAGACTTTGAAGCAGGAAAATTAAAAAAGATTTATGAGGGAGGGTTGCCACCGCTAAATTTGATGAAAAGGGTTTTCCCTGACAGAGAATTTATGAGGAAAAAATATGATTATAAGTTTTCTTCCATCGTTACTACGAAGGGGTGCCCGAACTATTGTGATTTTTGCAGTGTTCCTACATTTCAGGGAAGAAAATTCAGAGAAAGACCATATGAAGACGTATTGGAAGAATTGGCAGCGACCGATTATAAGGGTCTCATGCTGGCAGAGGATAATTTTTATGGACATGGAAAGCGGTCGAATGAAAGAGCCAGAGATCTTTTTAAAGGCATGGTTGATCGCAACCTTCAAAAAGACTGGCTGGGATTTACGGCGTTAAATATTTCACAGGATAAAGAAACATTAGAGTATATGGCGAAAAGCGGTTGTTTTGGTATGCTTATGGGTATCGAATCTACCAATGAAACCGTTTTGGAAAAGATGAATAAAAAGGTAAATTTAAAACTGGGCACGGATAGCTATTATGATTGTATTCAAAAAATACATGATGCTGGGTTGGTAGTATGGGGATCGGTAGTTTTCGGGGCTGATGGAGACGGCAAAGATTCATTTAAGAGGATGACAGATTTTATATTGGAAAATAATATTGACATTCTGACTTTCGGAATAAACTGTCCTTTCCCAAAGACGCAGTTATATCAAAGGTTGGATTCGGAAAAGAGGATATTCAGAAAGAACTATCCTGATGATTGGGAATATTATGATACTGCCCATGTCGTTCACCGTCTGGTAGACATGACACTGGAGGACTTCATCGAAGGTATGCAATATGTTTATGACCATATTTATGCCGGTGATAATTTAAGAAAACGTTTTAGAAATTCTATCAAAACTACCAAAAATCCAAGAAATTCGATGTTTGCTTTTCGGGTTGGTTCCGATTGGCAACAGGTATTCGATCAAGTATTGGAAAATCTGAGATTATTATATGATTCAGGTGATTATTATAAGGATTGTTATAAATCAAGTTCTGTGACTGTTTCGAAACCACTGGTAGAAAGTGCTGCAACATAACAACAGGTTTTTGTTTGACGTTAGATTGTAACAAAGGCACATCAAATAAAACAGAATTTGGTGTGCCTTCACATTTAGGAAATGTTTTTGGTTTTTCATAAGTTATTTTTAGATATTAAAAAATGAGAGTGCAAGAAAGGAGATAAGATATGATTGGCAAATTGTTGTCTTTATCCATGGAAAAATCGGTTATACCGGATGTAAGTCCGAAATTTATTCTGGTGGTAACTATAGCCCTTATCTTTGTTATTTTATTTGCATGGAAAAAGGAGGAGGAATAATTGCCTGCTAGCAACTCTACCTTTGATCTTGTCATCATTGGAGGTGGGCCGGGGGGTTATGTTGCTGCAATAAAAGCCGCTCAATGCGGCTTAAAAACTGCTTTAATAGAAAAAGAGAAGGTTGGCGGTACATGCTTGCATCAGGGTTGTATTCCGACAAAGACATTATTATATTCTGCGGAACTTTACAGGAAGTTTGTCAATGCAAGTGAATTTGGAATTACTGCCAATGGTTTGAATGTTGATTATCCACAAATCCATCGTCGCAAAGAATACGTTGTTAAACGATTATTTCAAGGTGTTCAATTCCTTTTAAAAAAAAACGGCGTTGAAGTTTTCGGTGCCGAAGGGCACATTGTATCTCCACAAGAAGTTTCACTCGTCAAGGATAATACAGAAATAAACCGGTTAAAGGCAAGAAATATTATACTTGCCACCGGTTCTGTTCCTCTCATTCACAAAAACATTCCTTACGATAAGAAATATATACTGACCAGCGATGATATTCTGTTGCGGGAAGAAGTCCCAAAATCAATGATTATTGCTGGTGGTGGTGCGGTTGGAATTGAATTTGCCTGCCTCTTTAACGCATTGGGGGCCAAGGTTACGGTTTTAGAGCTTCTTGGGGATATCTTACCTTCCGAGGATAAAGAGATTAGTGGCGCCGTGAAAAATCTTCTTATGCGCAGAGGGGTAGATATTTTGACCCACACTTCTTTGGAAAAAGTAGAAATAGAAAATGGTATTAAACTCGGGATTAAAAACGTTAAAGGTGTTTCCGGCAGCAATGAATTGTTACATGCTGATTTATTATTGCTGGCGGTTGGAAGGAAGCCGGTGCTTGACAATCTCGGTATAGAAAAACTAACGTTAAATTTTGATGGAAGATATTTAAAGACGAATGAAGTGATGGAAACAAGCCAAAGCGGAATTTATGCAATCGGCGATATTACCGGGCCTCCGCTTCTCGCGCACAAAGCAATGCATGAAGGTCATTTGTCGGCATTACATCTCGCAGGCAAGAAGAGTAGTTGTGTCACAAATCGCAAAAACATTCCAAGAGTAGTTTACAGTTTTCCACAAGTAGCGAGTATTGGCCTTACACAAAAAGAAGCGGAAGATATGGGATATAAGGTGAAAGTTGGAAAATTTCCCTTTACTGCTAATAGTATGGCAATAATTGAAGGAGAGGCAACAGACTGTTTTGTGAAAATTGTTATAGAGGAAAAATATGGCGAAATTCTTGGTGTACATGCAATAGGTCCGCATGTTGGGGAGTGGATGTGGGGTGTTTCGCTAAATACTATTTTAGAGGGTACAGTTCAGGAAATATCAAATTCCATATTCCCGCATCCCACGCTATCTGAGACTATTTTTGAGGCCGCCCATTCATTAACTGATAAACCCATTCATGGTTTCTCTTAAACATTCCTGCATGGCAGGTGAGAATCGTAAAAGTTATGCTGTTTATGTAGTACTATGTATATACATAAATATGGCAAATGATATGGTAAGAATTAAGGCAATTATTTTTGATCTCGACGATACTCTGTTTGATTGTAGCGGTACGTTGGTTGTTCGGGGAAGGCGTAAAGTTGCGAAAACAATTGCTAAATTAATAAGTTGTAGTGAAGAAGAGGCGTTCCAGCTACAGAATAAATTAGAGGAGAAATACGGGACGAAATGCAATGTTTATGATTATATTGTTGCAATGTTTGATTTACATCCTTCCTATGGCAAAAGGCTGTTAGAAGAATTTATATGCATTGACCTATCCGGGATTGCTTTATTTCCAAGTGTGATAGAGACACTTGTTCAACTTAAAAAACAAGGATATAAATTATTCCTTGTTACTTTTGGAGAAAGGCTGGTTCAGAAGAACAAAATTGATGTACTTGGTTTGGGAAATAATTATTTTGATAAGATATTAATTGCGGAAAGAAATGGTGTAAAGAATAAGAAAGATCACTTTCTGGAGATTCTGCAATATTATAATCTGAAATCCGAAGAAGTTATGTGTGTGGGGGATAAAATAGAAGATGAAATTCTTGCTGGAAAAGCATTAGGTATGATCACGGTTATGTACGAGCATGGCAGGCATTATAAATTATTTCAGCAAAAGCAGAGTGTACAATTCAAACCAGACTATGCGGTAAGAAATATATCGGATATTTTGGAATTATTAAGTGAACTGGAATATAAATGAGAAAATTTTATAACAACATTTTTTGAACTATACGACCATTCCGATTACGACTCCTTCAAACACCAGTTTCCCATCAACAACTCCCTGCGTGTCAAAAATTGCCCTTCGGGGTCGTAATTCTTTATTCTTTGCAATGAGTATAAGGTTATCTCCAGGCACGACTTTTCCGCGAAATTTTACATTATTTACCCCTCCAAAGCCGAGAAAACGATCATCTTGCGTTGTTTTTTTGTAATAATAGGTGCACAATTGAGCGGCTGCTTCAAGCATCATCACCCCCGGCATTAGTGGACGGTTTGGTATATGTCCTCTTACCCAAAATTCATTCATTGAAATAGTTTTGTAACCCACGATTAGATGGTTTTCGGGATCAAATTGTAAAATACCACTAAGTTGTTCCATTTCATATCGATGTGGTATTACAGTGCGTATTCCCTCTATATCTACTATTGGGTTGTTTAAATCCAGAGTATGTAAATCAATCAAAATATCATTTGGCATTATAAAAATCCTATTGAAAAATTGGCAATTGTTATTATAATCAAAACGCGTTGTTATTTATGTTAAATGCTATCTATGTGTAGGTCAATTAAAAATTAAAAACAAAGGTTGCAATTAAATTACAATTGACATTTAAAGTATAATTTGATAATAATTTATATTTAATTTTGTAAAGAAGCGCCTTATATTCTTAAGGCGTTTTTTTATTTTTGAAATATTCAAGGATACAGAGAAATGAAAACGTATATGGCAAAAAATGAAGGACTGAAGCGAGATTGGTACATTGTCGATGCTGAGGACAAGGTTCTCGGCAGAATCTTGACAACGGTATCTCGTGTGTTGCAGGGTAAACATAAACCTGAATATACACCACATGTTGATGTAGGAGACTTTGTTATTATTACAAATGCAAGTAAGGTGAAACTCACCGGAAAGAAAATGCAGGAAAAGATTCATTATTATGTAACGGGATATCAGGGAGGGTTAAGGAAGCGAATGGTCGGAAATACGCTTAAAACATCACCTGAAAAAATACTGAATCGATCTATAAGGCTTATGCTTCCAAAAACAAGATTAGGAAAATCAATGCTAAAGAAAGTAAAAATATATAAAGATGCAAATCATCCGCATCAGGCTCAACAACCGAAAGAGTTAACAATCAGGAATTAAAGGAGAAAAATGGTTACTGAACAGTATATTTGGGGAACGGGAAGGCGCAAAACTTCCGTTGCAAGTGTGAGAATAAAAAAAGGTACAGGCAGGGTAATTGTGAACAAACGTGATATCGATGAATACTTTCCTGTCGCTCGTCTGAAAGGTTTAGTTCAGAATCCGCTTAATGTTACGAAAACATTGGGTGGATATGATGTGCTGGTAAACGTAAAAGGTGGGGGAATAAATGGCCAGGCAGGGGCGGTGTGCATGGGCATAGCACGTGCAATGATCAAATTGGATTCTACCTTTACGGATAGCTTGCGTGAAAATGGTCTTTTGACGCGCGATAGCAGGATGAAAGAACGTAAAAAATATGGCAGGAAAGGTGCAAGGAAGAGTTTCCAGTGGACGAAACGATAATATTCCAATAGAAAAAACTGTTTGTTTTTTGTTAAAAAAAGAACTCTTTTTCAAAAATTATTTCAGCTTGACAATGTAATTTTTAGTGGCAGTATTAAAGAAACGATGAACTGTTTTCCTCCGTTTCTTTAAATCTTGTGCGCACGTCGCAATATATTGGGAAATATCAACATACTGCATCAAGTAGTAACATTTTTTAGCTGCTTATAATATTTGGTGGAGAGTTCAATTCCCGCCTCGAAGTTAATTTTGGGCTTCCAATCAAGTACCTTCGTTGCCTTGGAACTGTCCAGAGAGATATGTTCTATTTCTCCATAGCGTTTATTTCCGAAGATAGGTTCTGTTTTCGAATTTAATGCATTTCGAACGGCGTGAAAAACATTTAAATCGGAAATTTCCAGCCCCCAACCCAAATTAAAAGTTTCTCCATTTCCCTGGTTTTCCAGAACTTTCAGATTTGCCGAAATAATATCTTCTACAAACACGTAATCCCTTGTTTTACTACCATCCCCAAAAATAGTTGGACGTCTGTTATTCAGAATGTGTTCGCTAAAAATAGCCACAACCCCCGCTTCTCCATATGGTGATTGCCTTGGGCCATAAACGTTTGGATATCTTAATATGGTAAAGTTCATATTGTATAATTTGCCAAAAACAAATAAATAATGTTCTACCGTATGCTTGCTTACTCCGTAATGGGACAGGGGTTCAATTGGTGATTCTTCAGTAACGGGCAGGTGTTTCGGTTCACCATAGACAGCTCCACCGGTAGAAGCATAAATAAATTTCTTTACTTGATATTTCATCGATAATTGACACAAATTCAGCGATCCAAGTATGTTTATGTTTGCATCGTAAGCGGGCATTTCCACTGATTTCCGCACATCGGCATGCGCAGCATGATGATTCACTACATCGGGTCTTTCCTTGTTAAAGACGGCTTCCAATTCACCAGCATCACAAATATCAACATTGTAAAAACTTGATTTAGGATTAATGTTTTCTACCCTGCCCGTTGAGAGATTATCGACGATTATTACGTCATGCCCTTTCGTAATTAAGTGATCTACTAAATGAGAAGCGATAAAGCCTGCACCACCTGTAACAAGTATTTTCATCAAAACCCCTACTTTCCTGATAGTGTATAAAAGAGTAAGCAGCATATTATGCAAATTTATAATGATAGATATCGAGAGCATGTTAGTCAAGTAAAGTATGTTATTTTTATAGGGAAATGCAGTAGGGTTTGTGGTGAATGGAACATTTTGAAAAAAATAAATAACAACATAAGAAAAAAAGGAAAATACCTTGCATCTTTTACGCTATGTAGAATATAATAATTTCATTATGGGTATAATCTGAAAATTTATTAAAGGTGTGTAGAGGTAATCATTCATTCAAAAAAATTTATTACGGGATATGGGAAAATCGTTGAAATTTAATTTTAACCCTTTCAGAAAAGGATTAAATCAGGTATTAGGAAAACTGGAAGAAGATATTATGAATGTGTTGTGGGAGAAGGGAGAATCCAGCGTAAAGGAAATTTTAGAATCCTTTCCGAAGGAGAGGATTGTATCCTATTCGGCGGTAATTACTGTTACAAACAGGATGACAAAAAAGGGGCTTTTGCGCAAACGAAAGGAGAAGAAAGCCTTTTTGTACAAACCTTCTTACAATAAGGAACAATTTTATGAGATAGTGTCTAAAGCAGTGGTTGAAGGGATTTCAGGGCTATCCCTGAGATCTGCAATGGTGAATTTTGTTGAATATATGTCACAATTAAATCCTGATAAAATTGAATATTTCTCCCAACTAATTGAATCAAAAAAACAATCACTTAATACAGAACGAACCAATGAAAAATAAAAGCAGAGAGAATGTTCTTCTATACCAACAAAGAAATGCTGATAACTGTTTTGCTCTTTTCTTATTGATAAATTGCACTGTTACCTTTGCGGTTATTTGTGGCATTTTGCTGAGCGTTAATAGTTATAGAAGAGAGATTTTGAATACGTACAGTTCTGTTACTTGCTGTGGAAGTATTTGCCTGATTTGTCTTTTCAGTTTTTATACGTTTTGTATGTTATTTTCTTTTACCTGTGTAGTTGTCTTTTTTGTCGGGTTTGGCAAAGCTCTTTATAAGGTATATTTATTATTTGTTATTAACCGTAACCTGTTTCATTCTCTTAGGTTGAAAAATATAAAAGATTATCCGAACGGAGAAGCCGCACTAAAAAAACTTCCCAATAAAAATTATCCAGTATTTATATCGAAGAACAAAATACTTAATGCCTTTACATTTGGCATATTTCGTCCAAAAATATGTTTGTCCTCCGATATGTTTTCTTATTTGACCCCAAAAGAATTGCAGGTAATGGTTCTTCACGAATTTCATCATCAGAGAGATAGAACTCCTTTGAGGTTAGCGATAATGCAAATCTTCAGTGCACTAAATTTCTTTCTGCCGATTAACAATTATCTTGTACGTTTATATAAAATATGTTCCGAGAAGGCCGCTGACGATGCTGCATTACAGGTTATGAATGAACCTCTCGAATTGGCAAGCGCCCTCCTTAAATTGTCCGGATACAACACACAGAATATGATGCAGATAGCAATATCATCATTTTCAAGCGAACCGGAAATATTGGAAGATCGCATAAGGCGTTTAATAGAACCAAAATCATCATCTTCTTGTAAAGGTAAATTATTTGCGATTCCCTGTTATTTAAGTGTTGTATCATTTTTTTTTGCAGCAATAATTTTTTCATCCATTTTTTCTCATACCTATTTGTTAAAAAACAAGGATGAGTGTAAAGAAAGTAATTGCCATATGGTTGAGTGTGAATGATGAACTATTTTGTCGTGAATAAAATGAAGAATCTTACTTTCGTTCGCAATGTATTCATATTCTTTTTACTTCTTTTCCCGCAATTAGTCTTGATTTCACAAACCGAGAGCAACGATACGTTTCCGGAAAAGACAAAAGAAGAATCAGACGTGGACAAACCTGCAGCGATGCCATCTCAGTCGTTGAATTTAAAGTGGCTAATTAACGAGGCGCTGGAGCATAATCCTGAGATTATTGCTGTGCACCAACGATTAAAAGCATCTAAGGCAAGGATTTCTCAGGCAAAATCATTGGATGATCCAATGTTCCGTGCAGGTTCTTTTGATATGTCTAACCACCCGCTCAATATTAATGGTCAAACCGGAATGTTACAACAGCGGTATACCATATCCCAGAAAATACCTTTTCCCGGAAAACTGGATATGAGAGAGAAAGTTGCAACACAGGAATCTAAAATGGTGGAGGAAGACTTGCAGGCAAAAATACAGGAAATTACCGCTGAAGTAAAAACAGCCTTTTATGATTTATTTTACGTAAACCGTGCTATTGCAATTACAGAAGAGAACAGGGAATTGCTTCGTAAATTCACGAAAATTGCGGAAACAAAATATGCTGTGGGTAATACTTCGCAAAGAGATGTGCTTTCCGCCCAGGTTGAGTTATCAACCCTTACGAATGAGCTTATTGTTCTGAACAAGGAAAAAGAGTCTGTTATTGCCCGGATTAATGTTTTGCTTGACAGGCATCCACAGCATCCTTTGGGAGAACCCCCTCTTATTGAAATGCATCATTTGGATATGACGTTGGAAGAATTGGAAGATCTTGCGGCAAGAAACAGGCCTGAATTGAAAAAATATGACCATGCAATCAAAAGGAATGAGGCACAACTAAAGCTTTCAAAAAAGGATTATTACTATACGGACTTTGAACCTATGGTTGAATATATGCAGGAAGACGGAAAATCGGATACATGGGCGTCCGCCATTTCGATCAATATACCATGGTTATGGCCAAAAAACCGTTCCAGGGTTAAAGAAGCGAAAGATGATCTTCATGCTGCCAAGTCGGATTACCGGTATATTAACAATAAGACACTGTTTGAAGTGAAAGATTATTTTGTCAAATTGCAATCATCGGAGAGTACGGTAAATCTCTTCAAAACAGGGATTGTTCCGCAGGCGGAACAATCCCTTAAAGCGGCAGAAATCGGTTATGAAACCGATACTATCGATTTTCTCAGTTTGATTGATAGTCAACGGATGCTTTTAAATTCACAACTTCATTATTACAAATCGGTAGTTGATTATGAAACAAATCTGGCAAATCTTGAAAGAGCCGTGGGGATTCAACTGGTACAATAAAGAAGTTAATGCAAAAAATTATATTTGACGCACCGTAAAATGTGTTTTAATCTTCTGGAGTAGGAAATTTTCATTTTGTGTTTTTATTATTTACAAATTACTTTTACATTATGTAAAACATTATACAATTTTTTAAAAAGTGACATTGAAAGAATGCTTGTCAAAATTATACTCACGGTGCCAATTAAGATGTGAATTTTAAATTAATAATAGGGTGGCACGGACAAACTTTGTTTGTCCGTGTTGAACTTGTACGACATTGTCTATAAATCACAAATTGTGAGTCTATTGAGTATAATAAATTAATTTATGTATCAAAAGAAAATGTTCCATGCTTGAAAAAGTAATCTTAAAGAAAAAAAGAATAGATGATTATGCGCCGATTATAGGACAGGAAAAAGTTGCAAATTTGAAAGAGGCGGCAAAGCCGATTCAGGGACTTCGGGTGCTGCACGTAAATGCAACAGCGCATGGAGGCGGTGTTGCTGAGTTGCTCAATTCTACTATTCCCCTCCTCAACGACTTAGGCCTTCAGGCAGAGTGGGGTCTGCTTTGTAAAGAAGAACCTTTCTTTGAAGTAACTAAAAATTTTCATAATGCTTTGCAGGGTAAATATTACGATCTTACCCCATTAGCGGAAAAAATATATTTGAAACGCAACAGGCTCTGCGCCAAAATGCTGGAAAATGATTACGATCTCATCGTGATTCATGATCCACAGCCAGCAGCCTTACGGCATTTTCATGGCAGAGGAAATGCGAAATGGATTTGGCGTTGCCACATTGATACCTCTCGCCCCAATATGGATATTTGGAATTTTATAAAGCCATTTATTGAAGAGTATGATGCAATGGTGTTTACTATGAAGGAATTTGTTCCACGGGATATAAAGACTCCTTGTCTATATACTATTGCTCCTGCTATTGATCCGTTTACGTCTAAAAATATTGATTTGGACGTTGCTGTCTGCAAGACGATTGTGGCGGAATTCGGTATTAATTTGCGCCGTCCGCTGTTGTTGCAGGTTTCTCGGTTCGATCCATGGAAGGACCCTCTTGGTGTCTTGGAGGTTTATCGGCAGGTTAAAGAGAAGGTTGATGACGCTCAGCTTGCCTATATAGGAAGTATGGCGGACGATGATCCTGAAGGATGGCATATTTATAATCAGGTGAAAGATCGGGTAAAAGGTGATTCGGATATATTTCTTTACACGAATTTATCGGGTGTTCATGCCTTTGAAGTAAATTGCTTCCAACGGGTAGCAGATGTTGTGATTCAGAAGTCAATACGTGAAGGGTTTGGATTAGTAGTATCGGAGGCGCTCTGGAAGGAAGCTGCTGTAGTAGCAGGAAATGTGGGTGGCATACCTTTGCAGATTAACGACGGTGTAAATGGGTTACTTGCGCAAAACAATGAAGAATTTGTTGATAAAGTATTGTATTTCTTGACTAATATAAAGAAAAGCCATGAAATGGGAAAACGGGGACACGAGTACGTTCGGGAGCATTTTCTTGTGCCTCGTTTAGTACAGGAAGAGATTAAGTTGTATCGCGACCTGGTTCATTCATCTGTTGTGTAGAAAAATATGAAGGGTGTATTGATATAAAATAACCGGAACACCTATGGTTGGTTGGATCGATATACTTGGAACGGAAGTTACCAGGCATGTTTATGCTTATGTACAATCACTCAGGGAACATGGGAAACATATGAAGTCATGATCACCACAGTGCAGAAGCTGTCCATGAAAATCATGAACAATATGGAGGCAGAACATGTCTTAAAGGATAGTTATATTTGCCCTATGAAACATGAAGGCAGTAAAAGTGATAAGTCTGGAAAATGTCCTGTGTGTGGGATGGATTTAGTAAAAATGAAAGAGTTGGAAGATGAACATGAACATGAACATGATTAGAATTAAATACATGTTGAGTTCTCTGCGGTCCTCCGTTGCGGGTTCATGTTTGCAACATGAACCCTACGTTTTATATTGTTTCTATTGACAAGCAGGGATTTTGTCACTGTCTGTAATCAGCGTTATCAACTGAATAAACTTATGGGTTCATGTTATAAACCTGAACCCGCCAAAGGCTGCCTGCTGCAAAAGTTCCCTTAGAAAAGGGGGATTCAGGGGGTTGTTTTAATCAAATAATCTTTCGTTAAGAGATAACAGATGAAGACTATCCTTGTAGTGGAAGATGATAAAAATCAACGATTACTGTATAAGCAGGAATTGGAAAACGAGGGGTATAATGTTATTACTGCAAAGGACGGCGTAGAAGGCGTAAAAATGGTAAATAATTATATGCCGGACCTAATAGTAATGGACATTATTATGCCAAAAATGGATGGACTCGAATCCATGGGGAAAATTTTAAGCAAACACGGGAAAATACCCGTCATTATTAACACGGCGTTTACTTGTTATAAGGTAAGTTTTTTGTCCTGGCAGGCCGATGCGTACATAATAAAGTCCTCTGATCTTAAAGAATTAAAAAATAAGATGAAAGAATTATTAGAAAACAAAGAGTAGCTAATAACATCTGATTTTCGAGAATTTACATTAGTATTAATTTTGAATTCCTGCGTGAATATAAATAAAAATGGTTAAGAAATTATGGTATCAAAAGGAAGTAAAAGAAGTCCTGGAAGATGTCCGCTCTTCCCTTCAGGGACTTTCTTTCGAAGAGTCAAAAATTCGACTTGATAAATACGGTCCAAACGAACTAAAAGAGAGTAAAAAAAGAACCCCCTTTATAATGTTTCTTGACCAGTTTAAGGACTTTATGATTATCGTGCTTATGGTGGCTGCCGTTATTTCCGGCATTATTGGGGATGTCACAGATACCATCGCCATTGTTGTGATTGTGGTGCTGAATGCGGTGATTGGATTTGTCCAGGAATACAGGGCAGAAAAGGCGATGGAGGCATTGAAGATGATGGCTGCACCTTCGGCTTCCGTTCTGCGAAACGGGGACCAATCTTTAATTCCGGCACGCGAAATTGTTCCCGGAGATATTGTGGTTCTTGAAGCGGGGATGGTAGTTCCTGCCGATCTGAGGCTTTTAGAATCGGTCCAGTTGAAAGTAGAAGAGGCAGCTCTTACCGGAGAGTCCGTCCCTGTAGAAAAGACAACAAGTCCTCTTCACAAGGAAATGATACCCATTGGAGACAGACGGAACATGGCTTACAAGGGGACTATCGTCAGCTATGGACGCGGGAAAGGGGTTGTTGTTGCCACAGGGATGGAAACAGAGCTTGGCAAGATAGCCACGATGCTTCAGACGGAGAAAGAGGTAAAAACACCATTGCAAAAGAGGCTCGCCAGATTTGGACAAAGGCTTGCTATTGCTGTCATTGCTTTATGCGCAATTGTCTTTGTGATTGGAATTATGAGGGGAGTATCGCCAATCCTGATGCTTCTTACTTCTATTTCTCTGGCTGTCGCTGCAATACCGGAGGCGCTTCCGGCTGTTGTAACCATATCTCTGGCTCTTGGCGCCAGGAAGATGGTAAGGCAGAATGTACTTATCAGGAAACTGCCGGCAGTGGAAACCCTCGGTTCTGTAACATACATCTGCACCGACAAAACGGGTACCCTTACCCTGAATAAGATGTCAGTTGAAGAATTATATGTTGACGGCAGTATGGTCAGGAGTTCAGAGTTTGCTGCTCCGAGCACTGCTCCACATACAACTTTGTTTAAGGCGATGGCTTTAAGCAACGATGTAACCACTGATGCCGATGGCAAGGTTATTGGCGATCCCACAGAGGTGGCCCTTTACCAGGCTTCAGAGAAGGTTGGTTCCAAAAAGGATGATTTGGAAAAGGATAATAAAAGGATATCTGAGATACCTTTTGATTCGGACAGGAAGTGTATGACCACTGTTCATACGGACCGGAATGGGGGTGGGCATTCCTTTACGAAAGGCGGCGTAGAGATCATCCTGGCCAGTTCTGTGAATATTATGACGTCAGAAGGGACTAAGGATATAAACAGGGAAGAAATAATCAGGGAAAGCGAAAGAATGGCTGCCGATGGTTTGAGGGTACTTGCCGTTGGGATGAGGAAGTGGAATTCGGTTCCGGAAAAGATGATTTCTGAAGAGGTGGAGAGCGGGCTTACGTTTCTTGGTCTGGTTGGCATCATGGATCCTCCGAGAGAGGAGGCAATGGAGGCCGTGTCATTATGCAAATCTGCTGGTATAAAACCTGTCATGATAACGGGGGATCATCCTGTAACCGCAAGAGCTATAGCAAGAAGGCTGGGTATAATAGAGGACAGCGGGGAAGTTATAACAGGTACATATCTTGAAAGTCTTCCGATGGAAGAATTTGGAAGGAAGGCGGAAAAAATAAGGGTATATGCCAGGGTTGCCCCTGAACAGAAACTTAAGATCATTAAGGCTATTCAGGACAAGGGGCAGTTTGTTGCCATGACGGGAGACGGCGTCAATGATGCACCTGCCCTGAAAAGGGCTGATATAGGAATTGCAATGGGTATTACCGGCACCGACGTCTCAAAAGAGGCTTCCCACATGATACTTCTTGATGACAATTTTGCCACTATTGTAAAGGCAGTCAAGGAAGGAAGGAGGATTTTTGATAATATAAGGAGTTTTATAACGTACACTATGACAAGTAATGCCGGCGAGATATGGTCTATATTCCTCGCGCCGTTTCTTGGCCTTCCCATCCCGCTTCTGCCCATCCATATTCTTTGGGTAAATCTTTTGACCGACGGCCTTCCCGGTCTTGCACTTTCTGTGGAAAAAGCACACAAGGATATTATGAAAAGACCACCCCGGCAACCCAACGAAAGCATATTTGCCCATGGTCTTGGCACTCGTATTATCTGGGTAGGTCTATTGATGGGGGGGGTTACTCTTTTTACTCAGGCATGGGCGATAAAAACCGGCATTACTCATTGGCGGACAATGGCATTTACGGTTCTCTGTCTCTCACAGATGGGGAATGTTCTTGCGATACGTTCCGAAAGGGAATCGGTTTTCAGTTTGGGTTTATTCTCGAATAAACCATTGATCATGGCCGTCCTTTTGACCTTTGCCCTCCAAATGGCAACTATATATGTGCCTTTCCTGCAACCAATATTCAAAACGAATGCACTTACCTTCGGTGAGTTACTATTTGCCCTTGCCATGTCGTCTGTGGTCTTTATAGCAGTTGAAATTGAAAAATATTTCAGGCGAATTTTCAGAGGGCGAAATATATAAATCAGTGTAAACATTGATTCTGAGTAAATATGAGAATACTGAATTAAATATGGTGTCCTGAAAAATACCTGAAAAATACATCATTCATTATGATTTGAAAGGTGTGCCCATTATGTTTTTTAAACAAAAATTTCCTTACAAGAGACATTTTCTGATAATAGTACCTATTATCCTTACTATTCTTTTTGGCCTGCAACTATCCAATTATGAAAGGATACATTTTATTTCGTCCGCAAATGCCGAAGAAACAAAAGAAAAAAAAATACTCTACTGGACCTGCGGTATGCATCCCTCTGTCAGGATGGATAAACCGGGAAAATGCCCCATTTGCGCCATGGATTTAATTCCTGTATACGAAAAAGGCATAGGTGCAGAGGAAGAAGGTACATTAGCCTCCGTAGAATTAAGTGAACGCGCCCGCAAACTGGCACAGGTCAAAACCGACGTTATTGGTTTCCGGTCGCTGACAAAAGATGTTTATACGGTTGGGTTAATTGAGTACGATGAACGGCGTAAAGCGGTTGTTTCAGCGTGGGTTCCCGGCAGGATCGATAAACTGTTTATTGATTTTACCGGTACCGAAGTAATAAAAGGAGAATCAATGGTTTGGATGTATAGTCCTGAACTGGTATCTACTCAAAAAGAGTATTTGCTTGCGCTGGAGACATATGAGAAGGTGCAACAGAGCCCCTTTCAGGAAGTGGTGGATGGTGCACAATCACTTATTGATGCTGCTGAAAAACGGCTGTTATGGTGGGGTATTACGAAAAATCAAATCCAGGAACTTAGGGAATCAAAAAAAATACAGCAGCATATGATTATTTATTCTCCGATGAGTGGAATAGTCGTTGATAAAATGGTGCTAGAGGGGCAGTATGTTAAGGAGGGTGATGCTGTTTATACGGTAGTGGACTTGTCAAATGTCTGGATGAAGGCGCATATTTATGAATATGAAATGTCATGGATAAAAATCGGACAGGAAGTGGAGATCACAACACCAACATATCCGGGTGAGGTTTTTATCGGGAAAATATCTTTTATAGAACCTTATTTAGATGAAGCAACGCGGTCGGTAAAGATTCGGTGTGATATTCCGAATGCGGATCTTAAACTGAAGCCATCCATGTATGTGAATGCAAAAATACGCATTCCAATTGAAGAGGTGGAGCAGGATGATAAGAGGTATTCAAGCGGGCTTGACTATAGTTGTCCTGATCATCCCGAAATAAAATCAAGCAGACCGGGGATTTGTCCGATAGACAATAAAGAGTTCATAAACATTTCCAAAACAGAAAAAGGAGTTGATAGTAAAGAAATTATTCGGGAGGGAGAGGGTAGTTTTTTACCTTCGGAGACCCCTGATAAACATGCCGAAAGAGGGTATGAGTTTGCATGCCCAATGAATTGTTATGTTTCCGATAAACCAGCAGATTGCCCCATATGCGGTATGAAGCTTGTGAAAAGAGAAATAGTTGCCGGGGAGTCAGATGAGAAATTAGTCTGTATTTGCGGAAAAGAATGGGATCCCGCGACATCTCCTCAGGAATGCCCTATGTGTGGTTCAATGGTGCGGAAGAGAGAGACGATTGTTTTGCCGTCCGGTGAGAAAGAGCAAAAATATATCTATATGTGTCCTATGGCATGCATGACCTCGGATAAGCCGGGCGAATGTCCTGACTGTAAAAGACAATTGGGTAGGTGGGAGAAACAGAAAATATCGGGTGTTCCGGGTAAAAATGGCGAGTTAAAAAAACGTGAAGTATTTACATGTCCAATGCATCCGGAAGTTACTTCTGATAAACCTGATGATTGTCCGAAGTGCGGCAAGCGCCTGGAAAAAACCACACAGGTGCTTGCCATTCCTGCCACAGCGGTATTAGATACCGGTATACGAAAGATTGTTTATATAGATAAAGGCAACGGCCAGTATATCGGAAAAGAGGTTATACTTGGTCCCAAGACGGACGCATATTATCCCGTATTGGACGGATTGGAAGAAGGGGACAGGGTTGTAACCTCCGCCAATTTCCTTATCGACTCTCAAAGCCAGCTTACAGGTGGCGCAAGCGCCTTGTATGGCGGGGCGATGGAGTTTAAGGATAATGAATAAACATAACGTCTGTGGTTTCTTATTTCTATGATTAACAAGCTTATCGAACTATGTCTTAACAACCGCTTTCTCGTCATCTGCTTTTACCTGCTGGTGATATTCGGAGGCCTTTTTGGAGTGAGGCATGTCAATATGGACGTCATTCCGGATATCGGAGAGAACCAGTGTATTGTCTTCACCGATTGGCCTGGCCGCAGTCCGCAGGATGTGGAAGATCAGGTCACATACCCCCTGACCGTTAATCTTTTAGGAGTTCCCGGCGTAAAGGTCATACGTTCTCAATCTGCGTTTGGATTTTCCATGATCTATATTATTTTCAAAGAGAACATCGATTTTTACTGGGCGCGTTCCAGGGTGCTCGAAAGATTAAACTTCATCCAGGCATTGCTTCCGAAGGATGTAATCCCAAGACTTGGACCTGATGCAACCGGACTTGGCCAGATTTTCTGGTATACCGTTGAGGGAGAAGGATATGATTTGGGGCAATTGAGGTCTATCCAGGATTGGTATGTTCGGTACCAGCTTAATGCGGTCGAAGGCGTTTCAGAAGTGGCGGGCGTGGGAGGGTTTGTCAAACAATATCAGGTTGATGTAGACCCCAATAAATTAATGGCATACAACATGACGGTGGGAAATGTATTTGAAGCCGTTCGAAAAAGCAATATCGACGTAGGCGCCAAGGTGGTGGAAAATAACAATATGGAATTTATCATCCGTGGCCTCGGTTTTATAAAGAACGTTTCTGATATCGAAAATATCACCGTTGGCAGCCACAATGGCGTGCCCATATTCGTAAAAAATATCGGCGTTGTTCAGGTAGGAGGCGATTTCAGACGCGGGGCGCTGGACAAGGAGGGTGCTGAGGTTACGGGTGGAGTAGTTATCATGCGCCAGGGGGAAAATCCATTAAAGGTCATACGGCGCATAAAGGAGAAGATCAAGGAAATAGAACCTGGTTTGCCGCCCGGGGTAAAAATAGTACCTTTCTACGATAGAGAGGGTCTGATCTATCGTGTCATTGACACCCTGAAAGAGGCACTCATAGAAGAAATAATCATTACCTCCATTGTTGTCGCAATCTTTTTATTGCACGTCCGAAGCATTATTATCTGTTGTCTTGGCTTTCCCATATCCATTCTCATTTCCTTCCTGTGCATGTATTCTATGGGTATCGATTCCAATATTATGACAATTACCGGTATTGCTATCGCCATTGGAGAGGTAAGTGATATGGCGATTATTATCACCGAAAATGTCTACAGGAACCTCATAGAATATGAAGGCAAAAAGAGCAGGTTGCAAATAATACTCGATGCCTCGAAAGAAGTAGGAAAACCAATTCTCTTTGCGGGGCTTACCACTATTTTTATGTTTATGCCCGTGTTTGGCCTTACGGGGCAGGAGGGAAAACTTTTTAAACCCCTTGCATGGACAAAGACATTTGCAATAGGTGCGTCTGTTGTGTTAGCGCTTACGCTGGCGCCAACACTTTGCTTTTTTATGTTAAAAGGTAGGCTGAGGCCAATGGAAGAGAATTATTCATCAAGGATACTTCTGAGGGGGTATGAGCCGATACTAAGATGGGTATTAGAACATAAAATGATGTTTCTTGCGATTCCAATCATTGTTATTGTTTTATCGGCTTTTGCAGCGAAAAGACTGGGAAGGGAATTTATGCCTCCCCTGGACGAGGGTTCTATCCTCTTTATGCCGGTAATGTTGCCGAGTGTAGCGCTTACCGATGCGTTCAAGGTGATGCAAAAACAGGATGTTATCATCAAATCTTTCCCGGAAGTGGATATGGTCGTGGGAAAACTGGGAAGGGCTGAGACCCCCACAGACCCGGCGCCTGTCGAGATGTTTGAGACCGTTGTTACCTTAAAACCGGAAGAGGAATGGCGGAAGAAAAAGATCGAGTATAAATTTTTGCACTATGTACCCTCTTTTTTTCATCCGGTATTTCATTGGATTCTGCCTGATGAACGGAGGATTACAAAACAGGAACTTATTCAGGAAATGGACGAGGCCACGAGAATACCCGGTGTAGCTAATATATGGACGCAGCCCATTGTGAACCGCGTTGACATGCTGGCAACCGGTATCCGTACATCAGTGGGAGTCAAAATCTTCGGGACGGATATGAATGTGTTGCAGCAATTGGCCTTGGATGTTGAAAAGGCGTTGCGGGATGTTCCGGGGGCAGTGGATCTTTACGCGGAGAGGATTACGGGAAAACCCTACCTTGAATTCAAGATAAAGCGAGAAGAAATTGCCCGTTATGGTGTAAATATTAAGGATGTGCAGGATATTATCGAAACGGCTATTGGGGGGGAAAACATTACAACAACGGTGGAAGGCAGGGAACGCTACCCCGTTCGGGTAAGATACGTTCGGGAACTTCGGGATAATTTTGAAGGTCTTAAACGCATATATGTTTCCAGTTCGACGGGGAAGCTTATTCCCCTCACACAGGTTGCCGATGTTCGGTACGTAATGGGGCCAGCCATGATTAGCAGCGAAAACGCTCTTTTAAGGGCGTATGTCCTTATGAATGTTCGTGGCAGAGACACTATGAGCTTTGTTGAGGACGCTTCAAAGGTGGTATCAGAAAAAGTCATGTTGCCTCAGGGGTACTTTATTCAATGGAGCGGTCAGTTTGAAAATCAGATACGGGCAAGAAAGAGGCTGCAACTTCTTGTTCCATTGTCACAGTTTGTGGGCTTTATTTTACTTTATATGGCGTTCAGATCATTTTCACAAACACTGATTATCTTGTTTACCAGCATACCGACTGCCATTGCAGGCGGTATCTTATTGCAATATTTTTTCGGGTATAATTTTAGCGTGGCGGTATGGGTTGGTTTTATTTCTTTATTCGGTATTGTCCAGGATGATGGCGTAATTATTACTACCTATATCAATGATCTCTTTAAGGAGAAAAAAATAAAAAATATTCAGGAGATAAGAGATACTATTGTCTTGGCGGGCACAAGAAGGGTGCGTCCGTGCGCCATGACTTCTGCAACGACATTTATCGGCTTGATGCCTATTATATGGTCTACCGGCGCCGGCGCTGAAGTTGCAAAACCCATGGCAATCCCTGCTGTTGGAGGCATGACAATGGCCATGATCGTGTTTTTTATCGTGCCATGCCTGAATGCATGGCTTAAAGAACGTAAATTTAAGAAGGAATTGGAAAAAAATCCTGAAATCGCGGAAAAGGGGATTATTGTGTAGTTTATCCAACAAACTTTACGCTTGATATTAACTATTGCTGTTCTTACCATTTGTTTATTAATAATAAATTATTAATATATAATGAATAATTATGGATAATATATAATGAGTTGTACTATTTTTCACACTTTATTCGGAAAGGAGGAAAACAGGTTTAAGAGGCGAGGTTTAATTTTTGATGTTGTATTAATTGCCTAATAATAAGGAGTTAATAGTTATGGTAAACAAAAAATTTTCATCGTCGTTTTTTTTAAGTGCGGTAATCTTTAGCATGGTTTTATGTGTTAACAATTACGCATACTCAGAAGAAGAAAAAACATTTAAGCATAGTGTAAAACCACTTGCCCAGGAACGGGAGGTACCGGAAACCATCGAACTGCCGACGTGCCCGTCTTGTAAGAAAGGGCATTTAGGGCCAATGAAAGGGAAAACGGTTGCACCTATGGGTATGGTTTGTCCGGATTGTAAAAAAGAAGTATCCGAGTTAGATGTGCATCGTTGTGATATGTGTGACAAAGATGTATTGGTATGTGTAATGTGCAAGGCAGAGGCAGCAAAATTAAAAGAACAACCAAAAGAATCAAAATGTCCCAAATGTAAAATAGTAAGATCCAGACCTCCCAAAGGAAAGGCATTTGCGAAATGGGAGATGAAGTGTCCTGATTGTAAGAAAAAGACACAGGATTGGACTCTTCACCATTGCGATAAATGTGATATTGATTTTTTGTCCTGCCCTCTTTGTGAAAAGGAACAAAAGAAGACAGAAAAATAAAGTGAGAACAGAAACATTGGGTATCATAAGAGGCTGTTTTTAAGAAAAATTAAAAAAACAGCTTTACCCAAAATACACGAGAAGATGAAAAATTTGCAGTAGAGGTATGTTAAAACATACCTCTACTGTTTCTTTCCCCGCATCTGCACTAAAATTCAACAAAGCATTCAAACTATAAATAAGGTGTTCTTGGATAGTCCTTTTAATTTTTTGAATAAATGAGATTAATCCGTAAAAGGTGAAGGATGATGAAAGACCCGGTTTGTGGCATGTCAGCAAAAAAAGAGATCGCATATGAATATGGAGGCCAGAAATTTTGTTTTTGCTCGGATTTATGTAGAGACGAGTTCAAGAAATTTCCGGAACAATATTTGAATCAAAGAGACGTCTCCGTTCCTTTAGGCGAAAAGCAGGAAAGAAGGATTGCATACTTTTCCATGGAAGTTGGCATTGAGTCTCGTATTCCCACCTATAGCGGGGGATTGGGTGTACTGGCAGGGGATACCATAAGGTCTTGCGCTGATCTGAAAGTGCCTATGGTAGTGGTTACCTTATTATACGAGAAAGGGTATTTCTATCAAAAACTAGATATTCACGGGAATCAGCAAGAGACGCCTGTGCAATGGAATCCCGAAGATTTCATTACTCCTTTAACGAACAGGGCAAGTGTACGGATAGAAAACAGGACAGTATTTATTCGTGCTTTGCAATATGAGGTCATTGGTATGACCGGCCACAGTGTGCCGGTCATATTTTTAGATACGAACCTTGAAGAAAATAGTGAATATGACAGGGGACTGAATGATTGTCTGTATGGAGGAGATCAAAAGTACCGATTTGCTCAGGAAATCATTTTGGGAATAGGTGGTTTGCGCATGCTGCATGATTTAGGCTATTCACAAATAAAGAAATATCATATGAATGAAGGTCATGCAAGTTTATTAACATTGGAATTATTAAGAATGCGGAGAGCAGAGGATGAAACAATATGGAAGTTCGATGAGGTAAGGAACCTCTGTGTGTTTACCACACACACTCCGGTGCCGGCAGGACACGATCAGTTTTCCTATGATTTGGTAAAGAGTGTTTTAGGGGACTATCTGCCTTTTGATATTATGAAGATGCTTGGTGGAGAAGAGAGATTAAATTTGACATTACTTGCCTTGAACTTAAGTAAATATATCAATGGTGTTGCAAAAAAGCACGGCGAAGTGTCTAAATCAATGTTCCCGGGATATTCCATCGATTCTATAACGAATGGAGTTCATTCGAATACCTGGACATGCGACAGTTTTAAGGAATTGTATAGTAAATATATAGCAGGGTGGAGAAACGACCCCTTCAGCCTGAGATACGCTTTAAGTATTCCAAAAACCGAAATATGGCAGGCACACATGAAGGCAAAGAAGATACTTATTGATTATATCAATAAAGAAGCAAATGAAGGTTTTCATTACGATGTATTTACCATTGGATTTGCCAGGCGTGCCGCTGTGTATAAGAGAGCGGATATGATCTTTTCTGATGTAATTAGGCTGAAAACTATTTCGCAGGAGGTTGGTGACATACAATTTGTTTTTGCGGGCAAAGCACACCCGCAGGATTTGCCTGGGAAAGAATTGATTAAGAGGATTTTTGCAAGCATAAGACAATTGAAGGGGCAGGTAAAAATAATATATTTGGAAAATTATGATATAGATATGGGAAAGATGCTTACTTCAGGGGTAGACCTCTGGTTAAATACCCCCCTGAGACCAAATGAGGCCTCCGGTACTTCCGGTATGAAGGCTGCACATAATGGCGTCCCCAGTTTCAGTGTATTGGATGGCTGGTGGGTTGAGGGGCATATTGAAGGGTTAACCGGCTGGTCTATAGGGAAAGAAACTTCAGATATCAGTGACGGTGGAAAAACCGAAATAGAGGGAATGTATGAAAAACTGGAGACGGTCATTGTCCCGATGTTTTATAATGATAGAGAGAAATGGATTGATATAATGAAACATTCAATAGCGATTAATGCCTCATTTTTTAATACGCACAGGATGGTCCTGCAGTATGTTTTAAATTCATATTTTTGCTAAGTAAGAAATAAGGACAAAGATGAATTTTCCGGAACGGTATGCAAATATAGATTCTGTTCATTGTAAAAAAATAATTTCTTTTCACACCATATACAACTATTTAGGAAAATATATCATGAATACTAAATTACTTATTCCCTTTTTTGTTTTGGTTTTAGCATCCTGTATTGGCTATTCCTGTGCTCCGCCAATCAAAGTAAGATTAGTTGATGTTATTGATACACCAACTTTATAAAGAAATAAAAAAATTGAATTTTCAGGATACGTAGTAAGAAATGAATACCGTGGTGATAGATTTGTAACCTGGCAATTGATCACAGAAGAAAATGGAAAACGTATACATTGTTTCGAGGATGGTAATAATCCGGATGTCATTATTAAATGTGTAAATATGGCTGAAGAGGCAAAAAAGAATAATGAACGCGTGAGTGTTACAGGCCGTTTACGACAAGGTAAGTACCGTGAGATATTGAAAGGAACTGTTCTGGAGATAAAAACCTTTGAGTATAAAAATTATAAAGTAGACACTGATTTTGGAGAGTATGGTATATGGTGTGATACTCATGGTATATACGATTATTGTTCTTATTATTAAGTTGCGTAACAAAGGGAGAGATTTCATTAGGCATATTTATCAATACCTGTTATTTCTTATCTTGAGTATGCATGAAATTATTTATTTGACTGAAACTGGTTAATAAATATGATAAATAATATATGTTATGTAATAATTGTGTGTTAACACTAATTTATAAGAGTATATGAATAATCATGGCTGAAAATCTTGAAAACTTATTGAACCGTATCCAGAAAGAAGGTGTTGAAAAGGCAGAAGCCGAGGCAGCGAAAATCATTGAAAAGGCAAGAGAACAGGCGTCGTTGATAGTTAAAGAGTCGGAAGCAGAAGCGAAGGAAATACTGGAAAAGGCCGAACGTGACGCCAGGGTATTTGCTGAGCAAAGTATTAAAACGATGGAGCATGCGGGAAGAGATGTCCTCATTACCGTCGGCAACGGCATTAATAACCTCTTAAAGGAAATAGCCTTTCATTCCGTTGGCGAGGCACTTTCCCCTGATACTCTTATACAAATGATGATAAAGATAGCCACTGCATATGCGGACAAGGGCTTTGCGGAAGGCAGGATCAATATGCTGCTTAGCCCGGAAGATCAAAAAACGGTAGTAAAACTGTTTATGGAAAAGTACCGGGAACAGTTTCAAAAGGGGATAGAGATTCATGTGGATGATAAAATAGTCAAGGGATTTAAAGTAGCGATAAAATCTGATAATGTATTTCACGATTTTACCCAGGAAGCGATTGCTGATTCCATTTGTTACTTTTTAAAACCGTATCTTGCGGAGATTATTCACCGCGTCGCAAATACCCTCGTCAAGGAGGACTGAATGGCCTACTATTATCTGGTGGCAAGTCTTATTCCGCTTACTTTAGAGAGTGACATTTCGTTTACTCCCGGAGAATTTTTTGATTCATGCAAAAATATGCTTTCTTCACAGGACAGGCAGGATCTGGAATATGTTATAAACGATCAACCTGAATCCGCCCGGCATCCGTTTGTTAAGAAATGGCTTCGGACTGAAAATCAGTTAAAGAATGCCATTGCTGCGGCAAGGACTGCACGGTTACACATCGATTCGCATCAATTCTTACGGGGTGATGCAGAAATTGGTATAAACGAAACGAAAGTAACTGCGGAGGCGCTTAGCAAACAGAACCCCCTTGAGAAAGAACTTGTATTGGATACATACCGGTGGAGACTTTTGGACGAATTGGCAAGAGACGATTTTTTCGGTATGTCTTCAATTTTTTCTTTCGTGCTGAAACTGAAATTGATAATGCGGTGGAAATTATTTAGCGACGCAAAGGGGCGTGATGTGCTGGAAAAACTCTTCGGGAGAAAGTCTGAGGAAATATGCTATGGGATGTAAATGCGGAAGTATCGAAACTGCAAATTGCCATTGCGGCAGAATTGTTGGAATAAACGGCAATATGTTAACCGTTGAATTTTACGGAACGGTGAGACAAAATGAAGTGGCTTATGTAGTTTTGGGGGAGTCCCGTTTAAAAGCGGAGGTAATACGGATAAGGGGACGCTATGCTGACTTACAGATTCTGGAAGAACCAAAATGGCTGAAAGTGGGAGGACACGTTGATTTTACCGGAGAACTGCTGGCGGTAGAGTTAGGCCCTGGTTTGCTAACACAGGTATTTGACGGGCTTCAAAACCCTCTTCCTGAACTTGCCAAACAATGCGGTTTCTTTTTAAAACGCGGAGTGTATCTTGACGCCCTTCCGAGAGACGAAAAATGGAAATTTACCCCTGTTGCAAAAAAAGGCGATACGGTAAAGGCAGGCGATACTATTGGTACTGTACCGGAAGGGATTTTTACCCATCGTATTATGGTTCCCTTTTCGTTGAAGGGAAGATATAGCGTCGAAAGGGTTGCAACGCCCGGTTCATATACAGTAGACGAAGTTATCGCGGAACTCAAGGATAAGAAAGGTTCCATTGTTAAGGTTTCTATGGTTCAGAAATGGCCTGTTAAAGTGCCTTTGAAATGTTACAGTGAGCGGCTTATGCCTGCGGAAACCCTTCTGACAAAGATCAGGATTCTTGATACTTTTTTCCCGGTTGCCAAGGGAGGAACATTTTGTGTTCCGGGACCCTTTGGCGCCGGTAAGACGGTATTGCAGCAGCTTATTAGCAGGAACGCGGATGTGGATGTTGTTGTTATTGCTGCTTGTGGTGAAAGGGCAGGGGAAGTAGTGGAAACGCTCAGGGAATTTCCCAAACTTATCGACCCGCGAACAGGAAAAAGTCTTATGGAACGAACGGTGATAATTTGCAATACCAGTTCCATGCCAGTGGCTGCACGCGAGGCGTCAGTATATACTGCGGTAACTTTGGCTGAATATTACCGGCAAATGGGATTGCATGTATTGCTGCTGGCGGATTCCACTTCCCGTTGGGCGCAGGCGTTGCGGGAGGTATCGGGACGTCTTGAAGAAATACCCGGTGATGAGGCGTATCCTGCTTATCTCGAATCGGTTATAGCAGCATTTTATGAACGCGCTGCAACCGTGAAACTGCACGACGGATCTGTTGGTTCTGTTACCATTGGAGGTACGGTGAGCCCCGCTGGGGGAAACTTTGACGAGCCGGTTACCCAGTCGACGCTCAAAGTGGTTGGCGCATTTCATGGCTTGTCCAGAGAACGCTCTGACGCAAGAAGATATCCCGCCATTCATCCGCTCGATAGCTGGAGCAAGTATTGCAGTATTGTAAAACCGGAAGATTTGCAACTGGCGCAAAAAACCCTCAGGGACGGGAATGACGTTGCACAGATGATGAAGGTGGTTGGCGAAGAGGGTACGTCGATTGATGATTTTATCATGTATCTGAAAAGTGAATATCTCGATACTGTCTATATGCAGCAAAACGCCTTTCATGCGGTCGATGGAACTGTTTCAGCGGAAAGACAGAGTTATACTTTTGATAAAATGGTAAAAATACTTGGGACGAAAATGGTGTTTGATACTAAAGACGCGGCGAGGATTTTCTTTCAGTCGCTGACACAGAAAACAAAAGATTGGAATTATGCTGACATGGATTCATTCGAATTTAAAGAGTTAGAGGCGCAATTAGACAAAATGATCGGGGAGGTAGCGGCGCGTGCGAAGAATTTACAATAAAATCGAGCAAATCGTAGGAAACGTTATTACCGTTATTGCCGATGAGGTCGCCTATGGAGAGCTGGCAAAAATAACATCCCCGGAAGGAAGTTCTCTTGCCCAGGTCATCAGGCTTGAGGGGGATAGAGTATCGCTGCAGGTCTTGGCGGGAACGAAGGGAATATCCACTCATGCCGAGATTCGTTTTTTGGGGCATTCTATGAAAACGCCGTTTTCAAAATCACTGATCGGGCGCATCTTTACCGGCAGCGGCGAACCGCGAGATAAAGGGCCGGCAATTACTGAAAATATGATTGATATCGGAGGACCTTCAGTAAACCCTGTAAAACGTGTGATTCCAAGGAATATGATACAAACGGGAATCCCTATGATTGACGTATTTAACACCCTGGTCGAATCGCAGAAACTCCCGATATTTTCCATTGCCGGAGAGCCTTACAATCCTTTGCTTGCAAGGATTGCACTGCAGGCGGAAGTGGACATTATTATTCTCGGCGGAATGGGGTTGAAACATGATGACTATCTTTTCTTCAGAGATGTTCTGGAAAAAAATGGCGCTATTACACGATCGATACTTTTTATACATACGGCGGCAGATCCTACGGTTGAATGCATCCTTGTACCTGATTTGTGCCTTGCGGTTGCGGAACAGTTTGCTTTACAGGGAAAACGTGTGCTGGTTCTGCTGACGGACATGACAAATTTTGCTGATTCTATCAAGGAAATCGCAAATACCATGGAACAGATACCTTCAAACCGCGGTTATCCGGGAGATCTCTACAGTCAGCTTGCGTCTCGTTACGAAAAGGCAGTTGATTTCGAAGGCGCCGGCTCAATTACCATCCTTGCCGTGACGACCATGCCTGGCGATGACGTTACGCATCCGATACCGGACAATACCGGTTACATTACCGAAGGGCAATTTTATCTGAGGAATGGAAGGATAGAACCATTTGGATCGTTGAGCCGTCTCAAGCAACAGGTGAATGACAAAACACGTGAAGATCATCGTGCTATTATGGATTCGATGATACAGCTCTATGCCATGTATAAGGAAAGCATTGAGAAACAGTCCATGGGATTTCGAATGAGCGCATGGGATAACAAATTATTAAAATACGGGGAACGTTTTGAACGCGAAATGATGGATTTGAATGTAAATATTCCTCTGGAACAAGCTCTTAACCTAGGGTGGCAAATACTTGCCGATTGCTTTCAGCCTGCTGAAACTGGAATTACGACAAAATTGACTGAAAAATTCTGGCCGACTATTGCATCCAATAGCGCTTCATAATAAACTTCGATTTGTGCTCAAGATGCTCATAAAATAGGAATTTTAAGCTATAAGGTCGGGTTTCTTACCCGACATCTTTTTTCAATTATATGCCAAAGGTAAAATTCACAAAAAACGAATTAAAGGCACAGCGTGACGTGCTGCGCCGCTATAAACGTTATCTTCCAACCCTGGAATTGAAAAAAATGCAGCTTCAGATAGAAGTAAGGAAGATAGACTCTCTTATAGCGGAAAAAAAGAAAGAAGAGAATCACATTTGGGAAGGTCTTAATGCGTGGATACGTTTGTTTTCCGAAGATATTGATATCGGTTCTTATATCAGTGTAAAAGAAGTGAAACGGAGTATTGGCAACATCGCCGGAGTGAACATTCCCGTATTTGACAATGTGGAATATGAGCGTAGTCCTGTAGATTATTATGCGACTCCTCCATGGGTTGATGACGGTATTGAGGTGCTGGAACGTTTGTTGAAACTTCGTATAGAGATTACAATTTATGAGCGGCAAAGAGAACTCTTGTCAGACGAACTTCGTGTTACTTCCCAGCGCGTTAATCTTTTTGAAAAGGTGAAAATCCCCGAATGTGTTGAAAATATCAGAAAAATCAGGATTTATCTTGCAGATGAACAAACAGCGGCTGTGGTGAGGGCAAAAATAGCCAAGAGGAAATTACTGGAGATAGAGACAGGCACATGATACTACCAATGAAGAAAATTACGCTTTTATGCCTGAAAGATGACCAGGAAAATGCCCTTCATGCATTACATGAGATGGGAGTGCTGCATGTCGCTCATAGTAAGCAGCCTGTGTGTAAAGAACTGGAAAAGGAAAAAGAATATTACGACAGGCTGCAGAATGCATATGATGCGTTGCCGCCGAATCCGGAGGGGAAGGCTTCCGGCGATACGGCAGATGTTATATTGGCAAAAATGGAGAAGCTTTCTCAGCGCAGAAAGGAACTGGAAGAGTTATGTGTAAAGCTGAACTATGAAAAACAAAGGGCACAACCCTATGGAAATTTTGATCCCGCGCAAGTTTTGTCCCTGGCAAAAAGTAGGGTAAGCGTCAGGCTTTACCGTTCCCCTTCGAATCAACCCGTCACGTCGCCGGAGGGTAGTACGTTATTTATTATAAATAAAGACAAGAATTTTAATTACTTTGCAATAATAGGAAACAGGAATTATCAGTGTGATTATGAAGAATTTCAAATTCCGGGACAATCTCTTGCGGAAATAGAAACTGATATTTTCAATGCTGAAAAAGAGATGAAATCAATTTCTCAGGAATTCGGCCTATTAAGCGGTGAAAAGAGTGTAATAAAGGAAGCGCTTTTGAGTGCAAAAGAAAGAATCAGGTTTATGGAAGTAAAAGCAGGCATGGGGAGCGCTGAAAATATTGTATATCTCCAGGGGTTTTGTCCTGCGGACAAGGTGAATAAAATTCTGGAAGCTCCTTCGTTGCTAGGCTGTGGATCAATGATTACCGATCCTTCCGGGGAAGATGAGGCGCCGACCGTTATACGCAACCCAAAGTGGGTACAACCTATCAAGTCGATACTCGACATGATTAATATCCTTCCCGGTTATACAGAAAAAGATATTAGCGGTGTATTCCTGATCTTTTTTAGCGTGTTTTCCGCGATATTGATAGGGGATGCGGGATACGGGGCCTTTTTTTTGTTGATAACAATTGTATCGAAAAAGGTATTTTCAAAAGCGCCGGCAGCGCCTTTTTTCTTACTTGGCATCCTCAGTGTATGTACGATTGTGTGGGGAATCTTAACGGGAAATTATTTTGGCATAGGCAATATTCCCGCGCCATTCAAAACGCTGCGTGTGGAGTGGCTTAATAACGAAAAGAATATCATGCACCTCTGTTTTCTGATCGGATCAATTCATCTGACAGTTGCTCACGCGTGGAATGCGATACAACTTATGAACAGCCTAAGGGCTATCGCTCAGATGGGATGGATATGCATGACATGGGTGATGTATATTACAGCACGTACCATGATCCTGGATGCAGCATTTCCCGCGTGGGGGTATTATTTGTTGTTTGTGGCATTGGGCTGTGTGGTTATGTTTACGACTTCTCCCAAACAAATAAAAAAAGACTGGGCTGATCTTATGATGTTTCCCCTGAATGTAATCAGTAATTTTGTTGATGTTGTTTCATATATTCGTCTTTTTGCCGTTGGCAGCGCATCACTTGCCGTAGCAATGAGTTTTAACGAAATGGCGTTGGAAAAGGGAATTAACAATATTTTTGCCGGATTAATCGCGGCATTGATCCTTTTTCTGGGGCATGGTCTTAATGTTGCTCTTATGGCGTTGGGTATTCTGGTACACGGTGTACGATTGAATACGTTGGAATTTTCCGGTCACGTGGGAGTGCAATGGAAAGGCATTCCCTATAAACCGTTTTCAAAACAGTCAAAAAAATAAAGCTATTATAAACAGACAAGAAAGGAGTGCGTATGGCAGTAGATCCGAAAACAATAGTTTCTATTGGTAAATTGGGTGCTGTAGCGGCGCTGGCAATGGCGGCAATGGGTTCCTGCCTTGGTACGGGAGCGGCAGGAGCAGCAGCTATCGGAGGGTGGAAAAAGTGTTATGCGCAAAACAAGTCTGCTCCGTTTATGCTGATTGCGTTTGTCGGAGCGCCATTGTCTCAAACTATTTACGGTATGATTTTAATGGGAAACATCGTGAAGGCAGCAGTAGCAGGTGCTGCATTTCCTGTGTTGCTGGGTGCTGGATTTATGGGTGGATTTGCGATGGGACTCTCTGCATGGATGCAGGGACGCGCAGGCGCCGGAGCTTCCGATGCGTTGGCAGAAACAGGTCAGGGATTCGGTAATTACCTTATGGCCATTGGTGTTATTGAGACAGTTGCTTTATTTGTTCTGGTTTTTATCGGTAAGACACTTTCTTAAATCTTAAGGAGCATTCCCGTTTTTTTGTAATTCATCATTTATTATGCTTTGACGGAGTTTATCCTGAGCGGAGTCGAAGGGTTGGGTTCCGAGTGCGTTGAGGATCTTTTTATATCTGGTATAATATATGTTAATAGCTTTTTTTACTAAAAATCGGGAATGCTCCTTATGTACAATCTTCTCTGCATCATTTCATACCTTCCGCATCTTTCAATAACTCCCACGGCCATATTTAACAGAGAAAAGTTGAAATTACCATATTTTGGGTTAAAACACCTTGGCGCAATATCGGGAAAAATGACGTCTGGCATGGTGATTTCCAGTGGGCTTGGATCATTACTTATGGCGTGGTCCCTCAAATATTTTCTGTCATACAAACATGCATTTTATCTCTGTATGGTATTTCCTGCCATTGTGTTTGTTATATCATCGAAGGCAAATTGCCCGATTATTGAAACAGAGAATGAGATTGTACCTGTTCATGCCAATACCTGAATATATGAAATGAATAAAAACAAAACAATACTCATTACCGGAGCAAGCGGAAATCTGGGCGCAAAGCTCAGAAAACATTTACAGGATCGCTATCCAATACGATTAATTGATATCGATTCCAGAAACGAAAGAGAGATTATACAGGCTGACCTGAGTATTTGGAATGAAGAGTGGGTAAAATTATTTCAGGGGGTGGATACCGTCGTACACTTTGCAGCCGATCCTGACCCGAATAAAAGCTGGGATGAATTAATGCAACCGAATATAGACGCAGCCATCAATGTATTTCATGCCTCCGGTATAAAAAAAGTCAAACGAATAGTATTTGCAAGTTCAAATCATGTCATGGGAGGGTATAAAGATAAAAATGAACCGAAGGTAATCACCACAGACTTGCCTCCCCTTCCCGGCACGCACCATACATCCCATGGTCGAAAACATGACAGCACGCCGTATGGTTCGGCAAAATTCCTGATTGAGCGGTTGGGAAAATGTTATGCGGAAATATACGGGATGGAGGTGATTGCCGTGCGCATTGGGTGGAATTTGCATGGCGAAAATCGTCCTGAGGATATTTTTAAAGGATGCGAAGAATGGTTTCGCCTTATGTGGCTTTCAAACCGCGATTTTTGCCATCTTATGGAACGCTGTATCGAGGCAGAAGTATCCGACAATTTTGTAGTGGTTAACGGCATGTCTGCCAATACAGGGATGCGCTGGGATATCGGGTACACGAAAAAAACGGTTGGTTATCAGCCGGCTGATGATGTTACACGGGGATAAAAAAGTTCGGTGGAATAGATGTTCTGTTTTTGTGCAGCAAACCTCAAATTTTGTATTATTTTGTTTTATGAAGCATTTCCTGTTTTACACCTTGTTTTACTGCTTTTTATGTTCTTACGAAGAGAGAGGCAAAAAAGGCATTAATTACCTCCCCTTCCTCCCCTCCTTGCGAACTTGCTGTGTACAAATTATTTGTATTCATATTATAGACATGAACTGTGAGCTTAATTACCTAAAAGTCTGGTTGTGGTTTTTCTCTTTCTTTATCAGAGCTTGATTTCTCAGAAGGTTAGTGTTATGTTAAAAAACTACGATAAAAGAAGATCGAGAAAATCTAAAACCAAAGATAAAAAAACTCGCAAAGAGGTATTATTTATCGTTGGTATGTTTGTATGGCTTGCTCGCGAAGGGGAAAAACAACAAAAAGAATTTATGAAAAATTACGTTATAAAGAGGAGATTTTTTGTGAAGATAAAGGTAGTATTTTTTATCGCATCTGTCGTTCTTTTTTACCAGGTGGCACATACATTTGCAATTAAGCCAGCAGTAGGGCAGACTGCTCAACTGGAAAAGGCAAAGACTTATAAGACCGGGGATACTGTGGGAATTGTGATGAAAGATATTTCAACCTCTGTAGACTATGATGGAGAAGTTGGGTTTGATTCCGATACTTTCTATAAAAATACCGGCAAACACGCTGCAATTGTGAGAGTCTGGTTGATAAACCTGACGGAAAAAACAATAAAGGTAGACCCTGTACATTTTAAGGCGATTACCAATAATGGATTTACTCTTTCCATTGACAATTTTACTCACAAGACCACTGATCCCTTCCAACGCACAGAACTGGGACCAAAAGAAGAAACACAAGGGCTGGTCGTTTTTGGATTAAACACATCGGATACCGCCTATCGTATTAAAAAAATCATTTACGATGATCAGGAAGGTAACAGGATAACAAGGGATTATAATGATGCGGTTCTTTACGGCTTGTATGATCACGCAGAGAAAAGAGGAAGATAGAATCTTTCTGATTTCACACACAAAGCTTCTGAGGAACAATGATTTTTTTCGCCAAAAACAGGAGTATTAACAATACAACAAACAATTATTTTCTTGACTTATACATTTAATATGGTAGGTGTATAAAAAAACGGCAAACCAATCGTGAGGTTGGGACGCAAAGCCATGGGTCTTCGTTTTAAAGGAAGAATGCCAGGTTGCCGCCTTAATAAGGTGTAAAGACTGATTACGGCGCTTTCTTTGAATTGATAAAGTATCATTCAAATCTAAAAAATAATGATGCTTTATTAATTATGCTATAGAAATTTAAAAAGGCTTTAAAAAAAACCGAAGACCCAGGACAAGTTTCGTACTTGTCCTGGGTTTTTTTGTTTTTGCTGAGATAGAAATTGTTAATTTCAGAACCACCGGCCAACACAATACTATATGAACCTAATAAACTTTATCATATACCCCAATGAGTGGCATCTCTTGTGGGTATGGAAAATGTAAATTAGGTGTGTGATTATAAATATGCATTATTCATAATATCCTGTAGCGCTTTTAGAGAGAGGAGAAGAAATGAAAAACAATATTGTACCACTTTTTCAAAGAACAAAATGGAAGAGATTTTTGCTGATGCTTTTCCTTCTTTTCACCATAACGGTATTGCATTTGACCAGTACCGTAAAAGGTTCTTATGGCGAAAGCACCCCCGATGACCCTTACCGTGGCCCCTTTGAATATGTAAAGGGTGAATTAATCGTTACATTCAATGAACACGTTTCGCAACAGGCGATTGACGCCGTGAATGAAGCCCTCGGCGGAAAAGAGATCACCTCATTTAAGGAATTCGGCATCAGCCACATACAACTGCCTGAAGGAAGCAACGTCAATGATTTCGCACGGGTGTATGAAAAAAACCCGAATGTGAAGTACGCTGAACCGAATTTTATCTATTACGAGGATTATATTCCCACCGATACGGATTTCTTGTCATTATGGGCATTACACAATACCGGCCAAACGGGGGGAACTTCAGATGCGGATATTGACGCTGTTGAGGCATGGGACACCTTTAACGGAGACCCTTCCCCCAATCCGAAAATCGTCGTAGGGGTGGTGGATTCAGGGATCGAATATACCCACGAGGATCTCGCAGACAATATGTGGATAAATCCCGGTGAGATCGCGGGGAACAACACAGACGATGACAACAACGGATATATTGACGATATCCATGGCATAAACACCACAGATGACGGCAGAGGAGAAGGCAACCCCATGGAGGATGCAAACGACATACAGGGTGGACACGGAACGGCAGTGGCAGGGGTAATCGGTGCCGTTGAGGGGAATGGGGTAGGAATCGTCGGGGTAAATTTTAATGTGGAACTCATGGCTCTGAAATTTATACGAAGAGGGGAAGGACAATTGGCTACCGCCCTTGAATGTTTAAATTATGTCATTGATATGAAAAAAAATCATAATGTGAATATACGGGTGCTCAATAACAGTTGGGGAGGCGGGCCCTATTCACAGGCGCTTTCCGACGCCATCGATGAACTCAAAGCCAATGATATCCTCTTTATCGGTGGAGCCGGAAATTTGTCGAGAGATACGGACGTATCTGCTTACTACCCGGCAAGCTTTCCAAATGATAATGTTATCAGCGTGGCAGGCACGGACTTCAATGACTCAATGGTTAGTTACAGCAGTTTCGGGGCGTCCACCGTTGATGTGTTTGCCCCAACGGAAAATATACGGACTACTATGTTGAATAACAGTTATACATCAGCCGGAGGGGTTTCGATGTCAGTTGCGTATACCACTGGGCTTGCATCGTTACTCTTTGGGTATTATCCATCGGCTACGTATGCGGATGTAAGGGATATTATATTTTCAACCGTTGACCGTCCGGTTACAATACCATCGGGAAAGACCATTACAGGGGGCAGGATCAATGCAAATAATGCACTGAACCCTGACTATCCCGGTTCCCTCCCCCCTGTTGTTACCAAAATAGTACCCGTCTTCGGGAGTATCGGTGCAACGGTAACGATTAACGGAAGTCACTTTGGCGTTACGGAGGGAAGCGTTACGTTTAATGGTATTCCGACCGCAATATCCACATGGAGTGATACCGAAATTACCTGCACGGTACCCGATGGAGCTGCTACTGGAAAAATAGAGGTTACCACAAACAGTTCCGTAAGCAATCCCACGAATCCCATCTTCACGGTATCGTGTATGGATTCCCGCGGAGCAATGCCAACCGCAGTGTATCGTCCCGCAGTTGCCGTACACAATGGGAAGATTTACGCGATTGGAGGTTTCACACTTACGCTCTTATCTACCGGTCAGGTAGTAAATGAAGATGCCGATTTTGTGCAAATTTATGATACGCTTACCGATACGTTTTCAACAACTACGGATGCAAACGGCAATGATGTGGGGAAACCCACGTCGGCGTCAAATGCCTGTGCTGCCACCATTGACGGGAAGATATATGTCGCAGGAGGATATGTACCTACAACACCTCCGACACGGCTTGATGTACTGGAGGTGTACGATATTGCCTCGAATACATGGGATACGACAAAAGCGCCGCTTCCGAAAGGGTTATCAGGTGCGTCAGCCGTTGCGCTGAACGGAATGCTGTACGTAATGGGAGGGGCGTCTACAGGTGTTTCTGGTGATTTTGTCGATGAGAAAGAGTTGTATCGTTACGATCCGGTAGTCGATACCTGGACGCAGTTATCGCCGATGAGCACCAACAGGACTTTTTTTGGTGCAGCGGTTATTAATGGAAAGATATATGTATGCGGAGGACATGGAGACGCAGGATTCTTAAATTCAACAGAGGTATATGATCCATCAACGGATACGTGGACACCCCTTGCACCGATGAATTTTGCACGGTACGATTTTGGTTGCGTTGCAATAAGCGGGAAGCTGGTTGCCTTCGGAGGAAATGATTCGGTGGAGAGTCCTCCGTTTTTTGACAGTGTGGAGATATACGATCCTGAAACAGATCAGTGGAGTATTCATGATTGTCCGCTGAGCATTGCTCGTCAGGGGGTAAGGGGAGCGGTTGTAGATAACAATGTCTATGCCCTGTGCGGAATGAACGGGCCGCAATCACTCTATAATGTTATTGATGTTCTGCAGTTTGATAGTATTGAAGATATTATACCAGATCAGTTCCTCTTTATCGATCAAACTGATGTTTCATTAAGTACCTTAATAATCTCCAATGCAATAACTGTTACGGGTATCAACACTGCTGCGGCGATATCCATAGCGGGCAATAACGGCGAATATTCAGTCAATGGAGGCGCATATGTAACTACGGCAGGCACGGTGAATGAAGGAGATACGGTTACGGTACGTCAGACGTCATCGGCAAATTTTTCTACCACAACTGATACAACACTGACGATAGGGGGTGTATCTGATACCTTTAGTGTGACCACGCTGGCTGCGGATCCAACCCCAACAGCACCTTCAAATCTTGTAACAACCGCATTGAATGATAAGCAAATAGACCTGAATTGGACTGATAATTCCTCAAATGAAACCGGGTTCAGGATTGAACGATCGTTAGATCAATCAAACTGGACAGAAATTGCTACAACAGGAACAGACGTTAATAATTACACTGATAGCGGGTTAAGTGCGAGCACTACCTACTACTTTCAGGTACGTGCATATAACGATGCGGGAAATTCCGTGTATTCAAATATTGCTTCAGCAACAACTAATGCATCGCCTCCGTCAACCGTTGAGTATTATGCCACAAGTGAAACAGCAGTTTCCGGCCAGATTTCCGGGGTTTATACTGACACATGGGAAGATGACGATTTTCCTCAAGTTATTACAGAGATCGAATCCGGCGGAAAACCAAGCAACCGTTACAGTTACCTTGAACATACATGGCATTTTACTATCAGCGCAGGATTTTCTGTCACATTCTATGCCAATGTGTACAAAAGCAATTCGAGTGAAGACAATTTTATATTTCAGTATTCCACTGACGGACAGAATTTTATCAATATTGCAGAAGTAAACAGCACCGATATCAACAACGTGGAAGTCTGGCAATTACCGACAACATTAAGCGGTGAAGTATCTATCAGAGTTATCGATTCAGACAGGAATCAGGGAAATAACAATTTAGACTCTATTTCTATTGACCAAATGTTTATTCAGGTTGAATCGGATACACAGGGAATTGATTTATCTGCAACAGGCTATAAAGTGAAGGGCGTGCAATATGCTGATCTTACATGGAGCGGGGCGAATTCCGCTCAGGTTGAAATCTATCGTGATGGTGCGCTTATTGATACGGTAGACAATACGGGAGCATATACTGATAACATTGGTTCTAAAGGAGGGGGCGCGTATACGTATCAGATATGTGAAAGCGGCGGCGGCAGTTGCTCTAATACCGTAGAAATAGTGTTTTAGCAGCGCATAATCGGTTGTACAAGTTCACATTTTGTGAGCATCCTGAGTATATTACCTGCCCAAAGGGGGGGGGTATTGTTTTTTGTGCTGTCAGGAGGAAACTCCTGACAGCAATCTACTCCGTATCAGGGCGGCAGGAGGTAACTCCTGCCGCCACTGTTCATGCGCAATTATTTATGTCTGTATGTATAAACGGGTTTCTCGGGATTAATCCTCTTTCCTTTGCTAAAGATTGTACCCATAGTCTGAACTTTTCATACATTTGAAATGATGCTGAAGTAAAATCTTTTATTTCAAGTTCATTCAATACTGAGATTGCTGCCTGAAATGTGCACAAATTGTTTTTGTCGGATTGTTTTCTCAGGCGATATTCAGAGGGTGGAATCTTCTTTAATCCAATTTTCCTTAAATTCAGAAGGAGTGGTTTGTGAAGCCACCTTCGTGCGTTTCTCCAGCTTGTGTCCAGGACAAAAATATTCAAGGGTTTTCCTCTGTTTGCAATAATGTCTTCGCTATCAATAGGAGAAAACATCGGAAAGAGTATTACAGGAGTATAATCATTTCTTGTGATTTCCATCATTACTTCTTTTTCCCATCCCTTTTCACCGATAAAAATTGTAGAGGTATTTTCCAGCATCAATTGAATCAACCTTCCCGTATTGGAGGGAATTCGCGATTCTCTTCTGCTTGTTAACAGGGTTATTTTATGTTCAGTCCAAACGGGGGTAAGTTCGGGACAAATACAGTCTTGTACTATTAAACGGCACTGTGAACATCTTTCGGTAATTGCTTTGATCATGGTTTTAAAGGCGGTAAAACGTTTATATTCCTATAACGGAAATGCCTGCCTTATCCGCTTCAGTAAGAGTTTCCTCAACGTCAAGAATAATAGTCCTTTCCGCTTCAAGAGCAAGGACAGAAGCGGAAGATTCTTTCAACGTTTTAACGGTTTCAAGACCTACGGTGGGAATATCGAATCGCGGATCAAAGTTTTGTTTGCATACTTTAATGACAACAACGTCTTTTCTCCCCAGTTTTCCGCCCCTGCGGATCGCTTCATCGGTTCCCTCAAAGGCTTCTACTGCAAGTACTACTTTTTCTTTTATAACAAGGCATTGTCCGATGCCGTGCACGGCAATTTCTTTTGCTAAAGGAAATGCATAGTTGATGTCGTCCATTTCCCTGTCGGTTGGTTTTTTGCGGGTAAGTATGCCTTTTTTGGTAAGCAGTTGAGGCACGTAAAGTGTGGAACTTTGTAATTCTATACCATCCTTCAACAGCTCATCGGCAACCGCTCCAAGGAGAGATTGATCGTCTCTCCTTTTTACGTTTTTGTACCAGAGGTTAATGGTTCTTAAATCAGGGAGGAATTTGAGATTCCTCATAGAGGAAAACATATTGCTTTTTGTCAGTCCGCCTGCCATGACTGCTTTGGAAATGTTTTCCTGTTTGAAAATTTTAATAAGTTTGCCAATCTGAGCAACGCCAATCCAGTATAGTTTTTCCACGTATTGTTCGACTTCAGGAGATGTTTCTCCTTCAATAGCAACGGCTATCACCGGCACGTTATTGTTTTGTGCACCTTTTGCAAACAGTATGGGGAATCTTCCGTTCCCGGCAATTAATCCGAGTTTTTCCATTTTTCTTCCAGTTGTTGTAATCTTTTTTCAAGTGATTTCATATGTTCTTTCATTTCAGGCAGTTTTTCTATAATTACGTAACACCGGCGCATTCTTTGAATGGGAAGCGCGGGCGTTCCTAAATACGTTCCATTGGCGGGGAGATCCTGCGCCACTCCGGAACGGCCGCCAACGGTTACGTTGTCACCAACGGTAATATGGCCGATAATGCCGGCACCTCCGGCAAGGGTTACGTGGTTTCCAATTTTTGCTGAGCCTGCAATACCTACCTGTGAAACGATTAATGAATCTTCGCCGACTTCTACATTATGAGAGATGACAACCTGGCTGTCAATTTTTGTTCCCCGCCGGATAATGGTGTTTCCCAGAGCCGCCCTGTTGATAGTAGTATTTGCGCCAATATCGACATCGTCTTCTATTACGGCTATCCCTACCTGTGGTATTTTATAATAGCTCTGACCGTCGGGGGCGTAACCAAAACCGCTGCTTCCGATTACCGTGTTGCTGTGAACAGTAACACGACTGCCAATGACAGAATCAGGGTAAATAACTACATTTGCATGGAGAACGGTATCATCTCCGATGGTACAGTTTTCTCCTATAAAAACACCGGGAAAAATAACCACACGGTCACCAATGCGGGTGTTTTCACCTATAGCGGCATATGCCTGAATTGAAACATCCTGTCCGATTTTTGCAGTGTCAGCAACCCTTGCGGAAGGATCAATGCCTTTAGCATATTCAGGCTTTTTATACAACATCAATTCTACTATCTTTGCAAACGCAAGATAAGGGTTATTGCAGACAAGAAGGTTCTTTTTCACCTCTTTGAGCTTTGGTGAAACGATAACCGCTGAAGCCCTGGTATGATTAATTTTTTTAATGTATTTTTCATTGGAGACAAATGTGATGTGGCCTTTAGTGGCTTCATCAATGCCCATGATACCGTTTATGATGGTATTGGGATTGCCGACAACCGTTCCTCCCACGTAATCAGCAAGTTCTTGCAATGTTTTTTCCATTGTGCGGTGCTTTTGTAACAAAGTGTATAATTATAAATGTAACGATCAAAAAACTCCAACCAATGATGCCGTTAATAAGCTTACGGTCTCCAAACAACCAACCTGATTTTGATCCGACGAAATCAAAAAAAAGTCTGTTCGCCTTTATTAAAAATACCCATCCGGCATGCAATCCTATTGAGAGATATAATGAATTTGTTTTCAGATAGGCATAGGAAAGAACCGTTCCAACGATAAAGAGTCCAATAATCAGGGGAAGTATCTCTGCAATGTTTACAATAATATTAGCAAAAGATTGATAGACCACAAGAAAACCAATAAAAGGTTGAAACCCTGGGGTCGCGAGAAAATCGGATTTGAAAAAATGGAGCAACGAATAAAAAATACTGGAGAAACAAACGGCAAACAGTACTTTTGTATCCTTTAAAACGCTTTGAAAGATGAAACCCCTGAAAATCAATTCCTCCACACAACCGACAATAACGGCGACAAGTATTAAGCTCAAAAGTTTTCCAATTAAATTTCCGAAGGATTTTATGTCTATTTGGAACGTGATAGTTCCGTAAATATATAAAAATGCAAAGTAAAAAATAAACATACCGGTGCTGATAAGAAATCCCATCTGTAATTGCTGCCAGCAACCTTTGCTGGGTTTTAAACCAATAGCGCCAAAAGAAGGAAACTTGAGTGATTTTCTCAATAAAAATATGAAAAGAATGGCAACCACCATGAGAATACGCCGCATTACTCTAGCGAAATTATAGCGCCCATCTTCGTAATCGAGCAAGTTTACCATAAAGGAATTTGAAGGTAAAAATGAATCCAAAAGTATTTTTACCATGGGCGCAATAATACTGCTTGCGAATACTATCAGCAAAAACAGGAGAAGTATTTTTTTATATTGTTTCATGTCGGAAAATAAAAACATGCAGAGATAATAGTTTTGTAAGGAAGAGTTGTCAACTGAAAATACGCATATCTGCAAAGTGTACTCTAAGATTTAACGTTCATGTTTTGCCTTTTTTTGAATATTGACAATGAAATTTCGTTGTTTATAATTCACGCTTTATTCTTTATCTATAGAGCCTACGCATAAAGTAAAGAATCATCTTATTATACAAGATGGGCGCTCTTATTTTGTAATTTAATCCCTCTTTTCCTCTCTCTCTTTTTTGCCTTTTTCCTGTAAAATAGCCTTTTGTTGTCATTTGCCCTGGTAATTCACTGGCGCTTTTTACAAATTCTTACACCCTTTGTTGCCAAGCTGCTCCTTTATTTATCAGGGGGTTTTAGTTTATGCGTAGGCTCTATACTCTGTAATTTTGCCCTGCGGGTGCTTGCCATCTCTTCCTCCCTCACA
>SOET01000067.1 GCA_021646465.1 Candidatus Kuenenia hertensis | reverse complement strand
GTCGGGGTGGCGGGATTTGAACCCACGACCTCTTGAACCCCATTCAAGCGCGCTACCAAGCTGCGCTACACCCCGACTTTCGGAATACTATCTTATTTTTCATTTTTTATCAACCTTAAATCTCTTAATTACCGAGGAACCATAGATTTAAATTTTGACAAAATCCCTGCTTTCTAATATAATTCATCATACTTTTTCAGTTTTAAAATATTTATACTTTATTTATTTTTTTACATTTTATTTAGTACATGATTAAAAACAAACATCCAATAAAAAAGAACAAAAAGAGGTCTTTCTCCTTTGGCTATATCCTCCTTTTTTTTGCCATTGTATATCTGGTACAAATGTTTCTTTCTCCAAAAGCAGAAGAAATGTCATATGGCCAATTCAGAGTATACCTTAAAAACGGTTATATCTCGGAATGCACAGTGGGCCAAAATATTATTCGGGGCTATTATAAAAAACTTTCTGCAGAAAGCGGTGAAGAAGAGAGGATTGCGTTTTTCACCGTACCAATACAAGATCAGGCACTAGTTAGTGAACTTGAAGAACAAAAGGTACGTTTTAAGGGTGCAGCGGAAAATAATTTCCTGAAGAATATGATCATGTGGTGGATTATTCCTTTCGGAGTTATGACGCTGGTCTGGTTCCTGTTATTAAAAAAATTCAGTGGCATGGGCTCTCCTTTTATGTCTTTTGGTAAGGCAAAAGTCAAACTTTATTCTGATAGTGGCACACAAAAAACAACCTTTGCCGATGTCGCAGGATGTGATGAGGCAAAGGAAGAATTGAAGGAAATCAAAGATTTCCTCTCCTATCCTGAACGATTTCAAAAATTAGGCGGGAAAATACCGAAAGGTGTGCTTTTGATAGGTTCACCCGGGACGGGAAAAACACTTCTTGCAAAAGCAGTCGCCGGAGAAGCGGGGGTACATTTTTTCTCCGTCAGTGGTTCAGATTTTGTAGAGATGTTCGTTGGTATGGGTGCTGCCCGTGTACGTGATATGTTTGAACAGGCGAAGGAAAAGGCGCCATGCATTGTTTTTATCGATGAAATCGACAGTGTGGGGCGCCAAAGAGGTACGGGACTTGGCGGAGGACACGATGAACGGGAACAAACTTTAAACCAGCTTTTGGCTGAAATGGATGGCTTCAACTCGCAAAAAGGCGTAATCATTATTGCGGCCACGAATCGACCAGACGTCTTAGACAATGCCTTATTGCGTCCGGGACGTTTTGACCGTCAAATTACTATTGACCGGCCTGATCTTTCCGGAAGGGAAGCTGTATTGGCAGTTCATGCAAAAAGTATAAAAATCGATCCGGATGTTAGCCTTAAAACAATAGCAAAACGCACGCCCGGTTTTACCGGCGCTGATTTAGCAAACGTTATAAACGAATCCGCACTCCTTGCCGCCAGATACAATAAAAGTTCTGTAGGAATGGAGGAATTAGAGGCAGCTATTGACAGAGTATTAGCAGGCCCTGAACGAAAAAGCAGAATAATGAGTGAAACAGAAAAAAAGACTGTTGCCTTACATGAATCCGGTCATACGCTTGTCGCGGCTATTTTGCCAAAAACAGACCCGGTACATAAAGTTTCCATAATTCCCAGAGGAACTGCTGCTTTGGGATATACTATGCAATTACCTATTGAAGATAAGTATTTAACAACGGAATCGGAATTGCTTGAAAATATTTGCGTCTTGCTCGGGGGAAGAGCTGCCGAAGAAATCATTCTAAATGAAATTTCAACTGGTGCTCAAAACGATATTGAAAAGGTATCAAAGCTGGCAAGAAATTATGTATGCCGGTTTGGTATGAGCAAAAAAATAGGACCACAGACTTTTGGAAGGCAATCTGGTAATATTTTCCTCGGTCACGATCTTGTGCAAGAGAAGGAATACAGTGAAAAGACCGCAGTTATTATTGACGAAGAAGTAACAAAAATTATTAATGAATGTTATGAAAGGACAAAAAAGCTCATTCGGGATAATCGGGACAAACTTGATGTGTTGGTAAAAAAACTGGAAGAAGATGAAGTTCTCGATGGAGACCAAGTGCTTGAATTACTTTGTTTAAAAAGGAAAGATGGCTCAGACAATGTTGATAAAAAAGAATATCTTTCGCCAAAAGAATCACCGGTGCAAAATAATGATGTAAACACTGTGAAAAATAGTGAAAAAGAAGAAGATTAACGCCGTTAAATAAACAGTTTATTTTTCAGCTTTTATCCTTCATTTCCAAAAAAAGTTCTTGTGTAAGATTCAGATTTGAGTAAACATTATTTACATCATCGTGATCTTCAAGAGCTTCTACGAGAGCAACTACCTTGCGGCATGCCTCTTCGTCTAAGTCAATAGTATTGTTCGCTAACCAGCTTACTTCTGCATTTTCAATGGTTATATTCTGATTTTCGATAGCTTTTTTAACTGTGTCCAGATCTGTATGAGAACATAATACCTGGTAATATTCTCCCGCTGTTTGTAAATCCTCTGCACCTGCATCCAATACCAGCATCATAAATTCATCTTCAGCACAAACATTGCTGTTTACCAATATAATGCCCTTCTTCTCAAACATCCAGGAAACGCAGCCTGATTCACCCATATTGCCGCCAAACTTTTCAAAAATTTTCCTTAATTCAGGTACTGTTCTGTTTTTATTGTCTGTTAACGCATCTACCATTAATGCTATTCCATGCGGTCCGTATCCTTCAAACAAACACTCCTGCAATTCAATATTATCTCCGCCTGCACCTGTGCCTTTCTGTATTGCACGTTCTATGTTATCCTTTGGCATATTTGCCATACGTGCTTTGCTTATTGCAAGTTCCAGTTTTGGGTTCATATTGGGATCGCCACCGCCTCTTTTTGCGGCTAAAGTGATCATCCTGGATATTTTAGAAAATACCTTACCTCTTTTTGCATCTGCAATGCTTTTTTTATGCTTTATCCCAGCCCAATGCGAATGTCCTGCCAAGTCTATAATTCTCCTGTTTAATACATAATTTTATTATAATGCAATACTTTTCTCTCTCTGATGCACAATTATCTTTGTACTATTTTTCTCAAAAGAAATGAGTCTTTTTATTTTCTCTATTTTTTTTGTTATATTTTCCAATTGTCTCCCGCAATCAGGTATTTTTTCATATAATACTTTTGCCTTTTCCCATACATCCAGTGCATTACTCCAATTTCCCAGGCTATAATTCACGTCTCCTATGTGTTCATAGATATCCGGTTCTTCTAAAATTTTAACTGCCTCTTCCAACTTTTGAAGTGCCATAAATAAATAATCATCTCTTTCTTCTATTTGTGCCTTCTTATAGTATGCCCATCCTAAACTATCAAGATACGCGCCATTTTTTGGTTGAGATTTAAGTGCTCTCTTAATTAACGTAATTGCCTCGTCAATATTTCTATTATTCTCTGCAAAATAATATCCAAGAAAATTATTCGCCTCATGAAAATCAGGATCGATCCTTAGGGTCAAACGCAGTTCTTCCTCTGCTTTATCATACTTTTGGCATTCATAGTAAAGATTTGCCAGCAAAAAGTGAACTTCTTTCTCTGCTTCTTCTTCTAACGGTAGCAACCTCATGTTTTCAATTGTATTTATGGCATCATCAATTTTATGTTGACTCCTATATATCTGACAGAGCAAAAAATACTCCCGTGGATTTTTGCTGCCCATATCTATACTATTTTCCAGGATTTCTTTGATTTTTTCTATTTCTTTAGCAGTTTCTGATTCTTTTCCCAATTTCTCATATATTTCAGAAAGTGTTAGGCGCATTGCCCAGTTATCAGGTTCTTTAAGAAGAAAATTATTTGCTTCTTTAACCGCATTATCATAATCATTTAAGGCTTCATAGCAGAGTGTTATATAAAAACTCGTAAAATTTAATTTAGGATCATATTTTTTTGCTTTTAAAAAATGTTCCAACGCCCTATCTACAATATTTTTTTCAAAATATTTTAATCCAATTTCATAATGAAATTTTGCCGGCTGGGCAATAAGATGCATCTCAAACATGATTTGGTAACACTCAGCACCTTTTTCAATCAAACCCTGATCTATGTAAATGTTTGCAAGCCTATAAAGGGCATCCGCCAGAAACACATAGTCCAGTTTGTTAATTTTACATGTTCTGGCATATTCGTATTCAGAAATAGCATCCTTTATCCTGCCAACCCCTTCATAAAGAGTAGCTAATGTATAATGGATGTTAAATTCCTGAGGAATTTGTTTTGCAAGTTTTTCGAGGGAACTGATGGCTTTTTCATTCTCGCCTAACTGAAAATAGCATGTAGCCAAATGTTTCATAATCCTCTCAGAAGTTGGATCTAGTTCATTCGCCTTTTCAAAGTTATCTGCAGCTATTTCCCAATTTCTCTCCAGTAAAAAAAAGTATCCTGTGCTGAAGTAGGAAAAGGCCTCTTCCTGCTTCTCAGATAGTGGTGAATTTTGTCTAATATTAAAATTGCAGCATCCCAAAAATCCCAGGCAAAAGAGGATTACTGTTGAGGCAATAAGTATAAAGATTTTGGTAAAAAACATTTCGTATTTCTTTTTTTTTGTTTTTCATACTTTCTATAACGGAAAGAGCTAAAGAATTACTTTATTTAATGGATATTCAATAATTCCTTCCGCCCCTGCCCTGATTAACTCCGGTATGATATTTCGCGCTATACTTTCGTCTACCATTGTTTCTATCGCATAGCCAGCGCCTTCACTTAAGGTAGAAATGGTGGGTTTTCTTAATGCGGGCAACTGTTTTAATACCTTTTCCAGGGACTCACCCGGAACATTCATTTTCAGTCCAACTTTTTCACGTGCTATAATTGCCCCTTCAAAAAGCATAGCAAGATTTTCTATTTTTGTGCGTTTCCAATCATCTTTCCAAGACTGGTGATTAGCGACAAGTTGTGTCGTCGACTCCATAATTGTATCTATTACGCGAAGTTTATTCGCCCTGAGACTGCTACCGGTTTCGGTAAGCTCAACAATTGCATCAACTAAAGCAGGAGCTTTTGCCTCTGTCGCGCCATGGGAAAATTCAATATCCGCAACAACTCCTTTCTCCGCGAGATACTGTCGCGTTACATTAACCAATTCTGTTGCAATTTTCTTGTTATTCAAATCATGCACAGACTGTATTTCGGAATCCTCCGGAACTGCCAACACCCATCTGACTTTTGTAAGTTGTTGTTTCGCATATACAAGGTTCACCACTACTTTAACTTCGGACCCGGCTTCTTTTACCCAGTCCGCACCTGTCAGCCCCACATCAATAATACCTTTTTCCACATATCTTGACATATCCTGCGGCCGAATTAATCTTATAGATATTTCATCGTCATCAATTGTAGGGTAATAAGACCTCGAACTGACGCGAACCGTATAACCCGCTTTTTTCATCATGTCAATAGTAGATTCCTGTAAACTGCCTTTCGGTAAACCAAAATTTAATTTTTTCATTCTTCTGACCCATTCTTTTCAATTACAGTACTTCCATGAACTGCTTCATCAATAATTTTTAAAATACGATTACGTTTTTCATCTGTTTCATCCAAACAGAATTTCAATTGAGGAGTATATTTTACACGCAGACAGGCTCCTAATTCTGCCTGGATAAAACCTTTGGCATGACCCAACCCCCACAAGGTATGTTTTTGTGCTGATTCATCACCAAGTACAGATACATAGACTTTTACATTTTTTAAATCCGGCGATATATCAACCCTGGTTACTGTTATAAAACTCAGCCTTGGATCCTTAACTTTATAAAGGATGATTTTACTTACTTCTTGTTTAATAAACTCAGACAATCTTTCTGCTCTTCTTGTAGACATAAACTGCTATCAACCTATCTTTAATTATAAAGATACTTCCAAATAAACATTATCATTACGATTGGGAATGCATAAATTCCAGATGATATCCTGCAAGCTCAAATGAGGTCGCCCCTTTAAACATATTGAGTAAATTGGAAAGGGTGCTGTTTACATACTGCTTATCATTTCCCACCATTGCAATTCCAAGGCTTGAATACTGACAATGATCCAATACTCCTGTTTCAGATATTGAAACATTAAAATTATTTTTTACGCGATCTTTTAAACTTTTAATAACACGCCGTTTTCCCTTTAATGTCCTTGCATTGCGGATAATCAGGCGCACACACAGCAAACCCACCATGGTGTCATCAGATTTGCAAAATTCCAAATTCATAGTTCTGCACACAGAAAATTAATGGAATCGTTAGCTCCTTTAACACACAAATAAGATATACCTTTTTTTAAAAACAACATCGTTCTTGAATGATCTTGGGTATGTCTTATTTTCTTTAATTTGATAGCAAGGATTTGGTTTTGTGTTTAGCAGAAAAATAATATCTTTGCAAATGACACAAAAAATAAAGGATACTGCAGCATTTCTCACTTATGTTTAAGATATGAGTATTCTTCAATTTTACAACCTTTTTCCCTCAGATTATCAATCATATACATTAAAATTCCGTAATAGATTTTTTTACTACACAGAAAGTGTTCTGGCAATCTTTTGTATTTCGTATGCCTCTACAATATCACCTATTTTAATATCATTAAAGTCCGTAATTTTTAGACCACATTCAAATCCTGCCTTAACCTCTTTGACATCATCCTTCACGACTTTCAATGACTCTAATTTCCCATCATAGATAATAATATTGTCTCGAATCAAACGAACAAGGGAATTTCTCGTAATTTTACCAGATTTTACATAACACCCTGCAACATTGCCGTATTTGGAAATATTGTACACCTCCCTAATTTCAACGTGGCCTAATACAACCTCCTTTTTTTCCGGTTCCAGCATCCCCTCCATTGCAGCCTTTATTTCATTCGTCGCATCATAAATAATCTTATAAATCCTGATCTCCACACCTTTTTCTTCTGCCAGTAAACGTGCTTTGTCTTCTGCTGTTACATAAAAACCAATAATTAATGCATCAGATGCGTCTGCGAGAAGTACATCGGACTCTGTAATACCGCCAACAGCACTATGTAAAATTTTCACCTTTATTTCGCTCGTAGAAAGTTCAACCAATGCTTTTTTCAGTACTTCAACAGAACCTTTGTAATCAGCCTTTAAGATTACTTTAATTTCCTTAACATTCCCTTCCGCAATCATGGAATAAAGATTATCCAAGGTAACATGTTGATGTTTTGCAAGAGAAGTTTCCCGATCTTTACTTCTCCTCTCTAAAGCAATTTCCCTAGCCTTTTGTATATCACTTACCACATAAAACTTATCTCCCGCTTCAGGTATATCAGAAAAATCAGAAATCGACAGGGGTGAAGCAGGACCTGCTTCTTTTATATCTTTCCCTTTATCATCAATTAACAGACGCGCCCTGCCATACGTTTTTCCACAAAGAATAATATCTCCCTGACGCAACGTTCCGTCTTGAATAATTACATTCGCAACAACACCTCGTCCCTCACTAAGACGCGCCTCAAGCACTACCCCCCTTGCACGATTTTTTGGAATGGCTTTTAATTCAAGTATTTCCGATTCTAGCAAGAGCAACTCAAATAATGTATCTATTCCTGTTCCTGTTACCGCAGAAGTCTCCACAAACGGAGTTTTCCCGCCCCATTCTTCGGGTATTAAATCTAAATTGGCAAGCTGCTGCTTAACCCGCAAAGGATTTGCACCCTGCTTATCAATCTTATTAATCGCAACAATTATTGGCACATTAGCAGCCTTAGCGTGATTGATTGCCTCTTCTGTTTGAGGCATTACTCCATCATCAGCGGCAACCACTAGAACTACCACATCAGTAACATTTGCACCTCTTGCCCTCATCGCCGTAAAAGCTTCGTGTCCCGGTGTATCGAGAAACACAACATGCTTGCCATTCGTTTCCACTTTGTACGCTCCTATATGCTGCGTAATCCCACCAACCTCTCCTTCCGCAACTTTCGTTTTACGAATAGAATCAAGCAATGAAGTTTTCCCGTGGTCAACATGTCCCAAAAAAGTTACTATTGGTGCACGAAGTACTTTATCTTCCTCTTTTGTAGAGACTTGTTCCGCGACAAAATCGTATTCTTCTCCAGCCTCTTTTTTCTTAATTTCTATTTCTACATTATATTCTAATCCCAATAATTGGACTATTTCTTCACTTAAGATTTGATTTATTGTCGCGCGCACATTATGCCCAAGCAACAATTTGGTTATAATTTCATTTGCGCGTATCCCTAATTTTGAAGATATATCCTTGACCGTAATTGGCGGTTCCATAATCACGTGCGTTTCTCTCTCTTTAACTAATGTCTTCTTTACTTCTATAAATTTTTCCTGCAATTCTCTGCCTTTTTGCTGCACTGATTTATCTGCATGCTTCTTCTTCCAAAATACTTTTGAGGGAGCAGCTTTCGCCGATTGTTTTTGCCGAAGTGCACTTTTTTGAAACCTGACAATTTTGCTCGGCTGAACAACTTTAGCTTTTTTATCTTCTTGCGATACAGTCTGATCTTCTAGTTTTTGTTCTTTTGTGCTCACCCTGATGGACTCTTTCTGCTTGGGCTCCTTTTTTGTTGCCAAATCATTCGGAGTTCGCCTGTACATTTTCCTTAACATTTCAACTTGCTCCGGATCAAGGGTATTGGCGTGATGGGTAATATGGGTCAACCCTTTCTCATGGCATTTACTAATTAAATTATTACTTTTAATGCCCAACTCTTTCGCAAGCGAGCTAATTCTAACTTTTCCCATTTAAATTCCTAAAAACAATTATTAAAAAAAATAAATTTTTCCCCTCATTAACTAGTCGATTCAACATTATCGCTACATTCAGAATTTGCCGGATCAACATTTTTTTCCGTTAATTCTTCAGCAGAACCCTCATTCTCCTCAGTAACTTCAACAAGGTCAACATCACCAGCTTTCTGCCTTTCTTCAAACTCTGCATCAGTAATGATATCAATGTTCCACTCAGTTAGTCGTGAAGCAAGGCGCACATTCTGACCTCTTTTCCCAATCGCTAAAGAAAGCTGATCATTCGGAACAACTATTGTGGCTGTTCGATTTTCAGGGGATAAAATTATTCCCGAAACTTCCGCAGGCTTCAAAGCATTCGGCAATAAGACTTCCGGCTCCTCGCTCCATCTGATTATATCAATTTTTTCACCATTTAATTCGTCAACAATATTCTTGATACGGGACCCGCGCATACCGACACACGCACCTACACAATCTACATTTTCATCAGTCGAAGAAACGGCAATCTTTGTCCTATGGCCTGGTTCTCTCGCCAGCGCTTTAATTTCGATAGTATTTTCTGCAATTTCCGGCACTTCTAATTCAAAAAGTTTTCGAACAAAATCGGGATGAGTTCTTGACAATGTTATTTTTACACGAGTTCCCACTTTCTTAACATCAAGAACAATCGCCCGGACTCGCTCTCCGATATTATACTGTTCATTGGCAGTTTGTTCAGACTTTTGCAAAACGCCTTCCGTTTTACCCAAATTTACAATCATTGTAGCACCTTCGAACCTTTGAACTTTACCGCTAACAATAACCCCTTTCCTATCAGAAAAATCCTCGTAAATTACGTCCCTCTCTGCCTCACGAATCTTTTGAATAATAACCTGCTTAGCCGTTTGGGCAGTGATTCTGCCTAATTCCGAGGGGTCTATTTTGCGGTCTCCCTCCATCGCCACAATTTCACCCGTGGTTCTATCTATTTGGATAGAAACTGCTTCCTGAGACCTGAAATGTTTTTTTGCAGCTGTGGTTAAAGCGGCTTCAATGCCTTGAAATACCACTTCCTTGGCAATTTCCTTGTCCCTGTGCAAACTATCCACTAAACGCAATAAACTTTCTTTATCCATACAATTTTCTATCTAAATAATAATGATATATTATACTAAATTATGGCACTTTAATTTGCTGCTGCAAAACTAGGTAAAGAAAAATAATAAGCCGTTCAAAGATTATTAGCTATAAATTTTTCAATCTCTTTATATAATCTAAATATGAAAATATTGTTATTTTAAAAAAAAAAGTGGGTATGACCCACTTTAATCTGAAGTTGCTTGCTATTTTACGGTTTTTATAATCCAGGAACCTATTCGCCTAGCACAACTCTACGAAGGCTTACATTAATGTTGTAACGGCTACAATATTAAAATTTTAACAAAAAGTGTTATATTGTCAAGTTGTTTTTACATCTGCGGTATTAATTGCAGGTATTATCTAATCGCTTATTTAAACCACACTTAAAAACTTTTTGCTATTCTATATTTCATTTGATAATATCGGGTTGAGGACAAATAAAAATTATGGTTATCATTATTGACAATTACGACTCTTTCACCTACAACCTTGTACAGCAAATCGGTGCATTTGGTGAAAAAATGGAAGTTTTTAGAAACGACAAAATCAGTCTTGATGCAATCGAAAAGGAAAACCCAACGCACATTATCATTTCACCAGGACCATGTACACCCAAAGAAGCGGGTATATCCAACGACATCATACAATCCTTCTCCGGTAAAATACCTATCCTGGGAGTTTGTTTAGGTCATCAATGCATTGCACATACATACGGTGCGGAAATTATTCGCGCACGAAGGCTTATGCACGGAAAAACCTCAATGATTCACCATGATGGTAAAACTATTTATAAGGGACTTTCCAATCCATTTGTGGCAACACGTTATCATTCACTAATTATAAAAGAAGATTCCCTGCCGGATTGTTTTGAAATTACCGCAAGAGCAGACAATGATGAAATTATGGGAATTCGGCACATGGTTTATTTATTAGAAGGGGTGCAGTTCCATCCGGAATCTTTCCTTACAGAAGAAGGTCCAAAGCTTCTCAAGAACTTTTTAAAGCTTTAATTATATTCACTCCTACCTTTTACACCGAAGGATATACACTGTGGCTACAATAACAAATCGTAAAGAAAATTTTTCAGACAAACTTATAACTACTATACAAAAAAAAAATAGCTGTGTGGTTGTAGGTTTAGATCCTCACTTTGATCTTATACCTGGCACTATTAAAGAAACATTTCGAAATTTGCATGATGACGCCTTTAAGTATGCAGCAAACGTAATCTTGGAGTTTAATAAACAAATTATTGATGCTTTAGAACCCCTGATTGGTATCGTGAAGCTCCAAATTGCATTTTATGAGCTTTACGGCTGGCAGGGCATTTGGGCATATACAGAAACTATTAATTATGCTAAACAAAAGGGACTCATTGTAATTGGCGATGTTAAAAGAGGAGATGTCCCCAGTACTGCAATTGCATATGCAAATGCTCATATCGGAAAAGTATTGATAAACAATTACACCGAAACCGCATTTCAATCTGATGCAATTACCGTTAACCCACTTTTGGGAATGGATAGCATACTCCCTTTCATAAAAAATGCGGAAGCATACGGCAAAGGTGTGTTTGTACTGGCAAAAACATCCAACCCTTCATCGGTTGAATTTCAAGATCTTTTGTGCAACTCAAAAAAACTGCATCAGATAATTGCAGAAAAAATCCATGAATGGGGAAATCGGTTGGTTGGCAACTATGGATACAGTTCAATAGGTGCAGTTGTCGGCGCCACATATCCTGAAGATATTTTAACATTACGAAAAATGATGCCCAGTGCATATTTACTTATTCCAGGCTATGGAGCGCAAGGCGCAACGGCTGAAGATTTAAAAAACTGTTTCAATTCAGACGGCTACGGGGCTATTATCAATGCTTCCCGATCTATTCTTTACGCATATAACAATCCAGGCTGGAAAGATAAATATGGCATACATACATGGAAAAAAGCGGCACAACATGCTGTAATAAAGATGAATGAGGATTTGAATAAGTTTATTCCAGCAAGAAATCTATGATTTTTTACAACACAACATTGCATCCAATTAAAAAAAAAATGAAAAACATGGAACATAATTTTGATATTGCGGGTTTATCATAATCTTAAGATCAATTTTTGGTATCGCTTGTTAGAGGAGAAAATCATGTCAATAAAGACAGGTATGTATTCTTTTGATGAAAATTCAGGCAAAATACAAGTTTATACTTTTAAGGAAGGAATGCTAAGCGCCGTTGCACATGATTTATTGTTAGACGTAACTCATTTCAAGGTTGATTTGAATATTCCTTCTGACGATCTTGCCAGTGCAACGATAAATGCGGAAATATCCTCAAATTCACTAAAAGTAGTCAGTGCAATGAAAGACGGGCTGCAACAAAATGATACACTAAAAGAAAAAGACAAATCGGAAATTGAAGAAGCCACAAATAACGATGTACTCCATTCTAAAAAATATCCTACGATAAATTTCCAATCTACCAGCATCTGCAAAAACAACGGGAGCTATCACGTTGCGGGAAAATTAACTTTACATGGTGTTACGACTACTATCGAATTTGATTGCGAAACCGCCGGAGAAAACATGCTGAAGGGATCTGTTGATCTGATGCAAAAAGATTACGGTATAAAACCATACAAGGCATTGCTCGGCACTTTAAAAGTAAAGAATAATATCACTATCGCCTTTTCGTTTTCTTTAAAATAAGCCTTTTCAAGAAGAGTTTCTCCACAACAATATTTAATTATTGTTTTTAAAAATTATCTTTGATTTGTAATAGTAAATAAAATGAATATTTTTCTTATATTAAGAAATACATAGGGGAATAAAGCGTGGAAAAAAGCAGAAGAAGTTTTTTAAAAATTATTTCGCATATTTTGGGAGGAACGCTCGCCGCTGGTATTGTGGCTCCAATAATAGGCCTTATAATCCATCCCTGGCTGAAAGAAACCGTTTATGGTACTGAGGATTTTATTGATATAGGCAAACTGGATGATTTTCCCGTTGGTATCCCTAAAAAAATGACGGTAACATCCTCTAAGATGGATGCATGGAACATCTTTGAAGGATTGGTAATGGGTTCTGTGTGGGTAATCAGGCAAAACGATAATTCATTAAAAGTATTTTCAACAAATTGCCCCCATCTTGGTTGCGGTATAGACTGGGGACAAGACGTCAAGAAATTTTTATGTCCCTGCCATGAAGGTGTTTTCGATGTAAATGGCAAAATACTATCAGGACCTGCTCCCCGTGACATGTATAGTTATCAAGCTAAAGTTGAAAACAATACTGTTTTTGTTAATTACAAAAATATAACCTGAAATATTTAAGAGAAGGCAACGTTACATTATGGCAAATAAATTTTACGAATGGATTGATGACAGAACCGGCTTAAACAAATTTCTTAAATTTGCTCTGGATGAACCAGTGCATGGTGGTGCGCGGTGGGCTTATGTATTTGGTAGTGGATTAATATTTCTTTTCATCCTCCAGGCAATAACGGGAATCGTAATGGCCTGTTTTTATTCACCTTCTTCAACAACTGCATGGGGAAGCGTGTATTACATACAGGAACAAACTTCCTTTGGCTGGTTTATAAGAGGCCTTCACCATTTTGGCTCAAGTGCCATGATTATTTTAGCTATTGTGCATTTCTTCCAGGTTTTTATTTACGGCGCTTATAAAAAACCACGAGAACTCAATTGGATTACCGGAGTCTTTCTTCTTATATTTTTAATGGGATTTGGTTTGACAGGTTATCTTTTGCCCTGGGATCAAAAGGGATACTGGGCTACGCAGGTTGCCACCAATATTATAGGAACTATTCCCGTAATCGGTGATTATATCAAAGTATTGCACCAGGGAGGATCTGATTACGGCAATTTCACACTTACAAGATTCTTTACCCTGCATGTATTCATATTACCCATTTCTTTAGTATCCTTTCTTTTTATTCATGTAGCCTTATTTCGCAAACACGGTGTAACTCCCCATTGGAAAATCAGTGAAAAACTGTTAAAGGAGCGGGTTGACCCTTTTTGGCCAGATCAGGTATTTAAAGATATTGTTTTCGCTATGATCATTTACGCTATACTCGCAGGATGGGTTTTTTGGAAAGGAGGGGCAGAACTTCAGGCGCCAGCAGACCCGGCCTCCAATTACCTTGCAAGACCGGAATGGTATTTTCTCTTCTTATTTCAGCTATTAAAATACTGTCAGGGCAATCTTTTAATAGTAGGCACCGTTATCATCCCTATGATTGGCCTGATCTTTCTCTTTGTTTTGCCATTCATCGACAAAACATCTTCAAATTCTCCTGTAAGAAGGATTCCTTTCTTTGCAACCATATCTACCGGAATGATCGGGGCAATTGCACTAACCGTTCTTGCGATTCATCACGATGCACACGATATTCATATTATTCATCAACGTGAAGATGCTGAAATTCAGGCTGCAAGAGCAATGATTCTTGCTAAAAAGGGAATTCATCCTGAAGGCGGAATGTCAATATTTCTGAATGACCCCATTTATTTAGGAGAAAAGATTTTTAAAGAAAATTGCAATGGATGCCATAAATTAAAAGGAACCGGAGGAGATAATGGCCCCGATTTTACCAATTTTGGCTCAAGGGAGTGGCTGTTTGGATTGCTCAAAAATCCAAAGGATAAGAAATATTTTGGCGACTCCGGCATCATGTCACCGGTAAAACTCCCCGATGAATCATTATGGGATATTTCAGAATATTTATTAAGTCAATCGGGAAATCTGATCAATACAAATGTTGATAGCCTTGAAAGAGGCAAGGAATTGACCTTAAAAGGCAATTGCGCCATTTGCCATCCCATAGGTGATAAAAATGCGAAAAAGGTTGCACCTAATTTAACAGATTATTTATCGGAAGAGTGGCTAAAGGATTTCATTAAAAATCCGGACGACCAGAAATTCTATGGTACAAAAAATAAAATGCCCGGATACGCAGAAAAATTCAGCGAAAATGAATTGGATGCGTTGGTAAAATATCTCCTTTCTTTATCGAAAGATCGCCTTCTCGTTTCTGAATGCATGCAATACGAAAAGAGAGTAAGTGTGTTATCTGAAAACACGCAGCAACCATGCAACAAGAAACTCAATGCTATTCATTTTACAACTCAGGAACCTGCGGGCATAAGTATTAATGTTTCTTCCAATTTAATACCAACTATCTATTTGAGCATCTTAACCGAAAAATATTTATTAATTTTGAAATAAATTCAGTATTGTCCGGATAAGTATTTGCGTAGTCATAATTTTTTGTATGTTCTTTGAA
>SOET01000020.1 GCA_021646465.1 Candidatus Kuenenia hertensis | reverse complement strand
CGTACGGTTCTGTGAGAGGCTTGGGGGTGAAACTCCCCCTTGCCTACTCGGCGGTAAATTATTTTCTTTTGCTTAAGAAACTTAGTTCTATGGTAAGGATATATTGTCCATGAATGAAGCCTTAATAAAACTACAGATAGAGTGCCTTGAACAGCAGTTAAAAGTTTTAAAATGTAAACTTGCATCCAAAAAAAGAAAGCACCTGTCTGACCTGGATGGAATATTTAACGGCAAGATGGATTTTGCCATAGAAAAAATAAAAAAAGTATGAATACTCATTGAAAGGTTAATAATGATTTATGTTTTAGATACTCATATATTAATCTGATTTTTGGATAAAAATAAGCGGTTTAGCTCCGTACATCATAGAGAAAAAACAATATGATTATTGAATGACAATGCAGTTTAAACAGCAATATAATAAAATTCTCAAAAAATATGCAAAAAACATTATCAAAGAATGAAAAGATGAAAACGTTATCGTTTTTAACCGATGAAGAGAGAGTTGCAGTGCTTGAATTTGTGGAACTTCTGCGGAAAAGATTTGGGTCTATGATTCGGGGTATCATCCTGTTTGGTTCAAAAGTGAATGGCACAAGCAGTAAATACTCCGATATTGACGTATTGATTATACTATCAAATCTGTCCTGGGAAATAAAAAAAGAAATTTCCGAATTGGCGGCACAGGAAAACCTGAAACATAATGTACTGATTTCTACCGTACGGTACGACATTGAAACATGGGAAAATCCCGCAGTAAAGGCCTCACCATTTGCCAGGACTGTGAGAGAAAAAGGGATATGGCTATACCCCTGCACAGAAAGAACTTGCAAGGCATCGATTTGAAAGAGCGGAAGAAACCCTTCGCGAGTCAATAGATGCACTATCCCGAAAAAGCGTTAGACTTTCAATAAACTGAGCTTATTATTCAGTTTTTTATGCGATGAAGGCATTTCTTGCAATTGTTGATAAAGACTCTTCGAAACATACGGGAGTAGTTTCACTTTTTAATCAATATTTCATAAAGACAGGAATTGTCTCTGAAATTAGTTTTAAATCTATCCAGTCACTTATGGATCTGAGACACGAGGGTGATTATCAGGACTTTGCCAAAATAACCGAAGAAGAAGCCTCTGGAGCCATTGAATCTGCAAAAATGATAATCAAAAATCTGAAGACGATATTGGAAAAACTCCTTGAAGTTAATAACATAAAATAAATGGAAAACCTGTTGGAATAGATATTGAACATGCCAGGAATGTGATAGACATGACCACCTTTGATACTGAATCATTACTCGTAAAGACGAAATCAACACAATAAAAGAAAATACGTAATTATTTATCGCAGACGCAAAGGATACAAAGAAAGCCTGAAATGATAAAAGAAGAAGAGCGATTATCAAAAAAAATTTTTGGCGCACATCGTCACCTTGGGCTAGGGTTATTGGAATCAGCCTATGAAGAGTGTCTTTGTAAGGAATTTGAAATTCGAAGTATTGCATTTGAAAGGCAAAAGCCACTTGCTGTTGTTTACAAAGGAATGACATTAGATTGCGGATATAAACTCTATATAGTCGTTGGAGGCAAAGTGGTTTTGGAATTAAAGTCAGTTAACAGTATTGAACCTATTTACGAAGCACAACTTTTAACATACTTAAAACTTTCAAATTTAAAATTAGGAATGCTGATTAATTTCAATGTTCCGGTTCTGAAAAGAAGGGATAAAAAGGATAGTGGAATTCCGGGGACACTATACTTAATTTTAGAGATTCTTATTTTTCTTTGAGTCACCTTTGGGCCAGGTTTCTGCTTACGGAGTATTCTGTCAAGTACATTTTCAAGCCATGCTAAAAAACTGTCAGTGCCAAGAGGTATTCCGGTTCGCTCGTGACATCGAATCTCTTCGACTTCCTCGTCCACCATACCTCCTCCGAAGGTCGCTGGGTCGGACCGAAATAAGTATTTATTATTTAAGGGTTTAATATTAATTTCTGCCCGAATTCAAGGCTTAAAATGGTATTTCTGAGTCTAAAAAAAGGTTTTTTAAAAAAAGCAAACATTAAGGACACAAATGTTGTTTCCATTCCAAGGTGTGTTTGTCAAAATTCTGATCGTATTTATTGACAAAATAGAGATGTAGAGATTTTGTGAAAAAAAGGGCATTTTTCCCAGATTATTAAGAAAATTAAAGAAGGGGTAGTGATTGATGTCCTTGTTCCACTCAAGAATTAAGACTGTATAAACAAGAACTATTAAAAACTCGTTGTACTTAAATATAGCATGATTTCGTTATACGGTAATTCCATTTTTGGCGTAATCAACGATCATTGATTTCTCGGTTTCCCATTCCTCCAAGGTAAAAGCAGATGCTTCTATAGGGGCAAAAACCTGATAAATTGCTTCTGTTAATATATCGATTCGCTCCCAATAATTTTTATCAGCAAAGCTTTGGGAGATTACAACTACGTCAATATCACTGTCCTCTCGTGCCGTACCAGCCGCATATGAACCATATAAGATTAATCGCTCAACCTGGATATCAAGTGATTCTAAAACCTGCTTAAATTGTTTCAGTATTTTTAAAACTGAGTCTTGATCCATTGCAACATATCCTTGCTATTCTTTATCATCTCCATAGTAATGTCTTTCGTGTAAGCTTCCTGGATTTTATCTAAATCGTCTGGATATCGAGTGGCAACGCTGGCTGTATTCAGCTTGGTAACAAACTTCTCTAATTTCATTCCTGGCCTTTTGTTAATTTTATTCAATAAGTATATGAGGTTATGTGTTTTCGGAGGAATCTCTTTTAAATCATGTGAATATAAACCCTTTAAAGCTTTTTCAATGGACAAATGGCACATGAAAACAGAGTAGAAATAACGACCACTGCTAAACATAGCATCGGCCGTATCCATATCATAATCAGCTTGTTTCAACCATTCCTTATGTTTGCCGCTCATTTTACATACCTTATTACCAGATTAAAACGATTTTCTTCGTTTAAGAATGATTCCGGTCTTTCGTCCGAAGATATAACCAACATTATCCATTTTACCCTTATTAGTTCTGGTCTCTTATTCTAACGCATGAAGGTTAGATCCACAGTTGTTCTTTGTGTGTTATGCTCAGGACTGAACACTGCTTCAGAATGGTAGTGTATGATAATATGGCCTGGTTATGGTTGTCTGGTCGTACCCAGGCTAAGTATTTATTATTTGACTATATAATCTTAATTTTTGCCTAAAATCAAGGCTTAAAATGGTATTTTTGGGTCTAAAAAAGACCTTTTAAAAAAAATTCACATTAAGGACACAATATAAACATTAAATCGGGGAAATCGGGGGGACGGAAATCGGGGGGACACCATACCTAATTTTGGAGATTTCTATTTTTCTTTTGAGACCACTTTGTGCCAGGTTTCTGCTTATGGATTATCCCAAGGATATTTTCAATCCGAGCTATAAACTGTCAGTATCAAGTGGTCTCTCAGTTCTCTCATGACATCGAATTTCTTCGACTTCATTATCCTCCATACCTCCTCCGAAATCGATTTTTTAATGATGGAAATTGATTTTGTTTTGTGTGGGAATAAGGAACGATAAACGGTAAAATCACATTTGATATCAAAGATAAAATCCCTTATTTGACCGTAAAAAATATTCTTGAACAGTTGTACGAAAAGTATTATTTTTTCTGACATTGGTCCTGTGTGTATTTCTTGTTTTTACGTCACGATTGATAACAGAATGGCTTGGTAGAGTATATTTTTTTGTTTACCAGGGGCTACAAAAAAAATTATTATAATTTTTACAGATAAAAATGACCTTTTGCTTTTTCCAGAAGAATATTCTGATTGCCTGGAATTTTAAAGATGCTGAAAAATGTTGTTTACCGGTCTAAATACTTTCCCGAATACTCTTTTTTAGAAGAAAAAGTTATTTTTTTTAAATGGTTATTGAGTTAATTCAGCCATAAATTTAAAAGTAACTCAAGCTTCCAGCTTGAGCGGTAAAACACAAGCAGGATGCTTGTGATACAATAACAATGATAGGAAGCTGAGTTAATTCAATAACCATTTTTTTTAATAAACGGGATTTAAGAATGCATAAAACCATTTCATACATAAATCAAACTCTACAGAGAAACGCAGGCATACCTGTTCTTCTTATGCTGTGCTGCATTTTTTCAAATGCTTTTGTTTACGCAAAAGATAATTTGCGTTCCACGGTCGAAAAGCAGATGAATAGTTCCGCTCTTAAACACGCCCAATGGAGCATTTACGCGGAGTATGCCGATACCGGCAAAGAAATAATCTCTTACGACAGCGATAAAAGCCTTGCACCCGCCTCGAATTTGAAGGTAATTACTACTGGCATTGCGCTAATTGTGCTGAGGGAAACGTTTCAGTTTACCACAAGCCTTTACTACGACGGAGAAATTTCTGATACAGGGACGCTACAGGGGAATCTTTACGTAAAAGGAGAAGGCGATCCTACTCTTGGCTCTGCGAAGGTAAAAGGTTCGCCCGATCTCGACAAATTGATGCACCAATGGATAACTGCAATAAAGAAAAAGGGCATACGGCAGATAGAGGGGAATGTTATTGCGGATGTATCGCTTTTTGATGAACAATCCGTTCCCGACTTTTGGCCATGGAGTGATATCGGCAACTATTTTGCCGCGGGCACAAGTGCGCTGTGTATCCATGATAATCTCTATTACCTTTATTTTAAACCGGGTCGCCGCGTTGGAGATAAAGCTGAAGTAACTCGCATAAAACCAAAGATACCGGACTTGGTGTTTGACAATCATATGCGCACCGGCAAGCCAGGCTCCGGCGATAATGGATTCATTTATTGCGCGCCAAAACAGTTTACTGCAACACTTCGCGGAACTATTCCTGCCGGAGTCAAAGAGTTTGCGATTAAGGGTTCCATTCCTGACCCGCCATTATTTGCCACGCACTATTTGATGGAATTTCTCGCAAAGGAAGGAATAAAAGTAACCGGTTCCGCTATAGTTACCTATAACCGGCAGGAATTGCATGAGGAGAACAGGATTTGCACCACACTCTCCCCCATATTGTCTGATATTATTGCTACGACAAACAAAGAGAGCGTAAATCTTTACGCCGAACAATTATTGAAAGTGATTGCCGTACGGGAAACAGGAGTCGGAAGCACAAAGAACGGAGTTTCAACAATTGAATCAGTTATGAAGTCACTTGGAATTAACATGGAAGGATTTTCTATTTTTGACGGATGCGGGTTATCACGGAATAATCTGGTAACGACACAAATAATGGGAATGTTTTTATCCGCAATGACCAGTGAAAAATGTTTTGACGCCTTTTACCATTCCCTTTCGCTCGCGGGAGACGCCAAAGATGCCGGATACGTAAAGCAATTCGGGGCGGGTACCTCCATCGCCCTCAACGCGAGAATCAAGACAGGATACATCAACGGGGTACGGGCGCATTCCGGCTATATTCGTTCGCAGTCGGGGAGACTTATATCATTTTCCCTCATCTGCAATAACTTCTCTTCGTCCCTCAGTGCAATTGACAAAATCCACGAATCGGTTCTTGTTCAACTGGCAAGGCTACCGTAATAGTTATCCCGTTGATTGAAGTTGCGGTATATGTGGATCAATGATAGGTTTTTACAAATTTTGTAAAGGTATATGTTTTATGAAAAGAATCATCATGCACATTGACATGAATGCCTTCTTTGCCTCCGTGGAGCAGCAGATGAATCCCTCGTTGCGGGGAAAACCCATTGCGGTGATTGGTTCCAATGAAAGGACTGTGGTTACCACGTCTTCGTATGAGGCGCGGGCATACGGTGTTAAAACGGGTATGACCAAATATGAGGCAAAGCGGCTGTGTCCGCATATTATGCTGGTTGCAGGCAATACCAGCCGCTATACGGATACCTGCCGCAGGCTTGTAAAAATATATTCACGCTACACTCCAATCGTAGAGGTATATTCTGTCGATGAGGTATTTCTTGATGTCACCGGTTCCATTCCTCTTTTTGCTGACGCAGAGACCATTGCAAAAAAAATAAAGCAGGATATTCGCAAATACTTTGGAAGATTGACGTGCTCCATCGGCATTGCCCCCAGTAAACTCCTGGCAAAACTTGCCAGTGATATGAAAAAACCAGACGGGCTTGTTGTTATACATGAGAAAGATGTTCGTTCTTTGCTGGAAAATCTGCCGGTGCAGGAGCTATGGGGGATTGGTTCAAAACTGGCAGAACATCTGGCCTCCCTGGGAATCAATACGTGCGGAGAACTTGGGCGCGCCTCTGTACAGCGGCTGAAACACAAATTTGGCATAATAGGCGAACGATTAATACTCATGGGACAGGGGATTGATGATAGTCCCGTAATCCCTATGGAAAAAGAATCTGACGCAAAGTCCGTTGGCCACAGTATGACCCTGGAGGAAGACATCAGTGACAGAGAAGACATTGAACGGTATGTACTTCAATTATCCGAGATGGTAGGCAGGAGGCTGCGTAAGGAAGGCTATTCCGGCAGAACGGTTTCACTCACCCTTCGCTATTCGGACTTCAGTACCTTTACCAGAAGGAAAACGATAGGAATACACATAAATGACGGGATAAATATTTATTTTGTTGCCCTCGATGTGTTGAATGCCATTAAACTTTGTCATCCGGTACGGTTAATAGGAGTAAGCGTAAGCAACCTGCATAAGAATCATTTCCAGACGCCCCTGTTCCCGGCAGAGAGGGCAAAGCAACAGGTCGTGTACGCCATGGACGAGATAAATAACCGCTACGGAGAATTCAGCATTACCTGGGGCACATTAATGAATCGTTACCACCACAAAGGCGTCATCTCTCCGGCATGGCGTCCGAAAGGCGTCAAATGCATCAACCTCGCAAATCAAATGGGGAAAAAAATGTAACGTAAAGACGTTTCCTTGCAAAAAAGACGTTGCTTATCGATTCCTTCCACAAAGAATATTCCGCCTAATATATTATACTAAATAGATACGTTTATTATTGATATATTAGTTCTGAAATGATATAAATCTTTATAAATTAATGCTTAATGATGTTTTTCCCCTGGCTTCTTATACCCTGTGAAACATAATTATCTATGAAAAGAGGTATATATTTATGAATATCGGAGAAGAGGAAACACAAGGAAATACAGAAGATTGCAATACGGTAACGCAACGAGAAAACGTTAGACATCCTGAAGGAAAAGAAGCGTCGGTCCCGGAAGGCGCACATCGGAAGAACACTACGGCACAAGCATCTATTGCAGGAATGCTTGCCTCTCATAGTGTGTTACTGGAAGAAATGAAATCACTCCTCAAAACCCGTTTGTCTTACGATGAAACGAAAGAAAAAACCATTGAAAAACTCCATGAGGAAATGAAGCTCTATCGTGATAATTTTATTTTCCAGTCGCAAAAACCTGTTTTTATTGACCTGATTATGCTTTATGATAATTTCATGCAAATACTTGCTGTTCTGGATGAAAAGCAGGATATGACAAAAGAAGATTTTGCGACAATGAAGCAGAATCTGCATACGATAAAGGAAGAGCTGCTGGAAATCCTGTATCGTAGAGATGTAACGCTATACCGGGAACATCCGGACATTCTTGACTATAAACTTCACAAAACGATAGGCACTGTACCCACCACCTCGGAAAGTGAAAACAATAAAGTAGAAAAGGTTGTAAAACCGGGGTTTTGCTGGAATGACAAGGTACTGAGGCCGGAAGAAGTGATAATAAAAAAATATAGGAGATGATAACCATGTCGTCTGAAAAAACAAAGGTAGTAGGAATTGATATGGGCACTACTTTTTCAGCCATCGCCCACATTAATGAAGATACCAACAAAGCCGAGATTATTCCCAGTCCGGAACAAGACCGAATTACCCCTTCTGTTGTACTTATTGAAAATGAGAATGACATTATTGTGGGGGAAATAGCAAAGCACAATGCCGTGGCGGAACCAAACAAGGTCGTTGAATTTGTTAAAAGACAAATGGGAAAGCCAAAAGAAGATAAAAAGGATGAACAGGGGAATGTTGTGGTAAAGGGCTGGTGTTTTGAGCATGGAGGAAAAAAATACAGCGCCCAGGAGATTTCCGCGTTTATTCTGAAAAAACTGAAAAATGATGCTGAGGTACGCCTGGGAACAACAATAACGGATGCGGTAATTACGTGTCCCGCCTATTTTGGCGACCCTGAAAGGGCGGCAACAAAGGAGGCGGGGATCATTGCGGGATTTAACGTGCTGGCAATAATTGATGAGCCGGTAGCTGCTGCACTTTCTTACGGACTTGACAAACTCGAAAAAGAGCAAAATGTTTTTGTCTTCGATCTGGGCGGCGGTACTTTTGACGTGGTCATCCTTAAAATTAAAGAGGGAAAAATCCGTGAGGTTGTGGTGAATGGCGACCACTTACTTGGGGGCAAGGACTGGGACGATGAAATCATCCGGTATGTAGCAAAGATTTTTAAGGAAAAATATGGGACAGACCCACTGGATGATCTTTCATCATATCAGGATTTGCAATTGCGCGCAATTAAGGCAAAGGAGGAAATTTCGAAACGTGAAAAGGCAAAAATTATGTGCGTTCATGCAGGAAACTCCCTCATGGCAGAATTAACCAGAGAGAAGTTTGAGGAAATTACAAAATCACTCGTGAATCGTTGTAAGGTGCTATGCGAAATTGCATTGAGCGATGCAAACATGTCATGGCAGGATATCGGAACGATTCTCCTTGTGGGCGGCTCCACAAGAATGCCCATGATAAGGAATATGATTACGGAAATAACCGGAAAAACGCCGACCGACGAATTAAATCCTGATGAATGCGTAGCCCTTGGCGCTGCATGGCACGCGACAATGCTGAGTATTTCCGGCGGCAATATCCCCGGTGAAGTGGTTAAGAGACTTGCCGGCGTGGAAGTGCAAAAAGTGGCTTCGCATAATCTGGGTATCATTGCGTTAGACGGAGATGGGAATGAACGGAATTTTCTCATGATACCGAGGTTTACTCCCCTTCCTTTTGAAAAGAAGGATATTTTCAAAACACTCACCGACAACCAGAGTTCCATCCTTCTGAGGATCATGGAAGGCGGAATCATGGGTGAAGATGATACATGCGACCCCCTTGACTGCAATATGATTGCAAAGGGTTCGATACGGGATATTCCTCCATCGCCAAAAGGAAGTCCTATCGAAGTAACTTATAAATATAATGACATGGGGATACTGGAAGTACATGGTGTTCATCTCCCGTCAAAAAAAGAAGTGATAATAAAAGTAGAGCACACCGGCGGCCTGACCGATCAGGAAATAAAAGCCGCAAGCACCAATATTGAAAAAGCCACAATAACGAGTTAAATAAACAGGCATGGTGATTATCCGGAAATAGACTATGGCAGTACTGTTTGACCCAGACAAGTATTTTCACAACAATGAATGGAAAGACTCCATCGACCCCGCAAAAAACCATTATGAACGTTTAGGTTTAAAGTCAGGTGAAAGCTATTCATCCCAACATATCTCAAAATCATTTCAGCAAAGATATGATTGGTGGCGTGAAGTAAATAAACGATACAACGCAAACCCTGCCAACACAAAAACAAAGGAAACGGGACCAGCCTCGGTTGAAGCGATGGAAAAACTGCAGGAAGCATATGCAGTATTATCTAACCCTTCAAAAAAATCAGCATATGACAAACAATTGTCAATCGACAGCAGTAAAAAGGCAAAAGAAGAATTGATAAAAATGATTCATATTGTCGCAAGCAATAACACACTTACGCAGGAAGGGCGAAAAATACTACTTAATTACGCAGAATCATTAGGACTCAGCCAGTCTTTTGCTTCCGATACGATAGCCACAGAACTGGAAAAAACAGGGGCACGATACCAACCTTCTTCTCCTTCCATGCCAATTATTGTTACCAGAAAACCCGGCGCTTCTCAACATGAACTCCCGAATTATTACAGCGTTTTGGAAATAAGTGCAACTGCCGGAGACCAGGAAATACGGGATGCATATAAACGGAAAATGCACCTTTGGGAGAGCCTGAGTTCAAATCCAAAGTTCCGTGATTTTGCCATCAGGAAAAAAATGCTTTTGCAGGAGGCTGCTGATATACTGCTCGACCATAATAAAAGGCAGAGATACGACTATGAATTATTTGGCAAAGGGAAAAAACCGGAGGGAAAACCGAAGCAGCAAAAAAGCAAAACAATAACGGCAGTTATCGGCGGCGTGGCAATGGTAATTGTAGCGGGAATGATTGCCTTTGTATTAAACAGGGGAAAAAATTTTCAGCCGTCCATAATTGAACAGTCACCCTTCGTTCCGAAAAACACAGAAATATATGATACGTTTCCTCAGAAAGAGGTGCAAAATCAAGAGCATGAACAGGAAAATGAAATACCTTTTCGCCCCGGATGGCTGGGTGCGACAATTCAGGACATTGATTCTGCATTGGCTGAGGCTTTTGGCGTTAATACCACAGACGGTGTAATTATAACAGAAGCATTAAGTAACTCTCCCGCGGAAACCACAGGGCTCCAAAGCGGAGATATCATTGTTGAGTTTGATGGCGTAAAAATGCGACACGCAAATCACCTGAGTTTTATAGTGGAACAAACAGGCGCAGGCAAAGAGGTTGGGATTCTCCTGCTGAGGGATGGTAAGGAAATGGCGTTAAGTGTGGTTCTTGGAGAACAACCACAGGAAACCGCTTCTGCATCGATGCCGGAAGAAGTACCTCCGGAGAAAGATGTTGGCATAATGGTAGAGAATTTATCCGAAAATGAAAACGGCGGAGTATTGGTTGTGGATGTGCAGCCGGAAAGTCCTGCGGCGAAGTATGATATAAAAAAGGGAGATATCATTACGGAGATAAACCGGAATAAAATTTCTGCCGTTGTTGAATTTAAAAGGGCGCTGATCTCAGCAAATACCGGCGAAAAATTACTCCTGCATATCAAAAGAGGTGAAATATCCCTTTATCTTACAGTTGATCCGGTGAAATAAATTATAAATATGCATACCCTCTCTTGCTCCATTCTGAAAAAATTGACTTGAAAGTCATGCAGCACAGGATGATTTGGTTCATGATAAATTTTCATGGTTATCGGAGAATCAGGAAAAGATAGAGCAAAAGCTGTTTGTGCGTTAAGACGGGGCGGCAAGAAGCCGAAGCTGTTCATGTATGATGTGACGAGCGGTTATCTGGAAGGGGAACAGAATTATATTGGCGAGTACGTTTATATATTACACAAATAACTAAAAATCAAAAGGGAGCATTCCCAAATTTTTGTAGAATTCCCCCCCCGGCGGGTTCAGGTCTGTGACCTGCCCCCCCCCACGTTTTACACGTGGCAATTTAACCATTTCAATTCTATTTATCTCCCTATTTGACTTCAATAAAAATAATTGCTAGAATCCCGTTTTTTTGGAAGGGGTTCTATGAGCACAGAAAAGGACAAATCGATTTCTTTATTCCATGACATGGTGGAACTGATGGAAAAGTTGCGCGGCAAAGACGGATGCCCGTGGGATAAAGAACAAACTCATGTTACCTTAAAACCCTATCTGGTGGAAGAAACATACGAAGTAATCGATGCAATAGATTCCGGTATACCTGATAAGCTCAAAGAAGAACTTGCAGATCTGTTTCTGCAAATTGTTTTCCACTGTCAAATTGCCACGGAAAAAAACGAATTTGATATAAACGATGTAATGAAATTATGCCTGGAGAAAATGACGCGTCGCCATCCCCATGTGTTTGGCGATTCAACCGCAGCTACTTCCGATGAAGTGGTTCAACAATGGGAGGCGATTAAAAAACAGGAAAAAGGATACGAAGAAAGAAAATCCGTTGTCGATGGATTGCCGAAGCATCTTCCCGCGCTTCAAAAAGCGCAAAAGGTGCAGAAAAAGGTAGCCAAGGTGGGATTTGACTGGAAAGATATCAACGATGTAATTGCAAAAGTAGAAGAAGAATTGGAAGAGGTAAAGGCAGCTATTTCAAAGAAAGAAACAAAGGACATGGAGGAGGAAATAGGGGATCTTTTGTTTTCCGTAGTGAATCTTTCCCGGTTTTTAAAATTTGATACGGAAAATATACTGCATAAAACCATCTATAAATTTGTGGATCGTTTTAAAAAGATTGAGAAAGAACTTGCCGCCCGCGGAAAAGATATCGAGCAGTGTTCGATTGAGGAACTGGACTCCATCTGGAATATGGTAAAACTGAATGATAGAAAAAATATTTAAACTCCGGCAGAACGGCACAAATGTCCGCACCGAGATGGTTGCAGGTGCTACAACTTTCCTGACAATGTCGTATATCATATTTGTTCAGCCAGCGGTACTTTCCGGTTGCGGAATGGATTTTGGTTCAGTTATGGCGGCAACGTGCATTTCCAGCGCATTTGCGTGCATACTCATGGCGTTTCTTGCCAATTATCCCATTGCACTTGCACCTGCAATGGGACATAATTTTTATTTTGCTTTCACCATTTGCGGACCTGCGATAGCAGGCGGTCTTGGATACTCCTGGCAGATAGCTCTTGGTGCAAACCTTATCGCTGGTACGTTATTATTTATTCTGTCGTTTTTTGGATTGCGCGAGCTGGTGATATCGATTATACCCGACTCCTTAAAAAGTGCTATTGCTGTCGGAATTGGCTTGTTGATTGCGCTGGTAGGATTTGAATACGGCGGAATAATTGTCGATAAACCGGGAGCGCTTGTCGGATTAGGCGATCCCAAATCACCTGAGATGTGGTTGTCGCTGTCAGGCGTCATTGCGATAGGAACAATGGTTGCCCTCAGGATTCGGGGGGCTATTCTGTATGGGATTATCGGAACTGCATTGATAGGAATTCCTCTTGGGTTGGTTCACTATCAGGGTATTGTCAGCAAGCCCCCCTCAATAGAACCGACATTACTGAAATGCGACCCGTTTAACGTAGTAACACAGCCCGGACTTATCTCCATCATTTTTATTTTGTTCTTTTTAGACCTTTTCGATACCGTAGGAACGGTGGTTGGCGTCGGTGAACAAGGGGGGTTTTATAAAAAGGGGAAATTTCCCCGGATAAAACAAGTGTTTCTATCGGACGCGCTGGGAACTATAAGCGGTACATTATTAGGTACGTCAACGGTTACCAGCTATATTGAAAGCTCTGCGGGAATTCAGGCCGGAGGCAGAACAGGATTGTCAAACCTTGTCACCGCGGGTCTTTTGCTTTTATCTTTATTATTTTATCCGTTAATAAAAATGGTGGGCGGGGGGTATGAAACGCCGCAAGGCAATTACCTTTATCCCATTGTCGCCCCCTCGCTGATAATTGTGGGAAGTATGATGATTTTTAATGTGAAAAACATCAAATGGGAAGATCCTACGGAATCGCTTCCTGCCTTTCTTACCTTTGCAATCATGCCTTTTTCCATGAGTATCACGGAAGGGCTCTCGTTTGGTTTTATCTCATATTCCATTTTAAAACTCATTACAGGAAAAGTCCGCGACGTTCACTGGGCTCTCCATTTGACGTCTGCAGCGTTTATTGCCAGATATGTTTTTTTGAGAACATAATGGACTTTCAAACCCCTTATGTGTTATGATTTTTATTTTTTATGAAAACCGTTTAAAGAAAACAATGTTCCTTTTGCTTCTTTAGAAAACAAATGAAATGTGTTGCTATTGATTTTGAGACAGCGAATTCAAAGCGTTCCAGTGTTTGTGCTTTGGGGTTGGCAATAATTGAAGGACAAACACTTGTAAAAAGAACCTCATGGCTCATCCGGCCGCCGGAACTTCATTTTGATCCTTTTAATACATATATACATGGGATTTCGGTAAAAGATGTAGAAGATAAACCGGAATTTTATCAGTTGTGGGACGAAATTTTTCCGTTCCTGCAGGGAGGTTGCCTCATTGCCCATAATGCAAGTTTTGATATGAGTGTATTGTGCAGCATTCTTGATGTGTACAAAATACCTCATCCGCCTCTCAATTATTTCTGCACACTTGCGATAGCGAAACGGGTTTGGCCCGGACTTCTGGGCTATGCGCTTAATAAGATCTCGAGGCATCTGGAAATTGAATTTAAACACCACAATGCGGAGGAAGATGCCGTAGCATGCGCAAAAATCCTGCTTCATGCATACAATGAAACGGGAGTAAATAATCTTGAAGAGTTAGCAAAAAAAATAAAACTGACGGAAAGGTTTCTCCTCCGAAACAACTGCGAGTCACAACCAAATTCACCTTCCTGCATTTCGGCAGTTAAGAAAGAATAACGAATACTATTTGGTTTCACTTATTGATAATCAACATCTAATTGCCATCAATGGGTTCTAACGTAATCCTTTTTTCTATAATGTTATTATCACGTACAATCTTTAATAAAATAGTGTCTCCAACTTCATAGCGTGATAACTCTCTGATGAGATCCTCAGAATTACTGACTTTGTGACCCTCAACTTCAACGACAACATCCCCTAATATGATACTCCCCATTCTGTTTCTTTTCGTTCCTTGTAAACCTGCCTTCTCTGCCGATCCATTGGGTATAACATCAAGAATACAGACTCCTTGTATTTCAAGCCGTTGTGTAATGTTATTGGGAACAAGGGTAATGCCCAATCCAGGTCTTTCGACTTTTCCCCTTGCGATTAATTGGGAAACATTTCGATTTATTGTATCAATGGGAACAGCAAATCCGATACCGGTACTTGCACCGCTGGGACTCATAATTGAGGTATTCATACCAATTACCCTTCCAAAGGAATCGAGTAAGGGGCCTCCTGAGTTTCCGGGATTAATAGCGGCATCTGTCTGAATAACGTCAAAAATAGTTCTTCCCGTCATCGCCTCAATCGTTCTTCCGAGGGCGCTGATAATCCCTGTTGTCAGGGTTAAATCCAGTCCAAACGGATTTCCAAGCGCCAGTACTTTTTGGCCTACCTGCAAATCGGAAGAAGTGCCGATGAAAACCGGTTTCAGTTTTGATTTTGGAGCGTCAATTTTAAGTACCGCAATATCATGGTCAGGGTCAACACCAACAAGTTGGGCATCCCATACAGAACCATCATTCAGCGTTACATCGATTTCATTTGCCTGATAGACGACATGAAAATTAGTAATAACATGGCCTTCTTCATCCCATATAAATCCTGAACCGGTACCCTGCGGTATTTTGAAAATATCCAGTGTAAATAAATCCCTTCGCACTTGTTTATTTGTAATATATACCACAGAAGATGACGACATCTTAAAAACATCTATAACAGCCTGCTCCTCTTTATCGAATTTTCCGGAAGACGGTGTTATGGGGCGAAGTTCCACCTTATCTCGCGACATAGACCATGTTGAGTGGTAAAAAAATAATCCTGCTGCAATGAGGAAAATATAAGGGAGTAATTTTCTGTATTTCTTGTTCATATTGCTTCCTTTTCCGGAATGTGAGAAATTGTTTTTGCTTGTTTTATTTATTCATGGTCGTGCTGTATAAACTTATGCAGACTTCAATATACTATTATTTATGAACATATAATGTTTTGTCAAGAATCGGTTTAAATAAAATCGCAAGGCATTGCTCAAAATTATTATTTTTGTAACTCCCGTTTGATGGCATTAATATATTTCGTTACGGGAATTTCTTTGGGACAGCATCGTGTGCATTCATAATGGTTTTCGCAAGCCCATACCCCGTCAGGATAATCAAGCGCTTTCAACCGTTCAGTAAACTGTTCGTCGCGGGAATCAAAAATATAGCGGAATGCCCAAACGAGCGGCGCCGGGCCTAGAAACCGGTCGTTTTCGTTTTCAACAGGGCATGCCCCCATACAACTTGCACATAAAATGCAGCGAATGGCGATATCAATTTTTTTATTGTCCTCGGGTAATTGAATGCGTTCTTTTTCGGGAAGGGGAGTTGATGAGACGAAATACGGTTGTATTTTCTTTACCTTTTCAAAGAATGGCTTCAAATCAACAATTAAATCTTTGAGCACTTTAAACGAAGGAAGAGGCTCAATGACAACCTCTTTTCCTTCGTACTCTTTTACCAGTTTTTGACAGGCTAAGGCACAGCGTCCGTTGATCTTCATAGCGTCGGAACCGCACACGCCATGCCCACAGGACATTCGGAAACCAAGCGTTCCATCCTGTTCCCATTTGATTCGGTTGAGGCAATCAAGTATCCTGTCCGTACGCTTTATCCCAATAATATATTCCTGGTACCGCGGAACTTTATCCGTCGTTGGATCAAAGCGAAAAATCTTAAATTTCATTTCCATATTAATAAATCCTCGGCTTTGGCGTAAACCGGCTTATAGTAACTGGTTTATATGAAAGTTGCTGCCCGTTCCCCTTTTTTCGTATCAACGTGTGTTTAAGCCAGTTTTGATCATCTCTCTCCGGATAATCATCCCTGCAATGTGCGCCGCGGCTTTCCTTTCTGGCCAGGGCAGATACTATAATCACGTTCGCCAAATTAAGTAATGATTCCAGCTCAATGGTTTCCATAAGATCGGTATTAAACGTTTCACCATGGTTGTCAAATACCACGTTTTCATAACGCTGCAATAAATTCTGAACAATGGTTAAGGCAGTGGTAAGTTCGGTTTCATTTCGAAATACGGAACAATACTTTGTCATCGTTTTCTGCAGTTCGTTTCTCAATATCCATGTCTTTTCACCTGTTCGGTTTTTTTTCAGGCGATTTATTTTGTCAATGGTTGCTTTTTCAGGATGAGCTGGTAAAGGAATCCAATGAATCCGCTTTAGATCCTGAATCATCTTCATTCCGGCCCTCCGCCCAAATACCACTAAATCGAGGAGGGAATTGCAGCCTAACCGATTCGCCCCATGCACCGACACACAAGCGCATTCGCCAGCAGCGTACAGTCCGCGGACAATCTGCCGGTCTATTGTTAAAACCTGACCATCCAGATTGGTAGGAATCCCTCCCATCATATAGTGGCAGGTTGGCTGTACGGGAATAAGTTCTTCCGCGGGATTTATTCCAAGATATATTTTAACAAAAGAGGAGATATCGGAAAGTTTCTCGGAAATACGTTTATCCCCCAAATGAGTAAGATCAAGATAAACGTAATCCTCTCCGTTGATTCCATTGCCGTTTTGGATTTCCTGTGATATTGCACGGCTCACCACGTCTCTGGGGGCAAGGTCTTTCAACGCCGGTGCGTACTTTTCCATGAATCGTTCACCATGCCTGTTGCGAAGTATTCCTCCCTCTCCTCTTGCCGCTTCGCTGATAAGAACGCCCAAACCATAAATGCCCGTTGGATGAATCTGGACAAATTCCATGTCCTGAAGAGGAATTCCCGCTTTATATGCAAGATATACCCCATCTCCCGTGTTTGCAAAACAATTAGAAGTCGTTTTAAATACTTTCCCAAAACCGCCCGTCGCCAATAAAATAATCCTTGAATGAAATACATGAATTTCCCCTGTAGCCAGCTCGTATGCGATAAAACCTGCAAGCTGGTTATTCGTAATAAGCAGATCCATAAGGTAAAATTCTTCATACACAGTAATCCCTTTCCTGACGGCTTCACCATACAAGGTATCAAGGATTACCCTTCCTGTTCTATCAGCAGCATGACAAGCCCTTTTCACTGGAGCCTTTCCGAACTCCCGTGCATGTCCTCCAAAGGCGCGTTGTGCGATCCTGCCGTCAGGAGTGCGGTTAAAAGGGACGCCCATGTGTTCTAATTCATAAATAGCCCGAAAAGCGTCTTTTGCTAATATTGCAGCAGCATCCTGATCCGTAAGAAAATCTCCTCCCTTTACGGTATCATACATGTGCCATTCCCACGAATCTTCCTCCTCATTCCCTAAAGCGCCGGCAATGCCGCCCTGCGCCGCTCCGGAATGTGAACGGGTGGGGAACACCTTGCTTATCAATGCAATGTCAGCGTTCCCGGCAGCTTCAACCGCTGCACGCAGACCTGCAAGACCTGCCCCGATAATAACAATGTCATGTGTATATTGCATGGTGTATTTTAATATATCCTGAAAAAGGACTTCGGCAATTTTAATTATCCTGTTTATTTCTCTGCAATGTATAATGAGCGAAAAACTGAAAAAAACATCGGGAAACACCGTCCTCTTAAAAGAGAATTGTCCTTGATGAAAAACGCCGATTCGTTAAAATCATAACTCGTTCAGTGTCATTTTACCACAATTTTTGTTGCGATCAAAAAAATACGTAACTATTCAGCGTAAATTACCAAACTACTGGGGTGCTGAGCGTAACTCGTTTCCAAACTCTGGTTTGGGAACGAGCCGTGTAATATTTATGCTGAATAGTTACAAAAATACTATGTATACATTTTCATGGAGGCACGCTATGGTAAATACTGAAAAACTGAGAAATATGAGTAATCTATTGATAGAAAAATACGGACGATCTGGAGAAAAGGCCGTTGAGAATCTGAATGTATGGCTTTCCGGTATAATTCCCTATTCTTATCCGGAAATAATCAGGAAACACCTTGATGAATGCCATATTGGTTTACTTTTTGACGCCTTCTGGCAGATAGTGCCGTTTGGGACAGGCGGAAGGAGAGGAAAGGTCGGGTACGGACCCAACCGGATTAATTTGGCAACAGTTGCCATGACGGTGCAGGGGCACTGCAATTATCTGCGTAATTATTTTACCGGACGAAAAGAACTCGTTGTTATAGTCGCCAATGACGTACGGGTCTTTCATGATATTGCCGGAACATACCGGTTTCTGGAAGGACAACATCCGCTACTGGGTCTTTCTGCACGGGCACTTGGCAGGTTGGCGTGTGAAATTTACGCAGGAAACGGCATCATTGTCTATTTCCCCAAGCCCGAAGCGGAGCTTGCCGTGTTAGGTACTCCGGAACTTTCTTTTCTAATTGGCGAATTTGATGCAGCGGGAGGAGTAAACATTTCCGCTTCTCACAACCCTCCTGATGATAACGGAATAAAGGTATACGACCAGTATGGAAGCCAGCCGGTTGCACCTGACGATCAAATACTTGCAGACGCTATGGATCAGGCAACAAATATTCAGTCTCTCCCTTTTGAAAAGGCGCTCGAACAAAATATGATCCGAAATATTCCTGATGCGCTTCATGAGAAATACATCAGCACGTATGTTGCATTGTTTGATAATATTTATGTCCCCGACCAGAACATACCGGTTGTTTTTACCCCTCTGTGCGGATGCGGACTTACCACGGCAGGAGAGGTGTTGGAGCGATTGAAAATTCCCTTCATTGTTCCTCCCGATCAGCACCCCGACGGTAGTTTTTCCGCTATACCCTTCAAGGCACCGAATCCTGAGGTGCCGCAGTCTACTGAACCGGCAAGGGTTTTTGCCGATGAGAACGGATCAGGGATTGTCCTTTCCAGCGACCCAGATGCGGATCGAATTGGCGTGGAGATAAAATTACATGACGGAAGCTGGTATCACTTCGACGGCAACCAGATTGCAACGGTCCTCTGTTATTTTCTCATGCTTGATCCTTCCGGTCCGAAAAGAAAAGGCTTGGTAATCGAAACATTGGTTACAACAAGGATTCTTGGAAGGATTGTTGAAAAAGCAGGCAACTCATTTTTAGTGGATGATCTGCTGGTCGGGTTTAAATATATGGCCAATGTACTGAAGATATTGAAAAAAGAAGGACGCTACCGGAATATTTCCTGTTCTCCCCAGCAATTGGTCATGGCATCGGAGGAGAGTCACGGAGTATTACTCGTACCTTCCATATTGGACAAAGATGCAACACCTGCCTGCATGTATCTGGCAGTGCTCTACCAGAAATTACGCAAGGAAGGAAAAACACTCCTTGATTATTATATACAGATACTGGAAGAACTGGGAGTATACGATTGCGTTAACCGGTCTATCATGATGATTGGCGCTGAAGGCATAGCAAAAAAGGATAAAATCATGGAGTCGTTAAGAACATTGCCTCCGAAAGCGATTGCCGGTTTTCCGGTAAAAAAAATAGTCGATTATTGGGATGAAACGGTGTTCGGCCCGTTTGTGAGCAATACCGACAGATTACCAAGAAACGTTCTTCAGATATTTACCGATGCGTTTGTTATTTCGATCCGTCCGTCAGGAACCGAACCAAAAATGAAATTTTATTGTCACCTGCTTCCCGACGAAAAACTTGCATCCATGCGCGGAATGGAATTATTGAATGCCGCAAGGAAAGAGGCGGAAAAAACTGCACGTGTCGTTTATAATGAGTTACTTGAGCGGATTGATTTGCAGTTAGGAGAACCGGGGTTACTGCTGCCGGATATTATCGATATTGGTTGCAAGATGGCCTTTGAGAAAACAACGATTGATCAATTGCACCATGTTCTTGCAAAGAACACCTATAAGAATATAAATGATCTGCTTTCATGGCTCTGCAAAGAAACATCCGGCATGACGCCCGGCGCCGACCCCCTCCCCGCGCTGAAAAAAGCAATAACGTATCTTTGCTCCCAATGGGAAGAAAAACTGCCGTCTGTGCGTTTATTAAAAGAATTAAAGGATTGGTCAGAGCAATAAAAATATAACGCAAGGTAATCTAAAGTGATCAAAAACGTATCTGTTCAGCGTAAATATTACACGGCTCGTTCCCAAACTCCAGTTTGGGAATGCATTTGTTCGGGAAACTCTGGTTTCTCGCCTGTCTGTTGACAGATAGGGAATAAAATCACTGGATTCAGATGGTTTGTAATTTTAATAATTTGTTAAATCAAACCCTCACGGGAAACAGAGTTTCCATTGCAGTTGCGTTCCCAAACCGGAGTTTGGGAACGAGTTACGCGCTGCACCTCCCAGTAGTTTGGTAAATTACGCTGAATAGTTACTCAAAAACAGTATTTAGAATCATGATTACCTTTTTAAGCCTTGATTTTATCCAAGATAAAAGATTAAATCGCACAATTGCAATATTTCTGTGTGAGATCTGACAGACAACGCCACAGTGTTACAATTTCTTGTAATAATTATATACTTCATAACATTCGAAAAAATAACAAGGTAAAATATCAATGAGAGGGATTAATCATGCAAAAACAAAAATATTCAGTCAATCAACACCTCATTGAAACTATTTTGTCATGGGTGAGGTCTGGTGAAATTGCGATACCAGAAATTCAAAGACCATTTGTATGGGATTCCACAAAGGTAAGGGATTTAATGGATTCGCTCTATCAAGGATATCCTATAGGCTATTTAATTGCCTGGCGCAATCCGCATGTAAAATTAAAAGATGGTACCACTGCGGAGGGCAAGAAAATACTCATTGATGGACAGCAACGGGTAACTGCGCTTACTGCTGCAATATTAGATGAGTACGTCATCGATAAAGAGTACAAGAGAATTAAGATTAAAATTGCCTTTAATCCCCTTTTAGAACGTTTTGAAGTGTTTAATACGGCAATTGCCAAGGATCATTCCTGGATACCCGATATCTCAAAGATTTTGTCAGGTGATGTTGATGTATTTGGATTAGTCGAGGATTATTGCAATAAAAATGAGGGTACTGACCGAAAAACCATTTTTAACAAGATAGAACATTTAAGGCAAATCATTAAGAAACAAATTGGATTGATTGAACTTGAATCTGATTTAGATATTGAAACCGTAACAGAAATTTTTATACGCATCAACTCGAAAGGGGTTGTATTAAGCCAGGCTGATTTTGCAATGTCAAAAATTGCAGCAAATGAGAATTATGGGGGTTCTCATCTGAGAAAGTGTATAGATTACTTTTGTCATCTGGCAATATCTCCCGAATTTTATTCCCGCATTATTGACGTAGACAAGGAGTTTACCACTTCAGAATATTTTCAAAAAATGTCTTGGTTAAAGAATGAGAAAGAAGATTTATATGACCCCGATTATAATGATTTGTTGAGGGTTGCTTTTACTTCAGAATTTAACAGAGGCAAACTGTCTGATCTCGTAAGTTTACTTTCAGGGAGAAATTTTGAAACCAGAACCTACGAAGAAAAAATAGCACAAGAATCCTTTTCCGTCCTTGAAAAAGGCATATTAAATTTTATTAATGAGACCAATTTTCAGCGATTTATCATGATCATTAAATCCGCAGGATTTATTTCTGCGAACCTTATACGTTCCCAGAATACCCTAAACTTTGCCTATATTCTCTATCTAAAACTAAGGGCACAGAATTACAATCAGGCTGATATAGAAACCTATGTACGGAAGTGGTTTGTGTTATCCATCCTTACCGGAAGATATTCAGGGTCGCCGGAATCCTGGTTTGATTTTGATATAAAGCATATTACTACCAAAAAATTTAATGAATATCTGGAAAATGTGGAAAATGCCGAGTTGTCTGACGCTTTCTGGAATACTGCATTGGTGCAAAATCTGAATACCTCCGTGGCGAGCAGTCCTTATTTCAATGTTTATTTAGCGGCACAGGTAAAACAGGATGATAAAGGGTTTTTATCAAAAGACATTACCGTAAAAGATCTCATTACTCACATGGGAGATATACACCATATCTTCCCACGTGATTATCTGAAGAAAAATGGTCTGAAAAGAGGGCAATATAATCAAATTGCCAACTATGTCTATATGCAGTCTGAGATCAATATCAAGATTGGCAATAAGGCCCCCGTAGCTTACTTTAATGAACTGAAAGAACAATGCGAGAACAATATCCTAAAGTATGGTGGTATAAAAGATATCCAAATGCTCGAAGACAATTTAATGATGAATTGTATTCCTGCTTTCATCACTACAATGAATATTGATAATTACGAGGAATTTCTGCATCAAAGACGGTCACTCATGGCAAGAAAAATAAGGGATTATTATTGTTCTTTATAAACGCTTCTTCTGCACTTATCACTTAATATTTACAGTTGTGAGCATAATTTTTATTTGATAAATAACAGGGCAAATACCCTAAAAATTCTCTTAACTAATTGGTTTTAGGCAATATACTTATTTGACGGTTATTTGATAGAATACTATTGACAATAACAAAAGCCGAGCCGAAACTTTTACCTAAAACATTGTTTTCATACGTTGACGGAACCCGAAAGACTTATCAGGATTTACAGACAAAACTCGTAAATAGATAAAAATTATGACGCCTGAAGAATTAAAAAAACTGGAGGCAACGCTCTGGCGTTCGGCGGATACCCTGCGGGCGAATTCCGACCTGAAATCATCGGAATATTCCACCCCCGTCATGGGACGGGTCTTTTTCAAATATATTGGGGATAGTTGTATTCACTTTATAGGAAAAAGATTGAATGCTACTCAGGCTTTAAACAAAAACACCTTCCCAGAAAAGTTTTTATATGAATAGAAAAAAGAACACTTTTTTAACCGGCGCTCCTTCTTCGGGAAAGACTACGGTCATACAAAAGATAATTGATAAGCTTGATTTTCCTGCAAACGGGTTTTACACGGAAGAAGAGAGAATTGAAGGGGAAAATGTTGCCTTCCCTGTCACGTATGCCGGTAAACTGCTCCATTTGTATTCCTCCGGATTTCGAATGAGTCCTGCCCTGAATGGATTTAAATGTGCATACCGGCTTAATTCTAAAAGATACGTTTCCTTTTCTACCAACATAGCCTTATATCTGCTTCGAAACAGATGTCCGGGCCGTTTATGCCTGTGGCTGAAATACAAGGCATAATCTCCATTGAGGCGTTGTATTGCACGTGATAAATTCGCATGGGGAGGTTCTAATAAAATATGATATACGTTTATTAAAAGAATTAAAGGATTGGTCAGAGCAATAAAATACGCCACACAAAATAGAAAGAAAATTATTTTGATTCCATTCTAAAGTGGGTTAAAATTGTAAAGCACCCTTAAAATAGTATTTAAGGTATATTGTTGTTTTTATAAAAATTTTACTGTATTAACACTTATCTGCCATGATTAACCTGGTCAATTATAAAAACGAACGTCAGTATAAAACTGTTTTCTTTGAGACATTTGGCTGTCAGATGAACAAGCTCGATGCGGAATTGTCGTTAGGGCTTTTGCAGGAAGACGGTTATCGAATTGTAGACAAAGTCGATGATGCGGACGTTATTTTATACAACACTTGCAGCGTTCGTCAGCACGCGGAGGATAAGGTATATTCACATCTTGGCGCGTTGAAGACGCTCAAGAAGAAACATCCCGATGTCATAGTCGGTGTTCTTGGCTGCATGGCGCAGAAGGATGCGCAATCTATTTTCAAACGTATGCCCCACGTTGATCTGGTATGCGGCACCAGGATGTTTTCCCGTCTGCCTGAATTACTGTTAAAAATCAGGAATCACGGCAACCACGTTCTTGCCATAGACGAGGATGAAATTGTTGACGTGAAACGCATTGCCGCGTACCGGCCAAACGTATATCAGGCATTCGTAACCGTTATGAGGGGATGCGATAATTACTGCTCCTACTGCATCGTTCCTTACGTCAGGGGCAAGGAGATAAGCAGGACGATTGACGATGTGAAACAGGAAGTACAGGAACTTATCGCAAACGGCTGCAAGGAAATTACCCTTTTGGGGCAAAACATTAATTCTTACGGGAAAAGTTTGCCGGGGAATGTTACCCTTGGCGATCTTCTTATGGAATTGAACGGTATTGAAAAACTCGAAAGGCTGCGATTTGTGACTTCACACCCAAAAGACATGTCCCGCGATCTTATCCGCACCATGAGTCAGCTTGACAAGGTCTGTAAACACCTGCACATGCCCGCACAGTCGGGATCTGACCGGATACTGAAAAAAATGCACCGCGGTTATACGGCTGGTTATTACCGGGAACTCATACACTACGCAAGAGAGTTAATGCCCGATATCAACGTAGCAAGCGACTTCATTGTCGGCTTTCCCGGAGAAACGGAAGAAGACTTTCTGGAGACGGTACGTTTGATGGAAGATCTTCGCTTCCAAAACTGCTTCATTTTCAAATATTCCACCCGCACAGGCACTAAAGCCGCTGAACTGGAAGACAACGTACCTGATGAAATAAAGAAAAAAAGAAACGCAATACTTTTGGATTTGCAAAAGAAAATCAGCCTGGAAGAAAACAAAAAACTTCTCGGCAGGAAATTGGAGGTGCTTGTCGAAGGCGCAAGCAAATCAGATCAAACCAAACTCTCCGGCAGGTCACGACAGAATCATATTGTCGTATTCAACGGACAGCCGGGTCTGGTGGGGACGCTTGCAGACGTAACTATAAACGAAGTAACTGACCTTACTTTATTTGGTACACTATGCAGCCAAGAAAAACTACACCCTTTTCGCAACAGCTTTTACCCTTCTCAATAAAATGGCTGACATAAGGAATCTCAGGAACGAAGAAATAGCAAAAATGGTAAGCAGTCGATAGCCAAGAACCGGCGGCACATGGGCGGCAAGAAAACCGCCGAGTAAATTTCCAAGGCATATTGCAATGCCGTTGATCGTATTAAAGTATGAAATACAGCGGGTACGTTTTTCCGGGATTGCCGATTCATAGATAAAATTGGACGAACATAAATTAAAGCCTCCCCAGAAGAAGCCTGATACGATTTGAACGCCTATCAGAAAAAATATATTATGTGAAAGAAGCCACCATGCAGGAAGGCTCGATATGGCAAAACTGCATAGTGACAGAACCTTTCTATTCCCCATCGTATCGGCATATTGACCCCAGTAACTCATTGATAAGATAGCGGAAAGCGGCACTACCGTTATAATAATCGTGTACGTAAGATATGAAAACCCAAGGCTCCTGAGCATATATACGGCAAAAAACGGTGATGCTATGTGTACCGACAGATTAAATGTACTTTGGAAGATTACGTATTTTCCAAAGTTTCCGATGTTTAATCTTTTCAGAAAATCAACAAATGAAAAATAGTGTTCACGTTTAATTTCCAGAGGCGGTTCGTACATTCTGCTGAGAAAGTAGCACGAAATATACCGGGAAGCCATTGCAAGCAAAAATATTATTGTGAAACCCGTAAGCGATGGATTATTAAATACGTCCAGCAAATAGCCTGCTAAAAATGTCGATACTAAATTTACAAGGCTGACAATCCGGGAACGCCTGCTAAAATATCGCCCCAATCTCTTTTTAGGTACGAGGTTGGCCATGAGCGAACCCCAGGCAGGGGTTGCAAGGGATTCAAAGGACATATAAAAGGTACAAAAACAGATAAACGCAGTAATGCGAAAATGTTTTGGGATAAATGGGATGAATGCTATGGGAATGAGCATACTGGCCTGCAAAAGAACGGAAATAACAATAATCTTTTTCCGGCTGCCAAAGTATTCGGTGATATCCGCAGCCTTAAGCTGCATCAGCGCGGGAATAAAATGTATTATGGAATTTAATATGCCTATCTGGATATTTGTTCCGCCGAGGGCAACGGCAAAGGGATTGACATAGTTATTTCCAAAACCTGATGTTGCTGCGGCTGCAATGCCATCCTTAATCGAAATATTAAGACTTTTTCTGACGGCGTTTCTCTCTTGCCTGTTCATGCAAATCCTTCTTAAAACCAAAAAATCAGAAGAATATTGATTATTATTTTTGTTTATACAACTACAGACTTTACCCATTCATCAACAATATTCTCAAGTACAAAAAGCGGCAATGCTCCGTTTTCGAGGAGTTTGTCATGAAAACATTTGATGTTGAATGCCGAACCAAGGTGCTTTTTAGTCTTCTCCCTCAGTTCCAATATTTTAATTTCACCCATTTTATATGCAAGCGCCTGGCCGGGCATTACTATGTAACGGTCAACTTCTACTTCAATTTCATGTTCTTCAAGACCCGTTGTTTCTTTACAGAAGTTAATAGCATCATCCCTGCTCCACCTATAATAATGTAATCCCGTATCAACAACAAGCCGCACCGCCCTCCATATTTCAAACGTTAACCTTCCGTACTCCGAATAAACATTGCCATAAAATCCCATCTCTCCGGAGAGTTTTTCTGCGTATAACGCCCACCCTTCGATAAATGCAGTAGCGCCTTCATATTTTCTGAAATCGGGAATATTTTCAAGCTCCTGCATGATTGCGATCTGAAGATGGTGGCCGGGAATGGCTTCATGATATGCGAGCGCTTCCATTTCAAATATTGGTCTCTGTTCCGGCTTATACGTGTTTACATAAAAATAACCCGGGCGTGAAAAATCTTTTGGCGGAGGATAATAGTATGCCGCCGGCGCTGTTTGTTCTCTATAGGTTTCTATTTTTTTTAACCCATACCTCGCCTTTGGCAACCGCCCAAAATAATCCGGTAATTTTTTATCCATCCGGGATAATATGTTACGGTAATCGTCCAGCAGTTCTTCTCCCTGTTTATGGTAAAGTTCTTTTTTCCCCCTCAGATGTTCGGCGAATGCTTTTACCGTTCCGCTGAAATCCGTTTGTTTCATGATTTCCCGAATTTCTCCGCTTATCCTCTCAACCTCTTTCTTTCCGATTTCATGAATTTCTTCGGGTGAAAGATCTGTAGTGGTATGGTGTTTCACTAAAAATGCATACATATCCCCGCCGTTTGGAAGCGACCATATACCTTCCTTTTCTCTGCAACAATTTATATATGTATCATTTAAATAACGGGATAATTTAGCATAGGCGGATGTTACTTCAGATGTAATCGATTCTTCAATTGTTCGTTGTATTTCTTCCTTTTCTTGCTCGGAAAATCCATTATCCAATTTCTTTATGGGCGCAAACAATGGATGATCTTCCTGGCTGAATTTCGTAAAAGTATTTACCTGCTGAATAACGTATTCAATACTTTTTTTAAATGAAATAATGTTATGTTTTATTCCGTTTTGTAAATTATCAATTACCTGATCTATTAATTGCGGGAATGCTTTTAACCTTGCAACATAATTTTCAAAATCTTTTTTTGTATTGAAAGGATGATATTCTATAATTTGCGGAAAATCCAGGTGCGGACCTTCCATATGATCAAGAGGCAGTAAGTGTGCCTTAAAATTATACAGTTGAATACGGTCAGACACCCTGTTTTTAAGAAGCATGATGTTTAATTTATTTTCAGTGCTCAAAGAAGCTTCGTCAATTTTGTCTAATCGCACAAGGAGATTCTTATGGAAATCATTTTGCTTTGAAAGCGATTGTTCCGATATATCCTGGAGCTCATCATCATACCGATGGTCGCCAATATAGGTAGCAAATGTGGGATTATATTTAAGAAAATATTCCCAATAATCAACAGAACAATTTTGTAGTTCTTCATTGTCATTTTTAGCAGTCATTTTGATGCGCCTTTTCATTATGTTAAATTACGGCTCAATCTTCGCTAAATACTCCTTAAACCTCTTTGCCGCTTCATGCACCGCTTTTGCTTCCTCCGGCCACAGTTCCACCGGTACTACACGAGCTCCCTGGTTGGATAAAATTACCGGGGCGCCGGTAACGCCATGAATGTTGAGGAATTCTCCCTTCAGCGATACTTGTGCTGCTGCTAAAATTTGTTTGCCGTCAACAATTGTCTCAACTAAACGGGAAACGATTTCGGCTGTTGCAACAGGAGTATTTGATCCGGTTCGGTATGTTACCACAGGGCGAATAAACGTTCGTATATCTGCTCTCAAAGAAGATACGTATTTATATGCTTCCCGGGCATTTTCTTCAAATAATAATCGGATTGCCTCCCGCACTGCCTCTTGGCGTTCCGGGCAAGAATGATTTCTGAGCGCCGCAATTTCTTCCTGTTTTTTTGAAGACATGTAACCATACACCTTTACCGTACTCCAACAAGGTACCATTCCCATTCCGTGTTCTCCAAGCACGAAACCCTGCACATTCTGGCGGCGGCATCCCAATTCCGTGGCAATTTCACGGCGGAATCTCAAGGTATCTGAAAATGCACCCATGCCAATAACACGCGACCTTTCAAAATACCGTGAAAATATTTCTACCCCCAGTTCAACGGGATTGGTAACAATAACTACAATTTCTTCGCCGTGTTTTCTGTTCCTGGACAGTATCTGCGCATAGCTTTCAAAAATCGGCAAATTTGCGGAAGCAAGAGCCTGACGGTCATGAAGTTTTCCCGGTTCATTCACAGCAGACTTTCCTGCTGCAAAAATGATGATATCTCCGTGCACTTTTTCCGGATCAAGGCAAACATCTATTTCCGGTATTATCTCTGCATAAGCATCCACAAGGTCCGAAGTCAATCCGTAAAGCAGATTTTTACTTTTTCCTTCTCTATGCCCTACAAGCTGCAACCTGGCGTTTATGGGAATTATTCTCTCCTGCACAAGTGTAATAACAATTTGCCTGCCAATTACACCGCCCGCGCCAATTATGGAAACGTTCATCTTGTCCCCCCCTTTAATTTTTTCCCATTGTAATGTGTGAGATATTGCTCAACGATCATCCTCAAATATTTAACATTTATTGTATCATGATACGAACAAATCTCAATGATCACTGGAGTTTATGGCCGGATTTTTGATCGATTGCATTGAGCAAGGTAAGTGCATTCTGGTGATTTGGGTCAATCGACAATGTTTTTTTGCATATTTCCGAGGCTTTATCATATTGCCCTGTATTATAATATGCTGTACTTAAATTATAATACGCCTTTGTGTCACGATTGTTGTAAGTAATTGCTTTAAGGAGTTCATTTATCGCCTCATCATACATTCCTTTTTTTAAATATGCCGTTCCAAGATTATTGTATGCTTCAGGATAGTCGGGTTTATCGGAAATTGCATTCCTGAATTCTTCGATAGCCGAATCCAGTTTTCCTAAGTGGGCATACAGCACGCCCAAATTGTTATGTGCATCCGGATATATTCGCTTGTTTGCTATGGCTTGCTTAAATTCCTCAACTGCAAGATCAATTTTATTTATCTTCGTATATAAGACGCCAAGATTATTGTGCGCATCAGGATAATCAGGATTGAGCTGCAATGCTTTCTGATATTCACTGTATGCTTCCTGATACATTCCTTTTTTTCTGTATGTTATGCCAAGGTTGTTATGTGCATCCACGTAATTCTCAAAAAGGCTCAATGCATGGTGAAACTCTTTAATTGCCAGATCTAACTTGCCTGAATCTCGATAAAAATTTCCCAGATTATTATGCGCCTTAAAACTCTCCGGTGTTGCTTTTGCAGTACTTTCCCACAATGAAGCCTGGCTTTCCCATACTTTATTTCTAATGAACGTTTTCACTGAAAACAAGATGAGCATGCAAACCAAAATGATGATAATTCCATACGTTTTGTTTGAAAAAGAAATTATTTTATTGTGATGCACGATTAAACCCACGCAGAACATGCTGAAGCTTACCGCTGGAAGATAAAGATATCTTTCAGCCATAATATTTTCTATTGGTATGATATTTAAAACCGGCAACAGACTGATAAAAAACCATGCAATACAAAACAAGACGCCTTTATTGTAAATAAATAATTTGTAACCAACGACTGCAACAGAGGCAATAAGAAGGAATGACACAATAACGGAAGGTTCGCTGAAGGAGAAAGAACGAGGTATGACATAGTCCGAACAAAGTTTTATAGGAAGAAAAAAGAGTTTTATGTAATAAACCAATACTTTCGACATCGTAAGGCAATTCACAATGATACTATTTTCCGGATATGACACGGTTGATTCCACAGGGTTATGCAGAATGATAAATCTGATGGCGAGATAAAATATCGTTATAAAAATATATCCTGCATAATAACGAATATATTTTTTGAAAGTTCCTGTACAGAGAATATCATAGAGAAAAACGAGCAAAGGAAGGGTAATTGCTATTTCCTTTGAAAATATTCCAAAGAGATGACATGTCAGAGAGGCGGCATACATTAAGTATGAGTGTTTTACTTTCGTTTTATTATAAAGTAAAAAAGAAGAGAGGAAAAAGGTACACGCCAATAAATCCTCCCGAAAACAAACGGCATTTACCGTTTCGGACAAAATCGGGTGACACGCGAAAATTAAAGCTCCGGCAAACGCCCACCCTGCATGTCTGAAGAAATGCAAGAATAAAAAGAAAAGTAATACTGCATTTAATGAATGCAGGCAGTTGTTGGTAAAATGATAACCAAATGAGGTAAGTTTCCAAAAGGCATAATCAACAAAATATGTAGCCGTAACTACTGGCCGATAGCTTAACTCTCCCGAATATTCAAAATATTCCCTGCTGAAAAGTTTGGGGAAATTGTCCCACGTTTTTATAAAAGAATTATTGGTAATAACAAATTCGTCATCATATACAAACTGATTTGATAATGAATTTAAATAAACACATTGCGACAAACATACAATAATGAGAATCGGGATAGAGATGCGTAAATAGTTTTTTGTCTTGAAAATTCCCTGCATCATTTTTTTAAAAAGTGGCCAAACGCATCAAGTTCTTTAGCGAGGATAGTATAGACGTGTTTCAGAGGGATATTTTTTTCTTCTGCTATTCGTTTGCAGTCTTCATATTCGGGAGAAATGTTTTTAATATAGCCATTAAAGGCGCCAATCTTCACCTTTATTTTGCCAAACGAACTTTCATATTCTTTAACTTCCCGCGACAATATGCTGCGAACAACCTTATGTTTTCTTATTCCAAAAGTGGTAGTCTGATTAAACAAAACTGCTTCTACGGAAGAAAGGTGTTTCTCCGGCACAATGGCGCTGATAATAATTCCCGGCCTGTCTTTTTTCATTTGGATTGAAGTAAAATATGCGTCTGCGGCTCCGGCGCTGAATAATTTATCCATTACATATCCCATGATTTCCCCCGACATATTATCAATATTTGTCTCGACAATCCACACCTCATCTGATTCCTGGTTTTGTATATCTTCATCACCGATTACCACACGTAATAAATTCGGCACTTCCGGATTATCGTTACTGCCTGCACCATAACCTATAGTATGAACCTTCATTTCCGGTATGGATTTGAGCCCCTCTCCCAGGGTTGTTATAATTGCTGCACCGGTGGGAGTAGTTAACTCCTTTTCTATTGCTATCGATTTCAGCCGTTGATTTTTCAGAAGCTCTGCAGTCGCAGGAGCGGGAACCGGAAAAGTCCCGTGGTCGCATTTCACGTATCCACTGCCGGTGGGAATAGGCGAGAAAAATATTTTTTCAATACCGATAAAATGCAAGCCAATAACAGCACCAACAATATCAACAATTGAGTCTATAGCGCCCACTTCATGAAAATGAACGTCCTCAATGGAAGCGTCATGAATCTTTGCCTCAACAGAGGCAAGTCGGTGAAATATTTTAACACTATTTTCTTTAATATGCTGATGGAGCTGGCTCTTTTCAATAATTAATCGTATATCGGGAAACGTTAAATGAGGTGCGTGGTCAGCGGCATGCGGATGTTCATGTTGCCTGAAGATATTCACACTGACTTTTGTACCGGCAATTCCGGCGCGTTTTACTTTTTCACCGGAAATTTTGTATCCATAAAGGTGAAGTTTTTCCAGTTCGGTTCTTAACAAACTGATTTCAAGTCCCGCATCCACTAAGGCCCCAAGAATCATATCTCCGCTAATGCCAGAAAAACAATCAAAATATGCAATCTTCAATTAAGTATGTCCCTTTGTTCCTAAAAATAGTAATGCTCTTTCATGCTTGAGAAATAATTGCTATAGTTCTATTATTTAATTTGTTATATAATATAAAACTTTTACCATTGAAACACTGTAAATATCAAGATAAAAACACATAATGGATATTGGTATATTTGGCGGTTCATTTAATCCGATTCATATCGGACATTTAATAGTTGCAGAAGAAGTATTTCAGCAGCGAAATTTATCTAAAATATTATTTATGCCCACAGGAATTTCTCCACATAAGAAATCAAGCGGTTTGATCGCCGCGGTTCATCGGTATGAAATGGTAAAACTAGCAATCTGTGATAACGAACATTTTGATGTGTCTGACATCGAAATAAAGCGGTCAGGAAAATCATACACCATCGATACAATTAAAACTCTCAGTGAGGAATTAGGAAAAGAGCATAATTTATTCCTTATTCTGGGTACAGATATGATAAATGAAATTGACACCTGGAAGGATATCGCTGTCCTTTCACAAATGTGCCATTTTATAGTGGTCAATAGATTCCCGATAGCAATGAATAATGATATCGTAAAGAAAAGTGCTATTTGCAGTGAAAGAAAGGAAGAAATTGAAAAATTAATGGTACAAATTCCTTCTATAGGCATATCTTCAACGGAAATAAGGGAAAAATTAAATAAAGGATTAAGTATAAAATATTTAGTACCCACGTGTGTGGAAGATTATATCAGAACACAGTCACTTTATTTAAAGAGGTAAAACAGCAAGTATGAAGTTTCAAAAAAAACATGTTTTATTTATAGTTACCATGATACTTTTTCTTTCTGATAATAATGAAAGTTATGCACGTGAAAAGATTGCAGATTATTTCTTAAACAATCCCAATGCATGGGATGATACGAAGAGGATCACCCATACGGTTCCTTTAAAAATAGTGGTTGCGGATGGGTTGGAAGGACTGGGGTTTGAACTTGCGGAAATAACGGAAGGAGACAAAGTAGCATTGGTTTTTGTAGATACAAAAAAGGCTGAAAGATTTGAGAGAAAAGGTTTTTGTGATGCATCAGATAAATTAAAAAAGGGAAACAACAGAATTGTCGCTGTTATCGAGAGAAACTCCGGAGACCGAACAAAGTTTCATTATAAATTTTTTCTCCAGAGAAATATTAACAATGTCCCCGTCACCATTTATAATAATGGCAATGCAATTTTAGAAAGCATCTATGACGGAAGTTTACCGGTGAGAGACATTTCAAATTTATCCGGCATTAAATTATGCGAGATTGAGATTAAATAAAGACATTAATGATTCACAATAATGTTTTAAATACCAGCAATGAAGAAGGTTGTGCTTATCTATGATAACAGATGTAGTTTGTGTCGTGGAAGTATGAAATGGATTGAATTGCATGCAATTAAAAAAGACATCTTTGAATTTATTCCATGCCAGTCTGAGGAACGAAAACTTCGTTTCCCCTGGATGGAAGAAGAAAGATGCTTACAATCTCTGCAATTGGTATTTTCTGATGGAAAAACATTAACAGGAGACGAAGTAATACCCGAGATTATTAGTCGTTTAAAGGGCTATAGAATATTGAGTGTATTATTCAAATTGCCAGTTATGAAATCAGTTTTGTTTGCTCTCTATCGAAAACTTGCTGACAACAGGTATATCATTTCACAATTTATAAAACCCCTGATTCCCGAGTAAATTATTTTTCGTCAATGTTTCACCCGGTATTTTTCTGGAATTCCGCCGCTTAAAATTGCTTCTTCAATTGCGCCGGTTTCCAGCGGAAGTATTTCATCTATTTCCTTGAGCCGGACTGCATACCACACATTTGGCCAGATCAACTCCCCTGATTTTCTTAATTCTTGTAATCCTTCCGCTGATAATTCATTTTCCTGTACCTTATTCCATCCTTTAGTTGAATATTCAGCAAAATAGCCTTCGGTGTATCCATGAGAAACAAAATATTCCCGGTCTCCGTAAATAAATTCGATCTCATCGGGTTTGACCTTTATCCCTCTTTCATTAAACCAAAGTATAACATCTTCCTCTAAATAATTATAAAATCTCTGTTTCGCATCTTTTAAATGTTTTTCAGGATTGAGTATCACGGTTTCTCCTTTCTCTGAGGTAATTTTTTCATAAATTCGATACTTTAAAATTATTTTCTCTATATATAACAAAAAAAGGGAGTAATATTCAAAAAGAATATTACTCCTTTTTTTCTTATTATCTATTCAGCGTAATTTATTAATCTACCGGAGCGCAGAGCGCAACTCGTTCCCAAACTCCCAGACTGGGTCAAATGAGCAGTTTTACCCTATTTTGCTGTTTTTATACCCCACTTTAATGGGAATCAGGCGATAAATTTGGGACAAAACGGGCAATTTTTAAAGGTTGTTCCCTACTTTTAAGGCAAGAAGGTTCATTTGACCCAGCCTGTCCAGTTTGGGAACGCAACTGTAGTGGAAACTTTGTTTCCAGTGTGGGTTTGATTTAACAAATTATTAAAATTACAAACTGTCTGAATTCAGTGATTTTATTCCCTATCTGTCAACAAACAGGCGAGACTTGTAGAGACGCATAGCAATGCGTCTCTACAACAAATGCATTCCCAAACTGGAGTTTGGGAACGAGCCGTGTAATATTTACACTGAATAGGGGGAGTTACTTTTTTTATCTAAAAAATTGAAAATTTATTGCGCTATGTAAGTGTCAGTTCCATTTCCTGTACCCGAGTAAATATCATCATACGCTGATCCATTGTAATAACCACATGTGGTAGTGCCTTTCCACTCCACATGGCCGTCCAGATAAAGGATATTTTGTCCTGCCAGGTTATGATTATCTGAATTAGCGGTACTTGTTCCCTGAGCATCTGCTGCCAGTATTACCCCCGAATCATCTTTTAATGTATGGGTGTCATCATATCCGTAACTGCAACCAGCAATGGTAAATGACGTATTTGGAGTTAAAATATCGGAGACGGCTGTAAGATTCAGATTATTTGCCTCGTTAACGCCGCTATCGCTTGGACAACGAAAAACTTTTCTATCGCTTATATATTTATTATATAACGTACCAAGCGATTCCATTCCCGTGCTGCCTCCGGCAGGAAGCGCATCATCCTGATCGTTGGCATACATTCTGAGCGCAAGGCCAATATGCTTCAAATTTGACGCACAATGTGTTCTGCGTGATGATTCTCGTGCCTTTGCTAAAACCGGCAAAAGAAGGGATACAAGAATACCAATTATCGCAATTACTACCAATAATTCTATCAATGTAAAACCAGAAATCCTCCATTTCTTTAACTTACACATGGTAAATACCTCATAAAGGTGAAGGTTAATTATAAATACTGATCATAATTTATAATTGACACTCTCCATTGAACAAGTAATAAAAAAAGGGCAATATCCCTTTTGAATATCACCCTTTTTAAAGTAATACTATTTTGAAGATTTCAACTTACTGAGCAATGTAAGTATCAGTGCCTGTTAACCCGTTATTGGCATAAATATTATCCCACGTTGAACCATTATAATATCCGCATGTTGTTGTGCCTTTCCATTCCACGTGACCATCCAGGTAAAGCACATTTTGCCCGGTTTCATTATGATTACTAGAAAGACCACTTGTAGAGGTTCCCTTTGCGTCCGCTGCCAAAGCCACACCAGGATCATCCGCCGCCGTGTGATTATGGTCGTAACCATAACTACAGCTGGCAATAGTAAATGTATCGTTTGCAGTTGTAATTGTATTTTTTTCTTGTAAATCTAAATTATCTTCTTCTGTCACGTCGCTATCACTTGGGCAACGAAAAATCTTTCTGTCTGAAATATATTTATTATACAATTGTCCTAGAGATTGCATTGCATCAACATCTAAAGATGCAGCCGAGGGAAACGCCTCATCCTGATCATTGGCAAACATATTAAGCGCCAACCCAATCTGTTTTAAATTTGAAGCGCATTGCGTTTTACGCGCCGATTCCCGCGCTTTTCCCAGCACCGGCAGCAATATACCGGCAAGAATACCGATAATGGCAATCACTACCAGCAACTCAATCAGAGTAAAACCAGCATTGCTCCATTTTTTAAATTTTAACATCTCAATCTCCCATTAAAAAAAACTATTTACGTAATACCGTTACAAAATAAACCGTATCGATTCTTAAACTTAACTCCTCTCTTATTAGTGTAAAAAATACGTTAGCCCATTTCCCAATTTTTTTATTACCCTCCTTTATCCAAAAAAAAAGACCCAAAGCCAGCTTAACGCAAAGGCTTGGGTCTTTTTTGTTTTTTTCACCAGGAATGCTTTGTTAAAAATTCTTAATAATTTTCTGTAAGTCATAAAAACTTTAAGCTTTTTAATTTATTAAAGCTTAATTTTTTTAGTTTATTGACCCGAAAATTTCTATAACCTTAACAAAGCGCTAACAGCCCAATTTGGCAACCTGGCAATCTTCATTTATTTTGAAGACCCATGGCTTTGCGTCCCAACCTCACGATTGGTTTGCCTTTTTCAAACTATTGAAAATTCAGCGGTACTATATCACAAATAAAACAAATGTCAAATAATTATTTAATTAAATTTTTGCAAGACAGTTTTGCATTGTATATGTTGTGTACAATTTTATCTTCATATCATTACAGGAATTCTGTTATACTTATTAAACGAATCAACTGCAGGATTAACTTTTACTATTATCGGAGCAAAAAAAAATAATTTAGCAGAATTTTTTTCACTGTGGAATGTACGATGCATATGCTCAAAACGTTGTTTTCCTGCTTGTACCCAAACTCCAGTTTGGGTACACAATTTTAATGAGAAACTCAGTTTCGCGTCCATTTACGCTCCCAAACTGGAGTTTGGGAGCGAGCAGATGAAGTTATTTTTCAGAATACTATACTGTTACTTTTTTATAATTTGGAAGATATGATACAGACGACCGAAGCGATGCTTTTGTCATATTGTATGGTTATTATTCCATATTAAAAAGCTGGAGATACCGGTAGAAAATGCAAGAAGCTATGTTTTATGAAAAACTTGAAAATGGCAAAGTCAAATGCCACCTCTGCAATCATACATGCGTGATTAATGACGGCAAGAAAGGTATTTGCCATGTCAGGCAGAACATCGGGGGAACGTTATATTCTCTCGTATATAGAAAACTTATTTCAGAAAACATAGACCCTATAGAAAAAAAACCTTTCTTTCACTTCTATCCGGGAACAACTTCTTTCTCTGTCGCAACAGCCGGATGTAACTTTAGATGTCTAAATTGTCAGAATTATGAGATATCGCAACTTCCCAAAGATTTTGATCAAATAAACGGTAAGGATGTGGCGCCGGAAAAGATTGTTGAAGACGCCCTTGATTACAATTGCAAAAGCATTGCCTATACCTATACAGAACCTACTATTTTTTTTGAATACGCATATGAAATTGCGAAATTGGCCTCTTCCAGGTCGATTGCGAACGTGTTTGTTACGAATGGATACATAACGCATGAAGCATTATCAGCAATACAGCCGTATCTTCATGCTGCAAATATCGATTTGAAAAGTTTTTCTGACGAGACGTATAAAAAACTTTGCGGGGCGAGGCTTGAGCATGTGCTCGATTGTATTCGTTTTTATAAGGAACTGGGCATCTGGATAGAAATAACCACCCTTATTATCCCGGGAATTAATGACTCGGAATCAGAATTAAAACAGATTGCCGGATTTATCCGGGACGTTGGACCCGAAACCCCCTGGCATGTAAGCCGTTTTTATCCCAGGTACAGACTGCTTGATACGCCTCCAACTCCGGTAGAAACACTCAGGAAAGCGCGCTCCATCGGATTGGAGACCGGGCTGCGTTATGTTTACGAAGGCAATGTCCCCGGCGAGGGAGGGGAAAATACGTATTGTTATCAATGTAATACAATGCTTGTCAAAAGATTTGGGCATCAAATCATGGAAAATAATATTATCAATTCGAAGTGTTCAAAATGTGGTGCAGTTATTGACGGAGTTGGTGTGTAAGAGTATGAGGTTATACACGAAAAACCTTTGAGAATGAGACAATAAATGCAGTAAGTACTGAGTAATATATCATTTTACTTTTTTTTGTAATTCTTTTTTTCAAATAGAGCAGGAGATTGTATGATAAAATTCAAAAAAATATTATGTCCTGTAGATCATTCCGAATGTTCCTACCTGGCTTTAAAATATGCAGCTTCTCTGGCATTAAAGGATGAAGCAAAATTGTATATTATGCATGTGATCGATACACGTGCATATGATACGGAAATATACAAATTTAGCCCTTACAAACCCGATGACGCAGCTATTTCAAAAATTCACGCCGACCTGTTAAAAAGTGTTCCGGAGGGCACAACGGACTTGCTGGAAGTGGAAACAATCGTTGAAAACGGAATACCTTTCAACGAAATTGTTAATGCCGGTAAAAAACTGGATGTGGATATTATTGTAATAGGCACTCATGGCAGGAGCGGGCTCTCTCATATTATGATGGGAAGTGTCGCAGAAAAGGTTGTGCGAAAAGCCCTATGTCCTGTACTTACGGTGAGAATCCCTTCTTCAGTAGACACTTAATAAAATTATAAACAATATATTCGGGTCCGGAAGTAAAAAAACCATTGCAGCATAGAGATGCTATGCTGCAATGGTTTTAAAGAAATGAGACATCTGAAAAGAAAAACGTACTGGCACAAAAAAATTTTCTGCTTTTCTTCCTGTCCGGAGAGTTTGTGCAAGCGTCTAACTCACCGAATATCTTCCCGTATGCCTGTCATGTAATTCGCTGATTTTGGATTTATTCCAATTTGATATACGGCTGTAATACCCCACGATTCTTGTTATTCCATAGAGGCGTGTGGTATTTCCCGTTTCAAGTGATTCTATTACATAATCTAAATCCTGTCTGATAACTGCATCGATACTAATTGAATATGCGCATTCCGCCCGGTGGTTAATAATCTTTATAGAATGCTCTTCCGGTGTATTGCCTTCTATGTCGCCATCTATTTCCAAAAAATCATGCCTCAAAATTGCCTCATCAAAAGCCCTTAATTTTTCTTCAATTATTAACTGCACATTTTCTACTTCGCTGATAACATTTTTTGTATTTGGTATTTCTAATACTGCTGTTGTCATTTAGCCCTCTCTCCTTTATAACATAGCCTGAATTTCCCGTTATCCTATCATACGCCTAAACTTACTAATAATTCTCCTCCCCAAAATAACAAATTTCGTTTTATTTACCACACCTCCTTTCTTTAAAGAAAAACCCTTGAAATAAAAAACATGAAACAGCCATATATAGTATGCTGAATCAGATGAATATCTATACCAGAAAAAAAGGCTTTGTCAAGAAAAAATACAATACATTGTATTGTGTTTTCAGCTTTATACAACATATTGAAAAAATAAACTTTTTTTTTATGGGGACTTATGATTTTTTTTAAGTTCCGGAAAAATCAATTTATTGTATTGTTTCAATCTTCATTAATCTTTTTTGTAACATAATAAATCCAGGCGCTATGGTTATCTTCATCACCCGGATTTAATATCTTGCCCGATGTATCGTATATTTCTATCGTTTCAAATCCCATATTTTTATTTTGCAATATTTGACAATTTTTATCTATGTAGTACGTTAATAAAGCATAATCATGTGCCTTATCGTTTATAATTGCGTATTCATCGTTAAATTGTTCTAACCCTTTATATTTTAAGAAATTAAGAATTGAACGCAAATATTTTGCAAAAAGTTTTGTCTGGATGCAGGGGTTGGGTGCAAAGGCCATTTTAGGAAAAGAATTAGCAAGGTGGTAATTTCTATTGTGGGAAGAAAACACAAATATCCCGTTCTTTTTTAATATTCTATGAATTTCTTTTAAACTTTTCAATCTGTCATTGTGACTAATAGAATCCAGTCCATTATATGAGAATAATATAAAATCAAACGTTTCATCCTCAAAAATTTCCATGTTCCTGGCATCAAGATGAATAAAAGTTACGTCAGTGAATTTTTCCTTGCAGAGTTTTATCATATCAAGAGAAAAATCTATGCCAATGTAATGCTTACTTAATCTGGTTAGCGGTAACGTTGTCCTTCCGGCACCGCACCCGATATCAAGTATATGTTTATTTGCAATATGCTCCCGGTATTTTATAAGAATCATTACTTCGGCAATTTGTAACGCCGTAAGAGCATATTCTAATACCGTGCGTTTTTTTTCATAACATCTCTTATTTATAACTCCGTAAGGCATTTTTCTCCCTTTTCTAAAAGTTCCTCTTTCAAAAAATGCTGATTCGTTCTTTGTAAAGACTGATTTTTCAAGAAAAAAAGTGTAAATCCGAAAAAATATGATATAGTAGACGGTTTTAAAAAGAAAGAACAAAAGCGGGTCTATTGTTAAGAGATTTCCCGTCAGGCCTTGTAGCCATTGTTATTAAGCCAAGCCGCAATGATATCATATGTGCTTGGAATTACGGCTTTTATAATAACACATATCTATATAAACCCGCATAAAAAAGGAACCATTTCTTTACTATTAAATTAATGCAGAACAATGATTGTAATATTTTTTGCTCTCAGCCAGGAAATTGCTTCTCTAAAGTCAAAAGTAAATCTGCTGGGAAGAATACGTTTTGGACATACCATATTTTACCACGCTGAATTTTGTGGTTTTCCGTTAGCACTTGTACAAACGGGAATGGGGCAAAATGTTTTTCCTGTCCTTCAACACTTATCCCAGCAATTCAGAATACATCTAATAATTTCTTCTGGTTTTGCGGGGGCTTTGCGGTCAGAAATTGATGTGGGAGATATAGTAATAGGAGAAAAAGTTCTGTATGTAACAGATGAAACGCCTATGAAGGAAACTCAGAGCAATTCAGTGCTTCCCTGTGAATCATCCATTGTGGATGTAGCAAATGAATTATCCGGCAGATGCCAACTTAAAGTGCATTATGGAATCATTGCTACGACTGATAAAATAATCCATCTATCCTCTGATAAGAAACTACTTGGAAATAATACTTCCGCGATTGCCGTTGACATGGAATCCTTCATGCTCGCTGAACAGGCGCATACCTTAGGGATTCCTTTCATCATTGTGCGGGCAATTTCCGACAGGGCAGATGAAAATGTAGAAGTTTGCGGGGATATTGTTAATGAAAAAGGGAAAATAAATGTGCCAGCCATATCATTTTATCTGCTGAAAAAACCGCACGGTATTCTTGCGTTAAATCGCCTCCGCAAACAGGCAAAATCTGCAACACATTCTTTGTCCATCTTCTTACCGGATTTTATTACACAAATATATAATACTTTGTTAAAATAAAATTTTTATTTTTGGTAAAATAATATCAGTCTTGGAACATTGCATGAATAAGAAAATAGGAATTATTATGGGAAGCGAATCAGACTTTGCAACCATGAATGAAGCGGTAAACGTGTTAAAGGACTTTGGTGCAGAATTCGATGTAAATGTTATTTCCGCCCACCGCTCTCCTGATAAGGTACATGCATATGCAATGGAAGCCGAAAAAAGGTATACGGTAATTATTGTCGGAGCAGGGGGGGCCGCGCATTTGGCCGGGGTTGTTGCCAGCCTTACTCCTATTCCGGTTATTGGCGTGCCAATGGCTACTTCACTACTGGGGGGCCTTGATTCGTTGCTTTCCACAGTACAAATGCCTTCCGGTGTGCCCGTGGCAACCATGGGTATCGGAAAAGCGGGAGCAATTAATGCGGCAATAATGGCTATTCAGATAGCAAGTACCGCAAATCAGGAATTAAGGGACAAAATCGTACTCCATAAGAAGCGGCTTTCTGATGAAGTAGCAAAAAAAGATGAAAACATAAGAGAAAAATTAGGGTTATTGTAGCAATAATTATTGCTTTAAACTTTTAATAGAGCGAGTGTTATGCATTACATAAGGAGATGAAATGCCGTTACCAACTATAGAATGGGAAGGTAATCTGGAAGGTCGTGTTCGGTTAATTGACCAGACTAGGCTGCCTACTGAATTAAAATATATCTATTGTGAAGACCTGAAGAGTATCTGGCACGCAATTAAAACGCTTATGGTAAGAGGCGCGCCGGCAATCGGTATCGCAGCGGTTACCGGTGTATTATTGGGGATTAAAGACATTCATGTTGATGATGCGGAGGTTTTTTTCAAAGAACTAAAGAATGTAACAAATTACCTTGCCACATCACGGCCCACAGCGGTAAATCTTTTCTGGGGGCTTTCCAGAATGGAACGCGTCGCGCAGGAAAACCAGGGTAAACCGGTTCATGAAATTAAAGAACTCCTCTTGCAGGAAGCAATCGATGTCCAAAATGAGGACAAATCTATTTGCAGGAAAATAGGGGAAAACGGTGTCAAGTATATTAAAGACGGTGACGGAGTTCTTACCCATTGCAACGCGGGCGGACTTGCCACGGCAGATTACGGAACAGCGTTGGCGGTTATGTTTAAGGCCAATGAACAAGGGAAAAAATTTAAGGTGTATGCTGACGAGACCCGTCCTCTCTTACAAGGCGCAAGATTAACAACATGGGAACTCATGCATGCCGGCATCGACGTTACTCTTATATGCGACAATATGGCGGCTCATGTAATGAAACTAGGCAAGATTCAGTGTGTAATTGTAGGTGCAGACAGAATTGCGGCAAATGGGGACGCTGCAAACAAGATTGGCACGTATGGGGTATCAATCCTGGCGAAGGAACATGGAATACCGTTTTATGTTGCTGCTCCGGTATCTACATTTGATTTAACTATTACCTCGGGCGATGAAATTCCCATTGAAGAAAGATCCTCAGAAGAAGTTACCTGTGGGTTTGGCAAAAGAACGGCGCCGGAGGGAATCAAGGTATTCAATCCCGCATTTGATGTAACACCGGCAAAAAACATAACGGCGATTATTACCGAAAAAGGCGTGATAGAAAGCCCTTCCACGGAAAATGTGCAAAAAATTTTAGGACAATAGAATCCCGCATTAATTAAGGAAATTCTATACATGAAGGTGCAAAATTATATCTTACAACTATTACCAATTCTTACCGTTTTGCTATTTTTTTCCGGTTGTGGTGGTGAAAGGGTAAATATAAAATTTAAGACTTCAGAACAATTTTTTATCGATGATTCGCAAACAGATACGGATAAACTCAACCGGGAACTTGAATATGACATACAGCAAGCAGAAAAAAAGCGAATAGAAAAACTACAGAAGGAAGAAGCTGCTAAAACTGAAGCAGAGAAATCCTCTCCGGAATAAGTTCGGTTAAAGGCTTCGGAGATGAAGATTTCATGTTTATTGTAAAAAAATTTTGAATAACCTAATATACAAGGTGATTAAAATACTTTGCGTTGTTAAAAGTATAGTTACATTTCAATCATTTCCACGTTTGTCCTGGGAACAATTGCAATCGTGCCGTCTGTGAATTCTACTTCAAGTATGCGCACTGTGGCTTCTGTTTCGATGAGTTGCGGGGAAAAAGGAAGGGACTTAATTTTCCCGATTTTGCCAAAATAGGGCACGCGAATCACCCTTACCGAATCCCCGAGTTCCATCCCCCTGTCTGCTACTGCAACATCTTCCTTTCCGGTTGTTTGAGTTGCAGCAACAGGTATTAAAATCTCGGGACGTACCACCCCCGCCCGAATCTGAGTCGCCCCATTTATGGAAGCTTGGGCACCTTCGCGGGATTTGAGTAATTCGAATGTTCTTTGAGCCATTTGTATGTTTCCAAACCCTTCTGTAATGATAAGCGTTATGCCAATTTCTTCCGATCCCGTAATTGCCACACCCAAATCGTATCCCAGGATTTTTTTAAGATCTTCATCATTAAAACCGCCGATGATTATCCCCTTAACACCGATATTTTTTGCTTTTTCAATAGTAGCGTGTTCAATAAAAGCACCGCCGACAACAATTTTATCTTTGTATTCGGAACGGATTTTTTCAGCAGTAACCACATCATCAGGGTCATCAACGGCAATCACAAGTTCGCCAACCGTTTCCCCCCCAACACCAAAAATTCCCTGAACGTAGGTACCTACCGTCTCGACCACTACCCCTTCTTTTTCCATTACTTCCGTAACAATACCATCAATGTGAGCGTATACCTCGATTGGCCTTGGGGGTTCGCGCAAAAGAATTTGGCCTGTGACCGTGGATATTGTTTCAATAGTACCGGTAATGGGGGATTGAAGAACAGACTTCATCATTTTTATCCATGGTCTGGTTTCCGCAATGGGTTCATTTTTCTGAACAGCATCTCCTTCTTTTTTCAACATGTAATCCATGAGGTCTTTTGGCTGGATTCCCAGCCGATTAACAGCATTCGTGGCATGTACTTTGCCCGGCAAGTGGGTAACGGCAACAATGTCCTTCGCCTTTACCACATCACCCTTTTTTGCAAGAACATCACCTAACAGGGGCAATGTTCTCCGGATAGCGATTTTGGTTTTTTCAGATATGCGTAAACCCGGTGTATAAGCGTGTGTCATGTTTTATAATACAATCCCGTCTTCATTTTAATTTGTGCATGCAAATATATCACTATTCTTGTGGATACGCGTCGATTGCTTGCGTCCATTTTTTTAATTGTTCAACACGCGAGGCTTTGTCTTTTTCCAAAGTAAGAGGTCTGCCACGAGTATCAATAACAATTCCAACAACTCCACCGAAAACCTGTGCGGTAACAGCCTTTCCTTTTCCCTTGCCAACGTCATAATTCTTTGCCGGGGATATTTCCATTTCCGCTGTTTCACCACTACCGAGGGGTATCACGCGTAATTCTCCGTAAGGAATAGAGTCTTCCCTTATTTCACCCCCGGGAAGGGTTATTTTATATGCCAGACATAGTTCCCCTGTTTTCCCCGGACGGTTTTTTGCCAGAGAAACGCACGTCCCTAAATGAATCAGGCAATCTCTCATAAACACCTCCGTTGCCGCTCTTTCATTTATGGAAGAAAGTACGCCCAGGTGCGGCATCATGAAAATACTGTCAACGGCAATCCTCGTTACCCCTTCAGGCTGGAAGGCGTCTATCATCATGAGCATTGATTGTGACCTTCGCGGTGCATGGGACAATACCCCTCCGCTGCCTACCAGAAGATCTAATTTTAACATACTGACAATCGTTTCTTCTGAAACATCCTGTTTTAACGCTTCGGAAATATCTCTCTCTTTTTGTACCCCTTTGAGCCCGACTGCCAATGATTTGTGCTGATCAAAAGAAAGCCTGAGTGCTTCACGAGACAGAGCTTGTTCTACCTTTAACTCCTCCAAAGTTTGTGGGATGGTTGTAGGGCGAATCATTTTATTCTTAATCCTGTTTCTTAGGTCCGATTCATCAATATCAAATGGCACCCACCGTAAAATGTTCTGAATGCCCGCCTCTGCCAAAACATTAGATACGCTGTAGCTCATTCCCAGATTTGCGCTAACGGTGCGGTTAAAAACTTCACCATAAACAGAAAAAACGTCTGTTGTTGCACCGCCAATATCGACCCCGACAACGTTAATAGTATCCTTTTTTGCTATCGTTTGCATAATGAGACCGACTGCTGCCGGTGTGGGCATAATCGGGGCTCCTGTCCAGGTCATAAGTGTCTTATAACCAGGTGCCTGCGCCATGACATGTTCAAGAAAGAGTTTTTGGATTTCCTGTCGTGCAGGAAAAAGATTTTCCCGTTCAAGTGTAGGGCGTAGGTTATCCGTAACATGCAACGAAGTTTTTTCTCCCAGTATATCGGTAATTTTCTGACGAACGTCCTTGTTGCCTGCATATACAACGGGAAGTTGAAATGACATGCCGAGACGTGGTTTCGGATTTGCCGCGGCAATATATTCGGCAAGTTCCACTACGTGGGTAACCGTACCTCCATCTGTTCCTCCTGAAAGGAGTATCATATCAGGCCGCAGGTGCCTTATTCGGTCGATTTTTTCATGAGGAAGCCGTTTATCATTTGAAGCGATAACGTCCATGACAATTGCACCAGCCCCCAATGCCGCTCTTTGCGCACTTTCTGCGGTCATAGTCTTAACCGCTCCGGCAACCATCATTTGTAATCCCCCGCCTGCACTGCTGGTGGAAACATAAATATCAACGCCCACATTCTCTTTGGCGGGAGTGATAATTTTTTCTCCATCTAAAATTTTTCTGCCGGAAAGTTCCTCTACTTCTGCAAACGCATTGAGCACTCCACGGGTGACGTCTTCAAAAGGCGCTTCCACGGTTGTTGGTGATTCTCCGCGGAATGTTTGCCGGTAGACGCCGTCCTTCTTCTCAATCAAAATGGCTTTTGTAGTGGTACTGCCACAATCAGTGGCAATGATAACGTTCAAATCAGGATATTCTTGTTTCATAAGTTATTTAAAGGCTTAACTGTATTTAAAGGTTTTTTATTTTTGTTTATCTTGCTGACCGGGAATCTTTTCCAATTCTTCAATTATTCTCTTTATGCCCGTTCTTTTCTCAAGAATGCCCTGAAGAAGATCATATTCCCTGGTACTAAAGAAAAAAGTTAAAAAAGGTCTGAAAAAAACCATTGCCTGGCTTCCAATATAATTAAGAGGTTGCAAACATTCAAGAAACATTATTGCCGGTGTGGTAAGCCTTTTTTTGTGGATTATTGCCGCTAAACGAGAAACGAGGGATTGTTCTTTTTCGTTCAATAAGATATCTTCTTGTGACTTGCCAACACTGAAGGCATGTTTCAATTCGCGTTTGAAACTTTGTTTATCAAAATCTCTGAAGAAAGAAAACATGTAAATATAGCAGAAGTATTTAGGTATTATAGTTTCATAAAAATTATGTGGGTAGTATTCAGTCAGAAGCTTATCAAAACTACGGTCTTTTTGTCAAAACGAAAATGACGATTATGTCAAAAAAAAGACCTTTTAATTTTACTTGATAATACAATGTATGTCTGCCTATAATTAAAAAAAATTCTGTTATGAAATTGTATAGAATAATTATTTGAAAATGTACAAGGGAGAAAGGGTTCATGCCATACAGGGCGTGGTTTCAATGCATTGCTGGCTGCGATGACAAATACGAACTTAATGAAATAATTTACCATTGCAAAAAATGCGGTAATCTTCTGGAAGTAGTGCATGATTTGGATGAATTACGCAAGTACGACGCAAGGCAATGGAAAGATATAATGGATAAGCGCTATCTTCGTACCGAATGGCCCTATGGCAGTTCCGTATGGGGAAAGAAGGAATTTGTCTGTCCGCATGTGGAAAATAAAAATGTGGTCTCCCTGTATGAAGGGGGCAGTAATCTCTTTTGGGCAGAAAGGCTTGGAAAAGAATTTGGTATTGAAAATATCTGGATAAAACAATGCGGTAATTCCCACACTGGATCTTTTAAAGATTTGGGAATGACCGTACTGGTTTCCATGGTGAAACAGATGATTTCAGAAGGCAAAAAAATCCCCGCCGTTGCCTGTGCCTCTACCGGAGATACCTCTGCTGCATTAGCTGCTTATTGCGCGGCTGCCGGGATTCCGGCGATAGTATTTCTCCCAAAGGATAAGGTATCTCACGCACAACTTATCCAACCCATCGCAAACGGAGCCCTCACGCTGTCCATCGATACGGATTTTGACGGTTGTATGAAACTCGTCAAGGAAATATGTCTCAAAAACAATATTTATCTTGCCAATTCCATGAATTCTCTGCGTATCGAAGGGCAGAAAACGGTGAGTATCGAAATAGTACAGCAGTTTGACTGGGAAGTTCCCGATGTAATAATTATCCCCGGAGGAAATTTAGGCAATACCTCTGCCATAGGAAAGGGTTTTATGATTATGGAAGCAATGGGTATGATAAATAAAAGGCCACGTATTGTATGCGCTCAGGCAGCCAAAGCAAATCCTTTGTACCTCAGTTATTTAACAGGTTTTAAGGAATTTAAGCCGGTAAAGGCACAAAAGACACTTGCCAGCGCCATACAGATAGGTGATCCTGTCAGTTACCAGAAGGCGATCAATATATTAAAAAACTTTGATGGTATTGTCGAACAGGCAACGGAAGACGAATTGGCAAATGCATCGGCACAGGCAGACAGAACGGGATTATTTAGCTGCCCCCATACAGGAGTTGCCCTTGCCGTCCTGAAAAAATTGCTGGAAAAGAAAAAAATAAAAGCAAATGAAAAGGTAGTTGTCATTTCAACCGCACACGGGTTGAAATTCCCCGAGTTCAAGATAAATTATCATGAAAATAAACTGAAAGAAGTTACTCCTCGATTTGCAAATCTGCCGGTATCCGTCCCGCCTTCATACGAAGCCGTTAAAACCGCGATTTTGGAAAAACTTGAGGATTTTTCTCTATAACTGAATCTCAGTCGTTCTCAACGTACCACCATCGTATGGTCAATGAACCACAAAACAGACGAAAAGAGTTTTAAAAAAAAACAAACATCATCAACCCTTACACGAGCATACTTTAAATGGATTGGATAATAATAATAATAATGCTTCTGTTTAATAGTTTGTTTTCGTGCGTAGAAATGGCTTTTGCATCCACAAACGTAGCGCTTATGCGCAATATGGCGTCCAAGGGAAACAGCGCGGCAAAGATCTTTCTGCATTTAAAAAGCAGGCCAGAAAGAACATTTGCTGTTATTCAAATAGGTATTACCCTGGTTGGCACACTATCAGCCGCAGTAGGCGGTACTGAGGTTGAAAAAACAATACTTCCTTTTCTCCAAAGATTACTCAATGTTTCGGACACAACCGCAAAAATTCTTGGAATTGCCCTTTTTGTTATTCCATTTACCTTTTTTTCCGTTGTTATCGGAGAATTAGTGCCAAAAGCAATCGCGATCCGTTATCCGGAAGAGGTATCTTTAATATCAGGCCGTTTCTTAAAAATAATGATAAAGATTGCCATGCCTGTTGTTCATGCCCTCGAAAAATCGACCATAAAACTTTTATCGTTGTTTGGTATTCGTGCCACTTTTCCGGGTAAAACCGTAGATGCAGAACTTTCTCTCGAATCATTGCATCCGTTTCATAGAGATTACATTTTGAATTTATTTGCCTTAAGATTTAAGAAAACTTCGGAAATAATGCTTCCCTTTTCAAAAGTAGTTACGGTTCCTGCATCAATGAACAAAGAAGAAATATTGAAGGTGGTAATTGCCTGCGGCCATACAAGAATTCCTGTCATATCGGAAGAAGAAGAGTTAAAAGTTTCCGGTATCCTGCACACAAAAGAGTTTATTGCGATGATGGATACGAAAACACCTTTTTCGCTGGAAAACCTGACTCGTGAACCTTATTTTGTAGATGTTAATGACCACATTTTAAAGGTATTAAAAGATCTTCAGGTATATCATTTCCAAATGGCAATCGTTCGTAAAGATTCGAAACCGGTTGGCATCGTTACAATGGAAGACATCCTGGAAGAGATCCTGGGTGAAATTTACGATGAAGATGATGACGGAATAGTAAAAAAAATATGGAACCAGCGCGTTGGTATGCGAAGACACAAATAAAAACATGAAATGTCAAATGTTTTCTATGGTACTGTGAAAGGCGATAAATAATGGAAATAACATTCCTGGGTACGGGAACGTCGCATGGCGTACCGATGATCGCATGCCACTGCAACGTGTGTACCTCTGACAATCCAAAAAATAAAAGGATGCGCACATCTGTTCTTGTTTGCGAAAATGATTATAACATTCTTATCGACGCCACCCCGGAAATGAGGCTCCAATGCATAAAAAACAATATTACCAGACTGGACGCTGTCCTTATTACCCACACCCATGCGGACCACATTTTCGGTCTGGACGATCTTCGGCGATTCAATATTGTACAACGGAAAGACATCCCTATTTATGGCACTTCTGATACCCTTGAAGGGATAAAAAGAATTTTCGCTTATGCGTTCAATGTCCGGACGGAAAAAGACGGATACTTACCGCGTTTTTCTCTCAATGTCATTAATGGTAATTTAAAAGTCGGAGACCTCTCCATTATACCGGTAGACGCCATTCATGGAAATGGGGCGGTCACGGGATACAGATTTGAGAGATTTGCATACATTACAGATGTAAGCGAAATACCTCATCACTCCCTGGCAAAATTAATGAACCTCGACGTCCTTGTTCTTGGTGCACTTCGTTACAGGCCGCACGCAAAACACTTCAATATAGACCAGGCGCTGGATATTGTTTCAAAAATCAGACCCAAAATGACATATTTTACCCACATATGCCATGAAATAGAACATGAGGCAACAAATGATACGCTTCCTGAAAATGTTGAACTCGCTTATGATGGATTGAATATAAAATTTTAAAGAATCCTGTTTTTGCTGATTAATACCTGCTTTTTTGTATTACTTATAATAAAAACACAATGTAATTATTCTGATATCTTTATTATGGAGGGAACAACATGAAATTATCCAGGAACGATGAAGAATTCATTACAAATATTTCTGAAATACTGGAAGAAAAACAGAGGTCAGGTGTTATTAGTACCAATGATATTTCACCTGAAGAAGTACAACGCTTGCTTGCAAGCACGTCTCCTGACCTTGCCATGGTTGGGTCATACATACTCTCCCTCTTGCCGTATGAGTCTGTAGTAAGTACGATAAAAAAAGATTCCGTATCCGCCAGAAATTATGCCCGCTTTCTCATTGCCGAAAAACCATCTCCTCAGGCAGAAAACATCGTAAAAGAAGATTCCTCCAAATATCCATTTTTACTTAATCACTATAAAGAACTTAGTTCAAGGCTAATGCCGTCAGTTCACAAAGCTGCTAAAGCAGTCCCGAAACAGGAAATGACAATGATTATTCATGGCACATGGGCGGCAACAAGCACCTGGTGGCAAGAAGGAGGCAACTTCTGGAATTATATCAACGGAATAACCGGTAATGTGTACGGCGGAAAGGATGTCTTTTCCTGGTCGGGGGCAAACAAGCACAAAGATCGTATTAAAGCTGCTCATCATCTTATTGATTGGATAAATACTCACCCATGCACACATCTCGATATTATTGCCCACAGTCACGGCGGAAACGTATGCCTGTTTGCCACCAGGCTTGGACTGAAAATCAGGAAATTAATTACTTTGGGTACTCCGGTTCGGTTGGAATACCTTCCCGATCTCAGGAATATTGAAATACTCTATAACGTTTTTTCAACAAGAGACCTGGTGCAAACACCAGCGGGTACATTCCCCAATCGCAGAGCTGAAGGGCGCACCTTCGGAGACGGACGAAGCGTCATTAATCTTCGCGCAGAAGATGACGGGCACGGAGGTCAACCCGGCCACTCTGAGCTCCATGAACCTGATACATGGAAGGCGTGCGGACTAAATAAAATTCTATAAAAACATCAAAAATGTTTTAATGTTACAATTTAATGAGTTATAAATAATCATGAAAAACTTCTGTTAATCATACTTTTTGTTATTCTCATACTGGCATCATGGCTGCCGTTTGTATTGTATGGATATAAGCCGCTGGGATCCACTTTTTGAAGTAGCATCGGCAACCGGCACGGTTGGTCTCTCTGCAGGTATTACTCGTGATGATCTGGAACCGTTATTGAAAGGGATCCTTGTTTTGGTATGCTGGCAGAAAGACCTGGAAATACCTGCTCTGCTTGTGGTACTCTGTCCTGGCACTTGGTTTGGAAGAAGAGGAGTAAACTTGTCCCTGACTAAGCAAAATAAAATTGTTCCGTATTTCATGAGCATTGCCTTTATGGCAGCCACGACTTTCCTGGGATGCCTTATCAGGGGTGCTATTGAGCCTACGAATATTGTCATTTTTTATCTCCTGATGGTTGTGATGACTGCTGTCTGGTGGGGAAAATATCCGGCAATCATGACTTCATTGATGAGTGTTTTGGCGTTTGATTATTTTTTTGTGCCGCCGTATTTAACTTTTGCGGTTTCTGATGTTCAATATGTTTTTACTTTTATGGGACTTTTAGTCGTCGGATTAGTGGTCAGCGCCCTTGCGTCTAAAACCAGGCAACAGGCAATTGAAGCCCTGGAGCGGGAAGAGCAGACAGCTATACTCTACCGCTTGAGCAAGGATTTAGCCGCATCTGATTCTTTAGAGTCTGTGCTGCGCTCTATTCGAATGAATGTGAGAAAAATATTTGATTGCCGTGTTGCGATTTTTCTGCCTGCAGACCACGGGATTTCACCTGGCAGTTTTGATCCGGACTTTCCGATTGACGAGCATGAAAATACCATCGCTGCATGGGTTTTTGGAAACGGTAAACCGGCCGGATGGGGTTCAGATACCTTACCGGCAGCCAAAGTGCATTATCTGCCACTGAAGACATCACAAAGTGTCTTAGGTGTCCTGGGAGTTTTGTTTAAAGACGGCAGAGCAGGTTTTGACCATGGAGGATGTAATTTACTGAGCGCATTGGCAAATCAGGCAGCAGTGGCTGTTCAACGGGCGAAACTAACCGAAATTTCCCGGCAAATGGAGCTTATACGGGAAAGAGAAAAACTCCAGACAGCACTTCTGAATTCCATCTCTCACGATCTGAGAACGCCGCTGGTGTCGATCACGGGAGCCTTAAGCAGCCTTTTACAGGATTCTCTCTCGATAGACGCCGAAGCACGCAAAGAGCTTTTGGAAACAGCTTATGAGGAATCTTGCCGCCTGAACCTTCTTGTTGGTAACCTTCTTGACATGACGCGGGTCGAGGCAGGGGCTTTGAAAATGAAAACCAAACCCTGCGAATTAAGAGACGTAATTGGCGCTTCCCTCCACCTGCTGAAGGACAAGCTTGAAAAAAGGGACATTCAGATACACATTCCCCGGGTTTTACCAGAAATTTTTCTGGATTTTACCCTCATGATGCGGGTGTTTATAAATCTCATTGATAATGCCATGAAATATTCCGCACCGGATACGCCGATCGTGATTACTGTGAAGCTGCTGGGATACAAAGTAAAGATCGAAGTAAAAGACAAAGGTTTCGGAATCCCCGAAGAGGATTTGGAGCGTATTTTCGATAGGTTTTATCGTGCCATGAAACCACGACAGATTGCGGGGACAGGACTTGGGCTTTCCATCTGCAAGGGAATTATCGAGGCGCACGGCGGAAAGATTTTTGCAGAGAATAATCCCGACAAAGGGGTGACGTTGACCGTGATACTACCCCTGGAGGTAAAAGAGGCATAAATGGCAGGGCCGGAAAAAATGAGAATCCTTATTGTCGATGACGAAAAGACGATCAGACGTTTCTTAAAAGCAACCTTAGTTTCCCACGGCTATGACGTGTGCGAGGCTGCAAATGGCGCAGAGGCTTTGAAGTATGCAGTTTCTTCGCATCCTGACGTGATTATTCTGGATTTGGGTTTACCAGACATGGACGGGGTCGATGTTACCCGCCGGTTACGGGAAAGATCGAAAACTCCCGTTATTATCCTGTCGGTTCGGGAAGACGAATCTGATAAGATTACCGCCCTGGATGCGGGAGCGGATGATTATCTTACCAAGCCTTTTCATGCCGGCGAAATGCTTGCACGAATACGGGCAGTTATGAGGAGGCTTCTTCCTCAAAGCGAGAGATCATTATTTACGGTAGGAAAACTATCGATAGACCTCGCACAACATAGCGTGGAAGTAAAAGATCGCCCTGTTCATCTCACGCCAACAGAGTATGACCTTCTCAAAGTTCTTGTCCTAAACGCGGGGAAGGTTATGACGCATGGGCAGATCTTAAAAGAAATCTGGGATAAAACCGATGACGTTGAAGAAGCTTTGCATCTTTTGAGGGTGACGATGAGTAATCTGCGAAATAAAATAGAACCCGATCCCGACAGACCCGCCTATATCCTCACCGAGCCGTGCGTAGGCTACCGCCTGTGCACTGGCAGGTAACCCTTGCGATAATCCACTTTTATTAAGGTTATTTTAGGAAATTGGGGGGGAAGCAATGAAAACAAAATCTATCAAGAAATATTTGTACTAAAATAAATATTGAAGCAAATTTGTAAATAATAAAGAATTGCCCCTTTTGTTCTCCGACCCCTCCGTACTCCTGGCGGTTATTTCTATGAAGTCTCTGCAATTCCTTGACAAAGACATATTATTAATACATACTAATGCATATTATAATGCATATTTTGTTAGGAGATAAGTTTATGAGAACAACAATAAACATAGATGACGAGTTGCTCGATAAGGCAGCAAAGTTAACCGGTGTTGAGGAAAAAACGGCACTGGTGAGACTCGGTCTTGAAGCGCTCATTGCAAGGGAAAGCGCCAGGAGGCTTGCTAAATTGGGAGGCACTGAAAAGAAATTAGAGATAATACCACGCAGAAGGGCAGCAGGTACGTGAGATGGTTCTTGTTGACACTTCCATATGGGTAGTGCATTTGCGGAATGGAAATATTGGGCTTGAAACACTGCTTAACGAGGGAAACGTGGTTTGTCATCCGTTCATCGTTGGTGAACTTGCCTGCGGTAATCTCAAAAACAGGGTTGAAATACTTTCTCTTCTGCAAACACTTCCTATGGCAATCCATGGAGAACACGAAGAAATAATGAGATTCATAGAAGATCATACGTTTATGGGGAAAGGGTTAGGGTACATTGACATTCATTTGATTGTCTCAGCGATAATAACTAATATTCCTCTGTGGACAGCCGACAAGAAACTCAATGAGATTTCTTTAAAACTGGGGATAGGGTACCAATCAAAATTTTATTAACTTCAACGGACTTGTTCTGTCGGCTTGGTGGACTAAGCGGAACTTAGATAGGAGAAATGATGGGGAGTAGTCTATAGTGCAGTGAGCCTGGGAAGAAAAACTGAAAATCGACAAGCATCTTTTTCTGATTATCAAAAGGGTTGAGGCTGATTTGTTAATAATAAACAGGCTGTCAGAGAATGTTTTTACACGACAAATTATATACTATGTATTGATAAATTATTTCTCTATAAACGATATAGGGTATGCATCGGTTGGGGCATTGGCATTCTCGGACAATCTGTAAAAATTTGACCCCATCTGCGCCGCACCCGCCTAGCGTGTGGTTTAACTCAGGAATTACAATATTAGGATAATAAATAAAGGGAAAAGGGGCAAACCTCATTTGTCAATTATAGGAATCCTTTTATGTTTTTCAAGTTTACAGAGATGGGAGTTTTTGATTTCTTCAAAAAAATTCGTCTTTACTATGATAGCAATGTACCAAGTTTCTGCAATACCTTCAACACTCCCGATGTGGTAAGGTGCATATCCATTCTTTACCCAGGACATGCCAGTCTAAACTCTTAATCAGGTCAGCCAAAATTACTCCTCTATCAAATTCAGCATGTCGATTGTCTTTGGTAACTTGTGCAAGGAGCCGTCTGAGAGCCAATTTGGATTGAGGAGCAGCCATGATAACAAGCTTTCTGTCTTCCAGCGACACTTCAACCGGTGGATCCCTTCCAGCCCTGCCTCACGAGCAAACTACTTTGGAACGTGCAATGCAAGGCTATTGCCCCATTTTGTTACGAGTTTTCATCGAAACACCTCCCCTTTATCCCCTCCTTGCGAAGGAGGGGAACGGGGTGGTTGCCAAAATCCAACAGAATATTGAGTAATTACGGTTAATCTGACAGGATGGGCTTGAAAGGAAATATTTGGGTTGAACATCAGGATGTCCATTCCGCTTATACCCAATCCCTGGCAGTACCGTATTTCCCTAAACTCAAAATTTTGACGAATTATTGACTTGGCTTCTTCTTACACCACCTATAAGATAAATTCGTAATTTAAACTTCGTATGGTTTCTTTTGCTTATGGAGCAATAATCACCGAGAGATTTTTTGCTGTTAATCTTCAAGGAGTAGAAAATGGAATTGTTATTTTTAGGGATCGTTCTGGTCCTTTTTGTACTTTCGGTAGCTTTTATCACTCTCTGCGACAGAGTATAAACGGAGGTATGATGTGGCAATTATTTATTGGATCGGTGGAATAATTTCTCTTCTTCTATTTATTTACCTGTTTTTAGCGCTTCTCAAGCCGGAGATTTTTTCATGAATTGGAATAATGTTATTCAGGGCTTAATTTTTCTCACCACGGTTGTTCTGTTAGCTAAACCGCTGGGGATATACATGGCGCGCGTATATGAAGGTAAGCCGGCAGGTCTTAATGTACTACTTGGACTTGTAGAGCGCTGGATATACCGGCTTTCAGGAATTTATCCGGAAACAAGCATGTCCTGGAAAGGATACGCCATGGCGATGATGCTGTTTAATGGTATCGGCATAGCGGTAGTGTATGCTCTTCAGCGTCTGCAGGCATATTTGCCTTTAAATCCCATGTCCATGCCAGGAGTTGCCCCGGATTTGGCTTTTAATATTGCCGTTAGTTTTGCAACAAATACCAATTGGCAAAGTTACGGTGGTGAAACGACATTAAGCTATCTTACCCAAATGGTCGGATTAACCGTGCAGAACTTCGTGTCCGCCGCGACTGGTATGGCTATTCTTGTGGCTTTGATTCGGGGATTTATCCAAAAACAGGCAGAAACCATAGGAAATTTTTGGGTGGACCTGGTGAGAACAACGCTTTATATCTTGCTACCTTTGTCAATGGTTTTGGCTATTCTTTTAGTTTCTCAGGGCGTGGTGCAGACTTTCAAGCCGTATGAGAAAGTGACACTTCTTCAGCCTGTAAAGGATGGCAATGGAGCAGAGGTGCAAGAGCAGGTACTCGCGCTTGGCCCTGCCGCTTCACAGATTACCATTAAAGAGTTGGGAACGAATGGTGGAGGGTTTTTTAATGTAAATTCTGCCCATCCGTTTGAGAACCCAACACCCCTATCTAATTTTTTAGAGGTTGTTGCAATACTTCTCATACCAGCCGCCTTATGTTATACCTTCGGTTACATGGTTAAAGACAAACGTCAGGGGTGGGTACTTTTGGCAGCAATGCTTATTATTTTTATTCCCTGTCTTTGGAGTTGCATATATTTTGAACAACACGGGAATCCCTTATTTAACAGTTTAGGTATTAATCAAAAAGCGACCGCTTTTCAGCCTGGTGGCAATATGGAAGGAAAAGAAGCACGTTTTGGCATTGTCAATTCTGCCATATGGGCGGTTGCTACAACCGCGGCTTCAAACGGGTCGGTTAACTCAATGCATGATTCTTACACGCCTCTCGGGGGCTTAATACCAATGTGGCTTATACAGCTGGGAGAGGTTGTTTTTGGCGGAGTGGGATCGGGCCTTTATGGCATGATTGCATTTGTAATTATCGCTGTATTTATAGCGGGGCTCATGATTGGACGGACACCGGAATATTTAGGAAAGAAAATCGAGACGTATGAGATGAAAATGGCGTCCCTTATGATTTTAATTCCACCTGCACTTGTTCTTGCCGGAACAGCGGTTGCCGTTATTTGGCCTCAGACAAAGGTATCGATTTTTAATCCGGGACCTCATGGTTTCAGCGAGGTGCTTTATGCTTTTTCATCCGCAGGAAACAATAACGGAAGCGCCTTTGGTGGATTGTCTGCTAATACTCCTTTTTACAATATAGCATTAGGATTGGCCATGTTTTTTGCTCGGTACTGGCTTGCTATACCGATACTTGCCATCGCGGGATCGCTGTCCAGGAAAAAAATTGTTCCCGTAAATCAGGGAACATTACCGACACATACGCCGCTTTTTGTCGTATTTTTAGTTATGGTTGTTTTGATTGTCGGAGCGCTTACTTTTTTCCCGGCACTGGTACTAGGTCCGATCGTTGAACATTTCATCCTACATCATAGTTAAAATTGGAGCTTCACATGAAGAAGTCACAGAAAGCTAAATCCTCGTTTAACCTGTCTATCATTGGCCCGGCAATTATTGATTCGCTCAAGAAGTTAGATCCCAGACACCAGATCAAAAATCCGGTAATGTTTGTGGTGCTGGTAGGAAGCATATTGACTACGGGATTGTATTTTCAGGCGCTTTCAGGACAGGGAGAAGCGCCGGCAGGATTTATTTTAGGTATATCGTCATGGCTGTGGTTCACATTAATTTTTGCAAACTTTGCCGAAGCAATGGCAGAAGGACGCGGAAAGGCGCAAGCCGCAAGTCTTCGTCGCACCCGAAGAGATACCATCGCAAAAAAACTTTCAACCCCCAGCTACGGCTCCAGTTATGAGAAGGTTTCAGCTACAACGCTTCGAAAAGGAGATGTCGTTCTTGTTGAGGCGGGGGATATTATCCCTATGGATGGCGAAGTCATCGAAGGCGTAGCGTCTATCGATGAGAGCGCAATTACTGGAGAAAGCGCTCCTGTTATACGCGAAAGCGGGGGAGACCGCAGTGCCGTTACCGGCGGTACGCGGGTGCTTTCAGACTGGCTTCTGGTGCGCATCAGCTCCAATCCCGGTGAAACATTTTTGGATCATATGATCGCTATGGTTGAAGGAGCGAAAAGACAAAAGACCCCCAATGAGATAGCGCTGAGCATTTTACTGGCAGTCTTTACCATCGTCTTTCTTTTAGCGACGGTAACGCTCTTACCTTTTTCGGTTCACAGCGTCATCGCGGCCGGGCACGGAGAACCGGTTACTGTAACCGTATTGGTTGCCCTGCTTGTATGTCTCATACCGACCACAATAGGGGGATTATTACCGGCTATAGGGATAGCGGGCATGGACAGGATGGTGCAGGCCAACGTTGTCGCCACTTCCGGCCGTGCAGTTGAGGCAGCGGGGGATGTCGATGTCCTGCTTCTGGACAAAACAGGTACGATAACGCTTGGAAACAGGCAGGCAGTGGCTTTTATACCAAACCAGGGTGTCAATATTAAATCATTAGCAGATGCGGCGCAGCTTGCCTCTCTGTCTGATGAGACTCCGGAAGGAAGAAGCATCGTAGTATTGGCCAAGAAGAAATACGGCATCAGAGGACGTCACATCCACGAACTTGAAGCAAAATTTATCCCCTTTACGGCACAAACACGGATGAGCGGGGTGGATTTGGGTGACGGCAGGCAAATCAGGAAGGGATCATCAGAAGCCATTGAAAATTATATAAAGAAGCTCGGCGGTTCTTTTCCCGAAGACCTGAAATCAAATATTGAAACGATATCAAAAAATGGAGGGACGCCGCTCGTTGTAGCAGAACATAAACAGTTGCTTGGTGTTGTTCAATTAAAGGATATCGTAAAGGGCGGTATAAGAGAACGTTTCGCCGAGCTCCGCAGAATGGGGATCAAGACCGTTATGATTACCGGGGATAATCCTTTAACCGCGGCGGCTATTGCTGCGGAAGCAGGCATGGATGATTTTTTGGCCCAGGCTACCCCGGAAACAAAGCTTAAACTTATCCGCGAAATGCAATCCGGTGGCAGGCTTGTTGCCATGACGGGTGACGGAACGAACGACGCGCCAGCCCTTGCGCAGGCGGATGTTGCCGTTGCCATGAATACAGGAACGCAGGCTGCAAAAGAGGCAGGTAACATGGTTGATCTCGACTCTAACCCTACAAAGCTTATCGAAATCGTTAAGATCGGAAAGCAACTTCTCATGACGCGGGGTTCACTGACTACATTCAGCGTAGCGAACGACGTATCGAAGTACTTTGCGATCATTCCGGCTGCGTTCATTGGAACCTATCCATCGCTTAAGGCGCTTAATATTATGCACCTGGAGACGCCGGCAAGCGCCGTGTTATCTGCGGTTATTTTTAACGCACTCATTATCATATTTCTTATCCCGCTTGCCTTGCGCGGTGTGCCTTATAAACCAATGACGGCAAACCGGTTTTTAAGAAATAACCTCCTGGTGTATGGGGCAGGTGGAATTGTGGCGCCGTTTATAGGTATTAAATTGATCGACATGATTTTAGCTGCTTTACGCTTAGTTTAACGTTCAGGAATTTCAATGCTTCGGCTCCGCTCAGCATGACGTCATTCCGAGCGGAGTCGAAGAATCAAAGTCGCCGAAGGCCTAATTAAATAGGAGGAAAAAATGATCAGGGAACATATGAGACCAGCAATCGTGTCTTTTTTACTTTTGACGATTATTACGGGGATTCTTTACCCGCTTTCCGTGACGGGGATTGCTCAGGTATTATTCCGTGAACGGGCCAATGGCAGTTTGATTTATAGGGACGAGAACCCCATTGGTTCGTTGCTTATCGGTCAGCATTTCGACGATCCCAAATATTTCTGGGGTCGCATTTCATCGACATCTTCCGTTCGGTTTAATGCGGCATCTTCTTCCGGTTCTAATTTAGGACCTACAAATTCCGTGCTTACTGATGCGGTAAAAGTGCGTATTGAGGCGTTAAGAGCAGCCGATCCGGATAATACAAGTACTATCCCGGTAGACCTTGTCACTTCTTCCGCAAGCGGATTAGACCCGCACATCAGTCTGGCAGCCGCTTATTACCAAATTCCACGTGTGGCAAGGCTGCGGGGATTATCGCAGGAGACTGTGAAAAGCATGGTCCGCAAACATAGCTATAACCGTTTCCTGGGATTAATCGGAGAACCAGTGGTAAACGTTTTAAAAGTAAATTTAGATTTGGACTCTTATAAAACAGAGTATAATATGGATATATGATGAAAGAAAAATCTGATATAGATCAAATTTTGGCTAAAATGAAGGCGGAAGAAAGTAAGCGGGGGAAGCTGAAGATATTCTTTGGAGCTGTCGCGGGCGTTGGGAAGACTTATGCCATGCTGGAAGCCGCCCGACTGAGGAAAAAGGAAGGGACGGACGTTGTGGTTGGTTGCGTCGAAACCCACAAACGCAGAGAAACACAGATGCTTTTAGAAGGGCTTGAGATTCTGCCCGTCCAGAAAATTATGTACAGAAGAATAGAAATGCGGGAATTCAATCTGGATGAGGCGTTAAAGAGGATGCCTTCGCTTATTCTGGTAGACGAGCTTGCCCATACAAACGTGCCGGGTGTACGCCATGCCAAACGCTGGCAGGATATAGAAGAACTACTCAATCATGATATCGATGTATACACCACGCTCAACGTTCAACACTGTGAGAGTGTTAATGACATCATTACTCAGATTACCGGGGTGGTGGTAAAGGAGACGGTACCTGATAGCTTTCTGGAAATGGCCGACGAAATCGAATTGGTAGATTTGCCTTCCGAGGAGCTACTCAAGAGACTGAAAGAAGGTAAGGTATATCTTGGACCTCAGGCAGAACGAGCAGCAATGAATTTTTTTAGACCCGGAAATCTGATTGCACTGCGTCAACTTGCCCTTCGTTATACTGCAAGAAGTGTTGATGCCAAGATGCGTGCTTATAAGGAAATGTATTCAATTTCAAAAGTCTGGAAGGCAAGTGACAGATTTTTAGTTTGCATAAGCGGAGATCCCTCTGCGATAAGGCTGCTGCGCTCTGCCAAACGAATAGCTTCTGAGACGGGAGCTGAATGGATTGTTGCTTATGTCGAAACTCCTTCGATAACCAGACATCGTTATCGTCAGAATCAAGTTGATGCATTGATCATATCTGCTGAAAAACTGGGCGCCGAAACTATTATATTAAGCGGTCAGAGAATAGGCGAAACCCTTCTGGCCTATGCCAGATCAAAAAATATCGGAAAGATAATTATTGGTAAGCCTAAACGGTCGCGGTTGAGTGAATTTATCACCGGTTCAGTGGTTAATGAACTGGCGCGGCAGAGCGGGGAGATAGATATTTATATCCTCAGTGGTGAGGTGGAAGAAAAGGTACCAAAACCAATATTTGTTCCTCACCGGCCACTGTCCTGGAAAGGCGCTTTGTTGTCGGTTATGATCGCCTCTCTCTGCACGGTGGTAAATAGCCTTTTATTCAGTATCGTAGAGCCATCCAATCTTATTATGGTCTATTTGCTGGGGGTTATTTGTGTCGCTTTCTTTTTCGGGAAAAGGATATCATTTTTTCTATCGCTTTTGAGTGTCCTGTGCTTCGATTATTTCTTTGTTCCTCCGTATTTTACATTTGCAGTTGCAGATGTTCAATATGTCATCACATTTATTGTCATGTTAATTACCGGATTAGTAGTGAGTACTTTAGCTGACAGGCTCGGGACACAAATGATATCTGCAAGACTCAGGGAAGAGCACAATCAGATTCTTTACACATTGAACAAAGAATTATCAAAGACATCAGATTCAGATGAATTAATAAAAATTGCCGTTAGACACCTGGAAGAGTTTTGTAGATGCCCGGTGGCTATCTTTAGCTTTGATCAAGATAAACTTACTATTGCTCAAACTAAAGGTACTCTTCCTTTTCCTCTCACCTCAAATGAGGAAGGAGTTATTAACTGGGTTTATGAACATGGCAAGATGGCAGGAAGAGGAACAGATACGCTCCCCAGTTCAAAAGGGATTTATTTACCTCTTGTGGGTACCGAAAAAACCGTAGGAGTATTTGGGGCTTTTCCCGGGGATTCTCCGCTGCTTTCTGATCCTAGAAAAATGCATTTTCTCGAAATAATGGTTGATCAAACGGCACTTGCCGTGGAAGGGGCACAGCTTGCAGCAGCGATGTTTGAAGCAGAATATACCATAGAGAAAGAAAGGATAAGAAATCTTTTTTTAACAACTTTTTCTTATGATGTACCACAAAAACTTTCAGATATTTCAAAAATGGTATCAAAATTATTGGTTAGGGGAGAAATGGGAGACAAAGAAAAGACGGATATTGTTAAGCAGATTCGTTTCGAAGTAGAACAGTTAAATTCACTTTCTGTTGAGTTGCACAACATACTTAAGTTCCGCTCAAACGTTATTCCAGATGATAGAAAAACAATAAAATCTTAATTAATCAAAACAAAAATAACGCCTCCCTCGTTTTTACTCTATGCTGAAAAATTTTTATAAATGGTTACCGAGTTAAATCTGCAATAAATTCACAGTAACTCAAGTTTCCAGCTTGAGCATTAAAAACACAAATAGGATGCTCATGATACAAATATATATCGGAACGTTATTGTTTTAGATTTAAGAAACCAGATTGTACCCTATGACCTTTATCCAGAGCAAAATATTTCTCTTCAGGTGATGTGGGAATTAAACAGACAAAATGTTGTGATCAATTGCGGCCATAACATTATAAACCGAACTTCCTATGTTAACGTTGGGTTTTTGATGCTGAAATATGGTAGAAGCGGACACTATAAAGCCGATTTATGCCACGTGGGAACCTGATAAAGCCAATATCGGAAAAATTAATGCTGAAAGTGAATAATGGACGTTAAAATGTATTTATATGGCATGTTTGCCATACAAACCTATGTGATTACTGTGTCAATGGTACTCATACCATATTTTTTGACAAGGCGCTTTTTGTATCAAAAAAACAATCCATAACATTAATTGTGTTAAGTTACTAAAAAACAAACCCATACAACACACTAAAAACACATTTGCTTTTTGCAAAATACGGAACAATTTTCGCTAAAGTGTAAGTTGCAAAAAACAATGAACCACCAACCATTTAATTCTAAGGCGTTTGTTCGGCACGAACAATAATCTTTACAATATCTGCCTTTTAAACATATAATGCTGTTTTTGCATACAAGGAATTAAAAAATATGCTGCCCTTTTTATGAAATTTTTCTGTGAAACAACTTTTAAGGAGATTGTTTTATGAAAGGAAATGATTTTCCCGTTGAAGTGATGGACCATGGTATAGCATTGCCTGAATTTTCATTGGATAACCAATTGCGTGTTGCAGAAGGCATGTCAAACATGATGAATTCATGGGTAGGATATGTATCTTTATTTTTATTCTTTTCAGCATATATTTTAATCATCCTGGAAGAGTTGATTCACCTAAAAAAGGCTAAACCAATACTATTGGTAAGCTGTATTATCTGGATGCTTATTGGGGTATACGAATCAATGAACGGCGGAGGTCATGCACACACCTTTGTGGAACATCTGATAGCGGAAATAGGCGGACTCTTTTTCTTTCTGCTTGTGGCAATGACTTATATTAACGCTCTTTCATCTCTCAATGTTTTTCAGTCTCTGCGCGCCTGGCTTTTATCCAAAGGAATGAGTTACCGGAAATTGTTTTGGGTTACAGGAGGGATTACGTTTATCCTGTCTCCTTTTGCGGACAATATGACCTCGGCATTACTGATGTCCACTGTAGCGTATACTGTCAGCGGGGGAAATAAAAAATTTATTGTACCCGCCTTTGTAAATATTGTTGTAGCCGCAAATGCCGGCGGCGCATGGAGCCCGTTTGGTGATATTACAACTTTAATGGTCTGGACGGAGGGAAAAGTCGAAACGGTTAAATTTCTTTATTTAATACTTCCTTCCATTGTAAACTGGATTATCCCTGCCGTTATCATGAGTTTTTTTGTTCCAAAGGAAAAACCACAGTGCAGGAAGGAAATTAATGCATTAAAACCCGGAGCTAAAATGGCAATTTTTTTCGGCGCTATAACCATAGCGATGGGGGTTTCGTTTCACCAATTTTTGCATCTTCCTCCTTTTATGGGAATGATGTTGGGTATGGGATTTCTTATGTTTGTTTCATACTATATGAAACGATGGGGAAATAAAAAGTTTTTAGAACAATTAGGACTGGAAGAAGACAGAAGATCCGAAGAACGTGCAAAATTTGATTTTTTTAAACAATTAGAACAGGTAGAATTTGATACCCTTCTCTTCTTTTTTGGCGTTTTAGCGGCCGTAGGCGCTCTGCAGTATCTTGGTTATCTTAACGGAGTCGGGAATTTACTTTATGGTTCTTTAGGATTGACAGCAGCAAATACGGTAATAGGTGCAATTTCCGCAATAGGTGATAATATTCCTCTTATGTATGCGGTTCTTAAGATGAACAAACCAATGGGCGTCGATCAGTGGTTGTTAGTCACTCTAACTACCGGAGTGGGCGGAAGCATGCTTTCGATAGGTTCCGCGGCGGGTGTTGCTGTTATGGGCATCAACAGGGAAAATTATACGTTTATGTCGCATTTAAAATGGGCCCCTGTTATAATCCTCGGATATGCGGCAAGTATCTTTACCTGGTGGCTTGTTACATCTTGTGTTGATTTGTAATAACGAATAACATGGCAGAATTTTTTACGGAACTTAACAGGGAATTGCAAGAATTTATTTCCCGGCAGAAAATGTTCTTTATTGCAACTGCTTCTGAAAAAGGTACTATTGCAATTTCTCCAAAATGTCTTGATACGTTCAGGTGTTTAGACAATACAACGATTCTCTATCTGGATTTGACAGGCAGTGGAAATGAAACAGCCAAGAACCTGAAAGAAAATGGCAGAATGACAATAATGTTCTGCAGCTTTGATAAAGACCCGATGATACTCCGCTTGTATGGCAAGGGAGAAGTAATTCAGCAAGACAATGAGAAGTGGGAGAGATTTTATCAATATTTCCCTGATATTCCTGGAAAACGCCAAATTATCTTACTTCACATCGAATCGGTACAAACTTCCTGCGGCACCTCAGTTCCCATTTATGAGTTTAAAAGGGAAAGAACAAAATTGAATGCCTGGGGAAAATTTGACGTTGTGAAGGTTGGGAAACAAATAGTAAATAAACTTTTTAAAACAAGTATCTGAATTTTTTCTTCTCTACCTGGCAAAATATCATCGAACACGTCATTAACCTTTTATCTCCATTAAAAGAACAACCATCTTGATTCATCCCTTATAATTTGAAAATACTTCTTTCTTGACTCATGGCAATAACGATTATAAACTGAAAATAATAGACTTTAATACGAGGGCGTAATTAAAATGGCAAATGAGGCCGGGTGACAGAAAAACGGTTCGGCTTTTGTACAATTTTCAGTATATGTGTGTGTATAGTTAGCAAATTATTTTAACGTAGAAAGGAGTATCGTATGGCAAGAGCACGGGCGCGTCATATTTTGGTTTCAACCCAACAGGAGTGCGAGGATATTAAATCAAAAATAGAAAATGGGGAAGATTTTGCCAATATGGCTCAACAGTATTCGCAATGCCCGTCCGGACGACAGGGAGGAGATCTTGGAGAATTCGGGCCGGGACAAATGGTGAAGGAATTTGATGAGGTGGTATTTAATGAAGAAGTAGGTAAAGTTCACGGACCAATCCGGACGCAATTCGGCTACCATCTTATTGAAATTACAAGCCGGACTTAATTGATTAACTTAGGAGAGGCAAAATAAAATGCAAAGCGAACATCATGATCTTGTGCATGAATTTCCTGAATTCCGGGAAAAAATTCATGACCTAAAAATTTCTGACGAACACTTTAAAAACCTCTTTGATGAGTACCACAAACTCGATCGCGAGGTATACCGGGTTGAATACGATATCGAACCCCGATCAGAGACGGCGCTTGAAGACCTGAAAAAACGCAGGCTTGCTTTAAAAGACGAGCTTTACCACATTTTAAAACACGGAGTTCCAAAACCTGGAACAGTGGAAACATAGGAAATGTTTCCAAAGAGAATAATTTGATAGTTTTATTTGCTGGGTTTCGCTACGCTCTACCCAACACACATTCTGAACTCAGCGTAAGAAACCCAACGACTTTTGGATATTAACGTAGGATGGGTTAAACGAAGTGAACCCATCAATTCAACTCTTATTTGATGGGTGCGGTGTAGAGACGCATTGCAATGCGTCTCTACACTCTATAATGGTGAACAATCATCTTAACGAAACGGATTGTCTTATAACCGTCTCTAAATTAAAAGTCCATAGTTCTGCCGGAGTAACCTTGTCTCTAAAAAACATGGTTGGCCTGTTGCCGATTCAAAAATATGGAATAAACGGGACCGGTGCCAGAACGCAATATGTGCATTATCCTGACCAAAGAACGCAAATCCCTTATAATATATGTGGATATTGCAAGTGCATTTCCGGTTGATTTTGCGTTTATCGATGGAGTGTCGGCTATCGATAAGGGTGAAGGGCCTTGGGTAGAAAACATTTCTTACGTAACACCAGGAGTACTTGTTGCGGGAGATAATGCTGTTGCCGTGGACAGCAAAGGAACAGCGATAATGGGTTTTGACCCGGAAGCGTCATATCCTAACCAGCCATTTGTGAATTGCTACAATCACTTACGGCTTGCAAGCAATTACAATCCCGGTTCTAATAATTTACAGGACATTGCTGTTTTTGGTGAAAATTTAACCGATGTGATTTTCCCTTACGAACCTCCTGATCAAAAGAGGGCAATGGCAGGGTCTTATTATTAAATCAGATGTTCATTCCAAGTTTGTAATCTGTAGGTCGGGTTTCTTACCCGACAATACAATATGAAAACGGATTGTCGGATAAATAAGGTTTTGTCGGGTAAGAAACCCGACCTTCCTATTTTTATTTATTGAATATGAATATTATTAACAAGCAACAATCTAATTGTTTTTCACATTATGGAAGTTGTCAGTTCAATAAATTCATTGATCTGTTCATTTAATTTTCAGAAAATACCATATCATCATAGGCCATTTCTATTTTATGCTTGTGTTTTAATTCTTCCTGTGCAAGAATTTTGCACATCTTTCTCATTTCAGGATTATCTGTTGACTGAGCCATACTCACATAAAAATTATACGCCTTTTGTTCTTTTTTCATGGCAACGATCAAAACGTCCTGAAAGTCTTTGATTTCTGAGACATCCTTGTCGACCAGAAATTCCGAAATATGCAAATCCTGTGTTTCACCAGGCTTAAAATCCATCACTTTTGAGGTGTCAAAATTTTGTAACATCTCCTTATGCTTTGTTTCTTCTTCCGCAAGCTCTTTTAACCAGATTTGTGCTGCCGGATCCGTAACATGCTTTAAGGCATCCAAATAAAACCTTTGTGATTCGTCTTCATGCTTTGCCGCTTTCTCAATGAGTTCTTTCACATTCATTATTGCAATTCCTCCCAACAGTAAAATTTATAACATTGTCTTTTTATTTAACAGCCTTTTTTGATAATTACAAAGGAGTTTTTTAGTCTTTTATTTTGCCTAATGCCTTCAATTCAGAAAGTTTGTGCTCTGCTGCAATAGCAGCGGTAACGCCATCGCCCACCGAAGTCGCAATTTGCCGGTACGACCATTTTCTCACATCGCCTACGGCATAGAGACCTTCTATTTCCGTCTCCATATGCATGTTCGTTTCAATGTGACAACCCTCATCAACACACAGCAAATTCCCTAAAAAAGATGTATTCGGCAAGCTTCCGATAAAAATAAAAATACCCTGACAGGGCAAATTATTTTTTTCTCCAGTTGCCACGTTCCTGGTAATTACGCCTTCTATACTTTCTTTACCATAGATTTCTTCAACAATGGTATTTAAAATAACTTTTATTTTGGGATGAGAAAAAACATCGTCCTGATAAATCTTTGCCGCCCTGAATACATCCCGTCTATGAATTATTTGAACAGTTTTAGCATATTTTGTCAGGAATATTCCTTCCGTCAACGCAGAATCGCCGCCACCGACAACCACTACATCTTTTTCCCTGAAGAATGCTCCGTCACACGTGGCGCAATAACTAACCCCTCTTCCGTAAAACTCACTTTCTCCCGGGATATTTAATTTTTTAGGATCCGCGCCGCATGCCAGAATAACCGTATAGCTTGCATACTCACCTGAATCGGTGGTTACTATTTTAAGACCATCATCTTCTACTCTTAGTCTTAAAACCTCTTCATAGCGGATATTTAATCCAAAACGCTTTGCCTGTTCCTCCATTCGCTGCGTAAGATCAACACCACTAATTACCTCAGGAAAACCCGGATAATTTTCAACCATTTCCGTGCCAGCCAATTGCCCACCGGTAATTTTTCTTTCAAATATTACCGTCTTTAATAATGCGCGACATGTGTAAATTGAGGCTGCAAGAGCCGCAGGGCCTCCTCCCACGATTATTACGTCATAATCCCTGTTCACATCCCTTTTAATCCTTTCATGGCATTTAAAACCTGCCATCCGTAAAAATTCAATGCAAACTGTTTTTTCTCAATATGACATTCCAGACATTGCTTTGTACCTTTTGTCGCCCAATCACGCGTCAGGAAAGCGGTCTTTGCCTGTTCGCCTTTTGGTGTTAACTGATCTTTCCCTGCATGGCAAAAATCGCATTCTGTAGCCATGGTTTCGGAAAGCTCAAACATCTTCTTTGCCTGGTTTTCTTTTTCGGTATAACGTTTACCATCAACATGACAATAATCGCAATCTACTCCAAGGGCTACAGAAGCTGCCATCATTTTTTTTGAAATTTCACCTTCTTCCGTAAAAGCGGTTAAATCTTCGTTATGGCAATAATCGCATTTTACTCCAAAAAGTCTGGTTATTTTTTCAACTTGAGTAATTCTCTCTTCCTTGGTGCCTTTAAAATACGGGTTTGAATAAGTTACTGCCGGCGATTTCGCTTTACTGCTCTTTTCTGTTTCTGTTAATGCATACTTACAGAACGAAAAGATTGTCACTATGCAAATAACCCCGGTGTAAACCACGATGTTTCTATTTAGTAAAAACTTTAACATGAGAATAATATAAAAAAAGAGGTCTGTATTAAACAACTGCCGTTAATCAAGTTTGTCAAACAAATCTTTATTCGCTCCACATGACGGACATACCCAGTCATCGGGTATCGATTCAAAGGGAGTACCAGGCTCAACTCCATTATCAGGGTCGCCTTTTTCCGGGTCATACACGTAGCCACATACACTACATTCCCACTTTTCCATTTATAAATCCTCCATAATTTATGTGATGTCGAATTGTTACATTTATCAACAACAAAAAACATACTGTCATTATCTTATATCATTATTATTTTTTCAGGTCAATCATTGAATTTCTTTGCAGTCGCAACTTTTACGCACCTGCTGAAAAGAAGAAAAATTCCCCCCCTGTACGATTTGTTTTTTCATATTTTACACTACAGACATGCAGGGAATCAACCATTAAAATACCGCTTAAGAATATGCTACTATAACATACTTTTACAGATTTTAAGGTTTTTCTTTTTTTGCATTTCATGTAAATGCATCATTAAGAAGAGGGCGGGATCGTGCTTTATTGTGAATAACTATTCTCAAAAAATTTGCCAAAATCGTGTTTATATATTTTAAAATCCTTTTTCCATAACGTTGCCAAGGTCTCGGTTTCCATTTCAATATTTCGCCATATTTGCCGGTAGAAATCTTTGTCATAGAGCAGGACGTCAAAACTTCTTTTTAACGAAGGGTCGATCTGCAGTATATTATGTATTATTTCATGAATATCCTTCAGGTTAAAATTTAAAAATTCAAACTCAACGCATTTTGCTTTCGTGAAAGAAGAAAATGCTCCTTTTAAATTTGTTATCCACGGAATAACGGGAGAAAAATAGGGAATAACCGTCAACCCCTCTTCAAGAAGTTTAATAATAGCATGATTTCTTGCAGCAAACGAAGGACTTTTCGGTTCTAAAAGTTGTTTAAGGTCATTGTTGAAATTATTCGTGGTAAAATATATTTTGCTGCAAAATCCTTGTTTTAATAGTGGGATATACTCAAGTATGTAAGGAGAACGGGTAAGTATTACGTACGATACATTATTATTATGTAAAATCTCAATAATCTGCTTTGTGATGTGATATGTATGCTCAGCGGGCTGAAAACATTCTGTCGTTGAGCCCAAAAGAACTGTTTTCGGCCTCTTCATTTCTATTTCTTTTTCCAGAAGAGCAGGTGCATTCATCCTCACGTTTACATACATTCCCCACGGTTTCTTTTTTTTATAAACGGCCTTGTTTGATTTCACATAGCAATACATACAGGAATATTCGCAGCCCATGTATGGATTTATGACATATTCCCCTAAATCAATGGAGGTAGGATTGAGTATCCTGTCTATGGTAACTTCACTTATCTCTATCATTCTTTTCTATTAAATTCCCAAGAAACGCGTTAGTGTGTCGAATCTTATTTTTTTTAATTTCTCCAACGAATATTTCCATTCTTTCCATTGCAACCGGATTTGATTTATAGTCTGACATTTTGTCAGTGTTTGTGCCATCATAATAGGTAAAAGGATTCACCTGCGCAATTTGCGGTATAATTTTTTTGTTCCGGATAATAAAACTGAGCGTATTTCGAAAATCCTCTTCCGTTTCATCGGGGTACCCCACAATAATACTTACACCAAAAAAAAGTCTCTCTTTGTGAAGGGCGTTAAAGAAACCAAGGGCATCGTCATAACTGAACCCTTTGTTCATATTTTTAAGGGTATTGTCTGACGCCGATTCCAGCCCGACGAAAAGGTTGTAACAACCGCTTTGCTTCATCTTGTAAAAAAGTGGTTGATCCATATCATTTCTGACAGCTATTTGCGCTTCCCAGTGAATGGAACCGAACTTTTCGATGATGCCATCACACAACAAGTCCAGTTCTTTTATATTTGCATTTATGAGAGAATCGTAAAATATAAAATATTTTGTATTGTTTTTTTCCTTGTGGTATGCAATCTCATCAAGAATGCTTTCTCTTGATCTTGTCCTGAATCCCTTATAAAGAAGCCTTTCCGAACAAAAGTTGCACCGTCTGATACATCCCCTTGAAAATTGAAGGGGAATTGCATGTTTTTTGGGATATCTTTTCAGATCAACGCCATAATACATGGGAAAAGGAATATCTTTCAACGTCTGCAGTTGTTCAAACCTCGCTACCTTGCCCCGGCACTTCTTTCCACTAAGATAATTGAGCAATGGTATTTCACCCTCACCAACAATCAGGTAATCTGCTGGCTGGAAAATATCTTCCCGAAACACACCATCACCTTTGAAAAACTGACGCGTTATTTCCGGGCCTCCGAACACAAGTTTTACATCAGTTTTTTTCGATTTTAACACCTTTGCGACACAAAGTGACATACTCAAATTACTTTTAAAACAGGAAAATCCGATTACATCATAGGCAAGCATTCTTTCTATTACGTTGTCAAATTCATCCGGATGGTTTTCTCTGATAAGAGAAAATATGGTTTCTTCAAAAGAGGTATTACAACTGACAACCCACTGTTTTTGCAGTAGTTGTCCTGACAAGGCATAAAAGTAATGATTAAAGTCAATGATATCGGCGCCGATGCCTTTTTCTTCAAGAAATGCCTGGAGAAATCCCAGTCCAATGGGTGGCATATTGGGCCAGGTAAGGGGAAGGATGGTAAGAAGGACTTTGTTTTTTGTCATAGAAAGAAGTTAAGTATTTCTTGGCCAGTACATGATAACAGAGACGCCAATAAGGCAAATGATGCCGCCGATGACGTCGTATTTATCAGGCGGTGTTTTGTCTATTTTCCACCCCCACACAATAGACATAATTACAAACACACCTCCGTATGCGGCATACACCCGGCCAAAGTGGGCAGGCTGAAGGGTGGGGATTATCCCATAAAACACTAAAATAATCCCTCCTAAAATCCCAACGGCAATGCCTTTTCCTTCCCGAAGCCAGAGCCATACGAGATACCCTCCCCCGATTTCACATAATCCGGCAAGTATGAATAATATAATTGATTTTGTTATTGCCATAGTTTTACAAAAAACAGAAGAGAAATTAGGTACATTTTATCGCAACTCTTTCTTTATAACAATTTCTTGTTTCATTGCCGGGGGGACATGATACCATTTGTTTGTTATGTTTTCAAATTATAAAAAAACTTGACTCTGTACCATGGTACGGATTGTATAATTGAACAGGAGAGAAAAAATGGGAAATCTCAGTATTGAATATTTATAATTACAATCAATAGCACTTTCTTTCTGGCTGGCTGGGAGTATTTCCGATTTTTGTAACACACCATTTATGCTTCGAAGGAGTTTATACTGAGCGTGCGAATGTGCTCTGCATGACATTTACAGTCACCCTGAGCGGAGTCGAAGGGTTTTTTAGTCTCTCAAGTGAGATTGAGGATATTTTCCTATCCTGTAAAATATACGTTAATTCCTTTTTTTTAAAAATCGGGAATGCCCCATGGAAGAGAGAATTACCTTGGAATCTGTTGTTACATGTCCTATATGTGGTTTTGCTAAAAAAGAAACCATGCCAACAGATTCATGTAGATTTTTTTATGAATGTACGAATTGTAAATCAATCTTAAAACCAAAAAAGGGTGATTGTTGCGTATTCTGTTCATACGGTTCTGTCCCCTGCCCTCCTATTCAACAAAAGAGCAAGGGGAGTCGCTCCTGATTGAAAAGACATATAAAATAAAAATCATACCACCCCTGATCCCAGTATAACTGCCAACACGAGTAATAATATCCCAACAATGAATTTAATGGTACGCATGGTAATTTTCTTTATCAATCGTGAACCGATGAACGAGCCGGTAAATGCGGTCAAGATGGCAGCAACTATCAATCCGAATCCAATTTGCCCCCTTATAATATGGATATTTTGAGAAAAAATAGTTACTCCATACGCAAAAAGCCTTGATACATCCACCACAACTGCGGAAACAACTGTTGTGCCAATGAACGCCTCTTTCTTCAAACCACTTCGTATCAGAAAGGCAGAGCGCAGCGCCCCTTGATGACCGGATAATCCGCCAAAAAAACCCGATAACATCCCGCCGAAAGGAATATATTTTGGCGGAAATGTAAGCGTTTCGAAAGAGGGGGAGAGTTCGAGCACCGCAAAAATTGCTATAAGAACGGCAATGATTAGTTTTAACAAAGTAATCGAAAAGGTTTTTCCTGCAAACGCATACTCTGCAACAGGAGACATGTTGCTGAAATAGTTCAATAATAACGCCCCTACAATCGCCATACCTGCTGCAGGGATGGCAAATTTCATCACGATTTTCATGTCCGCTTTCCTTCCAACCAGCATGAGTTTAAATATATTGTTTGCAAGATGTACTATGGCGGTAGCGGCGATAGCCACTTCCAGTGGGAAAAATACCGCAAAGGCAGGCATAAGCAGCGTCCCCAATCCAAAACCGGAAAACAGGGTTAAGGCAGAGACAACAAGCGATACCGTACAAATCACCAGATACACCATAATTCTTCTCCTTTTATTCTTATCTCCATCCTGATATTATCACAATAAAGAGTATGCCCAATAACAATACAGGCGCTCTGATTTTATGGTACTTTTCAGGGTTTGCCAGTTTTGCCTCGCGATAGGCAAAATACATTCCTGCAATGACAAGCGCCATACCGACAAAAGAAACAACCGATAAGGACAAAAGGGATGCAGGGATAGGAATGACTTTTGAACTTATTCCAAGGATAGTATTTACACCGGAAGGGTCTTTTATCGCTCCCGGGAGAAACCCTGTCCACGAAACAAATTTTGCCAACCCCTTTGCCATGTGTCCCGCTGAAACGATAACCACAAGAGGAAGGGCTAAAAATCGCCAGTTTCCTATAACAGAAGTATCTCTGTTTTTACAGAAAGAAATAGCGCCAAGCAGTAACCAGAGCATAATGGGGTAAATACCAATCATCCAGACACCTTCAATCCACCCCCCAATTGAACTGAGTCCGGTGCTGACTGCAAAATGCTCCGGAAGCCAGAGAAATATGTGCTGCGCAGCTTTCCATTCGCTGCATAACTCGCCCGTAACAAATCCTGAAACCATTAAAATAAAAAGGGTGATCGGCCACGATGTAAAGGATTCACGCATATCCGATGGATGAAAGGGATGGCGTAGGACAAGCTGCATATTATCAGGGTTGCATGATTTAATACACTGTCCGCACACCAGACAGTCCCGGTTGCTGTTTAATTTCGGAGGATTCAGCAAGCTTGGGCAACTGCGCCCGTACAGTTTTGTCCGGTTACACGCCATGATGCAGTCCTTGCCGGTGCAATCACTGCACACCTGATTTGCGCCTGCGCGTACAGCGAGCATTCCTCCGCGTCCATATGAACTCAAGAGAAGCCCGACAGGGCAGAATCCCCGGCAAAAGGCGCGGTCTTTGAAAAAGAAACCGACCAAACCCGCCATCCCCAGCAGGCTCCAGAGGAAAATTGATGTATATGAAGGGACGCGATGCAAATGCGCCCCTGCAACAAAAAGCTGAATCATGGCATATATTACAAGGATTAACCAGCCCGACCGCAGCCACTTGTTAAGGATAAACTGCCGTATCCTTAGTTTCCTTCCGAGTCTTTCTGTTCCATTCGCAATCAGTTCCAGCGGGCATATCATGCACCAGGCGCGTCCGAACAATACGGCGGTCCATACCATAGAAGGCCACCAGAGTCCCCAAATAAGCAGATTGGTAATATTGGTCTTGGCATACAATTTATCGTTTACGCCTTCCGGCGCAAAACGCCCCCAACCGTTCACTGCCAGGGCAGTGAATACCAATAGCATCAATATCTGAATAATGTAGGGAAACCATGACCATACAATGATTGCACGGATTGCCCTTATTCTCAAAAGGTTAAATCCCTGGTTGTTTGAACTGCTCATCGCTAATACTCCTCCCGCTTTTTACCCATTTTATGACTTTTAAACATATTCATAATTCATAAGGGGAGCATTCCCGATTTTTTGTAATTCATCCTTTATTATGCTTCTTTGTCTGCCGACAGGGACTCCGCTCAGCATAACCATTTTTGTCGCCCTGCGCGCACGCCTACCGGACAGGCAGGGAGTCAGAGGGCCATGCTCTTATGCTGGTTCAATTTTGCAGATTGAACCAGAAGTTTCGACCAATTATGGAAAATATCAAATATTTCGGTTTAATCGTCCCCGATTAAACCAGCCATGAGGAAACTCATGACAGTACAAAAAAGCTGTTTAATATTATCTTGCTTAGATATCGCAATACGATATCATATTGCAATATTAACATCAAGAAGAAATTTATGTGAGAATGCTTTGATCGTTTTAATGAAAAAATAATATAATACCACTTAACGTCATCCCCATCATCAGAACCGATGGTAAATGACCCAGGCATGATTCAATGAAAGACAGGAAATCTGCTCGCTCCCAAACTCCTCAGACTGGGTCAAATGAGGCAATTATAACCTAAAAAGGTTGGGGGGGAGATATAAGAACCATTTTTATGCTAAACAACCACGAGCCTTTTCCGGGAATAGGAAATATGACGTAAGTATTTGTATATTAGTAAATTAAAGC
>SOET01000019.1 GCA_021646465.1 Candidatus Kuenenia hertensis | reverse complement strand
TCCACGATGTCTTGGCACATTTTCGTGTCCACGATGTCCTGGCACTTATCAACTAGGCTTTAAGGGCAATGGCAAAGCGCAAGGCAAAGTCGGGCGGGATATTCTGTTTATTGAAAGAAACCTGGACTTTCTCAAGCCCGGTGGGCGCATGGCGATTGTGCTACCTCAAGGCCGTTTTAATAACACCTCGGATAAACACATAAGGGAATTTATCGCTCAACATGGTCGCATCCTTGCAGTAGTCGGCTTGCACGGCAACACCTTCAAACCGCATACCGGCACCAAAACTAGCGTTTTATTTGTACAAAAATGGGACGATGAGCTTTGCCCGAAAATAGATGACTATCCGATATTCTTTGCTGTGTCTGAGAAAGGCGGAAAGGATAATTCAGGCGATTATATCTATGTCAAAAACGGCAACGGTCAATACAAACTAGATAAGAACGGGCATTTGATTGTTGACCATGACCTGCACAACCACGGTGGTGAACTACCTGATGGCATTGCAGAAGCCTTTATTGAATGGTCTGAAAAAGAAAAACTGTCGTTTTGGATGAAGGAGTGAAAAATGCAATATTCAATTGTTTCTAAAAGCAACATTGAAGGTGCATTTCGCATAAACTCCGAATATTACCAACCAAAATTTCTTGCTTCAGAGAAACTAATACTTAGTAAAAACTATGAGTTACTTGAGAAACTATCGATCAAGATCACTGATTTCGGTGCGTATTCTCAAAACAATATTATAGAATACAAGCAGAACGGTTTTGCAGTATTTATTAGAAATCAAGATATTCATGATTTTTTTATCAATGATACCGAGAGTATTTATATTGACAAAGAAGTATATGAACAATTGTCATTACATCTTGAGCAAAATGACATCCTGATACAACGTGTTGGCTCTTTAGGTAAAGCTTCAATTGTACTTCCCAAAGATCTGCCATCAACAGCAAACCAAAATCTAGCCCAGGTTAAAATAAAAAGTAACAAAATTAATCCTTTCTATTTAATTTGTTACTTGAACTGTCAATTTGGGATTTCTAGTTTTGAAAGGCTCCAAACAGGTAATGTGCAACCTTGGTTAAACCTTCAACAGATATGCAGTCTAAAGATACCTGTTTTTTCAGATGTTTTCCAAAATACAATTGAAGTCTTAGTCAAAGAGGCTTTTGGTAAACAGGGAGAATCTAAAGAGTTATTTAAAGAATCACAAAGCATCCTCCTTTCTGAACTAGGCTTAACAAACTGGCAACCAAAGCATCAACTCTCCTTTGTTAAAAACTATTCAGATACCGAACAGGCCGAGCGCGTTGACGCTGAATACTTCCAGCCGAAGTATGAAGAGATTGAACAATCAATAAAAGAATATTCTGGTGGCTATTCAACTATTGGCGCAGAGTTCAAGCAGAACAAAAGCACTTTTAAGATTGATAATAAAAAAGTCTATCAGTATGTGGAAATTGGCAGCGTTAATGTTTCAAACGGTGAAATATTAGCAAATGAAGTTATTGGCGAGGAACTCCCCGCCAATGCAAAAAGAGCATTGAAGAAGAACGACGTAATCGTGTCGAAAGTCAGGACATACAGAGGGGCTATAACTATTGTTGAAGAAAATGGATATGTAGGGAGCGGTGCATTCACTGTGCTTCGAGAAAATGGCCGCATTAACAAAGAAACACTTTTTGCTTTCCTTCATTCAAAACCGCTTTTAGCATGGTCTCTGAAACCGAATACCGGAACATCATATCCGGTCATCGTTGACAATGATATTTTGAATTTGCCTATACCCCTATTGCCAGAATCAAAACAACTCGAAATACAACAAAAAGTCAACGAATCATCCAGCTTGCGCAAGCAATCCAAACTGCTATTGGAATGCGCCAAACGGGCAGTGGAAATCGCTATCGAGCAAGACGAAAAAACTGCCATCAAATGGCTGGAAAATGAAACCAAAGAAATGCAAATATAACAAGGCGCTGCACCGGACAGCAATTCCGCTGCGCTCCATTGCCGCCGGTGAGCTTTGTCGTTATGCGCTGATATCTTAGTTACAGAGGCTAACTTTGAAATTCCTTAATATGAACGTATAATGCATTTTTTTTGTACATCTTGAAGTTTACAAAGAATCCCAATACTTTTTTACCTGTCAGCAGATAGAGTCTCCGCTCAGCATGACATCATTCCGAGCGGGGTCGAGGAATTAAAGCCATCGAAGTTCCAATTTATTAGATACATTAAAAACACTGGAGGTTAATTATGACAAAACTTCTTGAAAAAGCCTTTGAAGAGGCATCAAAGTTGTCAGAATTAGAGCAAAATGCTCTAGCCCGATGGTTAATTGATGAAATCATAGCCGAAAAAAAATGGGACAAGGCATTTGCTGAGTCGGAAGATGTATTAGCTAAATTGGCAGATGAAGCTCTTACGGAGCATGCGCAAGGCAAGACAAAACCATTGGATATTGAACGGCTGTGATATCACATACAACAGAGCGTTTTCGTAAACTATTGGCTGATTTACCAAATGAAATCCAAAAGCAGGCAAGAGAAGCTTATGTACAGTTTAAAAAAGACCCTTATCTTCCGGCGTTGCACTTCAAACGGGTACATTCAAAACGGCCGATTTATACCGTTCGCATCTCAAGCCGGGTAGGTTGGTTTGAGTGAAACGAAACCCAACATTTTTTGAGCGCCACCAAACGGTTATCATTGGGTTTCACTCTCGTTCAACTCCAACCTACAATACTACTGTTACACTCTAATTCCCGAAGCCATCAACATACTTTTTACATAAAGTTTCTTTTACTTTTTCATCACCAGGTGTTCGAGCACCATTTTTCTGGGATGGTTTTCTGCTCCGGTACGCCAGTCTTTCGGCGGAACAATATTTTCCATTGTTGACAATAATTGTTGTGTGTCAAGTTGGTCATATATCTGATTCCAAACGCACGGAGTTTCCTGAGAAACCTCGCACTTCCCGTTTTGCGAACCACCACACGGTCCGTTTAAAAGGCTTTTGGCGCATCGGCTTACCGGGCATAATCCACCGGTAGTACCAATAATACAGTTGCCACAACCTGCGCAGCGTTCCCAGAATACTCCCTGCTCCGTAGGGCCTCCCATAAATGTCGTATTTACTCCCGGAAACACCCTTACATTCGGGAATCTTTCCGCCATATATTGCACACCAATGCCACAGGCAAGGGATAAAACGGCGTCGCAGTCTTCAACCACATTTTTTACCTCTTCTATAAATTCCCACTCACATTGCCGGAGTATTGAATCCTCTATTACCTCAATGGATTTCCCTTTTAATTTTGCGGTAAGCCGGATTTTCGCAGCAAGTTCCGCCACCTGTTTTTCGCCGCCGGTATGGCATATGGTAACGCATGAACCACACCCGACGATATACACTTTTTTAAATTCTGAAAGCATTTGCTCTATTTCGTGAAATGGTTTTGAATCTGCAACAATCATTTTTATATACCTTTATTTTAAGTTCTCTATATCTTTTACCATTTGGGTAGCAATATCCAGGAAAGTAGTATCTGTTTGCGATGAAATAAAATGTGTCTGGAATATTCTGGAATCCATCCCTAGTTCGTTTAAAATTTTCCCCACGTATTCCGACCGTTTTTTTATCCATTCATATTCCGCGCAAAAATGGCATTCATCGTCTTTGCATGCGGTTATTAGAACTCCATCGGCACCCCATTCGAGCGCATTGAGATATAATGAAGGATCCACCTTGCCAAGTCCTAAAATGCCAATGCGCTTCACATGTTTATCTATGATAGCATTACTCTCGCTATTGTCGCGAAAAGAACTATATTGGCAGAAGAAATTGACGATTACCGGTTTTGTGTTTTTGGTTGATGTATCCGCAAAAAGAGATTTTAGTCTCTCTATGCCGCGATCTTCCAAAGGGGTTTTAAAGCGGATCGCCTTTGCAGGGCACTCTACAATACACAAACCGCATGACTGGCAGTCTCCGCCGATAAAGGCCGTTGTTTCTCCCCTTCTAAACTCCGGGACATCAAAAGGGCACACCCTCACACAGGTAATACACCCTACGCATAAATTTTCGTCTACCACTGCCCCGGCACCGCAATTCATGCATCGTTGCGCCTCCCTGACGGCAACCTCCGGCGAGAACCCCAATTCCACCTCATCAAATGAATTTAATCTTTCTCCAAGGGACAGCATGGGCATGTCTTGTTTCTGTTCTTTTTTTATTAGAGGAACTCTTGTATCCGCCAGTTTGGGCACTTCGGGTTTATCGCCCCATTTTTCATCTTTCCGTTTTTCACTTCTCAGCGCATTGTGAATAGAAATTGCCGCCTTTTTTCCATGAGCCATACTTTCGGTCATTGTCCCTCTACCAAGAACAATATCTCCTCCCGCATAAATTCCGGGAATCGATGTTACAAAGGTGTTTGGATCTACAATGATTGTTCCTCCCCTTGAAACTTGTAAACCTTCCTGGTTCTTTAAAAAAAAGAGATTGGATGTTTGGCCTATTGCAAGAATAATGGTATCAGCTTCTATTACAACTTCCGAATTTTCATAAAAGGCAGGATTAAACCTCTTTTGTTCATCAAATACATATTTTACCTTGAGAGTTTCCAGTCCTGTAACTTTCCCGTTTTCTCCCAGAATGCGTTTTGGTCCTACGGAATTGTACAGTGCAACACCTTCGTGAATGGTTTCTTCAATTTCAAAATCGGTTGTCGGCATTTCTTTGCGCGATTCAAGGCACGCTACCGACACCTTTTCAGGTTTAAGCCGCAAAGCGGTTCTTGCACAATCCATAGCAACTGCACCTCCGCCAATCACCAATACGTTTTTCCCTATTTTTGCGGTTCCTGTTGAATTGACTTCGCGCAAGAAAGATATTCCCTTCAAAACACCGTCATAGTTTGCCCCTTCTATGTTTAAGTCGCGACTATCAAGCAAACCTACACCGATAAAAATAGCGGCATACCCTTCTTTTTTCAAACTATCAAAGGTAACATCTTTCCCCAAAGCGGTGTTGTATTTTATTTCTACCCCCATTTGCCGTATGAACTCAACCTCTTTGTCAATGGCAGTTCTTGGCAAACGATACGTGGGAACACCCATGCGTAACATTCCTCCCGGGGTGGGGTTTGATTCAAATATCGTGCACGAGTATCCCATAAGGGCTAAATCATTTGCCGCGGCCAGCCCCGCAGGGCCTGCTCCAATTATTGCAATCTTTTCAGGATATTTTTGATTTGGATTGACACCTACTTTTTCAGAATAGTTATCGCCAAGAAAACGTTTGAGCCATGCAATAGCGATCGGTGCATCTGTGTCATTCCTTCTGCATTTTGTTTCACAGGGATGTGTGCATATGCGGCCGCATGATGAAGGAAGCACGTTTCTTTCCCTGACAAGCCGGAACGCTTCCTTAAAAAGTCCCCTGGCAATCAGTTGTACATAATCACGCGCATCCTGCCGGATAGGACATGCCATAACGCACGGCGCCTCTTCGCAAGAGTATGTATCCGTTTTTGTATTTGGATTATTCATTATCATTGTGAAAATTTATTCTCCCATTACTTTAATAATCAGTCTTTTATTACGTTGACCGTCAAACTCCGCGTAAAATATTTGCTGCCAAGGCCCCAAATCCAATTTCCCTTTTGTTACGGGGGCTATTACCTGATGGCCTACAAGAAGATTTTTTAAATGTGCGTCACCATTGGATTCACCCGTTCTGTGGTGGTGATAATCAGGCCCTTCAGGCGCCAGTTTTTGCAGCCATTCCTCAATATCCTGGTGCAATCCTGATTCCGCGTCATTTATAAAAACCCCTGCGGTAATATGCATGGCTGAAACCAGTACCATACCTTCCTTTATACCACTGTTTCGCAGTATCCTTTCAACCTCTCTTGTAATATTTATTAATTCCCTATGCTTTTTGGTATTAAAGGTTATGTATTCAGTTGAAAATTTCATTTATACACCGATTGTTTTACGTACTGTTTCATCGAATATTCTACAGAAATTCATTCTATAATGAATCGTAACTGAATCGTATCGTAATGTAATGTGATAAGGAAATGTTGTCAAGAAAAATGAGGGGGGGGGTATTAGATGAACAAAGCAAAGTTATCTTATCACCAATATATGTTTTTTCCAATGAATGTCGTCAGTTTGCGGATAATCAGTCCGATGGTGAACACCACGAGATTCTTTGCGTGTGTATGCCGATGAAACAATAAGGCTTGCAACAAGCAACATGTTTTGCAACTCCCAGCCTTGCGGGGTAGAAAATTCTTTATCCATCACATACCTGCACCACATTTCTATCATTTCTTCCGCCTGAAGCAAGCGTTTTTCTTCTCGCTCAATTCCAACCTTTCTCCACATAAGACTTTTCAGGGAATTTCCAATATCTTCCAGATCCAGCCAACTGGTTTTTGAGCCTCCGGAGGTCTCACTTATTGAAAACGGAGCAAGGGTTCCCTTAACGTTTTGCGCCGATTTAGATGCCTCAAATCCAGCGACATTACCCATTACCAACCCCTCCAGCAGGGAATTGCTTCCCAGGCGATTTGCGCCATGCATTCCCGTGCAAGCGATCTCACCACATGCGTATAATTGCTTAATCGTTGTCATGGAAAAACGATCTACCTTAATCCCACCGATCATGTAATGTGCACTTGGGCGTACCGGAATCAAATCTTTGGATATATCAATTCCGAAAGATTCACAAATTTCTTTAATTTTCGGAAATCGTGTATAAAGTCTTTTTTTAGGGATATGGCGAATATCCAAATATACATGCGTATGGTGTGTATTTTGCATTTCCTTCAAAATGCTTTGGCTTACTACATCCCTTGGTGCAAGCTCGGCTCTTTCATGGTATTTCGGCATAAATCTCTCGCCGTTCTTGTTTCTTAATATGCCCCCCTCGCCTCTTACCGTTTCGGTAATAAGAAAACGCACAGCACCCGCAATATATAATGTTGTGGGATGAAACTGAACAAACTCCAGATCCTGAAGGGTAGCGCCAGCGCGATATGCCATTGCCAGTCCATCTCCCGTAGCAACATTTGGATTGGTTGTTTCCCGATAAACCTGACCACATCCACCGGTAGCCAGAATGGTTTGTTTTGCCCATATCAATGTAATTCCCTTTTTAGGATGCCATGCCACTATTCCATGGCAAACATTATCATCATCAGTGATAAGGTCAATCGCATAAGTATATTCAAATACCTTTATGTTTTTGTTTCTCTTTATACAGCGTATAAGAGTATTTTCCACCTCTCTTCCCGTTGAATCGCCAAGAGCGCGTATTATTCGCGGAAAGCTATGCCCGCCTTCCTGCGTAAAGATTAAATGATCGTTTTCCTTGTCAAACTCCGCCCCCCAATCGATCATTTCCTGCACCCGCTTGGGGCCCTCGGAAATAATCATGCCAACAACTGAGGCGTCGCACAAACCCTGGCCGGCATTTAAAGTGTCCTTTTTGTGTTTTAAAACTTCGTCTTCAGGGGACAAAACCACTGCGATGCCGCCTTGTGCATAGGCCGTATTGTTTTCGTCGATTTTATCTTTCGTAACAATGAGAACAGAACTCTTCTTTGATGCCTGAATAGCTGCGCTTAGACCAGCAACCCCGCTTCCTACCACGAGTATATCGGTAAAGATATGGGAATAAGTATGGCTGTCGAAAGAAATGAGGTATCGTTTCGGAATTATCCGTTTTTTCATGGTAAAAAGGATCAATACTTTATAACTTAAATGCCCCCAGCAGGATTCAAACCTGCAACCTTTGGCTCCGGAGGCCAACGCTCTATTCGGTTGAGCTATGGGGGCTTGGAAAATTCGATTGGTAACATGATTTTACAAAAAATGCTTAATTTAAATCAAGTTTAATGTTTTTAATATGTTATGACGTTTATTAACATTCTTTTTTAATTGACAAAGATAGTTTTGTTGGTATATAATTGGCTTTAAATGATTTAAAGATAATAGCTTAGCAAACTTAGAGTTTTTTAAAAATTGATCTGAGAACGATAGATATTTTATTCATGAAAATACCCTCTCTGGATTTAAAGCGGCAGTATAAAAACATACAAAATGAAATAAACAGTGTTGTTTTAGATGTTTTAGCAAGTCAGTCTTTTATTCTTGGTTCTCGCGTTGAGTCATTTGAAAAGAGTATAGTAAAGTATTGCGGTGCTAAATATGCTATTGGCGTTGCTTCTGGCACTGATGCATTATTATTGGCTTTAATGGCATGTGGTATCAAAAATGGTGACGAGGTTATTACGACGCCATTCACTTTTTTTGCAACGGCGGGTTCCATTGCCCGGGTAGGAGCGACTCCAGTTTTTGTTGATATCGACCCGGTTACATATAACATAGATGTAAATAAAATAGCCTCTGCAGTAAACAGCAAAACAAAAGCGATTCTTCCTGTGCATTTGTTCGGACAATGCGCCGAAATGGATACTATTCTTGAAATTGCCCGAACCGGAGGTTTACGTGTTATTGAGGACGCTGCGCAGGCTATAGGGGCTTTCTACAAGGGGAAGCAGGCAGGAACAATTGGTGATATTGGCTGTTTTTCGTTTTACCCTTCAAAAAATCTCGGAGCGTACGGGGATGGAGGGCTGGTAACGGCAAATGATGATGGGTTGGCAGCTTTGGTTAAATCATTGCGCGTGCATGGTTCGAATACGAAATACTATCATGAATATGTTGGAATAAATAGCAGGCTGGACTCCCTTCAGGCGGCCATTTTGAGCGCAAAGTTGAAGTATTTAAATGAATGGTCTGAGAAGCGCAGAACTGTTGCTGCTTATTATGATGAACAATTAAGAGAAACGCCTGTCAGGATTCCTGAGATTATGGACTGCAATACGCATATATATCATCAGTATATGATCGCTACGCCAAAACGCGATCTTTTGAAAGAACATCTTTCGCAACAAGGGATAGAAACAGTTATCTATTACCCAGTGCCCCTTCATTTGCAGAAATGTTTTGAATATTTAGGGTATAAACCGGGTGATTTACCGGTATCTGAAAAAGCCGCTAATGAAGTTTTGGCTCTGCCAATCTTTCCTGAAATAACAAAGGAAGAACAAGATTATGTTGTTGAACAAATAAAGAATTTTTTTACCCTGCTATGAAAACAATTCGCTTTCTTTTTATTCTCGTCGTGTTTTTCTCATTGAGTGTTTCTGTATTTGCAGACAGTCTGCTGTCCGTTAGTAACATTGCGCACAGACCCTTTTCTCTTTCTGCCAAACGTGTAAGTACCTGGAAAAAAGAAGGAATCAGGGTTTTTGTCGCTGAAAAGAATGTTAGTATTTCTCAGGGGCCTTTTCGCATAGTAGCAGACAATGCGGTTTGCTGGTTCCACGAAGAGGAGTCTCTGCAAAATGTAGATGCAATTATTGAAGTTTATTGCGAAGGCGATATAACGATGTTTCATGGAGAAAATTACGAAAAGTTTGAGCAGGTATATCAAAAGTTTGTCACCATGACGGGAATTGAAGTTAGTCCGGATATATCACCAATAGCATCCTTTGAATCAGAACAACAGATACCTGTTTTTCTCAGGGGAGAAGAGATTCGCTTAAGGGGGGAAGAAGAGTATTTATCCATGGAAATACCTGATAGGTTAAAAACGCAAGACCAAAGGGAAAAGGAAGAGTTAATCGATATTATCGCTGACCATATTGATTCTTGGGAAGAAGAGGATGGCAGACGTATTATTGTTGCCCTTGGGAATGTAAAAATCAAAAAAGAAGACATGGATATTGACGCAGATAGTGTTATTTTATGGTTTGATAAAAGCGCATTGCCGGATGTACCCCAACAATCAATAGAATTGCCCCTTAGCGAAATATATGCGGAAGGCAATGTTACCATGCGCCGAGAGAATGATTTTCTTATTGCCGACCGTATCTTCGAACAAACGAAAGAAGACAGAGGTATTATTATCGATGGAAAGATCAAGACAACCATTCAGTCCAGGCGGGATGAAAAAACTTCCGATCAGGATATTGGATCACGTACAAAAAAAAGCAAATCATCTGCTTTGGAAGATTTACCGGCGCACGTTGCTGCAGAGGAAATCCGGCATGTGGGCAAAGGACAGTATGAGCTTAAAAATGGCCGGATAACTACGTGCGGGTATGGACATCCTCATTACCATTTTAAGGGGAAAAAAATCAGGTTAATTCAGAGTGAGGAACACAATATTGTCTCTTCAAAACACAATTATTTTTATTTGGGACAATATCCTCTGGCGTATTTTCCTTATTTATCTCTTGATATCCAGGAGAAGGAAAAACTTTTAAAAGAATGGGAGTTTGGAAGTTCTTCCCGTTTCGGAACATTTATCCGAACCGATTGGGATCTCTATGCGGCTACCGGTGGAAGACAAAAAGAGTGGAGTGATCTTATCTTTAAACTGGACTATTTGCAAGAACGAGGTCTTGGCACAGGGTTTGATTTTGGTTACCGGGGGAAGGATCTCTTTGGGTTTGTCGACACGTATTATCTGAATGACCATGGAGAGTATGATATTAATCGTATACCGGTGGATGAGGAGGACCGGGGGAGCATATTATGGAGACAACGTCAAATGCTGCCGTATAACCTGCGGATGGATATGGAATATTCTTACTTGAGCGATCCCCGGTTTCTGAGGGAATATTTTCAGCATGAATTTAAGACGGAAAAAGATCATGAAACAGTATTCTACCTTCGGAGGATTCAGGACAACAAAGCGGCAACATTTTTGGTGAATCAGCAATTTAACGGATTTGATACGACGGTAGATTCTTTAAGGGAACATAATTATGCGGAACGGCTGCCTGAAGCAAAATACCAGATCATTAGTGAGCCTCTTATGGGCAATCGGGTGTTGTTTTCATCAGAAAATTCAATAACATATTTTAATAACTCTGTTGAGCAATCGGGTGATTCTGAGAAAAACAACCAAACTCTTGCCGGATTTAATTCGGGAACGGTAAATGAATCGGTTGAAACCCAACCAGTGGCAAGGATTGATAGTGTTGCCCGTTTAAGTTTTCCGTTTAAACCATGGTTTTTCAATGTGAAACCATTTGTCGAGGGAAGAGTCACCGGATATTCTGAAAGTCTCGATACTTCAAGTGAAGGATTTACTGAAAATGGAAATGTGGCAGGCCGTCTTATTTCATCGTTTGGACTTGATTGGAGTTCCACGCACTGGAGGACGTATAGCGTCTACAACGATTTTTTCAAAATAAATCGTCTGCGTCATATATTTATACCTGAGTTACGCTATATTAACAGCCCTTTTGTTTCTCTCGATCCAAGCGAATTGTATCAGTACGATGAAATTGATGCATTGGATTCATCTCAAATATTGGTGATGGGCGTGAAAAATAAATTACAGACAAAACGGGGAAGACCAGGATATGAGAAAACAGTGGACTTCATTGATTTTAACATCGATTACTATATGTTTCCCACAAATTCCGGCATTTATACTGAAGGGATAAATGGAATCATTGTGAGAAAAGACAATTTTATAAATCTGGATTTCCGTTGTCAATTAACCGATATCGTTACGTTTATTTCTGAAAGGAACGAATTTAATACCGAAGAATTCCAGTTTGACGTCCTTTCTTATGGTGTGGAGGTATTTAACCCTCCTGACTGGCAATTTTTTGCAGGTCACAGGTTTATCAGGGATATCAGTTCAACAATAATCCTTGCCGCAGATTACCAGATCAGCGAAAAATGGAGTATTATGGGAAGGGAAAAGTATGATTTAAAATCTTCGCTATCTGATGAAACGGATGATGACAGAAGAGAGGAACGGAAAAATCTGAAAACCAGTCTTGTGCTGTCCCGTTATTTTCATGATTGGATAGGAAGCCTTACTCTTGAATTAGACCCCATTCGTAATGATAACTCTTACCGGTTTGATATTACACCCAAAGGTCTTCAGGAAAGAACCAGACGTTTTTGGTTTTGATACATAGGTAGCATTTTATGATAAAAGCGGTTTATCCGGGAACATTTGATCCTGTTACAAACGGACATCTTGATGTTATTCGAAGAGGGAGTGTTATTTTCGATAAACTTATTGTTTCCGTTGGATGTAATCCGTTAAAAGAATCTTTGTTTTCCGTAGAAGAAAGAATGGAAATGATCAGATACAACGTCAAAGATTTAAAAAACGTTGCTGTTGATTGTTTTGGCGGCATGTTGGTAGATTATTTAACGAAAATGGAAATAAGAATAATTTTGCGTGGTATACGTACGGTATCTGATTTTGAGTATGAATTTCAACGCGCGCTAACCAACAGAGTATTAAATAAAAATGTGGAAACAGTATTTGTGATGACAAGTGAACAATATTCATTTTTAAATTCCACTTTGATTAAAGAAGCTACCAGTTTAGGCGGCAACGTGAGCCAATTTGTTCCACCAGATGTTGAAAGACGTTTAATGCAAAAATTCAAGCACTTACAAAAGAAAGAATCTGAATGAAGGTTAACGTCTTACTTTTAGGGGATATTGTAGGAAGCCCCGGACGGACTATAATAAAAAACAAGCTGAAACCTTTTATTGAAAAGGAAGAGATACATTTTTGTATTGCTAATGGGGAAAATGCGGCGGCCGGCGCAGGCATTACAGAAAAAATAGCAAAAGAATTATTTTCTTATGGTATAGATGTTATCACCATGGGCGACCACATTTGGGATAAAAAAGAAAAAGTTCATGTTCTGGAAATACACAAAAACATTATACGGCCGCATAATTATTCTCCGTATGCCATTGGAAAGGGATATGTGGTTGCACAGTCAAAGCTGGGCTATCCGATTGGCGTAATTAATTTGCTGGGCAGGGTATTTATGAAACCCATTGATTGCCCTTTTCGTGGAGTAGAGAAGGTTTTGGGGATACTTTCCCAGGAAACGAAGATGATTTTTGTTGATATGCATGCGGAAGCAACCTCGGAAAAAATAGCAATGGGTTGGTTTCTGGACGGGAGGGTCAGCGCGGTTGTTGGCACCCATACACATGTAGTAACCGCAGATGAAAAAATATTGCCCAGGGGAACCGCTTATATAAGTGATATTGGAATGACAGGTCCTCATGAATCTATACTTGGCAGAAAGATTGATTGTGTGCTGAAAGCAATTGTGACGCAAATGCCTACGCGGTTTGATGTGGCGGAAAATGATGTGCGTATGAATGGCGTAAAGATTGTTGTGGACAGTCAAACGGGAAAAGCCGAAAGCATAAAGAGAATCGAAGTAAAAGAAGAAAATTGAATGAATATGAATAATGTGCTCCCTTTTTTATCAGATGCGGTAAAAAATCAAAAAAAAATACTCACCGTTTCCGGGATTACCAGTAAGATACGAAATTCACTGGAACAGGGATTTTCCCATGTATGGATTATAGGAGAAGTATCCAATTTAAAAAAACCATCGTCCGGTCATTTATATATGACATTGAAAGATGAAAATTCACAGATTCAGGCGGTCGTTTTTAAATCTGTGGCAAATTGGATAAAATTTGATCTTAAAGACGGGATGGAAGTTTTGGTCTTTGGATCTGTCACTGTTTATGAACCCCGCGGACAATATCAAATAATTATTGATACTATCGAACCAAAAGGGTTTGGCGCTTTACAACAGGCATTTCTGAAATTAAAAGAACGTCTTGGGAAAGAAGGTTTATTTGACCCCTGCCATAAGAAACCTATTCCGTTGCTTCCTAAAAAAATTGCCATTGTCACTTCCCTTACCGGCGCGGCAATAAAGGATATCCTGAATGTTATCAACAGAAGATTTGCCAGGGTGGAAATCCTGATTTATCCGGTAAGGGTACAGGGAGAAGGCGCTGCGCAGGAAATTGCTCTTGCAATTGAAGACTTGAATACTCTTGCTGACATTGATGTGATGATTGTGGGAAGAGGTGGCGGAAGTTTGGAAGATTTATGGGCTTTTAATGAAGAAGTGGTTGCCAGAAGTATTTATGCTTCAAAAATTCCGATTGTTTCCGCAGTAGGGCACGAAATTGATGTTACTATTTCTGACCTGGTTGCCGATAAAAGGGCTCTGACGCCAACAGAGGCTGCTGAACTTGTGGTTCCCCGATATGACCAGCTAAAAGATGCATTGTCAAAAATTAAAGCTAGACTTATACAATCACTGTATAATAAAATAAAAACCGATAGGGCTCGCTTGTTACGGGTGGAACATAGCTTCCCATTCAAGAAACCATTTGACAGGATACATAGATTGCAACAGGTACTGGATGAAAAGATGCAAAGGTTATTTATGTTATGCACCCACACAATGAAATTGGAAAAGGAACGGTTAACAGGATTCGCAAACAGATTGGAGAGCATAAGCCCGTTAAAAGTGTTAAAAAGAGGATATTCAATCACAACAACCCTGCACGATGATATTCCTTTAAAATCAAGCAAGGAATTGCCTTTCGGTACAAAGGTGAAAACCAGGTTATGCGATGGCAGCTTTGTTTCTTCCGTAATTGAGATAGCAGAGTAAGCACCGTTTCCTGTGATGGTGAAAAAGACCGGAAGAATGATAAAAAAATGTATAGGGAAGTGAAAATTTTGTTTGATGACGGGAATTATTCTGTATGGCAAAAGTAAAATTTGAAGATGCATTAAAAGGACTTGAAGAAATCGTTGAAAAGTTGGAAAAGGGAGAATTGTCTCTTGATGAAACGTTATCTGAATATGAAAATGGTATTAAGTTGTATAAAAAATGTATTTCTCTTTTAGATGATGCAGAAAAAAAAATCCAAATATTAGTAAAGGATGAAAAAGGAATTTTTGGCACAAAAGATTTTATCGATAACAGCAATAACAAAGATGATGTACTGTAAAAATATGATGTATGGATATGGTGTATATGGTTTTTTAACCTTAAACAACGTAAGAGAAAAATGAGTAATATATTAGATTCTGTTGAATTTCCGGAAGACTTGAAAAAGTTAAACCCGGAAGATTTGCCCCAACTGGCAAAGGAAATCCGTTCCTTTATCGTGGATGCAGTATCAAAAAACCCCGGCCATCTTTCTTCGAATCTAGGTGTTGTAGAATTAACGATTGCACTTCATTACTGCTTTGATTTTAAGAAAGACAGGATTATATGGGATGTTGGCCATCAGGCGTATGTGCATAAGATACTTACCGGCAGAAAAACAAAATTTTCTACATTGCGTCAATATAAAGGGCTGAGTGGTTTTCCTGATAAAAACGAGAGTGTTTATGATCCTTTTACATGCGGCCACAGTGGCGATGCAATCTCAGCTGCGCTGGGAATGTCGTGCGCAGATGAGATAAGCGGATACAAAAGGTCAATCGTTGCAGTTGTGGGAGATGGTGGTATAGGGGCAGGAATGTCTCTGGAGGCGTTAAACCATGCAGGCGATATTAAGAAAAATTTACTGGTAGTGTTAAATGATAATGAAATATCCATATCAAATACTGTGGGGGCATTTTCAAAATATTTAAACAAAATACGGACGATGCCTCTTTATGCTGATATAAGAAAAGAGATATACAGCCTGCTTAACGTTTTGCCCGTGTTTGGAAAACCTGTGGAGAAAACATTGGAACACGTTATGGAATTTGTAAAAAGCGGCGCCACTCCGGGACGTATTTTTGAAGACCTCGGGTTCAATTATTTTGGGCCAATTGACGGGCACGACTATAAGATATTAATAGAAACAATAAACGATATTAAACATTTAAATGGCCCTGTACTGTTGCATGTAATAACAGAAAAAGGACGTGGTTTTGAACCTGCATATCAAAATCCCACACAATTCCACAGTTCGGGGAAATTTAAACTTTCGCAAGGTAAAATAGAAAAAGAAGTGCAGGACCCCGGGAAAATTTCTTACACGAAAGTTTTTGGTGATGTACTGGTAGAACTTGCAAAAACGAATCATTCTATAGTAGGCATTACTGCGGCTATGCCTGACGGTACAGGTATAATTTCTTTTGGAGAAAAATTCCCTGATAGATATTTTGACGTCGGTATTTGTGAACAGCATGCCGTTGGTCTGGCAAATGGAATTTCTGCCGGGAAATTAAAACCTGTTATAGCGATATACTCCACATTTTTGCAAAGGGCATATGATCAGGTCTTTCATGATATTTGTTTACAGAAAAATCCTGTTGTTTTTGTTATGGACAGATCAGGTGTGGTCGGCAATGACGGTCCAACCCACAATGGCGTATTTGATATCGCGTATCTTCGCAATTTGCCGGGTATCATATTGATGGCACCAAAAGATGGAAGTGAACTAAGGTCTATGTTAAAGATCGCTGTCGATTCTGATGAGATAATTGCAATTCGCTATCCTAAAGAAGATATCCCCGATGAAAAACTTGACCTCGAATTTAAGACGTTTGGGATCGGGGAGGCCGAAATAATAAGGGAAGGCAAAGACGGCGTACTTCTTGCTTATGGTTCCATGGTACAAAGATGCTTGAGGGCAGCAGAAAAATTGGCGGAAAGGGGTATCGAAACTACGGTAGTAAATGCACGATATGCAAAGCCTCTTGATAAAAAGCTTATTTTAACGTTGGTAAGAAAACATAAGCTGATTCTTACTGTTGAAGATCATGTCCTCACCGGAGGATTTGGTTCTGCCGTACTGGAGATGGTATCTGATGAAAAAGAGGATGCGGGCAAAATTGTAAGGATGGGTATTCCTGATATGTTCATTGAACACGGGTCACGAGAGGTTATATTGAAAAATCTCGGTTTGAATGCGGATGGTATTGCAGATAAATTTATCGCATCACTTGAGCTAACAGAAATAAATTGCTCATTCACAAATACAGGCAAACGTCATTTAACTGTTTAGGGTAAATAATGAAAAAGATTCTGGTTTCCGGGGATTTAAGCAAGAACAAAATACATGATATGATATTTGGATTAAAGCCATGGCTTGATAAATATGCAGTAACAGATATTGTCGATTTGTCTCAGGAAGAAATTCCAAAAGAAAAATATGAAATGGCCGTGGTTTTTGGAGGTGACGGGGCTATTTTATCTACATGCAGAAAATTGGCAAGGAATCAGATACCAATTGTTGGCGTCCACATGGGAAGATTCGGTTTTCTGGCAGAAATCATGGAACAGGATGTTTGCAAGTCTTTGGAAAAAGTTTTTTCCGGAAATTATAAGATACGCAAAAGAATGCTTCTCCGGTGTCGCATTAAACGGGCGGATAAAATTGTCCATGAATCATTCGGCGTAAACGATGTCGTTATTTCCCGATCTTCTTTATCGAGGTTAATTTCCATAAAATTGCTTATTGATGGCGAAGACGTTGCAACATACAGGGCCGATGGCCTGATTATATCAACTCCTTTGGGGTCTACTGCACATTCTCTGTCCGCGGGTGGACCTTTATTAACACCGGATTTGAATGCATTTATTATAGTACCAATTTGCCCTCATACACTCACAAACAGACCTTTAGTCATTTCCGGCGATACGAAAATCGAAATGGAACCGTTATCGCAAGCAGTGAGCATCGGTACCACTGTTGACGGGCAGATATATACTGAATTGGAAAGCGGCGATAAGGTAATGGTCGAGCGGTCAGATATTGAAATACAAATGGTTGATACAGGCGCAAGGACGTTTTATGGCGTTTTGCGTGAAAAATTAAGTTGGGGAGGACAGATGAATTATGGCCGTAATTAAGATCAAGGAAAATTATTGTAAGGGATGCCTTTTATGTGTCCCTGTATGCCACCATGGTTCTTTGGTGGTTTCCGAAAATCTAAATGACCAAGGGTTGCATCCGGTAAGGTTTAAAGAAAACGGAAGGTGTGACGGTTGTAAAAAATGTGCGATAATGTGTCCTGATATTGCAATAGAAATTTATAATTGATTATATTTTATTCATTCAATTTTTTGGGATACAACTTATATGAAACAATTACTAACGGGTAATGAAGCTGCGGCAGAGGCTGCAATTTATGCAGGTTGCAGATACTATTATGGCTATCCCATTACACCTCAAAATGAGCTGATCAATTACATGTCCTTCAGAATGCCTCAGGTAAAAGGTACGTTTATTCAGGCAGAAAGTGAAATTGCTGCTATCAATATGGTATATGGCAGTGCAGCTGCCGGCGGGCGCTCCATGACGTCTTCGTCCAGCCCGGGAATAAGTTTGAAGCAAGAAGGAATATCTTATCTGGCGGGAAGCGAACTTCCCTGCGTCATTGTTAATATCCAGCGTGGAGGGCCGGGCTTGGGGGATATTTCCGCTTCGCAGGCAGATTATTTTCAGTCTGTAAAAGGCGGCGGACATGGCGATTACCATGTAATAGTGCTTGCTCCAAGTTCTGTGCAGGAAATGGCAGATCTTGTGTACGACGCATTTGATTTGGCCGATAAATACCGCAATCCGGTTTTAATCCTTGGTGATGCCCAGATAGGCCAGCTAATGGAGCCGGTAGAATTTAAAAAAGAATTTAAAGAGAATCTGCCCCCAAAAGATTGGGCATTAACCGGCGCTAAAAATAGAAACAAGAGAGTAATAAAATCTTTTTACCCCGTTAAAGGGGAATTAGAAGTATTCAATGCTAAATTGCAGAGCAAGTATAAAGAAATCGAAAACAACGAAATCCGTTATGAAGCGGTAAACATTCATAAAGCTGATGTTATATTGGTGGCCTACGGTACCTCTGCGCGTATTTGCAAGGAAGTCGTGAGAAAAAGCAACCACCTTAAATTTCGAATCGGACTTATACGCCCCATAACGTTGTGGCCGTTCCCGACGGAATTCATCAGGAATATGTCTGAACGGGCAAGATGTATGTTAACGGTTGAAATGAGTGCAGGCCAGATGGTAGAGGATGTGAGACTTGCTGTAGAGGGAAGGTGCCCTGTGCATTTTTATGGCAGAACAGGTGGCGGCGTTCCTACCTCTCTGGAAATAGTCAAAAAAATAGTGGAGATCATGCCGAAAAATAAAGCGGCTAAAACTCTTTTACAGTTTGCCGGAGTAAAATAATATGCAGGCTATTTATGAAAAACCTGAAACGTTTATAGATACACCTACACATTTTTGTCCTGGTTGCGGCCATGGTATTGTCCTGAGACTTATTGCCGAAATTATCGATGCGTGGGGAATCCGTGATAAAACCATAGGGCTGGCGCCTGTCGGATGCTCTGTTCTTGCATATAATTATCTTGATATTGACATGTGTGAAGCCGCACATGGCAGACCTCCGGCGGTTGCTACCGGCATCAAGAGAGTTCATCCTGACCATTTTGTATTTGCCTATCAGGGAGACGGTGATTTGGCGGCAATCGGAATGGCGGAAATTATTCATGCTGCAAACAGGGGAGAACATATTACTTTCATTTTTGTTAATAACGCAATTTACGGCATGACAAATGGCCAGATGGCGCCGACAACTTTATTAGGTCAAAAAAGTGCTACGACGCTTACCGGCAGAAACCCTTTAAACGATGGATACCCAATTCGTGTCTGTGAATTATTGTCTGTTCTGGAGGGGAGCAGCTACATTGAAAGAGTAAGTATTTCGTCTCCGGAAAACATTCGAAAAACAAAAAAAGCAATAGAAAAAGGATTTAAAACACAAAAAGAAAAAAGGGGTTTTTCTTTGATCGAGATATTGTCCCCCTGCCCGATATACTGGAGAATGGACCCAAACGAATCGATGAAGTATATTGATGAAAAAATGACTCAAACCTTTCCCCTTGGAATTATAAAGAATTGGAAGCAGGAAGAGTAATATGACAGAAAAGATAATATTAGCAGGTTTTGGCGGACAGGGGATGATGTTATTGGGGAAGTTGCTTGCACAGGCAGCAATGGCAGACTCTCTTTACGTAACATATTTTCCTTCTTATGGTACCGAGGTAAGAGGTGGTACTGCTGTGTATCATCTCGTCATTTCCAGTGAAGAAATCTTTTCCCCGCTCATCGAAGAAGCAGACACCCTGATCGTTATGAATCAGCCTTCCTATCAAAAATATAAAGAGATGATAAAACCTGATGGTTTGCTGCTGTTAAATACTTCCATGATCAAATTTGATTATCTTCCCGATGTAAAAATATACACAATACCGGCAACGGAAATTGCCAGCAATTTGGGAAATGTATTAGTTTCCAATATTGTTATGTTGGGGGCTTATTTGACCATAAAAAACTTATTTAGTACCGAAAACATCCTCGAACAACTAAAAATTTCATTAAGCGGGAGAAAGAAGGATTTGCTTGATATCAACAAACAAGCTTTGGAAAGGGGTATGCAGGCAATAAATTCCCTCACGGTATAGATAATTCACTCTGTATCGGGAACGTTTTTCTCCCTCAAAAACCACCTTATAGTCAAACAAATCTATTTTTCGAGAATTTATATTGCATTAACCTTTTTCTCTGGCTTAAATACCGCAGCTTGTTGTATTTGTTACAGAGTAAACAGCCGCATAATATCGTTGCGTGTGGCATAAATAACCAGCGAGATGATCATGGCGAAGCCGATATAATGAGCTATTGAGAGTGTTTTTTGACTCACAGGCGAACCTTTAATTTTTTCTATTGCCAGGAATAATAAATGCCCACCGTCCAGTACTGGTACTGGTAAAATATTCAAAAGTGCCAATTGAAGGCTTAAGATTCCTAAAAAATATACCAACTTTCCCATGCCAACCTTTGCAGACTCATACGATGCCTGGGCGATAAGTATAAATCCACCGACGTTTTTGGTTGAAAGCCTTTGAGAAAAGAACCCCTTTATTGTAAGATATAGCCTTTGTACATTAATAATCGCCTTTTTTACACCGACTATACAAGACTCAAACAGGCCATACTTTTTAAGTTCCGTTTTTTCTCTGAATTTTACACCGATACTTCCTGCCGCCGTTTCACCATTTTTTTGCGGTTCTATGGGAGAGGTTAACTTTTCATTGCCGCGCATCCACTCTATAATCATTGGTTTTCCCTGTCCAGATACTACTGCCTGAAGGAGTTCGTTCCAATGATGCAGTTCTTTTTCATTCAGGGAAATAATTTTATCGCCGGGCTGCAATCCTATTTTTTCCGCGGGAAATCCTTCAATAACAGAATCGACTGTTAGTCCATAAAGAGGGGTAATACTTTTTAAAAATTCTTCCTTCGCAGCGGGGGCTTCTAATGGTACAGAGAGCAATGTAATTTTGTTATTTCTTTTTACGGTCAGGATGCATGTTTTTTCTTCGCTCTCCATGAACGCCTTCTTAAAACCGGTAAAACCAACAATTGGATTTGAATTCACTTCGATTATTTCATCGCCCTTCATCAATCCCGTTTTTTGGGCAATACTGTCATTCTTCACACCGTCTATAATTGAAGAAGCGCAGGACAACCCAAGCATCCACCGGGATATTTTAGACGGAGTTGCCTTTACCTCTGTTTCTTCATTGTTTCTTAAAACGGTAAGGGTTATTTCTTTGCCCGCACTTTGTGATTCCACTTCACGAAATTCACCCTCGGAGGATATCCGTTTACCGTTTACGGCAACGATAATATCTTTCACCTGTATTCCTGCATCCCTTGCGGGTGATTCATTGTTTTCAAAGGCAAATATTTTATCAATCTCCAGGCTTGTAGCGGGCATGATTCCAATACGTTGAAGACCATGCTCCTGGTCATACTCTGGTATAACCTCTGTATTAAAAACATCATTACCTCTTTTCACCTTAAGGGGTATGCCGGTAGTAGTATTGCTCAACGCAACGACAGTGAAAATATCCTCAAAGTCAGGATCATCAATCCCTCCGATTTCCATAATTTTATCGCCTCTCTGTATTCCTGCCTGCCAGGCGGGCTGCCCGGGAACAACATCACCTACTTCGGAAGTAATAAAAGGCACCCCGATCTCAAAGGCGACAATAAAGGCGATAAATGCTAAAAGAGCGTTCAACGCGACTCCGGCTACCAATACTAACGCGCGCTGCCCGACCGTTTTTGAAGAAAATTCATCAGGGGCGCCGGTTTTCTCCTCATCAGGATTTTCTCCCGCTAATTTTACGTATCCACCGAGAGGGAAAAGTGACAATCTATACTCTGTTTCCCCCCACTGCTTTTTTAACATGGCAGGGCCAAATCCCAGGGAAAATGCTAAAACACGGGCGCCAATTTTTTTTGCCATGAGAAAATGTCCCAGTTCATGGACAAAAATAAGTAAGCCGATTCCTATAATAACGAGAATTACGTTTGTTGAAACATTTAAGTAAGGCATTTTTTAATCTCCTGTCTTGCCCAGGCATCTGCCTCCAGAATCTCTTCCAGGCAAGGATCTTTAATAAAACGATGATTGTTTATAACCTTTTCCACAAAGAATGATATTTCGGTAAAGCGAATTTTCTTTTCAAGAAATGCCTGTACGGCAATTTCATTGGCTGCATTTAATGTAGCGCCAATCGTGCCGCCTTCCCTGGCTGCCAGATAACCGAGTTTTAACGCAGGAAATTTTTCAAGATCCGGTTTTTTAAAAGTAAGACTTTCTATACGTGGCAAATCGAACGGTTCAACATTAAGACCCTCCCTTTCCGGATACGTTAAGGCATATTGAATTGGCACCTTCATATCCGGCATACCCATTTGGGCAATAACGGAGCCATCACAAAATTCTACCATAGAATGTATGATTGATTGTGGGTGTATTACCACATCAATTTGCTCTGCCTCCAGATTGAAGAGCCACTTTGCTTCAATAATTTCAAGGGCTTTATTCATTAATGTTGCCGAATCGATGGTGATTTTCTGCCCCATACGCCATGTCGGATGTTTCAGCGCCTGGGCAGGAGTTACGCCGGCAAGTGTATCAGCGGGGAAATCATAAAAAGGACCGCCCGAAGCAGTAATAATAATACGCTTGATTTCATTTTGTTTGCCTGACTGAAGCGCCTGAAATATTGCGCTGTGTTCACTATCCACCGGCAGTATTTGATTTTTCTTTGCCAGCGGCATTACAATATTTCCTGCCATGACCAGCGCTTCTTTATTGGCCAACGCAAGAATTTTTCCCGCTTGCACGGTTTCTATAGCGGCGGATAAACCAATAGCGCCAACAACTGCGGAGACTACAATATCCGCTTTACTTTTTAAAACAATATCTTTGAGACAATTGTTTCCGCAGATTATTTCTGTTTGATTATATGAAAGGCGGTGTTTCAGTTTTTCGGCTAATTGAGGATTGCTTAACGCGACATGCGATGGGTTAAACTCTTCAACCTGTTCGGCGAGAAATTCCCATTGCGAATGGGTAGAGAGTCCGGTTACTCTGAATTTATCTTTTAAGTTACGGACAACTTGTAACGTATTTTTCCCGATAGAACCTGTAGAACCAAGAATAGCAATATGTTTCATTATTATTTCATCAGGGTAATTTCTTCCAAAAGTTCATCCACCATCCGATCTTCTGGGATTTTCCTTACCTTTTCTCCCTTTTTGAAAAGAAATCCAAAACCTTTGCCGCCGGCAATACCGATATCAACCTCCCTTGCTTCTCCGGGGCCATTCACTATACATCCCATGATGGCTATTTGAAGATGCTTTTTGTCGTTTGGCAGGCGATGTCTTACCTGCTCGACAATTTTTACCAGGTCGATTTCGCACCTCCCACACGTTGGACAGGAAATCAGCTCCGTTCGCTGCCTTTTGTGAAGCCCAAGCGCCTCAAGTATGTCATAGCCGGCCTCTATTTCAAGTTCTGAAGCACCGGTATAAGAAACCCGCAACGTATCGCCAATGCCCTCTGAAAGTAGCACCCCTATACCTATTGCGGATTTAATCGTCGCCAGGCTTGGCGGGCCGGCAGCAGTAACGCCCAAATGCAAAGGATAATCGCACTGTGTTGCAATTGAACGATATGCTTCCAGGGTTGACGGTACGTCAGATGCTTTTAATGACAATACAATGTCCTTAAAGCCCAGCGATTCAAAGTGTTCGCAATAGCGCAGAACAGTTTTCACCATTAATGTCGTCAATTCTTCATGCGTTTCTTCCCCTCGTATGGAACCGGAATTAACACCTATACGGATAGGAACCCCCCTATCTTTTGCGGTTTTTATTATTTCATCCAACTTTTGTTTGTCTTTCATATTGCCGGGGTTGATTCGTATTTTATCAACTCCCTGGGAAATGGCTTCAAGGGCAAGGTGATGTCCAAAGTGTATATCCGCAACAAGGGGAATATTTATTTGCCGTTTAATCGCACCAAGACATTTTGCGGTAACGATTGTGGGCACTGCGACTCGTACAATGTTACAACCAACAGCTTCCAGCACTTTGATCTGCCTAACGGTCGCATCAATATCCTCTGTGTGGGTTTTCGTCATGGTTTGGACAGAAACAGGGCTGGTTCCCCCTATCAATACCCCACCAACATTAACCGTTCGTGTGTTGCGTCTTTTAATCATAATATTAATAGATCTGAGAAGATAAAGATAAACAGTGACATGGCTACAATTTTACAGAAAATCTTCCTGACATATTTTAAGGAATGTAATATATATAAAAAAACGAGGACAAATGAGGTAACGTGATAGTTTTGTAAGTTTCAGTAAGTACTTGACTTAATATAAGACTTCATTTGAGAAATTATAGTAGGTATGTGGCGGCTTTGTCAAATATTAAATTTATATAAGGAATTTCAATGTTGCCATAAATATTCGGGGGGTTTGGAAACCCGCCCCACAAATAGAGATAATTATATTACCTGTAGATGGCGTTTCTTACCCAACGTTTCACTAATTTTTTATATTTGACTTGACAATAAATTTTTAAATGTTACCATTCTTTATGTTGCATTAAAGAAGGTATTCCATCCATAATTTGCATAGCGGTAGATCAAATCCTTTTCCAGTCTGTGCATTTTTCCGTTTTTTTCAATACGATAGTTGTTTTTTAATATCACGTTTGGTTTTTTAAGTTAAATATTCTTTTTTCCACTTTTAGAGACATAATTGTAACGAGCATACAGCATACCCTCATTAATTATCTTACCTGGCAATCACTCTGTCTGTCATATTTGTAAAATATCAATATGATTCTTTTGATGTACAATGACACGCATGGTTTTGCAAAGTATAACCAAATTACATTACTAACCAAAGATGCCAGAACGGTTTTTTATCATAGATGGCCATTCGCATTGCTATCAGGCATTTTATGCTATTACAGCAAAGCTAACGACGCCTGATGGTACACCGGCAAATGCAGTGTACGGTTTTACAAGGATGCTGCTGAAGTTGCTGAGGGAACAGCGCCCTGAATATTTGGTGGTAGTATTTGACACAAAATATACTACCAACAGACAACAAAAATATAGTGAATATAAAGCAACCCGCAAGGAAACTCCTGAGGACTTGCAAGTTCAAATTCCGTTAATTTATAAAGTTGTCAGGGCTTTTGGCATTCCGATTTACGCGGCAAAAGGGTATGAGGCGGACGATGTAATTGGATCATTAGTAACAGTCCTGAGGGAAAAAGAAATAGAAATTGTGATTGTAACCTCTGACAAGGATTTGGAACAATTAATCAGCCCGAAGGTAAAAATCCTGAATGCGAAAAAAGGGATAATGATTGATTCTGATGTCCTATTAAAGGAAAAAGGTATTATGCCAAATCAGGTAGTTGATGTATTAGCCCTTGCGGGCGATGCTTCTGATAATATTCCGGGCGTGCCGGGTATTGGCAATAAAACCGCCCTGGAACTTGTCAAAAAATGGGGGTCGTTGGACTCCGTACTTGCCAATATCGATCATATTTCCGGAAAGAAGAGGCAGGAGAATTTACGGTCATTCAGTGACCAGGCTCGGTTTTCCAGACAACTTCTGGAACTTTATAGCGATATTCCCGTTACCGTGGACATGGAATCCTGCAGGTTAAATACCGGGGAAAACATAAAACTTAAGAAATTATTCAGGTCTTTTGGGTTTAACACTCTTCTTACTGATATGGTGGCTACGGCAAAAACAGAGGAGACACACTATCATCTTATAGATACCATCGAAAAATTTTGCGAGTTTCTTGATCTGATAAGCAAAAAAGATGTATTTGCTATTGATTTGGAAACAACCGGCACTGATCCCCTGAAAGCGGAAATTGTCGGGCTTTCGTTTTCGTGGCGCCAGCGGGAAGCATATTATATTCCTTTAATGGCACCCGAAAATACGAAACATTTAACCGTGGATAGTGTTCTTCCGGAAATCAAAAAAATTCTGGAGGGCGAAAACAAAAAGAAAATCGGCCAAAACATTAAATATGATTTGCTTGTACTCAAAAAACACAACGTTGTGTTAAAAGGCATTTATTTCGATTCGATGATTGCTTCTTATTTGCTTAATCCAATAAAAAGGAACCACAATCTTGATGACATTGCTTTTGAATATCTGTCTTACAAAACGATTATTATCTCTGAATTAATCGGTTCCGGAAAACAGCAGATAACGATGGATAAAGTACCTGTCGATGAGATTTGCCAATATGCCTGCCAGGATGCCGACATAACATTTCGCCTTGCTGAATTAATGGAACCGCTGTTAAAAAAAGAAGGATTATGGCAATTACTACAGGAAATAGAGATTCCTCTGATTTATGTATTGGCGGAAATGGAATGGAACGGTATCTGCATCGATGCCGGGTTTTTTGAACAAATGTCCGGTGATTTATTTGTAAAATTACAGCATCTCGAAAAAGAAATTTACCATATTGCCGGGCAGGAGTTTAATATTAGTTCTCACAAACAATTAGCATCGATCCTTTTTGATAAATTGCAATTACCGAAAATAAGACGAACGAAAACGGGTTTATCAACTGACGCAAACGTGCTGGCGTCCCTTGCGTGGCGGCATCCATTGCCAAAGTTCGTGTTGGAATACAGGCAGCTTACGAAACTTAAGAGCACATATGCAGATGCCTTGCCGAATCTGTTAAATCAGGATACAGGAAAAATTCATACAACATTTAATCAAACAGTAACGGCAACCGGCCGTCTCAGCAGCAGTGAACCGAATCTGCAAAATATCCCGATCCGAACAGAGATTGGCAGGCAAATTCGCAGGGCATTTATCCCTTCTGAAGAGCATTCGGTATTTTTGTCGGCAGATTACTCACAAATAGAGTTACGGATACTTGCTCATTTTTCTGAAGACAAGGCTCTGATTGAAGCGTTTAGAGAGGATTTGGATATCCACTCAGCAGTGGCTGCTGCGATTTACAATGTCCCTCTGCAAAACGTAACGGCAGAAATGAGACGTAATGCGAAAGCAATTAATTTTGGCATTATCTATGGCCTTAATGAATTTGGACTTTCACGGGATACCGGGCTTTCATTAAAAGACGCAAAAGATTTTATCGACGCCTATTTCAGTTTGTATCAAGGGGTACAGGATTTCAGAAATAAGGTAGTCGAAGAGGCGAAAAAGACAGGGTTTGTTACAACACTCTTTCATCGAAAACGCACCGTTCCTGATATTAATTCCAGGAATACACGGTTAAGAAACCTTGCAGAACGTATCGCAATAAACACTATAATTCAAGGCTCAGCCGCTGATTTGATAAAGGTTGCCATGAACAATGTGTATGCAAAATTAAAAAGTCTGGATTATGAAGCGCGTATGCTATTGCAGATACATGATGAACTGCTTTTTGAAGTGAAGGAAAAGACATTGGAGCATACCCGTATAATGGTGCAGGAAGAAATGGGGCATGCGGTTACGCTTAAGGTTCCGGTTAAAGTAAATATCAAGACAGGGAAAAACTGGATGGAAACACAATGAGCAATAAACCGAAAATTATTGGCATAACAGGTGGTATTTCCAGCGGAAAAAGCACCATTACCCGTATGCTGGCTTCAATGGGAGCCGAACACATTGACGCTGACGAGATGTGCCACAGATTGTTTTTACGGGACGACGTTAAAAAAAAAATAATAGACATATTCGGACAGGCGGTGAAAGATAATTACGGAGAAATAGATCGTAATCAACTGGCAGCAATTGTTTTTCAGAATAAGGACTCCCTGGATAATTTATGCTCGATATTACATCCCATCGTTATAAAACAGATATATGCAAAAATTGATGCTGTGGAACATCGTGGACGGCGGCATTCTATCGTTATTGATGCTGCCTTATTAGAAGAATCAGGGCTTTCTGTGATATGTGATTATATTGTTTTCGTAAATGCAGGGAAAGACCAACGGGTAAAGAGAAGTCAAATTGCCAGGCATTGGAGAGAAGGAGAACTGGAAAGAAGAGAGTCTTTTCAGATGGATTTGGAAGAGAAGAAAAATAAGGCGGATTATATTATTGATAATAATTTTTCAGTTGATAATGCATTTCTGCAAGTCAAAAAATTTTGGCAACTCTACATAGAGGATAAATAATTTTAAAAGGTAAGGAGAAAGCGCATATGGCCGCAAACGGTAAAAAAGAAGCAGTCGTGATAGATAAAGAAACAAATGAAAAATATGAAGAAATTAAACGTGGAAAAATGCACATAACTGAGCTGCAAAAGAAGACAATCAAGGAATTGCAGGAAATTGCAAAGAAAGAAGGACTCAAAGAATATACGGGATTGAAGAAACAAGAATTGATCTTTAAAATTCTGAAGGAACGAGTAAATCAAAACGGGTTGATGTATGGAGAAGGGGTCGTAGAGGTACTTCCGGAAGGTTTTGGGTTTCTGCGTTCGCCGGACTATAATTACCTCCCTTGCCCGGATGATATTTATATTTCACCTTCGCAGATACGTCGTTTTGGTATTCGTACCGGCGCTGTTGTGTCCGGACAAATAAGGCCTCCAAAAGATTCTGAGCGATATTTTGCATTATTGCGTGTAGAGGCGATAAATTTTGAAAATCCGGAAATTATGGGAGACAAGGTTGTTTTTGATGACCTGACCCCCCTGCACCCGGCGGAAAGGATCTTTTTGGAAAAAGATCCTGGTGAACTTGAAACAAGAATTATGGATCTTGTTACCCCCATCGGTAAAGGCCAGAGGGGACTAATCGTAGCGCCGCCCCGGACGGGAAAAACCGTATTGCTTCAGAAAATAGCGAACAGTATTACAAAAAATCATCCTGAAACGTTTTTAATTATCCTGCTCATAGATGAAAGACCTGAAGAAGTTACGGATATGGATAGATCTGTTGATGCGGAGGTCATTGGCTCTACCTTCGATGAGCCTGCAAGCAGACATATTCAGGTTGCGGAAATGGTCATTGAAAAGGCAAAACGCATGGTGGAATATGGCAAAGATGTCGTTGTATTGCTTGATTCCATTACGAGATTGGCCAGGGCGTATAATACAGAGGTGCCACACAGCGGAAAAATACTGTCGGGAGGTGTTGATGCAAGCGCCCTTCAGAAACCGAAAAGATTTTTTGGCGCTGCAAGAAACATCGAAGAAGGAGGCAGTCTTACCATCATTGCAACCGCGCTTGTGGATACAGGGAGCAGGATGGATGAAGTAATTTTTGAGGAATTCAAGGGTACGGGCAATATGGAACTCCATCTTGACAGAAAATTAGCGGATCGAAGATTGTTTCCTGCAATAGACATTACCCGTTCGGGCACACGAAAAGAAGAGTTGATAGTAAACGCTGAAGAAATTAAACGTATGTGGATTCTCAGGAAAGTGCTTAACGAAATGAACCCTATAGAGGCAATGGAATTGTTAAAAAACCGGCTTTCAAAAACAAAAACGAATGCAGAATTTTTAATGACGATGAATATTACCTGAGTTTTTTCCTTTAATTATTTCACGTCCCATAATTTTTGTATCCTCTCATATGAACTGTTTAGTCAATAATCTCGCATTTCGGGCTAACGGATTACATTGATCCCATAGTTTTTTAAACGATACGATTTAAGAAATTGATGCTTCGCAACAAACTGGCTTTTGTAAAAACACCTAAAAGTAGGTATTGCTGATTTTATAACAGATAGTATGATAAATGCATCCTTTGCCTATGGATGTGTTTTATCATTCTTAAGATATCATACTATTACAGCACATCTACTTTGTAATTCTTTCCTGAAGAAACTACTTGTTAAAATAAGAAGGATTTGATCATAGATGAGATCGTTACCGGCTTAATTTCCTGTACTCCACTTCAAAAAGCGCCGAAAGCAAAATATAGTACAAAATGCGTAAATTTCAATTCTATCTTTTATTATTTAGCTTGTATACTATTGGTTTCGGATTGTTTTTTTACAAATTTTATGTTTTGGGGTTCCCTTTAAGTGAAGGTAGCGAAGTTGATATATGGAATGTTGAGGCTCACATTACCTTTGATGCACAGAATGAGCCTGCCAAGATTTCATTTTTTATTCCTCAAAATACCCAAAACTTTCTCATATTGTCTGAAAATTTTGTTTCTAAAGGCTATGGCCTCTCCACCTCAACCGTTAACACAAATCGTCAGGCAATATGGGGGATAAATAGAGCCGAAGGACGTCAGGATTTATACTATATTGTTGAAGTCAATAAAATAAAATTCAAAAAGTTTCTGGATTATTCACCTCCGTCACAATTAAAGCAACACGGATTTGAAGGACACCGCCTTTTAGCAGCCGAAGCCCTGCTTTCTGATGTGCAGGCACGATCTGCAGATATTGATTCCCTGGTGGTAGAGTTACTCAAGCGTTTCAATAACCTTCAGCACGATAAAAATGTTGAGGTGCTTTTAGGTGAACAGTATTCTATCGAACGAAAATTAGAATTAATCACACAAATACTCGCCCTCTCTGACATTCATGCACGGATCGTGAATGGTATCGAATTAAAAGAATTGGTCAAGGAAGCTAAACTGATACAATGGCTGGAAGTATATACTAATTACACCTGGAAATCATATGGCCCCTTTTTGGCAAAACCAGGAATACCTGACGATTATTTTGCATGGTGGAGGGGAAATGATCCTTTAGTCCAATTAGCCGGTGGAAATAATCTTCACGTAAATATCTCTGTGGGTCTTAAGCAGCGGGAAGCTATCAATGCAGCCATTAAACGGGGAGAAATTATTAACCCATGGTTGCTGGATTTTTCCCTATTTAGTCTGCCTATCCATACCCAGATAGTTTATCATATGTTGTTTCTTATTCCGGTGGGTGCTTTTTTAATTGTCTTTTTACGCAATATTATAGGTATTGAGACATTTGGCACATTTATGCCAATACTTATTGCGCTTTCCTTCCGTGAAACTCATTTGCTTTGGGGTATCATATTATTCAGTTTACTAGCCGCTATTGGATTAGCCATACGCTTGTATCTTGAATATTTTAAAATACTGGTGGTTCCACGTCTGACTTTCGTACTCACTGTCGTTATCTTGTCTATGGCAGTACTTAGTATTTTATTTCAAAAACTTGGTATCGAGCATGGATTATATGTTGCTATATTTCCTATGGTCATTTTGACAATGACCATTGAACGAATGTCCATTATATGGGAAGAACGAGGAGCTAGTGTGGCTATCCGGAGGGGAATTTGGAGTTTGGCAGCCGCGGCATTAGCTTATTTTTTTATGTTCAATACATATGTGAAACACGTAACGTTCATATTTCCTGAAATACTCTTCATAATACTGGCCAGTACCTTAATTTTGGGCCGTTATTCAGGATATAGATTATTTGAGCTTTTTCGTTTCAAAGAACTGGTTAACGACTGATCATGAATTTCAGGCTTATAAAACGCCTCCGCAAAATGGGTGTGATGGGAGTAAATCGCCGCAACACCTGGTATACGTTAATGTATAATCCCCGGCGATTGTATTCTTTGGTTGATGATAAACTGCTTACCAAACAACTTGCTATAAAGGCTGGTATTGCAGTACCCGAATTGTATGGGATCGTTGCAACACACCATCAAATTCGTGATATGCATACACTTTTTAAACAATATCCTGATTTTGTGATTAAACCTTCTCATGGGAGCGGGGGTAATGGTGTTTTAATTATGTCCGGCCATTACAAAGATATGTACAGAAAGTTGAATGGTCTGTTAATGAGCAAAGAAGAATTAAATAATCATGTTTCCGATATTCTCAGTGGTATATACAGTTTAGGCGGACAACCGGATAAAGCGATGATTGAATATCGCGTACAACTTCATCCTTTATTTGAAAATATCAGCTACCAGGGTATGCCCGATATACGCATTGTCGTACTTTTGGGGGTACCGGTAATGTCCATGGTACGCCTTCCAACACGTATGTCAGATGGAAAGGCTAACTTGCATAGAGGTGCAATTGGCGTCGGCATTGATATAGCCAAAGGTGTAACACTCACAGGTGTGTGGAAGAATGATATTATTATAGAACATCCGGATACAGGGATATCAGTGACAGATATAAAAATCCCAAAATGGGAAATTTTATTAAAATTGGCGTCAACTTGTTATGAACTCACGGGATTGGGCTACCTGGGAGTTGACATCGTTTTCGATAAGGAAAAAGGGCCTTTGCTTTTAGAGGTAAATGCACGGCCTGGGCTCAATATTCAAATAGCGAATCGCACGGGATTGTTACAACGTCTCAAATTAGTTGAACAACACTATAGGGGTCTGAAGAATATAGACGAACGCATATCCTTTGCACAAAAAAATTTTGGCGCACAAAACATTTCGCCCCATAAAATTAATATACGTACTTTTTTTTCAATGGACTGGTAAAAATGTAGTCATTGTCAATCTGTTTCTTGTGACATCCGATACATTCTGCAACCTTATCAGATAAGGTTGTATCACCATTGTTAGTAACCATAGCAATAACTTTACCATTCGGTTCAAATTTAATCCAAAACCAATCGTTTGTATCAGGGTGAAAACCTTCTGCCTTATGCATTACAGTTATTGATTCAAGGGCTTTATCCGCCGTATAGTTTTCTTTAACAATCGTTGCCCCGGGGGGCATTAATCCTTTCTTGTTTTCAATTACTTCATACGCAATATCATTTACATACGTTGTTGACAAACTACCATGGTGTTCCTTTTCTTCTCCTTCATAAAAAGCCGTTTTTCCCGGCCACATCTTCCAGTTGTTTTGACAAATTTTATTTCCTATATAGTACCACAATTCATTTGCTATCTTTTCATTCGGGGAGATTTTTTCTTTTCCGTTTACAGGTATTACTTCTATTATGTCGATTTTTTCTTTTTTACTTTCCGGCGCCGCTTCTTTCACATCAATTTTTTGTTTGAAGGTTCCACATCTTATTTGTAAGAGAATTATTGCTAATAATACTATAAAATGAATTTTTTTCATTTTGTTCTCTCTTTTATTTATTATCACAGTTTGTCTTTTGATTGAAGAATGGGTAAAGTTATTGAAAAAAAATAATTCTGATAGTCTTACTGGCAAAAATACCACCTAATATACGAATAACGCAAGAAATTTTTCAGCCGATTCCGTATTTACGATTTCTGGTTTTATACAAAGGGATACAGTTGGAACATATCTACAAGCTTACATATGCATACAGATCCCATATTATTATGTATATTCCGGTATTTTCTGTAAGATTCAACCAGAATAAAAATATGAGAGTAAAATTCATTCTGTTTGACTTTTATTCGTTCATTGATGATAATCAGACCGAAATAATTAAACAGGTAATTAAACAAAAGTACTTTAACAGCTACCTTATTTATTACAAACGGACGATACTAATGATTAAAAAAGCAAAACGTAACGATGTGAATACCGCTTTGCTTATTTGCGATATGCTCAACGATTTTGTTAAAAAAGAAGCCCCGCTTGAAGTGCCTGCTGCGAGAGACATTGTTCCCGGAATAAAAAAACAAATACAGTTGGCAAGAAAATCCTGCATTCCGGTTATCTATTGCTGCGACGCACACAAAAGCAATGATCCTGAGTTTTCCTTATGGCCAAGGCATGCCGTTAAGGGAACAGAAGGGGCGTGTATCGTGAAACAACTGGAACCTGAAAAAGATGATTATATCGTGCACAAGACAAACTATTCATGTTTTTACAAAACATCATTGCAAACATTATTAAAACAGCTTGGGACAACTCATCTGATACTTACCGGCGTGGTCACTAATATATGCATTTTGTATACCGTTGCGGAGGCATATATGAGGGGATACACGACCACTATTCCCGGGGATTGCGTGGCAGCACTTACACAAAAAGATCATAAATATGCCCTGCAGCAAATGAAACGTGTTTTCAACGCGAAAATACTATAAAGAGATGCATCCGCAAAATAATCATACCAGTAATAATTCGATTGACAAAGATACAACGCAAAAGTATACTTCAGCCTCGCAAAACTGAAAATCTGTTCTTTTTAATATTAATTGTATCAATTGCAGGTATTCTTTACTTACTACAAGTTAAAGAATAAAAGGGAATCCACGCCTCACTCAGAGGATTGGAGCGGACCCGCCGCTGTAACCGGGGACGAACGTCACGAATTACCACTGGAAAGCCGCAGCTTTCCGGGAAGGTGTGATGAGTCGAATGATCCGGAAGCCAGAAGACCTGCCTGCAATTGCTTCACGTTGTCTTCGATGGTAAAGATGGTGAAGGGCTGAGAGTACAAACCACATAACGCAGATGCTGCTTACGAAACATTTATTTGGTTTGCTCATGTAGTTAAAATAAACGTATTTGACTATTAAAACCCATATCTTCAACATCGGAGATATGGGTTTTTTTGTTTTTACCTGTTTCTGTATTTGTGTGTAAGAAACCAGGAAATCCCATCTCATTATTCAGCCATTAAGGAGCATGATAATGTAATTTAAATATATTATGAAATGATAAATAATTAATTAATGAATGCAGGTGTCCTGGTATTTTTACCAGGATGAAAAGGGAATCCCGGTTTCAAATTTAGTCCTGAAAAAAAGGGAACGGTACCGCCGCTGTATTCGGTGACGAACGTTGCAATTACCACTGGAAAGTATCTTAAACAGTTTAAGCATCTTAAACGAATTTCCGGGAAGGGCAACCAGTAGGATGATCCGTGAGTCAGAAGACCTGCCTGTGTGTCTGCTGAAATACTTCTTCGTAGTAAAGGAGGTGAGGTAATCATATTGAATTTATACCGTGAAAGCCCGTTTCTCTCTTCAACGAAGAAACGGGCTTTTTCGTTGTGTTTTTTTGTAATGAGAAACATTTTTTTTGAGGAAAGAATATGAAATATTTGCTGAGTATCTTATTGATCGTTCTCGCTCCCTGTGTTCTCTCTTCTGCAGAAGAAATAACAAGAGAACAACTGATGCGGGAAAACGAAGCCTTAAAAAGACAATTAGAGCTGCTAAAGCAACAGCCTGCAGTTGATCAGGATGCCGCAGCCGCAGAAGAAGCACACGGGGAAGAAGATAAAGTCCTCTATCAATCCACAGAGACAACCTCTTCCAAAGAAATCACTGTCGAAGATGAACAACAATCCGATGCAGGCAAAGAAACGTATGAACTTGCAGAGGAAATTGTCGTCACAGCAACCAGAACAGAAAAGTCCGTAAAAGAAGTGGGCAGCTCTGTCTCTGTCATCACGGAGGAGGACATTAAGAAGAGCAAAAAACCACTCATACTTGATGTACTTCGCCAGGTTCCCGGTATTGAAGTGTCAAGGACTCAGGGTATCGGCGGAACAACGAGTATCTTTATGCGGGGAGGGAATTCTTCGCATACCCTGGTATTTGTTGATGGGGTAGAGATGAACAGCCCTACAACAGATTACTTTAACTTTGCAAATTTCACTACAGACAATATTGAGAGAATCGAAATCCTGCGCGGTCCGCAAAGCACCCTGTACGGTTCTGAGGCTATTGGCGGGGTGATTAATATTATAACCAAAAAGGGAAAGGGCGATACGAAAGTAAACCTTGGTACTGAATACGGAATGCAGGAAACGTATCGGGAAACTTTCAGTGTTTCCGGCGGGAAGGAGCACTTTGATTATGCAGTCGGCGGTTCTTATCTGAAGATCCACGGAATATCCAATGCCAGCAGTGGAACGGAGGACGATGGATATGAAAATTTTACCGGTTCCGCCCGTTTTGGTTTTGATTTTCTGGATGACGGAAGAATAGATACCATGCTGCGCGGTTCTCATGCAGATTTTGAACTTGACGACTTTGCCTGGGGAGTGGGCGCTGTAGACGATGATAATGAATATCAAACAACAGACGAGATTCTCTTCTCCACCAAAATCAGCAAAACGTTTTTTGATATGTGGACTCCCTCATTTCTGGTTTCAGTAAATGATACTGACTTGCGGGGGTTTGATTCCGCCAACGAATACGATGAATTCGGGATTTATACGAGGACATGGAAGGCGGAGCATCAGTCCGATTTCACATTATTTGACATTAACACGGTGACGATAGGGTATGAATACGAGGTGGAGGAAGGCGAAAGCGAGGGGAAATTTGATACAACGACACGAAACAATTCCATCTTTTTCCAGGAGCAGATAGAACTATTTGAATCGCTTAACCTGACGGCTGGCTTACGGTACGACAAACACAGCTCTTTCGGAACTCATTATACGTACAGAACAACGGGCTCGTATTACATTGAAGAAATCGGCACACGATTCCACGGGTCGTGGGGAACCGGTTTTAAAGCGCCAAGCTTTAATGAGCTGTTCTATCCGAATTATGGAAACCATGATATAGAGGAAGAAGAAAGCGAAGGCTGGGATTTTGGCGTAGAGAAAGAAATTATCAAAGACAGCCTGAAAATAGATATTACGTATTTTGAAAATGATTTTGAAGATCTAATTACCTCTGCGGTTCAACCAGACGGAAGCTATCTGGCAACAAACGTTGGCGAGGCTGAATCAGAGGGAATTGAAGTTGGTTTGTCCTATATACCTTTTCCCTTCCTTGCCATACAGAGTACCTATACTTATACAGATACACGGGATGAAGATAAGGGAAAGCAACTGCCCCGCAGACCCAGAAACAGGGCAACACTTAGTGTTGACGCCCAGCCGCTCGATAAACTGAATGTCCATTTTGCGGGAACCATGGTACGGGACAGAATAGATAGTGACGGGTCTGACATGGACGACTATTGGATAGCCGATCTGGTAACACGCTACAATATCTCTGCCTTGATGACTGCATACATACGGTTCGAAAATATGTTTGATTACGATTATGAAGAAGTGACCGGCTATAGCTCTCTCCCTTTTACCGCATATGCGGGAATTGATTTTACGTTTTGAAATTATTATGAAATATACCATGAAAAAATCAATACTTTTTATCCTATTTACCATAATTGTTAGTTTTCAATCGTCTGTCCATACATGCCTTGCCCATGAAGGACATTCCCATGAAAAGCATCAACATCATACATACACCTTTATCGTGGGTAACTACATGACATCATGTATTGTCAGGTCAATCAAGGCAATCTGGCAGGAGTATCCTTTTATAAAAGACCGGATTACCTTTGAACTTGTAACCAAAACAGACCTTGACTCAGGCTTTAATCCCGCAGAAATTGAGGATTCCGATATCATTATTATCGACATAATGGGTATAAAGATATCAACACCGACTCAGGCAGGATTTGATCAAAATGCTATAAAAAATGCCATTGCCAATGGCGCTCATATACTGCCCATCAATCAATCAGGGGGTATGGACGCGCAGTATATGAGCATTGGGCTTTATTATGACAAAATTCTTCGTTCATATTTTCAGTTTGGTGGTATCGGGAACTTTAAAAATATGATCCTCTATTCACTTTCTGAATATTTGAATATGTCCGAAATAAAATATGCGCCGCCGCAAGAACTACTTAAAATGGGTTATTATCATTACGATGACCAAAACGGAGCACAATTTAAGATGTTTGAAGAATATGAAGATTGGTATAAAACAACCGGATATTTTAAAAAAGGCGCGGAGTGGATCGCTGTTCTGGCGTATTCGTCATACCATGAGCAGGGGCAAGCCGGGGTGGAAGATGCGCTTGTCAGGTCTCTGGAAGAAAAAGGATTTAATGCCTTTGTTGCATTCGGGTTTCCAGCGGTCAAAGTGGTTGAAGAATTATTACTGGATTCAAAGGGAATGCCAAGGGTTTCAGGAGTGCTTTCTTTCCTCTTTCGCTTTTCAGATTTTAACGCGGCAAGGTCTCTGGAAAAGCTGGACGTTCCGGTGATCAATCTTATTACCGTCTATGGAAAAGACGGCGAACAATGGGAGAAAGACAAGGAAGGGCTTAGTTCCCTTGAAATAAGCATGCAACTGGCAATTCCTGAGGTTGCCGGACTTATCCAGCCCACTGTGGCGGCATATCGTATCCGCAAAAGAGATGATGAGACAGGCTTCTTTTTTGATCAGCGAACGCCTATACCGGAACGGGTCGAGCGCGCGGTCAATCATATAAAATCGTGGGTTACGTTGCAGAAAAAGGATAACAAGGATAAAAAAGTCGCAATCGTCTACTGGAACTACCCTCCGGGAAAAGAACATATCGGAGCAAGCTATCTGAATGTTTTCGCCAGCATTGAAAATGTTTTAAAAAAGATGAAAGAAGCCGGATATGACGTGGGAGAGGAAAAGATTGACAAGGACCTGCTTCTTGAAAATTCCCTCAGATACGGGCGAAACGTTGGAAATTGGACGCCCGGAGAACTGGATGAGATGGTAAATGGGGGAAAGTGCGTACTGCTGCCACTAAATGATTATCGAAAGTGGACTGATAATTTGCCTTCCGCTTTTATGAACGAGGTAAATGATGATTGGGGAGAAGTGGAAGAATCCAATGTAATGATGTGGAAAAATCCAAAGGACAATAAAAAATATATGGTTATTCCGGCTCTGCAGCGGGGAAACGTCATTATCCTTCCACAACCGGTGAGGGGCTGGCTGCAGGATAAAGAGGCTATGTATCACAACGAAGATCTCGCGCCGCACCATCAGTATGCAGGGGTGTATGCATGGGTGAAATACGGTTTTGGCGCCGACGTTGTCATCCATTTCGGCACGCATGGAACGCAGGAATGGCTGCCCGGCAAGAGCAACGGTCTTGCCGGCGATGATCCTCCTGAGGCGTTGATTCAGGATTTACCGGTGGTGTATCCTTACATCGTAGACGATGTTGGAGAAGGCCTGGTTGCAAAACGCAGGGGATCTGCGGTGGTTATAGACCATATGATCCCGCCTCTGAAGAAAGGGGGGCTTTATCATGAATATGCCGAACTGGAAGAGTTGATCGGCAACCATCACCATGCTCTCGATCAGAATGAAGCTCTTGCAAGGCAGTATATGGAAAATATCATCAAAAAGATCAAGGATCTGGGGCTTGAAAAGGATATAGATATCAGCGAATCCCTGAATATCGACGCAGAAGATGACGACCCGCACAAATTCGATCACGAAGTCATTCACAAAATAGAAGATTATCTGGAAGAATTGAAGCAGATAAATATGCCGTACGGGCTGCACACATTTGGCAATGCGCCTGATGAATCACTGCGAACCTCTACCATAAATGCAATAAAAGAGGTTGCGAAGGATATTCCCGATAAAGAACTGGATGACAACATCATAAAAGGGGCAAAACGGGAGTTAGCGAATACAATACATGCCATGAACGGCCGTTACATTCCGACAGGAACAGGAAACGACCCCGTCAGAAACCCGCAGTCACTGCCCACAGGAAAGAATTTCTACGCCTTTAACCCGGATAAAATCCCTAAAAAAGAGGCGTGGGAGGTGGGGGTTAAACTAACCGATGAGCTTCTTAAAAACTATCAATCAAAACATAACGGGAACTATCCCAGGAAGCTGGCATTTGTAATCTGGGGTTTAGAAACTATCCGCCACGAAGGTATTCTTGAATCACAGATACTGTATCTGTTAGGCGTCAGGCCTGTCTGGAACGAATGGGGAAAGGTGACAGACATTGAAATAATACCAAAAGAGGAACTGGGACGTCCCCGAATCGATATTGTTGTCTCTTCCGCGGCGGAAGAGATGTTCGGACAATTAACACAATACATCGATCAGGCTGTTCAGATGGTAAAGGCACTGGAAGAAAAAGATAATTTTGTGCGCATGCATATACAGAAAGTCGCCGACAGGTTGATGCTGCTTGGTTGGCCGGAAAAGAAGGCTGAACAATATGCCTCGGTCAGAATATTTGACGAACCTCCCGGACGTTACGATTTGAACGTCGCTCGAATTACCAGCGCAAGCGGCTCATGGGAAGATGATTCTGTGGTATCAGAAGATTACTTCAGGCACATGAGCTACGGTTATGGAAACGGTTTATGGGGTGAACCCATGGAAGATGTATATAAGATGACATTAAGCGGCACCGAAATGGTACTGCACAGCCGCTCCACAAATCTTTACGGGACCCTTGACAATGACGATTTCTTTATGTACGCCGGTGGTCTTGCCGCCGCGGTACGGGAACTGGATGGCGAATCTCCCGAGCTTATGGTTACCAATATAATGAATCCTGCAAAACCGGAGATGACCTCAATTGACAGAATGATGGGCATGGAACTGCGGTCTCGCTATCTGAATCCTGAGTGGATCGCGGGAATGAAAAAGGAGGGATTTGAGGGCGCAAATAAGATGGCGGAGTTTGTTGAATACATGTGGGGCTGGCAGGTTACCATGCCGGAGACGATTGACGCCGCGCGATGGGAACAGACCTTCGAGGTATATGTGGAAGATAAATACGGAATGGATCTGGAGGAATTTTTCAGGGAAAAGAACCCCTATGCCTATCAGGCATTGACTGCCCGAATGCTGGAAACGATCCGAAAGGGATACTGGCAGCCCTCTGAACAGGTAAAACAGACGCTGGCAAAGGAATACGTTGAATCGGTTGCGGAACACGGAGTAGCATGCAGCGCCCATATCTGCGACAACCCGGCCATTGAAGAGTATGCGACGGACATCGTGTCCGTTAACAAGCTGGTAAACCAAAATACGATGCAGCAATATGCGGAGGCTATGCAAACAGCAACAGGCAGGACATTGACGGAAAGAAAAGCTGAGATGGACAAACTGGTCAGGGCACAGAAAGCTTCCGGAACAAAAGATATTGCAAAAATGCAGAAAGAGGAAGATATCAGTAAAAATATAAGGAAAGAAGAGCAAGCGAAGCCTGAAGAAAACAAAGAAATGAAGGAAATGCTGGAAGGATACGAAATGGAAGAGGAAAAACAGAAAAGCGCTGCATCGGTGCAGACCTCTACTACATCATGGATGACAATTGCCGTGATTTTGGTATGCATAGGTTTATTCTATTACGGATGGAGAAGAAAGAAAGTGTTACATCATCATTAAAGAAAGAATTGCAGGAAAATCTGATCTATACAAAATAAAATCGCCCATCTATGTACCGTTATTAAGAAAAATTCTCCCATATGCCACCTCCACTTAATAACGGGTATAGATGGGGCAATATATTTACGTTTATTTAACTCAAACTTTTCTCCTCCCCCCTTAAGCGGGTTCAGGTTTGTAACCTGAACCCATGGGGTTATGTGGAGAACCGGGTTACCTGTATTGATGGCAAAATCCCTGTTTGCCCACCCGCTGCCGGAGGAACTGACAGGGGTAGTTGAAAATGTGTGGTTCAAGTTACAAACTTGAACCCGCAGCGAGTTTGCCCGTGCCTGCTTTTGATTCCCAAGGGTCTGAAAGTCACTGAAGACGTGGCAAACCATTGTCCCCCGCTGGCGGGGGATTAAGGGGGTGGAATAGCATGGGTGGGAAGTGCGACAGGCTTATAACCTGAATATCCAAAACCCGAACGAGTCGGAAGGGTAAAACAGAAATTATTTTTAGTTGCAGCTTTGCTGCGTTAGGCAATGAATAGTGAACTAGCCGTAGAGGTCAAGATGAAAACTCGCAGTCATACTAAAGGGGTAGTTGAAGCGGTGAAGAAGTCTAGTCCACCCCCTGCGCCCCCGCCAGCGGGGGACATGACGGATTCAACACGTATAGGGGGGGTATGTAATTATTGATTCCTTAACGTAACACGTATGGAACAAAGGGTGGTTTACAGTCCATGTCAATAACATCGATATTTTATTCTTCTCTATGAATATGAGATAAAAAATCTTTATAAGGAAACCTATATATGTTTGAACTCTTTCAAAAAGGCGGATTCATTATGTACCCGCTGCTCATTTGTTCGGTTATTTCAGTGGCCTTTTCCCTGGAACGGTTATTTTTCTGGATGAGAGAAAAGAGGGCGCTGAATAGTAAGTTGCTGAATAGTATTATGAAGGAAGCTGAAAATGGGAATTATCATGAGGCATTAGAACTTGGCAAGGGTTCAAAAGACCATATCGTCCGTGTTATTTGTAACGGATTGGCCCATATCGAATTTTCCATGATCAACGCACTGGAACTGGCAGCAGGAGATGAGATAAACAGAATGAGAAGAGGGCTTGGCGTTCTTGACACGATTATTACCATGGCGCCCCTCCTGGGGATTTTAGGGACCGTTATCGGTATTATCCAATCCTTTGATATGCTGGGAGAAATGGGAATCGAGGATCCAAAATCAGTTACCGGCGGGATAGCGCAGGCGCTGATTACCACTGCTGCGGGGCTGACCATTGCGCTGTTTACCATAATCCCTTACAACTATTTTGTATCCTGTGTGGAAAAAGCCACGCGTAATATGGAAAAATATATTACGAGCCTTGAAATTCTCTATCAGAAAAGGACAAATGCAAAATGAAATTAAGCACGGGGTTTGAAAAGAAGAAGGCGCGAATCGAAATGATTCCTTTAATTGATATCGTGTTCCTCCTTCTGGTCTTTTTTATTTATGCCATGTTATCGATGACCATTCAAAGGGGAATCAATGTTAATGTGCCACAGGCGCATACGGGAACAGTACATCATGAGGACTATCTTTCCATTTCGATAAATTCGGAGAATGAAATCTTCCTGAACAAAGAAAAGGTGGAGATCAGTGAACTGCCCCGAAAGGTGAAAGAGAGGAGGGAGCAAATACCCGATCAAAAAATCTTCGTAAATGGAGACGAAAAGGCGAACCTGGGCACTGCCATAGAAGTGCTGGACGTATTGCAGGCTCATGGCATTGAGGAAATTCATTTCGTGACAAAGAAAAAACCATGAGGATGTTAATACCATTTTTTCTGGCAATTGCTATTCATATAGCTGCTTTTACACTCGGAAATACCCTGTATAAACCTCCGGAGGTTCATTTTAAACACGGTGAATCTGCTATCCAGATGAAACTTGTTGCCTCCGTCCAGAGTCATGAGCAGAAAAAACCCGATGATGAAGGTGAGGTGGTAAATGACCTTGCAGATAATTCGGAGAACGAACCGGAAGCGTTTGTTGAGACGGAAGTACAGGAGTTGCCGGAGCCGGCAGTAAAAACAGAAGAAACCGGTATATCGGAGCATCCGGTAGTGAAAGAAGATATGCTGACAAAAGACCATGCTATTGCCGAACGGAATGAACCTGCTCAGGATGTACCGCAAAATACAACAAAGACAGACCAGAAGAAGAGCAGGGAGGTGCCTAAGCAGCCGGATGAAAATAAAATCACTAACGATGCTGTTGCCAGAAAGAAAACAATACCTGATCCCGCAGCACAGGCAAAAGAAGATGCAGTTCCATCAAAAGAAATAATTGCTGACATGCTGACAAAAGGAATACAGAACCCAGGCATTATGGATGTTAAAAAGCCAAGATATCCGAACAGTTGCAGAAAAAAAGGCTGTGAGGGTGTGTGTGTCCTCAGGGCAGTTATCAGCAAAGAAGGAAAATGCACTGATATACAAATTGTAAAAACAGCCGGATGTTCAAAGCTGGACGAGTCAGCTATAGAATCTTTAAAAAAAGCAAAATTTACTCCTGCTGAAAGATTCGGAGTAAAAGTAAACGGGACAAAAGAAATCGTATTCAGGTTTAAAATAGAAAATCAGGAGGAATGAGATAAGACATGATAAACTTTTTACAAGATATTTTTTTAATCTTTTCGTCGGTCATGCTCTACCCGGTCATGATCTGCCTGCTTGGACTTTTTGTCTGGTTAATCATAACCCTTGGCGGCTTTATTTTCGAAATATACGAACGGAAAAAGCAGCCCGGCAAACAAGGTGTAAAAGAGCGTATTGATGCATTTGTGCTGAAGCCCTTGGAAAATATGCAGCAGCAAAATGATCCACACATGCCGGAAATGCTGAAAATGCCCATGTATTTCAGGGAATATATGAACAAGCTCTCTGCTGAATTGAAAAAAGAGAATGGCGGCAGTGAAATGGATATTGAATACGTATTACAGGATACGGAACAAAAAATGACAAAGGAAGTGGATAAACTTCGGCTCTTAATCAGAGTGGGCCCCACCCTTGGTTTGATGGGGACAATCATCCCCATGGGCCCTGCATTGTCAGCGCTGGCACAGGGTGATCTGGAAAAGTTATCAAGCAATCTCATTATCGCTTTTACCACTACCGTTGTCGGACTGGCAATAGGGATTGTTGCCTATGTGCTTTCTCTCTTAAAGAACAGATGGGTGAATGAAGATATCAGAAACCTGGAATATTTTACGGAAGGAATCATGCAATATGAGATATTTGAAAAAAAGACGACGAGTACTCGGTAAAGACATTGACCTGCACAAGGAAGATCCCATGTCCGGCGTCGCCAATTTATTTGATGTTGGATTAGTCTTTATTGTAGGTCTCATCGGTGCGCTTATAAGCGCATTCAGCCTGCTCGATTTTCTTTCCCCTGAGACGGAAATTACAATGGTCAGGAAAAAAGAAAATGCTCCCATGGAGGTCGTTACAAAAAAAGGGAAGCAAATAAAGGTGGAAAAGGTTACCGACAGGAAGTTGCAGGGAGAAGGCACCCGCTTGGGAACAGCTTACAAACTAAGAGACGGAAGGGTAATCTATGTGCCGGGAAATTAGTAACTTTATAATAATTTGAAATGTCATACTGAGCACATTCGCAGGCACAGTATGAACTCCGTCTAAGCATTGAAATTACGTCAAATTTTACGGAGATAAAAATGTAAAAATAGCATGATCAAAATTTAATACATACAGGTACCCCCGATACCATTTCGGGGAAAAAAGGGAATCCCATTTCCTTATTTTAACGGGAAAAAGGGAACGGTACCGCCGCTGTATTCGGTGACGAACGTTGCAAATACCACTGGAGATTCATTTAAACGGTTTAAATGAATTTCCGGGAAGGTGCAGCCAGTAGGATGACCCGTGAGTCAGAAGACCTGCCTGTAGTGTTTTTTCTTCAAACTTCTTCGAGTTAAAGGAGGTGAAAGCGATGGTGTATTATACCCTGGAAGCCCGCTTCTTCTTTTGAGAAGAAACGGGCTTTTTTTATTTTACGTGAATATAAATTTTCAGAAATTACGTTAAATGTTGACAGTTTAAAAAGGAGTATTAGTGTATATGGAAAATCGAATAAAAGGCGCAAAAAAAATTGCCGTTTTCGTCGCCGGTTTATTTTTAGTGTCTATAGGCATTATTCCTGGTGCTTTTGGAGCGACAGGAAGCTTTGACAGACAACAATATTTACCATCCATGAATGATTCCCAGGATTATGACCGGGCCTGGATTTCTGTAACCGATTCTGCTGGAAACACAACCTCAAACCAGGACACTGTAACGGTAACGATTAAGGCAGGTTCCTATGAGTCAACCTTTATATTAAAGGAAACAGGCGGCACCACCAGTGTCTTTACGAGTACCGGCTCCACACACCCACGCTATTTCCGATTGGCGCAAGCTCAGGGTATGGTGAGGATTATCATACCGGCAGTCACAATTACCCGACGCTTGGCGCCGGTGTTGTGGGGTTAAATTTAAAGGAACTATCTGCCAATATAGGCGGTGATGCTACTTTGGGCGCCGATGGAGATATTACTATAACATCCGGGACTACGTTAGAGCTTCTCTATGGTGGCTCTACACTGGATACAGCACCTGTCAGCTTTAACAGCGGTTCCTTCAGCTTTCAACCAGGTTCCGTAAGCCCGGTTACAACAAATTCTCTGTCAGCTTCCAATGTTATCATAAGTCTTACGGATCAGGATGAAAATCTGAATCCTGCTACAAAAGATGTAATCGGATTTGCGGATAACTCTGCATCATTATCAGGTTTTCCCGGAACAGCATCTTCAAGGGTACAAATCGAAGTTATTGATCAAACGACAGGCACAACGCTTACAAATGGCGTCTCGCTCGTATCCAGAAATATTATGCTGATAGAAACAGGAAATAATACCGGCATTTTCGCCGCAAGCGGGAAGGTCTTCGGTACAAGCACTACCGTGAATTCATCCGATTTGAAAACTAATGTGCTTGCAGGGTCAAGCTCAACATCCAGTTACACTGGTGACGAGGTAACCCTGGGTGATCTGGTTAATGGCCCCGGCGTCACGTTTCAGATAATAGAGGTGAACGCATCCGGCAGCCTGGGGCTTGTATACAGCGGTACGGCAACTGTTGCGTCAGGCGTGGGAACTGCCTCGTTTGCATATAAGCAGGATACCGGCGTAACAACTACTTTTGGCACGAATTACGGCACATCAAGCCTGAGTATAAGCAGGGCGGTAGCAGTGGGAACGAATACCTGCGCATTTGACGATTCGAGTGTTACCATAAACAATAGCCTGATAAAATTAATCGATGGAAATAACTATTGTTTAGTCGCAATCAGTGCATTTAAAGGGACAGATACTGTTGCGAATGGCCTTACTGAAGGGGAAATATTTACCAATGGGAACGGCGGGTCTATTACGGTAAGTCTTGATTCCTTTCAACTGGTAGGTGCGCGGGAAGGGGATACATTGAAGGTATCTTATCTGGATGAATTTACCACCAGCGGGACATCCGGTACAGTTACAGCAACTGCCGCATATGGCCTCTCCGGTGTAACAGGAACATTAGAGGCAGGCAGTACCTCTGCGGATATTAATGATTCCCTCAAAATCACTGTTGTAGACAATAATTTGAATACGAGCACTTCCAGCAAGGAAACCGTTTTATGGAGCGGTACAACCACCAACAGGAGGGGAGATCATTTAACGATAACAAATTATTCTTCTTCATACAAGAAAGTCAGCGTATCTCATCAGGATGGTTTTTCTGTGGGCACACAATCTATCAGAATTTCAAACACTGATAACACCTATGTATGGATGGTACCGACTTCGCTAGCAGATACATTCGGTAACCCTCTTTCTTCTGGCAGCATCACCTTTAGCCTGGATACGCAAACGATAAGTACTGTCCCGCTTGTAAATGGTTCCTCGTCTGATGCAGACGATTTTCTTACTACAGCAACAACGGCATCTTTTATCGCAACCCTGGATGGGCTGGATAATTCGGTAGAAATATCACCTGACGGCACGCATTGGATCTCTGTTCCTATCACCGAAACGTCTGTCAATTCAAGCACATTTACTACATACGTTGGCTTTAACTATAAAACGATACGGTTAACGACCAATACGTCTCTTTCGGTAACAAATGTTATCAGTGATTTTACCGGCACTTCTACGTTATTTTTCCCCGATGGAAATCTGTCAGGGGATGTATCTATATTAATAGGGACGGGTTCAGTAGTCAGGGTGTTTGATGGAACTACCCAGGAGTTTGTTGAAGTAGCAAGCCCCGGTGCGACAACCTTATCGGTCTCAAAACTCTCATGTTCTTCTGCGTACGACCCGGATAAAACGTGGGTTCAGCTCATAGGAAACGACCGATCTGCCACAATCGGAGGATACTACGGCGCAACGTATCGCATTCGTTATAACGATGCAACAGGGGATGATAATGCTTACCTTGGGGGTGACACGCTTGCCGTTACAACATCTGATGTTGCATTTACTACAAACACCGGGGTGCTTTCAACAGACATAACGGGAACCACCGGACCAAACACATGGGTTACCGTTACCCTGGTAGATCAGGACCTCAACACGTCGGGTTATAGCCAACAAAACACGTATGAGGCCGATTCTACTTCAAGCGGCATTGCCGCAATAACACTTTCAAATGAAAACGGTTTGGGAACACCCTCAGGTCTGTCAACCAGTCTTAGCGGAGGTACGGCAAAAATTGTATATGCAAGCACACTGAACTCTATGCCAAATTCATCAGCCAGTCTGGGATCCGAAGGTAATACCATCGATTTTACGCTAACAGAAACAGATAAAAGCACGGGTACATTTAAAGGCTCATTTAAACTGTCAAGCGGAACAAGCACCACAAATAGCAGCGATATTTTAAAGGTAACAAATGGTGATTCTGTTTATGTATTTTATAATGATTCACCAAACGAAAATGCCGCAGACAACTCAGGTAATTATCTGGCTAGCGACCCGATTACCATAGAAGTACCGCTCACCAGTCTTGTTCTGAGTAAAGAGACAGCATTTCTAAGCGGCGATACTATTGTCGTAACAGTTATTGATAGTGATTTGAATGTAACAAGCAGCAGTTTGGATACCTCCAGCGTCAGAATAATATCCTCGTCTGATAATACAGGAGGTTCCGGCCATAATGCCCTCATGACAGAGACGGCAACAAATTCCGGCACATTTCAAGGCACATTCACTACGGGAGCTAATTCAAGCGCAGGGAATGCGCCTACCATACGGGCAGTGGCAAATGGTTTAATAACAGTAACGTATCAAGATGTATCGCCTGCTGAAGACATTACGGCACAGGTAAGTACGAAAAATTTCGGTGCGATTATTGATATTGTTGATGATTCCATTGCCATTGAAGGAAATACGACCGTGTCATTGTATGACCCGGAGAAGAACACTTCTATACATTCCGAGAATTATGTAGCTGTGAATATTACATCAACAACTGATTCGTCTGGTACGACCTTGTCTTTAAAAGAAACAGGCAATGATACCGGTTCTTTCATTGGTACAATTGAAGTGAGCGCCGGTGATACACTGTCAAACACCCGCATTAAAGCAACAGTTGGCGATACGGTGGCAGCAACACACACGGACAATCCGGACGTGGACGGTGGTATTTCCGTAGTATCTGATACTGCCGCGGTTGATGAAGAGGCATTACCAACACCAACGTCTACACCGACAGTGACAGTAAGCGCAACTTCGGCTGCTACCCCAACAGCCACGGCAACGCCAGGTATAACACCGGCAGCAACAATATCTCCTGTTTCAACTTGTTCGATAACAGGATTTGTTATGCACGAGAATACAGGAACAGGAATTGATGGGGCATTGATATCAATTGATATGGACGCTTATACCACCATGACAGACGCATCTAGATTCTATAAAATTAATGATATGCCTGAAGGAAGTTATACTATTACTGCTTCTGCTACAGGTTATACTTCAGAAACAGTAACAGATGTGACTGTGGCGGGTGGTGAAACGGAAATTCTAAACTTTGAGTTGGCGGAAGAGACAACATCAACACCAACGTCAACAATTCCTGCGCCTTCGCCAACAGCATCACCTGCTGCTTTAACTGCAACGCTTGTCGTTTCGGTTTTGGATGGCAATGGCGTTGCAATTGAAAACGCTGATGTAACAGTGGATGGTGAATCAGGAACAATTGATTCGGGAGGAGCAGCAGCGTTTATCCTGGCCGTGGGCAGTTACACGGTTACCGTAAGCGCTGATGGTTATGAATCTGAGACAGTTGATGTAACAGTAACGGCGCCCATAACAATGAAGGCTGTGACTTTGATTGAAGAGGCATGTCCGGACCCAGCGGATGCTGCAACTGCTTCGGCAGATCAGGTTGAGTTAACGTTGGCCAAGGGTGATAGTGAATACGTTACCATTACAGTAACCGATAATGATGGTTGTCCTGCCGAAGGCGTAAAGGTCAAGAGGAAGCTTTCCAGCAAGAGCAAGAAGAAGATTAAGGTAACGCCTTCCAGTGAAAAGACCGATTCAAACGGTCAGGCAACATTTACTATCACCGCAAAGAAAAAGAATGGAACCGCAGCCATCAAGTTTAAGATAAAAGGGGTAAACAGCCCAAAGGTAAGTGTATCTCTTGCAGAATAAGAATCCAATATCTTAATCTGGTAATTTGAAAGAAGAGACTTCTATCTTTCCATAGAAGTCTCTTCTTTTTTGTGATTTAAAGTTGACAAGGGAATACATATACAAACAATCATAGCAGTATAAATTAGGTTGGGTTTTAAAAGGCAAAAACCCAACGACCTTTTGGGTATTACGTAGACATTCTATGTCCAGAAGTTTGATAAAGTAAATACCCTGTTTTTGAATATCAACAACACGGCAAGCAGTGCTGAGATATTCGCAGCAGGACTACGTTATTACAAAAAGGCCATACTCGCAGGCGCCAACAGTTATGGGAAAGGTACGATACAAAAACCCTTTCCCTTAGACCACGAGCACACCCTATTTCTCACCATAGGAACCTGCTGCATGGCTGACGGGACTATGGTTAAAGAGTCAGGCATCACACCAGATTTTATTGTAGCAGGAGAGCAGGAACAAATGCATTGTTCTATTGAACTTTTAGGAAAATAATCACTTTAATGCCCTGGCGCACTAATAATTTAGTCTTCTGAAAAATCTTGTAGGGAATGCACCACTATCAAACTATCGGCTTTAGCCTATGGGAGCTGGCTTTGCATCACAACAATTCACATACATAATTTTGAAGTTCCTGAGAAAATACATCGTAATTTACGGAATAGTCAACGGGGCATTCAATAACCGCAACTTTGTTAAGGGAAAATGCATGGTTCAAAATATCAGAAAGATTATCACCCTTATTTACTTTAATACCCGTTGCACCGTAACTTTCTGCATATTTCACAAAGTCGGGGTTGCCGTAATCCAGGGCAAATTCCCTGAATTTCATATTCCTCTGTTTCCACTTTATAAAGCCAAAGGCATTATCGTTTACGATAAGCACAACAACAGGTATTTTGTACCTCATGGCCGTTTCAAGTTCCTGAGAATTCATCATAAACCCTCCGTCGCCGACAACCGCCAGAACTTTTCTCTCCGGGTTGAGCAATTTCACAGTGAGCGCAGAAGAAAGTCCTGCACCCATAGTAGCAAGCGCATTGTCAAGGAGAAGAGTGTTTGGTGCGTATGTTCGGTATAGTCTCGAAAACCAGAGTTTATAAATGCCATTGTCCAGCGTAACAATATCTTCTTTGCCGAGGGTTTTTCGTACATGGTATACGATTTCTATTGGAGTAAGGGGGTATTTTCCCTCTTCTTTTGCCTCCAGTTTTCTTTCCAGAAAATTGCGAAGTTTTTCGAATTCAGGAGTGTTTTTTTTCTCTACCTTTACCGCCAATCTCCTTAATGAATGGGAAATGTCTCCGATCACTTCGATATCCGGATTAAAATATATATCCGTTTGGGAATCAACGAAGTCGATGTTTACTATTTTTTTATTGAGGTCTTTATTCCACACAAAAGGGGGATATTCAACCGTATTATATCCAATGGTAATAATCAGATCTGCAAGGTCGATGCCGCAATTGACATAGTCCCTTTTATGTATTCCTGTGGCAAATAAACTGTATGGACAGTCGTCCCCGATAACCCCTTTCCCCATTTGCGTATGCACTACATAAATATTCGTTTTGTTTATAAAGTCAAGAAGGTGTTTCGTAATTCGTTTTCTGTTTGCGCCGGAAGAAATGATGATTAGAGGATATTTTGCCTTGTTAATAAGTTCGGCGGCTTCGTCAATTGCGCGGTGGTCGGGGGACGGTCTTCGGATAAATCCTCTTTTCTGAAGTGAGGCGTTCGCCCTGGAAGACGCCACGTCTTCTGGAAATTCTAAATGAACAGCGCCAGGCCGTTCTTCTTCGGCAATCTTAAACGAATCTCTTACGATTGTTGGAATGGTGTTTGGGTCGATGAGTGATACACTATATTTTGTAATCGGTTTCATCAGGTTAACGGTATCAACCGATTGAAATTTCGCCTGCCAGTTGCCAATCAGCGCCTTCTGCCCCGTAATAGCGATTAATGGAGCGCCGATTAACTGGGCATGGGCGATTCCGGTAACCAGATTTGTTGCGCCAGGGCCAAGGGTAGAAAAGCAGACTCCTGCCTTTCCGGTAAGTCTTCCATATGTTGCCGCCATAAAAGCCGCCGCCTGCTCGTGCCGTGTGATTAAAAGTTTTATCTTTGCCTTACGGATGGAATCAAGGAAATCGAGATTTTCTTCCCCCGGCAAACCAAAGATATATTCAACCCCTTCTTCCAGTAACTGGCGTACGAATAAATCAGATGCCTTCATTTTAATTTTTTACCACCACTGTTTTTACATTGACAAATTCTTTAATGCCATAATGGGATAGTTCCCTTCCGACGCCGGATTTTTTTATGCCGCCAAAGGGCATCCGCGGGTCTGATTTTACCATGTCGTTTATTGCTACAATGCCCGATTGTATGCGTGTGGCAAGTCTTTGGGCTTTATCAATGTCTTTGCTCCAGATGCATGAACCCAATCCATATTCCGTATCATTTGCAACCTGAATAGCTTCTTCTTCATTCGCTACTTTTATAACAGGTGCAATTGGCCCGAATACCTCTTCTCTGACAATTCTCATTCCACGTGTTGCATTGGTCACTATGCATGGCATAAAAAAGAACCCTTTTTTTGGTTTTGGTGTATCCAGAAAAATAATATTTCCGCCTTTTTGCTTCGCGTCTTTTAACTGGCTTTCCAATTCTTCCACGAAATCCCTTCGTGCGAGAGGACATACCGTTGTATTCTCATCCAATGGGTCCCCCATTTTTAAAGACTGAAAATGTTCCGCAAATCTGCTGATAAACTGCCCGGCAATGGTATCTATGACGATAAATCGTTTTGCAGCGACACAACTTTGGCCTGCATTCAGCATTCGCGCCTTTACCGCGGTCTTTGCTGCTTTATCAATATCCGCATCATCCAGTACGATAAACGGATCGGATCCGCCGAGTTCAAGGACGATGGGTTTAATCCTTTTTCCTGCAATTTCTCCGATTTGTTCCCCGGCTTTATTGCTGCCGGTAAGGGAGATTGCGTCTACTTTATCTTTATCGACAAGATGCATTGCCGATCTTGAGTCGATCAATAATGTTTTAAACACATTTTGAGGAAACCTTGCATTTATGAAAATGCGCTCTATTGCAAGGGCAGACCCCGGGACGTTGGAAGCATGTTTCAATACACAGGAATTTCCGGCAACGATTGCAGGGACAGCACAGCGAAATACCTGCCAGAAAGGAAAATTCCACGGCATTATCGCAAACACAATTCCTAATGGTTCAAAAGATACATAACACTGTTTCTCTCCGGTTTGAATGTATTCTGTCTGTAAAAACGTTTCAGCATTTTCTGCGTAATACTCACACAGCCGCGCACACTTTTCCACCTCTGCCAGAGATTCATTGATGGATTTTCCCATCTCTTTTGTGATGATAACAGCGTATTCTTTTTGTCCCTTCCGTAATTCTACCGCTAGATTGCGAACAAGTTTTACTCTCTCTGATATTTCAACATGACGCCATTTCAGGAAGGCTTCGCGGGATTTCATTATTTCTTCGTTAATCTGCTCCTCCGTAAGCAATTCATACTCTTCAATAGTTTCTTCCGTGTATGGATTAATTGCGGCAATTTTCATCTATCATTTCCTTAAAAATATTTCACATAACAAAAAAATCTTTCGTTACGGTTGAAAAAATATTACATTAATCTTGCAGCATATGCTTGTATAGTCAAACAAATCATGTTTTCGAAAATTTATGAACAGTGGGGGCAGGAGTTACCTCCTGCCGCCTTGATACGGCGTGGATTGCTGTCAGGAGGAAACTCCTGACAGCACAATAATATTTCGAAAATCTGATTTTGTTTGACTGTATTATCAATTATAAGGCTTTTTTGCCTTTAATAATTTCCCGGGTTTATGGTAAGAATGCAATTGATACTGATCCTATGCACTATGGCATTTATACCATAAATATTAAGATTTATTAAAAACTTTTTACAGAAAAACCGTAACTGTTCAGCGTAATTTATAACACACCCCTAAATCCCCTCTTGTAGAGATACAATGCATCGCGTCTCTACTTCCCATCTTCCCCTCTAAAAAGACTTATCGTGTCCCACAACTGGCTTACCGGACACCGAGGGTGATGTTCTAACAGTTTATTTTGTCGATACTTAAGAAAATGTGTATTTGCAAATTTAGCAAATTTGGTTAATTTTATAAGTACTGGTAATATTAACACTTATGATTTTTACCCTCGGTGTCCTGTGGGGACTTGTGGGACATGATAAGCTAGAAAGAGGGGTGGCAGCGTAGCTGACGGGGTGTGTATTAACACGCTGAATAGATACAAAAAAATACGTGTTTTTGAAAAGAAATTTATGTATGATGATTACCCAAATTACAGTATTTTTGTTATCCCTGTATGATTAATGTGATTGTGGAAGTGGTGGCAGGAGTTACCTCCTGCCACTTTCTTGTGTAGTGAAGTATAGCGACACGTCTCCGGGGGTTGCTGTCAGGAGGAAACTCCTGACAGCACGAAAATGTCTTTTCCGATAAAAGAATGATAATTTTTAATAAAATTAAAGGGAAATTATTAGCATTTGGACTTTGTATATCACTCGTTCCCATTTGCATAATTTCAATAATATATTATTTAACCGCAAAAGAAAAACTTCATGTCCATCAAATAAATGAACTGTCCGCTATTGCCCAATCAAAAAAGATTCATCTCCTCTCTCTTATGGAAGCAAAAAAAGGGCGGACAATTGATTTCAGCTCCGACGGGTTTATAAGAGACCGTCTCGAAAAAATAAACCGTGGAATATCCTCCCATGATTTACTCGTAAAAACGTTAACAAGGCACCTTATAAACAATAAAAAACCATTGGATTCGCATATCGATGGAATATCTGTTGTAACTGCAAAAGGTAAGGTTATTGCTTCTACATACAAAGAATGGATTGGCAAGGATATCTCCGGGCAGGAAATTTTTTCAGAAGGGATAAAACTTTTTCCCGGAAATGCGTATGCCAGCCTGTTACGTTCATCTCCATACAGCAATAAAAAAACCCTTTCTATATCTGCACCTTTAACATCCCGGCGTTCGAAAAACCAGGAAATAATCGGCTTGATAATTAATTACTATGATACAGCAATATTAAATACCGTCACAACCGATTACGAATGGCTTGGAAAAACAGGGGAAGTCTATCTGGTAAATAATGACAAGGTTATGGTTACTGAATCCCGGTTTCTTGACAACACTTCGATGAAACAGGTAGTAGATACCGAACCGGTACGCGAAATACTTGAAAAAGGCAGGGAAATTACGGGTGTGTACCTTGATTACCGGGGTGTGCCGGTAGTCGGAGCAAGCAGATATATAAAAGAATACGACTGGATATTATTGTCTGAAATCGATAAGGCAGAACTGCTTGCTCCTTTGGGCTCTTTAAAAGTAATTGCGCTCGTAACGGGTGCTGCCAGCGGGGTATCAGCTATTATCTTCGGGGTATTTTTTGCGGTATCGGTTTCCCACCCTATTAATACATTAAAGATGACAACGGAGGCGTTTGCTTCAGGCAAACTTTCACAAAGGGTTTCAATAAAACGTAATGATGAAATCGGCAGTCTTGCCCGAAGTTTTAATAATATGGCTCAGGATATCCAGGAAAAGAACCGCGCCTTATCCGAAAGCGAAGAACGTTTCCGTGCAATATTTGATCAGGCAGCTGTTGGTGTTGCCCTTATGGACACAAATACCACTAAATTCCTGAAAGTAAATAAGAAATATTGTAATATCACGGGTTTTTCGGAAAAAGAAATGCTTTCCTCAACGTTTCAGGACATTACCCATCCGGACGATCTGCAGGAAGATCTGGAAAATATGGAAAAATTAAAAAAAGGCGAAATAAGTGAATTTTCAATAGATAAGCGATATTTGCATAAAGATGGCAAGATTGTTTGGGTGAATCTTACGGTGTCTCCCATGTGGAAAAAGGGAGAACTGCCGAATTTTCACGTTGCCATTGCAGATGATATTACAAAAAGCAAACGGACTGAAGAAGAGAAGGAAAAGCTGAAAGAACAGCTTATCCATTCGCAGAGGCTGGAAACTGTTGGAAAACTTACCAGCGGAGTTGCTCATAATTTTAATAACCTCCTCATGGCAATTATGGGGTACGCAAATTTATTAAAAATGGATATAGAGGAAAATACCCAATGCCATGTATACATACAAAACATACTTTTATCATTGGACAAGGCCGCTGATTTAACACAAAGTCTGCTTGCCTTTAGCAGAAAGCAGACAATTAACCTGCAGGAAACAGATTTGAGCAATATAGTTAATGATACGGAAAATATTTTAACCGGAATGGTTCGTGAAAACATACACGTTGAAATATCAACAGACGGGAAAAATTGTTATGCATTGGCAGATCGCGCGCAAATTGAGCAGGTTTTAATGAACCTTTATTCGAATGCTTTAGATGCAATGCCCGAAGGCGGAGCATTACACATTAAAAGTGAGAGGACTGAATTGGATTGCGCTTTTATGAAAAAACAGGGTCTCAATAAACAATCAGGTGAATATATTGTGGTTTCTGTTTCCGATACAGGAACAGGAATTGAAGAAAAAATCAAAGATCGGATTTTTGAACCTTTTTTCACTACGAAAGTGGTAGGAAAAGGTACGGGGCTTGGCCTTTCCATGGTACATGGCATGGTCGAACAGCACGGTGGTTTTGTGACATGTTCAAGCGAACCGGGAAAAGGCGCAACCTTCTCCATATATCTTCCCCTCTTTAAAAACAAAAGAAAAGTTGTGGTAAAGAAGGAAGAAAGGGAGGGAGCGGCAGAACATGCCGGCAGTGTTTCCGGTAAAGAAATTATATTGCTGGCTGAGGATGAGGATGATCTGCGAAATGTAATAGGAAAATACCTGGAAATGTATGGATATGGGGTTATTGCTGCAACGGATGGTGAAGATGCCATTAAACAATACCGAAAACATAAAGAGCGTATCAATCTTGCTGTTATAGACGTAGTAATGCCGAAAAAAAATGGCAAAGAAGTATATGAAACCATGAAAAAAGAAAAAAAGATAAATACTATTTTTATGAGTGGCTACAGTGAAGATATTTTGCATAATGATGGTATTATAATAGAGAAAGGATTGCATTTTATACCCAAACCTGTTTCTCCTATCGATTTATTATATAAAATGAGACATATTCTGGATGAGTCAGTAAATATTACTTAAACCCGAATAAAGGCAGTAGGGCTATTGGGCAAGGGTGTATGGAGGTATCCATTGATTTATGGTTTGAAAAAGGCGAACAGGATTGCCGTTATGACGCCAACAATTGAGGCGAATTGTCCGATCCAAAAGATGAACATCCATTTGATAAGGTCTGCTCTGGTGTTAGTAATCTCTTCCTTTAATTCGGATTTGACTTGTTCAATGCGCTTATCGACCCTGTTAATTTCTTCTCTGAGTTCGGTCTTCGTTTGTTCAATACGCAAATCGACCTTGTTAATTTCTTCCTTGAGTTCGGTCTTCGTTTGTTCAATACGCAAATCGACCTTGTTAATTTCTTCCTTGAGTTCGGTCTTCGTTTGTTCAATACGCAAATCGACCTTGTTAATTTCTTCCCCGAGTTCAGTCTTCGTTTGTTCAATGCGCAAATCGACCTTGTTAATTTCTTCCCTGAGTTCGGTCTTCGTTTGTTCAATACGCAAATCAACTTTGCTAATTTCTTCTTTGATCTCTGATTTGGTTTGTTCGAGTTTTTTCTCAAAACGTTCCTCAGCCACCTGGAGTGTATGTGCCTCGCTTCGGTCTTCGACCTTGTCAAGGATTTCGACAAGCGCATTGGCGCCTTCTTCTGATAGTTTTTCTGTGAGAATTTTAGGGATAGTAATGATGGCCATGCTCAAAAAAATATCATATTTGCGGAAAATCGTCAACAGAATTGTTATTTCCAAAATTGTATCTCTATTTTTATGAAACATAAAAATGGCACCCATTAAAAATATGAAAAGGAACAGCTTTTTCCACATTCTGGACAAAGAACGTATTATTGCAAAGCCCGGATTTAATCGGTGGCTGATACCTCCTGCGGCACTATGCATTCATTTGGCGATAGGGCAGGTATATGCCTTCAGCGTTTTTAACCTGCCATTGACAAGAATCATTGGCATTCACGCATCTGCCCATGAAGACTGGAAACTGACCTCTGTGGGATGGATTTTCAGTATTGCAATCGTTTTTTTAGGCATTTCCGCGGCATTTGGTGGGCGCTGGCTTGAGGATGCAGGGCCGCGCAAGGCAATGTTTTTTTCGGCGGTATGTTTCAGCGGAGGGTTTTTCATTTCGGCCATTGGTGTGTGGGTTCATTCCATAATCCTGCTCTATCTTGGTTACGGAGTAATCGGAGGTATCGGGCTGGGGTTGGGGTATATTTCTCCTGTATCGACACTCATAAAATGGTTTCCCGATCGTCCGGGAATGGCTACCGGGATGGCGATCATGGGATTTGGCGGCGGTGCTATGGTAGGTTCTCCCCTTGCGGTGTTGCTTATGAAATATTTTTCCTCTGAAACAAGTACGGGAGTAGAAATGACATTCCTGGCGATGGGGGCAATGTATTTCTGTTTTATGCTGGCAGGCGCCTTTAATGTACGCATTCCTCCGGAAGGATGGATGCCTGCCGGTTATACGCCACCCTCAAAACAGAAGAAACTGGTTACTGACAAAGATGTTCACGCTGACCAGGCAATTAAGACACCTCAGTTTTACTTGCTGTGGGGGGGTCTATGTTTTAATGTGACTGCAGGGATTGGTGTATTGGGGCAGGCTTCGGTAATGTGCCAGGAAATGTTCCATGGCAACATCACACCTCTTGCAGCCTCCGGATTTGTCGGATTGTTGAGTGCCGCGAATATGCTCGGGCGTTTTTTCTGGTCAAGCGCCTCTGATTACTTAGGCAGAAAGGCTATCTATTCGATTTATTTTATTTTGGGAATTTTGCTTTACAGTTTTATATCTTTTACCGGCTGGATATACAGTGTTGTATTATTTGTCGTCTCGTATACAATTATTATGAGTATGTATGGCGGAGGGTTTGCAACTATTCCGGCGTATTTGAAAGATATTTTTGGCGTCATGCACGTAGGGGCAATTCATGGGCGTTTATTAACAGCATGGTCGGTTGCCGGGATTCTCGGACCGGTTCTGGTAAACTATATTCGTCAATATCAAATCGACCATGGTGTGCCAAAGGCAAGTGCGTATACTATTACAATGTTCATTATGGCCGGTTTGCTGCTGTGCGGCTTGGTATGTAATTTGTGTATCAAACCTGTTCACAAAAAGCATCATTATATGCCGGGTGGAAAGAAATAATGTAATTATACAACAGGAAAGAAAATGTTTTATAAATGTTGGATTGATATTAAGAATATTTTGTCTTTGTTGGCTTCTTTTTTTGCTTTGCATCGGCAGGAGAAGCATGTCAGACAAATTTTCTTTATTAAGGACAATGTTAAATTGATTTTGCTCTGGGGGTTCGTAGGTATTCCTATCGTATGGGGTTTTTTGCAAACATTTCAAAAGGTGCTTGGGTTGTTTGAACACGAAATGTAAAAACTTTTTTATCGGAGGTTATTATCGTGAGCATTCGTAAGATACTTTTTTTCGCTTTTTTTGTTACCTTGTCTTTCAACGGTTTGATTTCTTCTTTATCTGTCGCCAATGGGCTGCCTGCTCATTCGGAGTTAAAAGCTGCTTTATCGGCAGTGGTACAAGAAGATAACGGCGGTTTTGGTTTTAATATGTGGGCAACTGTTGTCGATCGGGATGGTATTGTGAAAGCGGTAGCGTTTTCCGGAAATCAGAGAGGTGATCAATGGCCGGGAAGCAGGGTAATTTCAGCGCAAAAAGCAAATACCGCAAATGCGTTCAGCTTACCTGAATTAGCACTATCGACCGCAAATCTTTTTTCTGCGGTTCAACCTGGAGGGAGTTTGTTTGGTCTTCAGTTCAGCAATCCGGTTGATACTGAAACCGCATACCGCGGCTCACCGCAAAAATACGGAACGGAAAACGATCCTATGGTTGGCCGTAAAATTGGCGGTATAAACGTCTTTGGGGGAGGCCTTGCGCTTTATAACAATGAAGGTGAACTTATTGGCGCCTTAGGCGTAAGCGGTGATAGCTCCTGTGCGGATCATAATATCGCATGGAAAGTCAGGCATAAGCTTATGCTGGACTATATCCCCGGAGGCGTTAGCCCTGCTCAGGACGATAATATTATTTATGATATAATTAATGGGGTAAGCCAAAGCGGCTGGGGACATCCGGCATGTTCTCCTGAAGCGGTTAAAATTGCGGCAGAATTGGCAAAAACACATCCTGTCCGTGTAAAAAAATCAAAATAATGGTATCAATTTAGCCGTTTGAAAAATCTAAACTCCCCGTGCTGTCAGGTGTAGAGACGCACTGCAATGCGTCTCTACACGGCAACCCTAACGCATATCAGGTGGATATGGTGGCAGGAGGAAACTCCTGCCACCACTGCAAATAACCTCATGTGATTCAGACCGTTTCCCTTTTCTACACAAAACCATCTCATTAATCCCTTCCATATTTAAAATGTGTTGTATATTTAAACCTTTCTCCATATCCTCCCAACCCTGGCTTTGTTAATGCAACGGCATATTTTTTTAGGGCATTCCGTTGTTGTGGTAGAAACGGGAACAAATAAAGGTTATATTTGTGTTATAAAAACTATTACGAAAATAAATTTGGACAAAAGAAGGATAATTCTCACATGTTCGTAACAAAACGGGTATATGAAGCACCGGATAAAAACGATGGCATAAGGGTTTTAGTTGATCGTCTGTGGCCGCGCGGCCTTAAAAAAGAAGAAGCCAGGATCGATTATTGGATGAAAGAGGTCGCCCCCAGCGATGCCCTCAGGAAGTGGTTCGCTCATAAAGAAGAACGATGGCAGGAGTTTAAAAACCGTTATTACGAAGAATTGAAAGGGAAAAAAGAATTATTAAAACAATTGACGGATTTAGAAAAAGGGAAAAAAGTTACGTTATTGTATGCGGCCAAAGATGAAGAAAGAAACAACGCACAGGCGCTTTTGGAGGTATTGGAAACGAAATGAGCTGGATTTGCCCGCATCAAAAAAATGATGAATGTGTCAGATTAAAGAAATTATGCCAGCCTTCACAGAGAGGATGTGTACTGGAAGGAAAAGTTACATTTATCGATTACCAGTTTGATAGTGAACAGAAAAAGAATTGCGAAAAGAAAGGTGAATAAAATGGTAAAGTTAGATCCCATCGTAGAATCCAGGGAAGATCACAGAAAGTTAAGAGACAAACTGTTTAAGTTGATTGACGCATTACAATCAAAGGATGTAGTATCAGCAAGAAAGATACATGATCGAATAAATGCGCTTGTTGGCCCGCATTTCCGTTATGAAGAAGAGACACTTTATCCTGCTCTCCGAGTGTTTTTGGGAGAATATGTTGACCAGCTACTCAAGGAAAATGAAGGTGTCATCACTACAGCACGTTCCTGTTCCGGGTTATTAAAGAAAGATTGCCTTACAAGCGAAGAAATAAATCAATTAGCTACGTTGGCAAGGATACTTTTAATCCACGTCTCAAACTGTGAAGGTTTATCCATACTTTCTGAAAAATTGGACAAAAAAATAATTGACAATTTAAGCAAAAACCTTTCTGTTGCAAGAATGTTCGATGTGCCTTTGTTAGACTGGGCCGAAATTATCAGAAAGAAATGAAATAAATCCCGGGACCGAAAGAAAGGGAAGGAAGTGTTAACCCTGACAGGGTTTGGAACTCTGTCAGGGTTGTTTCGTTCACCACTATACCTCAGACCTGAACGGTTACAAAAAAAGGAATGCTCCCTGTTTATCATGGATTTTCTCTTGTTTTTAGCAGTCCTAACATGAGGCAGAGAGGTAAATGACTTTCTTACCTGGATATTGAGCTAATTTTTGAAAACAACCGTATCTTCAGGTCTATTTTTTTTCACGGAAAATTATGTTCAGAATCAATCGTCAACCATTTTCAGAATCTGTTACCCTTGCCGGAATAGCAGTACTTATTGGTGTTACCAGCGCAACAGGTGTATGGCTTTTCAAACAGATGTTTTATGTGACATTTAGTACGGTGTTTGATGGATTGGGGGGCCATTTTGGTCTCTTGCAACACAAAACGGTTATCCTGAAAATGTTCGACAATATGTCACATTGGTTCGGATTCGACAAGATAGGAATATTCCTGGGGCAATTAGGGAACTGGACGGTCATTCTTGTGCCTGTTATTGGCGGTATCATTGTGGGATTAATCTCTCAGTTCATTATCGGCAAAGAACGATTTCCGGGAATAGCAGGTATTATGGAAGCAGTCGCATTACATGGAGGTCGCCTGGAGTACAGGAAAATGCCGGTTAAAACAGTTGCCGCTGCTCTGTCAATCGGCTCCGGCGCATCAGTCGGCCCTGCGGATCCCTCTGTGCAAATCGGGGCATCTTTAGGTTCAATGTACGGGCAATTGTTACATTTTTCTGATAGACGGATTCGGTCACTTGTTGCGGCAGGTATAGCAGCGGGTGTTGCTGCCTGTTTCAATGCACCTATTACCGGTGTATTTTTTGCACTGGAAATCATCATCTTCGAACTACATGTCAAGGCATTTGGTATTGTCGCCCTGGCATCAGTGGTATCCTCTGCGATTACACAGGCTCTGGCAGGTAATCAGCCTGCATTCCAAGTTCCTGCGTATACATTAAATTCAATATATGAGCTACCATTTTATTTGGGGTTAGGCATACTGGCCGGACCTTGTGCGGCATTCTATATTCATTTACATCATTTTACGCGGAACATTTTTAATGCGTGGCGTATCTCACGCTGGCTCAAACCTGCAGTCGCCGGTCTTGCAGTTGGAATAATCGGTTTTTTTTTACCGCAAATCCTTGGCACAGGCTACACAACTATTGAAGATATTTTGAACGGAAAATCATTTTCAATTTCGCTGCTGCTTTTTCTGACCTTTGCAAAACTCGCACTCACTCCTGTATGCATCGGCAGCGGCTTATACGGCGGAGTGTTTGCGCCCGCTCTTTTTTCCGGTGCCGCGCTTGGCAGTGCATACGGCCTTGTTATTCATCAATTTTTTCCGTTTCTCAATATTTCCCCATCTGCCTTTGCAATGGTGGGGATGGCTGCCGTTCTGGCAGGAACAATCCATGCGCCAATAACTTCTTTTATCCTGCTCTTTGAAATGACACATGACTACCGAATTATCCTTCCACTGATGTTTGCGGTAAATGCCAGTTTATTCCTGTCATGGCATTTACAACATGACTCGGTTTATACCCTGGGATTAACACGGAGAGGTATCCGTCTGAAGCAGGGACGGGATGTTGACGTCCTGGAGACAATTACGGTAGGCGAAGCTATGGTTACCGATGTTATTACCTTGCAGGAATCCGATTCTTTAATGACAGCAGCAGATTTATTCATACAGGAACGATATCGATATCGCGGTTTACCCGTAGTAAATGAATCAGGTGAGTTAATCGGTATTCTTACCGCACAGGACATTGATCGTGTCAACAATGATGAGAATAACGATGTCCATACAGCCGGAAAAACCTGCACGCGGGAGTTGCTTCTGGCATATCCTGATGAGACGTTAGGGACAGCATTGCAGCGTATCGGCATGCGAGACATCGGCCAATTACCCGTTGTATCCCGCAATAACCCGCTTCGTTTAGTTGGTTTATTGCGCACCACTGACATTGGACGCGCTTATGATCTTGCTTTGACCCACCATAAGGAAATCCGGCATTCGCCCTCCCCGTAAGGAGAAAATACTCCGAAAAATACCGGACCAGAATTTATGGCGCTTAAAAATTGTTCTTCCATGAATAAAAAGAAATGAGATTTTTTTCAAAAAGGAGAATTAAAAATATGTGCAATAAAACACATGTACTCAATTTTTTTTATCTGTTTGTTTCTGTTGGAGTGTTATTTTTGTGCTCCATGGATACACAAGCTCATGAGTTGCAAGAAGGGGAAAAACAATACCAGACAGATGCAAAGCCGGGTCCAACAATAACGGCGGTGAATCAAATGTGCGCCGAATGTCATAAAAATCTAGCACCAGCTCTGGTAATGGAATGGGAACGGTCACGTCACGCTCAGAAAGGGGTAGGGTGTGTTGATTGTCACAAGGCGAATAAAGGAGAGATAGACGCCTGGCAGCATATGGGGGCTTTGATCTCTACCTTAGTTACACCAAAAGACTGCTCAAATTGTCATGCAAAGGAGTATAAGGAGTTTTCAAGAAGTCATCATGCAAAAGCCGGTGAAATCTTTGACAGTCTTGATAATGTGCTTGCAGAGAAGGTTATCGGCCTTCCGGACAATAACGCCGATGCCGTTAACGGTTGCTGGCAATGCCATGGAAGCATCATTAAGTTTAAGCGTGATGATGCGGGAGAAATCGTGCAGGAAAAAGGGCGACCGGTAATTGATCCTGAAACATGGCCAAACAGCGGAATAGGTCGTTTAAACCCGGATGGTTCAAAAGGTTCATGTCACGCATGCCATTCGCGGCATTCATTTGATGCAAAATTGTCCAGAGCTCCTGAAAATTGTGGTAAATGCCACATGGGCCCTGATCATCCGCAAATAGAAATCTACCGGGAATCCAAGCATGGAATTGCGTATTCCGCCAATATTGGTCATATGGCAATGAATAAAGAAGGTAGCTGGGTGCTGGGAAGGGATTACTCAGCCGCTCCAACGTGTACTACCTGCCATATCAGCAGCTATATGACATCGGAAGGACAGTGCAATGCCAGTAACCATGATGTTGGTGAACGAATTAGCTGGACGCTTCGGCCGGCAGTCAGCACAAAAATAAATATCGTGGTCTATGAAGATGGTTTTAAGGAAGATTATCCTGATACCCGGAAACTGCCTGAAATTGGCGAAATGGTTCAGGTAGTTGAAAAAATCGTGCAGGAGGAAAAGCTGGTCAGGAAAATCATTCCAAAACGTGTTGTTAAAATTGTGACGTGGCAGGAGCGGCGTGAGAAAATGAAGGGCGTATGCAGAAATTGCCATAATAAAACCCATGTCGACAATTTTTACCGGCAATTTGACAATTTCGTAAATCTCTACAACGAAAAATTTGGGAGACCTGCACAGGCAATGATGAATGCCCTGGCTGAGGATGGAGTCTTAAATCCAAATGCCCCGTTTGCACATGAAGTACAATGGATTTTCTGGGAATTGTGGCATCATGAAGGCAGAAGGGCGCGGCATGGTGCAAGTATGATGGGACCTGATTATGCTCACTGGCATGGAATGTATGAGGTGGCAAAACACTATTATATGAACTTTTTACCTGCGGTAATTAAGGCCGCTGCCCAAAAGAGTGATGAGATGAAGGCAAAATACGAACAAAAAATTGAGAAATTGCTGGAACAGGAAGAGCACTTGTGGATGAAGGGTCTTTCAGAAGAAGAACTGGAAGTAATAAAGGCTGCATATAAAAATCGTTATAATGAATGAACCGGTTGCTGGCAGGAATAAAATGGGAGGCTACAGAGAATACGAAGAAATTTTTTAAAAATTATAGGTTTATCCGAAAGTATCAACCATGGAAACAAAAAAGAATATTGTTGTGATTGGAGCAGGTTATGGGGGGCTTACGGCTGCATTGCGATTGGCAAGACTGTTTCGTAAGCATCATGAATATCAAATACATCTTGTTGATAGAAACCCTTACCATACGCTCAAAACGCAACTGCATGAGGCTGCCATCCGTAAGACGGTGGTTACCATTCCTATCGATCGCATTATACAGAGAAGAAACATTATTTTTCACCTTGGAGAAGTAACCAGGATTGATGCCGCAAAACAGAGCATCTTTATGGGAAGCGAGTCTCTGCCATTTTATTATTTGGTGATAGCACTTGGAAGCCAGGTAAATTTCTATAATATTCCCGGATTGCGTGAAAATTCATTCCCGCTTCAGACAGCAGAAGATGCTCTGCTCATTTATGACCATATTACCCGGCTCTGCGCACGCGCGGCTTCAGCGCCGATTGAGAAACAACGGAGGGAAATGCTCCGGTTTATCATCGGCGGTGGTGGTTTATCAGGGATAGAATTTGCTTCCGAACTTGCCGACCATGCTGCTCAGTGTATTTGCAACTACCATGTCAATCCTCAGGAGGTTGAAATTATCATCATTGAGGCGGGCAGTCATATACTGTCAAAAATGGATGAATCATTTGCGGCGCGTATTCAAAAAAAAATCCTCGAAAAGAATATAAAAATTGTACCAGGGACAAAAATTGTCGGCCGGACGCCTGATACTGTTACCCTTTCATCGGGTAAGGTATTGAGAACGAATACGGTGATTTGGACGGGAGGGATTCGCATACAGGAACTCGCAAGACAAAGCGGAATGAAAATCGGGCAGTTAGGACGTATTATGGTTGATGAGTTTCTTCGGGTAGAAGGATATCCATTTATATATGCCATTGGAGACAATGCCCTTGCAATGAATCCCCACACAAATGAACCTGTCCCCGCTGCTGCCCAATTTGCATTACAACAAGGGCGGTTAGTAGCAAACAATGTTTACGCTGATATTTTTGGAGGAGAAAGAAAACCGTATCACCCAAAACTTTTAGGTGAAGTCGTTGGTCTGGGAAGGCATCTTGCCGTTGGGTGGTTAGCGCTTCCCTTCCTGAAGAAAATTACCTTTGTTGGTTTTTTAGGAAGTCTTCTTAAAACAGCTATTCAGGAAAAGCATATCTTTCTTTTAAGAAGAGAGAGTGGAAAATGGATAACATATTAATAACTATTTTTGCAACCCTCCGCGCCCATGAACCCTTATTTCAATCAATTGCTCCGCCTCCTGTCTGTATAAATCTTTATGAATGATGTCCGGAAACGGGTTTGCACTCCCTTTCCAGCGCCCTTCTTTCCGCCATATCGTAAAGTTTTCTTTCTTTTTTTACATTTATACCGAGCGCATCTCTTTTTTTCTCTATGTGATCTATTATCATTTTGCCCGTTTTCTTTAAATCCTGCTCAAAATCCCACCTGGCGCCAACCAGTTCTTCCATATCCTTTGTTAATAATCTTTGCATATCAGGCGCACCTGCAACAGGTGAATTCATGCCAAAAATGGTATACACACCGGATGCAACAAAATATTGTCCAATAGCAATAGCCTTTTCATGCATCCATTCCAGGCACACACCGGCAACAGGCATTTCACTAATATCGTTTCCCAGCCCACCTTCTTTTACCATCTCAGAAAGAGCTATAAGGATACGACTGTTATCAATGCAGGCCCCGGAATGTAAAACCGGCGGTATACCTACTGCTTCACAGACTTCCCGGAGGCCTTCACCGCACAAATCCTTTAATTCAGGAATCATCAGTCCCCCGGATGCGCACTGCCCGGCAGCACAACCCGTTCCCACAACTAATATGTTGTTCGCGATGAGTTCTTTTGCCAGATTTACATAAGATTCTTCCCCTGCCCCTGTTCTTGGACTGGTACATCCTGCAATACCAACAACTCCACGAATCCTTCCGTTTATTATGTTGTCGTTTAATGGTCTGTAGCTCGCCCGATACCGGCCGCCAAGCATATATTTAATGGTTTCATGGCTGAAACCGGCAATAACATTTGGTTCTGCACCTGCTGGTATAAACACTTTTTTGTTATCACGGCTTTTAAAGTTTTCTATGGACATCATGATAATCTTTTTTGCTGATTCCAACGCATGTTCATCGGTAAACTCTACATGTTCAGCGCCATAGATATTTGCCTTTGATAAGGTCGTGACAAATCTGGTGTGAAAATGCTTTGCCGTTTCAATCAAGGCCTGCATGACGCACTGAATATCAACAACCATTAACTCAACGGCGCCCGTTGCTATAGCTGCTTCCTGCATGGTGGTATGTCCGGCCATCGGAATTCCGTGCCTTACAAGGAGTTCGTTCGCCGTGCAACAGAGGCCTGCAATCACAAGGCCTTTTGCTCCCGATGCGGCTACCGCTTTTTCTATGTCAGGATCGCTGGAGGCAAGAACAATTGCTTCTGCGAGTTGAGGCTCATGTCCATGGACAACAATATTTACGTGATCTTTTTTCAGGACACCCAGATTTGATCTCCCCTGAACGGGTTTTGGGGTACCGAATAAAATATCCTGTAACTCCGTCGCTATCATACTTCCACCCCAGCCATCCGCCAATGCTACACGCATAGCCTGTTTTGTAAGGTTACGATAGTCTTGATCACCGCCCATACCTGTTCGATGCAGACTTTCACAAACTTCGCGATCAATTGCCCTTGGAGCAATACCTGCCTTTTCCCATACCTTTTGGCGCGCTTCCGGCGCCCGCTTAAGAAACAATAAAGTTCCGTAAGGCTTTCCAAATTCCATGAGTGCCATCTCACCGACTTCCTCGGCAATTTCGCTGATATTACGGTCCTTCGTCTTTATTCCAAAAAACTCAGCGACTGCCATAAGCTTTTCTACATCTTTGATCCTATAACCCCGCGCTTCACCCCTTGCCGTTGCTACTAACAGATGAGCTACAGCACGCCCATGATCAGAATGGCAGCCGGTACCTGCACCGCTCATACGAAGGAAATGCCTGGCAGCAAAGGTATTTGCATCAGCACCGCAAACCCCTTTCTTTGGTCCATTTCCGAAGGGATCTATGTTGCATGGTCCATAGTTGCAATGGCGGCAGCATAATGCAAGACTGCCATAGCCACACTGCGGAAGCTGTGCCTGGTATCTGTCATAAAGGGTTTCTACTTTGAGTTCATTCATTCTGTCAATCATTACCTGATCAACTGTTTTTTGTTTTTCTTCCATAAGAGACACTCTCCTTTCATTATGATATCATGGATGCCAGACTAACCAGTATCAACTTTAGCCTTGTTAAAAATATTCCCGCAAAAATTTTTTTAAAATAAAGCCTTACTGAAATACGGGAGCATTCCCGATTTTTTGTAACCTGAAATTATTATATTATGCTTCGACGGAGTTTATCCTGAGCGGTAAAGAGATTCTTCGACTCCGCTCAGAATGACAAAGCTTGTCCTGGGTGAAGCAAATGGAGCGAAGTGCTCAGCATGGCATTCACAGTCATCCCTGAGTACATTCGAAGGCTCAGTCTGTAAGGTTTCTTACCCGACAATACAATATGAAAACAGAACTTACCCGGCAATACCATTATGAAAACGGTAATTGTTTTTTACAAAAAATCGGGAATGCTCCCCTGAAATACCTTGCACCAAGTAAAGCAATGGAATTTATCCTCAAATTGACTGAATTGTTCTATAACGAACAAAAGGGCAAAAAAAGGGGCCCTGCCCGTGCTTGTCATTAAGCAAAGGCGCTGCATTTGAGAACATCTGAGATTATTGCAATTTTTGACCGTACCTTTAATGTTTCAACAAGCTTTGCTATTTAAGAATTCCTTATTTACCGGAAATTTAAGAATGAAGGTACTTCCTGCCCCAACTTTACTTTTTATCTCTATCTCACCCCGATGTCTTTTTACGATCCCATATGACAAGCTCATACCCAACCCCATACCTTTTATTCCCTTACTGGTAAAAAAAGGATCGAATATTTGTGACTGTACCTCTTCATTCATACCAATACCCGTATCAGAAATACTTAAAAAAACGAAATCATCTTTCTCCCATGTTGAGAAGGTAAGATATCCTCCTTCAGGCATTGCATCTAACGCATTATGAATAATATTTACAATAACCTCACGTAATTCCGAAGATTTCCCTTTTATACGCGAAACTGTCTCATTAAGCCCTTCCATATTTAAAATGTATTGTATATTTAGACCTTCCGCCATATCCTTCCACCTTGGCTTTGTAAATGCAACGGCATTTTTTACTAAATCATTTATATTTACTATGGCATATTTTTTAGGGTCTTCCGCTGTTCTGGTAAATTCATTCATTCTGCGAACAATTTCCGCGCCATCCTTGCAAGACTTCAAAATCAACCTGAGTTCTTCATACAATTTTCCCTGGTCTTTATTTCTCCTCATCAACATCTGCACATTTCCGGAAATGATTGCCAGTATATTATTAAACTCGTGCGCAATTCCTGAGCTCATTACCCCCATAGCCTGTATTTTTTTTGACTGCAAAAGTTCCTGTTCCATCTTTCTTTTTACCGTAATATCCTGGAGTATCCCGACTATTTTGAAAGGATTACCATTCTCATCGCATACAACCTCCCATTCATGGGCAATGATGCGTTCATTGCCATGTGGAAGGACAATTACGTATTCTATTTTGTCTGGTATTTTTCCTTTGATGGACTCAGCAAGTGCATCTCTGACGGATTTCTTATATTCAGGATGCACAAAAGACATAAATACTTCATCTGTTAAAACGATTTCCTGCGGTTTCAACCCAAATATACGATACGATTCATCGGAACAGTTAACAGTATCATTATGGATATCCCATTCCCAACTCCCCAAATGTGCAATATGTTGAGCATGTGCCAGGCTTTCTTTGTTTTCGCGCAACTCGTTCTGCAGATGTTTTTTTTCCGTAATGTCTTCCTGGATACCAATAAAGTTTTTAACGACTCCATTCCGGTCTTTTACTGCGGAGATGGAAACAGATGCCCAATAAAAATTTCCGTCTTTCTTTCTATTTTGAAATTCCCCATGCCATTCTCCTCCTGCTTTAATCGTATTCCATAATTCTTTGTCTTTCTGCCTGGGACATGTTCCCGATTTTAATATACGCGGATTTTTATCTATAACCTCTTTAGCACTATATCCTGTCATCTGTACAAATTTAGGATTTACATATTCAATGTTGCCATTAACATCAGTAATTATAACTGCATTCGGGCTTTGTTCAATGGAACGTGATAATTTGTATGTTTCCTGGGCAAGTTCATCCGCCATTGAGTTAAAAGACCTGGAAAGTTCTCCCAGTTCATCCCGTCTGTTTAGTTTCACTCTGTGAGAAAAATTACCGTTCGCAAACATATTTGTCGCAATCGTTAGCTTTTTAATTGGCCGTGCCATAGAAAGAGAAAAACCAATACTAAACACCGTAACCAGAATACCACTTGCACATCCGGTAACAAGGGCAATCATACCCATCATCCTAAGAGATGCAAAAGCTTCCGCTTTATCTATTTCCGCTATAAGTATCCAATCAAATTCAGGGATATAGGAAGATGCGCCAACAACAGATACTCCTCTGTAATCGTGATAAATACCTGTTATTGTTTTTTTGTCTGCAAAAATGTATTAACAGGAGCGGTGTCAATGCGTAACCGAAATGGCGCGTTGGGGATAAACCTTGAATCGGTAAGCATTACTTTATCTTTATTGACCAGGTAAACCTCTTCCATATTGCCCATGCCTGCATGAATCGTCGTTATTTCATTCAACAAACTCATATTATAACAATTAACAACAAGTCCTATTATTCCCATGCCCGGATAACGCTTTGAGGTGACCGGCGCGACAATATAAAAACTTTCAGATTTTATATACGGGCTGGAAGTAGACTGATTAACATAAGTATGCCCTGGTAGTGTTTTCATTCCCTCCCCAAAAATGTCCTCCCCCGACATATCTATATTGATCCAGGTTTTGTCGGTTGACGCAACAACCTTCCCCTTTGAATCCACTATTGCAATCCCATCAATGTGAGAATCCAACGGTAATTTATTTACCGATAAATGCCTGTTAAGAGAGCCAATTATTTTCTTATTGGAAAATTTCCCTAACTTTATTTTTTCCAAGCGGTCTCTTATAAAACCATCCGAAGTAAAGTCTATCGTTCTGCCTTTTTTTACCTCTAAAAGAGACACAATATGCGTCTTCTTCGATTCGGCAATAGCCGTTAAATTATCCAGGGTATATTGTGTTAATGTTTTTTTACTCTGAAAATAATTTGTGGTAGTAATAACAGAAATGGGTATAAGTGAGATGCAAAGAAGCACAATGATTAATTTGTTCTTTATCGACATAATGTGTTCATATATTAACCCTTCGACTCCGCTCAGGGTGATAGCGGAGTCATGCTGAGCGGAGTCGAAGGGTTATATTTCGGAATGAAAACCTATTTACTATTTCGAAAACCAGATTTGTTTGACTATAGAAGGGGTTACCCCCTGGCTTAAAATTTTTTCATATGACGGTAAGCACTCTGCGAGGTTTTGGAACAACCAACAATACTCTGAAATTCCTTGAATATTTAATTAGGCCTTCGGCGGCTTTATGGGATAAAACATTTCAACGTAGGGGCTGAAAATCTTCAGCCTCTACAAAGATTGAAATTCCCTAAACGTTAAATTGAAGCAGGCGAACAAATGTCCAAAAGAACATTTGTTCGCCCGCCTACTTTTACTGTAATGTAACTATTAAGCTTCCACTTTTATCAGCTCACCATTCAGGAATTTCTTCATGAAATCATTTTCGTTGCCGGCGGTATATCCGGTTTTCACAGGATCCCAAACTCCTTTTCCTCCTATACCACCATTCTCAGCCTTTGTAATCTTTATCAACGTTTCTTTTGGTACGGTATTAATTCCGTGATTATCTGCCTCATAACCAAACACAAATTTCATTCCGATTTTCGCCTTATGAAAGAGGCTGTCCAGCTGATGCATAGGCATCGACCAGTCCCTGGTAATACTCTGTTGTGAACCATAACGGAAACTGGATTGATAACCAGTTCCTGCAGACAACGCCCTCCCGTCAGGCCTCGTCTCATGCGCCTGTACACTCCTCTCAGTTGAAATCCAGGCAGAATGCTTCATCATCGTACAGTTATACGGATATGCGGGATTGTATTTCGCTCTTAGCATAAGTCTTGTAACTTTATAGAACGGATCATTCGGTTTCCATCCCTCATACGGCCTGTCTGCCGGGTTTGCATCAACATATACATAGTCGCCGTCCTCAATGCCCAAGTCTTTCGCTGCCTGTGGATTAATATGTATCTGATGTTCTCCAACTCCCGGCATCCTCTTATCCATCCTGTATGGGTCGCCAAAGTTGTTATTCCAGATAAAGTTCCAGTCGGTGACCGCCCACTGTGAGTGTGTCGTATGTCTTGACTTTGGTGTTACACAGTAGAACTGATATCCCTTTTCCCACAAGAAGTTCTTCGTCTTCTTTGTTTCTTCCCATGACTTCTTGATATTCCTGATTGTCCTTTCATCCCAGTGCTCTGCACTTTCCGGAATACCGTAGTCATCGGGACGGATATACGGATTGGTGCTGACAATGGCATTCGGCAGAAACGGCGTGGCCTCAGGTCCTTCACGATGTACTATGAAATTCTCACCGTATTCAATAATCTCATTTTCATCATTATATGCCTGCAGCCTTCCTGTAGGTGTATAGAAGGGCCAATCCTCTTTTACCTGTTCCCAGAAAGGCGTTCTCGGGTAAGTACGGAATAGTAGCAAGGCGACTCCGGGTTCACCGTACTTTCCTGCCAGGATATCTTCGCACGTATATCCATGACTGGTAGTACTGCCATTGAGAAGCCTGTTTATATACACCTCTGATCTGCCATCCAGTGCAAATTTCCAGTTATCGGCAAAACGAGTATCCTTAAGCAATTCGCCTAACTTCGCCGCCATGCCAGCGAGGATATTGATATCATCCCTGGAATCATAGACAGGCCTGATTCCGCTCTTGCCCCAAATCTGGATAAACGGGTTAGAACAGGAATTGGTAATCTCGTACTGCTGAAACTCCACCCATGAGTTGGCAGGAAATGCAAAATCCGCATACTCTATGGAGCCGGTCATCTCAATATCAGTGGACATAATCTGTTCAATATTGGGATTTACATTCTTCAGCATCTGATACACGTGTTTTGCATTATTAACCAGATTAACGTTGGTGAACCACATGATCTTTGTCGGCGTAGGCATATGGGTCTGGCCGGTAAAACACTTACGTCCGTATTTCGGCGTATTTACAATCAACGGACGGTCATTGTGGTTCCAGTATGCAACCTCTTCATCCCGGGCGCGTCCTTTAATTTTTAAATCCTTTGCCGGCGCATACGGGTCCAGATTCGGATTGAACACGTCCTCTGCAACCCAACCATAGAAACCCGGCCCGCACCACTTTGCCGCTTGAAAGTTTCCTGCCTTATAATTACCAGACCATGTATGCGATCCGGAGCCATGATATCCTACATTTCCCGTTAACATCAGCGGCAGATAATAGGAACGATTCATCAGGGTTGCGTGGAAATAATGATTTACCCCCTCACCATGATGAAGTGCAACCGGCTTAATGGTAGCGATGTCTTTTGCCAGTCTTTCGATCAGCTCTTTGGGACAAGAAGTCATTTCAACGACTGAATCAATATCATAATCCCTCAGATGTATTTTATACATCTCAAGAAGCGTCATAACCTCTATCTCTTTTCCGTCAACCGTTTTCAGCTTAAACGAACCTTCCAAAGCAGGGTCTATACCTTTTTTAACTAACGTATTACCCACATCATCTCTGGTGATCGCTTTTGGGCCTTTGGTCTTTGCGTCCCAGACAACAAAATCTCCGATAATCTCCCTTTGTTCATCCTTCAGTCCGTGCAATTCATAACTAATGCCTTTTGAAATATCCTGCAGTTTGTAACCGGGGATAATGTCTTTGGGAGACAACCTCTTGAGCGTATCGGTCCGAACCAGAAGAGGGAAATCCGTAAACTTCTTTACATAGTCAGCATCGTACCATTTATTGTCGATGAGGATCTTTGTCAGACCTAAAAACAATGCGGTATCAGTGTTGTTTCTGATCGGAATCCAGTAATCAGACTTTTGTGACGAAGGGCTGTATTCCGGTGTGATAACAACTAATTTTCCGCCTCTTTCCATTACCTGCGTGAGCCAATGCGCCTCAGGCATTTTATTCTCAATCAGATTTTTCCCTGTTTGTATTACCAGTTTTGAGAATCTCAAATCATTAAAATCAATATCTGAAGTCTGCAAACCATGCGTAAATGGATGGCCGGGCGCCTGGTCACCGTGCCAGGTATAGTTAGACCAGTTCCTGCCTCCTAATGCCTTATCAGGGCCGACACCCCTGTTATGGGTGTCCACAAGGGCGAGGCAATTATTAAACCGGTACATACCGTATTTCCCCGTAACGCCAAGGAGTCCCATACCGCCTCGTCCTTTAAAGGTTCGTGTCCCGGCTTCATTCATTGCATCTACCATCTCTTTCGGATATCCCTGGTCAAGAAGCTTCTGAGCGCCTTCGGGTCCGCTATATTTTTTGGTAATATGAATAATACCCTTGGCGGCATAGGTAAATGCCTCGTCCCAGGAAGCCCTTAACAGTTCGTCATTCCCTCTGTTATCAAACATGTATTTCGTTTTATTTTCAGGCGTTAATTCCGGGAAACCATCATCCGCCCAACGCTTCCAACCCTTGCGGATCAACGGATAACGAAGACGGTATGGGCCATATACCCTCCTGTGAAAAGTATACCCTTTTAAACACATCCTGGGGTTCCAGTTCCTTGTCGCCTTGTTCCCGTACAAATCACTGTATTTCTGGTGGTCATAGTTTTGTTCCACCCTCATTATTACATCATTACGCACAAATGCCCTTATCCTGCAGGCGTGTGTATCATTCGGGGAACAGCAATAGGTAAAACTTCTGTCATACATGTACTGATCCCTGTAGACATATTCCCACTTTCTGTCAGGATAGGCATCCAAGGGGTTCCCCACCTCTACAGCAGGCTTGAGCAACCTGAACGCCATTGCTTTCTTAGCAAACGTCAAGGTCGCACCCGTTGCACCGGCAACCTGCAGGAACGTTCTCCTCGTAAGCTTCATAAGTACTACTCCTTTCTAAATAAAAAAACAAATTAACAACGCAACGTATTTAAAATTCTCAACTCTGAACATTGTTGTACACACAGAATTCATTCACAACACATTCACCATGGTATCATCCCATAAATATATCACCGGTAAAAAAGGGACAGGGCAACGATTCGTCAGACAAATCTGCGATCTTCTGTGTTGCACCGGTTCCTTTATATACCGCTGTTTTTAACTCAAGCAGTTTCATTTCCAGCCTCACAAACTCCTTTGCAAGTTCCGCCAGATCATAGTAAAATCCTTCCTGTTTTTTTTTCTCCGAAAGCATCGCAAAAAGCCGTATCCATTCTCCTGCCTGCACTTTCAGGAATTTTTTTTGCGCTCCCATATAGAGAACCGTTTCCTGTGTTTCGTGGTTATTCAATGCATCTACGTGTTTCTGCAGGAGAAACTGCATAAACTCAAGCGCTACACTAATGTGACTCTTTCTTCCCTTTTTTTCTTCCGGCATGTCAAGCACGAATGCCTTATAAAATCCCTCTACATTAACCAATACCTGAACGTGTTGAAACACGTGTGACTGGCCATGTTCAATCTCAGAGAGAGGATTGCCAGTTGATATGACATGACCTGTGCCCTGAAGATAAGTGCGCTGCAATTCACTTATTGTGGTATTCTGAAATGACACAAGCAGGCGCATCATACGGCTTCCCGTTTCCCCGATGCATTCTTTTTTATAACAATCATCAATGTTGTTCACTAATTCTATAAATTCAAAATGTTTGAAAAAAGAAAACCTCTCTGCTGTGGGATAGAGGAAACACGCGGAAAGGATCTGGTACAGAGACTTGCGCACCCGCAAATGCCCACTTTCCTTCCCAAGTATTGTTCCCCGAAGATCAACATTATTAACCACCATAAACCACCTCGAAATTAAATTGAATTG
>SOET01000066.1 GCA_021646465.1 Candidatus Kuenenia hertensis | reverse complement strand
CTTTCTTTAACGCCCCTATATGCATCAGCAGATCATCGCGCGTGATGCTCTTTCGTTTGCGAAGTTCGTGCAAACTTGCCCACAGACGTTTAAGCCTGCGCCGACGTATGGAACGTTCCTTGGCCACCCGATCCTGGCTTTCCACATAAACGTAAAACTCCGATTCTTGCGGAAGAATTTTCACGCGGACGCTTTCCCGCGCCTGCGTCCAAGGCTGTTCGAGCAACTGTTTTTCAACATGCGTCAAATGTCCCTTGGGAGTGCCAACCAAATAATCAATCCCTCTCAAGCGCATCTTTTCCAGCATATCCTCCGTTGGGATACCCCGATCCATGAGCCATGTGCGCCGAAATTTCCCATGATGCTTTTCAATCCGATCCAGAAACTCTCCTAATGTCGCGGTATCTCTTGTATTACCGGGATACACTTCATAGGCTATGGGAAATCCTTCCGGCGTCAACACCACTGCCACTACCACCTGCACACAGTCCGAACGCTTGTCACGGCTGTATCCAAAACGTTTTTTACTCCAAGACCCCGCAGGCGGTGGGTCGCTTTCAAAATATGTACTTGTCAGATCATACAGCAGCACATCGTATTTCGCACCAAATAGTTTGCTCCATTGTCCTTTTAAAAATACAAATAATTCATCACGATGTTTAAGCAACAAATCCAGGCAACGATACGGCTTATCCTTCTGCGCCAGTGAATAATCCTCTCCCAGCAAATCTCCCATCGCACTGCGTATGTACCACTCACGGTGAAAACGAAATTCACTTCCCGGATCGATCAGACGGTAACAGACGAGCGCCTTGAGCATATTCAGCCAGCTTGTCCCCTTGCGGCTTGGTGGCAATCGTTGCTTCCAAAATGTGTCCAGTTCCAGCATATCCCACACATACAACCCTAGCCAGCATGCGCCCCATTCCCGTGGACGGCGCAATTCTATTTTGTCCATCTGCACTCGTATGGTCTCACAGTCCAGTACCGGCAATTCTTTACGGTCATCCGGAAACAATGCCAGTTGTTTTGCTTTCTTCTTTTCTCCCCAAAACGTCTCTATCGTCCGAATCCACCCCGCACGTTGGTTGTCATTGAGTTCGCCCAAATAGAGTATTTGTCGCTGTACCACCCGTCCTCCGTTGACCCGGTGGTTCTCCACAACACTCCAATACCGGTGTGTTTTTCCGTCTTTCGTCCGTGTTTTCGCTCGTAAAAACATGTACCCATTTTCTCAATTCCACTTGCCTGCGTCAATAGGGTAGGTCGGCACTACAAGCCGTTTTAAAAATTCGCCCCTTTAATATCAAGGGTTTCCAGGCGATACATGCCTAAAAATAACCGTTTTTCGGTGCGAATTGCGAAAGTCGGGTTAGGCTATCAGTTTTAATGAGAAAAAGAGAGCGCCATGAAAAATAGCGCTCTCTTTTTTTATGCATAAAATGATTTGAAGAATTAATTATCTTCAATTGTAACAACAATTTTTTCTTTCAAATTTTTTGATTTAAACATCAGTTTTGCCTTACCGCTTTTATTGGCCGTTACGGTAAAAACAGCTTCTCCGCTCTCATCTGTAACCTCTTTCTTTGATGACAGGCTTAATAACCGTTTGCCTTTTCTTGTAACCTTTGCCTTAACCTTAGCGCCTTCGACAAGGCAGTTATTATTTCCTGTTATTTTTACAGATACATTCTCGCTTTCCCCAACGGATAGTGAAATTGTATCAGGTGTGACCTGCATGGAACTCCCCCTGCAATCTTCATTTGGAGTTGGTGTTGTTTTTGGAGCAGGGCTGGCAGTTATGTCCGGGATAGCTGTTGGTGTTGGTGTCAATGTAAATGTGGGTGTTGGAGTAGGTGTTGTATCTGTACTGCTATATGAAAACAAACCGATTGCCGTGCCTGCCAGGATATCGTCATATTTCAATACGTTGACATCTTCATGGGAATCGCTGCAGGACGAGCCAAAAATAGCCCAGGTGGAACCTCCGTCTGTAGTTTCATAAATACAATTACCAACAGCAGCATAGGCATTATCCGCATCGGAAGGGTTTATTGCTACAGAGGTGAAATCGGTGGAAGTCGCGGAAGAAGGGGTTACCGTTTGCCATGTCCACGAAGAACTGCCGGAGGGTTTCTCTCCTTTGTAAACACCGCCTTGTGTTGCAATATAAACTGTTACATCACCGGAAATGGTGGTTCCGTCGATGGACGTCACAATTTCATTGTCAATACTTGTCCCGGTAGTTGGCGTCCAGAAACTATTCGTTGAACATATGGAAAGTCTCCATCGAAGTCCTGTTTCCGCGCTGTTTTCTCCCCCGACGCCTGCCCAGACTTCATTGTCCGTTACCCAAAGGGTATTGACCGGGAAGTCAATTGTTACGCCTGTGCTGTTTATGGTATCGGCAGTCCAGGTAGCGCCACCGTCATCACTATAAAATATTCCTCCGTCTGCTTCGGTTTCCCAGTTTTTTCCGGCAATGTATATTCTGCTACAGACGGAGGGCACAAAATCAATTGCCGTAATGTCTGAATGATCAGGGCGAGTAGAGCCAAATTCACCTGGGTAATCCTCTGCCTGGAAAACCTTTGTCCATGTTGGTGAAGTGGATGTTCCAGTTGTTGTCATATAAACCCTTCCGGCATTATTCCCCACAAATACTATGGAAGGGTCATTGGGATTTATCGTGACTTCTGTAACCGGAGGACCATCAGTTTCCGGGAATATGGGGAAAATCCAGTCGGAGGAGCTTGCCGTTGATGAGGAATCGGTAGGGTCGAAATGTACTGCCCTGCCAGCGCCACTTTTTGCGGCAATCCATAGTTCTTTATGGGTAGAAGAGTATTCATAAAAATCAATATCGTTCAGAACGACTCCTTCTATTCCATTATTATTTCCAACTTCTGAACCGGCTGTCCATGTGCCTGAAGAATAACTCAGTTCACCAATAGCCCAGTCCGTTGCCATGTAAATGTTGGTTGTATCGTTGGGATTAATATCTAATGCGCCATCGTTAACATGGGTATCAACGGTATACGAACCAACAGTAGATGACAGGATAGGTGCATGAGACCATGAACCGGATGAACCGTCTAATACCGATGCACTAATAAAGACCCGGTTGTTATTAAATTTAATATATTGCGGATATCCTCCCGGAAAATTATTAATACCGGAACTTTCAAAATCCCATGACGAAGTCCATGGGGCATCTCCGGTGGTTGTTTTATACACCTGCGGGTTAACGGATCCTCCTGCTATGAAAAGAGTATTTGCATCTGTCGGGTCTACGCCAATTATTTCTACTTCAACGGAACCCGAACCGGATGCCGTGCTTGTTGGATTTGTAAGGGCAGTAGCGGTTAAAGGTGAACCATCTAAGCGGTATGGCGTTACAACGCTTCCACTGGTTCTTACCATAACGAAAATGGTATTTGCATCATAGACAGAAACAGAGGTAATTTCCGAACCTGAACCAAAAGAATAGAGTAAAGTAAAGGAATCGCCGGTTCCTCCGGTATTTCTATAAATGTCTCCCATAAACGTACCGACGTATAAACCTGAACTATGAGCCGTCAACACACCTGGAGCAGAAATAAAGGTTGATATATTTGACCAGCTTCCGTAACTGCCACCGCTGTCGCTTGCATAGATTTGTGAAGCGCCGGTGGTGTCGCTGATTATTGCGTAAATATCGTCTTCATACCCGGAAACAAGATTTGCTTCAATCTCTGAACACTTGCCGACAATATCAGGGTAAGTAACCGCTTCCCATGATGAAGAAGTACTGGTATTCCATCTGTATACACCTTTGATACTATCGATACCGATAAGAATTTCCGTTGTTCCCGAATTATCATATGCAGTAATATCCTGCACCTGAGCGCCATAGATGCCTAAGTTTACCTTTTCCAAACCGGCAGAAAAGGCAAAACGGGTAAATACGGTTAAAGAAAGCAAAAAAGAAAATCCCAACATGTTCACACATCTTTTCATATTTTTCTTCTCCAGGTTTTTTTAAAAAAATATAAAACACATAAATAATATCGGACGGCAAGGACTATGGATTTATGCAATCGTATAGTATTGTGCCGTGCAATACAACAGATATTGTAACGAGTAAAATAGAAAAGAATATGATGTGAGTCACATTTGGCAAAAAAATAACCGTAAAAGACAAAACAGCACTTTGGCAAAATTTATGGCAAATACATCGGAAGTTAACCACGGGGATAAAGAAAATAGATGAAAATGCTGTCCACCTTTTACATGAAATGAACAAGTTAGGATGAAAAGTACCGGGGAGTTTTTAGAGAGTATCTGCTGGAAGGGTTGATGTTTGGCTCTCAATTCTGAAGTGGAAAAAACCGTATATACACTGTTTCATATTTTCCGGTTTTTGTTTTATTGAAAGGCTACAAAATCTTCTTTCTTTGCAGCGCAGAGTGGACATTTGTCCGGGGCATCCCCTTCAAGTGTATAACCACAGATTTTACAAACCTGAATCGGCCCAAGCTCTACATCACTATCATTATCGACCGCTTCCTTGGCCTTTTCAAAAAGTTGTTTATGCATCTTTTCAGTACCATAGGCCCATGCAAATGTCCTTTCTGCTCCTTTTTCGCCTTGAAATTTAGCTACTTCAATATAAACAGGGTACATCTCAGTAATCTCAAAATTTTCTCCCATTATAGCCAGTTTCAAATTCTTTTTCGTATCACCCGGACCAAAAGCAGCCATACTATTTGCCACAAATCCACCCTCTAAGTAATTGATTTCACGGTAATGGTCACCAGCGTGAACGTATTCTGCATGAGAGATTGCCCGGAATAAACGGGCTGTGTTTGGTAAATTTTCTTTATCCGCCTGATCGGCAAAATGCAAATAACGCATATGAGCCTGACTTTCTCCGCCAAAGGCATTAATTAAATGCTGTTCTGTCATTTTTTTCATAAAAATATCCCCTTAAAAAAAACAAAGTCTTATTACAAAAATCTTCTTTTAACATCTTCGGCTGTAAGGCGGTCTTTTTTGCAACTACTAAAAAGGAAAGATTAGACCAAAAGATTATTAAATTTATCCCTCCATTCTCTATATTCAATTACGTAGTTATATCCGCAAACCTTGCTTATTTCTCTGCTTTGTAATACCTCATCAATTATAAACGCACGTTCTCTCGTTTCCTTTTGCGGCCCATAAGGATTTAAGTGCATACCCTCTTTTTGAAGAAAAACATAGTCACAGATGAACAGAATATTCTCAAAGATATAAAAGGTAAAACCCGGCGTATGTCCTCCGCTATGGAACGCTTCTATGCCTTTTTCAAAAAAATTCTCTTTAAACTTTACATCAAAGGTAAATCCTGTACAGATTCTGTGGGCAGAATCCAGGTCATGTATGCGCACCTGGGATTTAAAAAATTCACGGTATTGGTTACTTGCGCCAAGAAAATGGTGATGGGTAAAGATGATTGCATCAACAGGCTCAAGGCGATTGTCAAAACAGGAAGGACAGTCTATCCAAAAAGCCTTCTCTCCTGTTTCGATACGATATGCTGCATGTTCCAGTCCAAGGGCAGGAAAGGTGTTCAGGCGGGTTACCTTTTCATTCACCGGGGTTCCCATGACCTTAAATTTCGCAGAACATTCCTTTGAAGTAATAAATTTTTCTTTAGCGGCTCCACAGAAAGGACAATTATCAGGATAATATCCTGCCATGTTATAACCGCATACCAAACAAACATATTGTTCTTTTTTCACTAAAGAGATCATTCAAGTAGACCTATAGCGTTTTGAATCTGTCATTCTGAGGAAGCAAAGAATCACGACTTTCACATCATAGATTCCTTGGACGTACCACCATCAGAATGACAGATTCAAGGAGCCGGCTTCGCCTTTTTTGTTAAGTTGCACCTTTAACAAAGACCGGTTGTTGAACAGAATTATTGATGTTTCTGTTTTTAGTCTATGGCAGTAATTACTTACGATATTTAATATGACAACTTACACAGCCGTTCTTTAATAACCCAACCATGGCATTTAAGGCTTGCTCTGAATTTTGGGATTCAGATGCTTTTTTCAATGCTGCAACCTGGTTGTTTATCTCATCCACATACATAGCAAAATCTCTTTTCTGCTCATCCCTCGCCGGATTTTCTTGTAATTTTCTGAATCTGTTAGAATTTTCAAAAAAAGACACATATATACTTTTGCTTTTTGTCGCAATATTATCTGCTTCCTGTTCAACAGAGTCAAAATTGCCTTCCAATATGCCATTCAATACCTTATTTACAGACTGTTCCAGCTCTCTTGTAAACGTTCGAATAGGCAAATTAAGTTCTGCATGTTTTCCCGTGGATTGTTCATGTGTTACTATTTGCCCTTCTCCCGCAACAAGATGGCTTTGGTAAACAAGACCTAAAATTCCCGTTAAACCAAAAAAGCATGACAAACCAACACCTAAAATAAATGGCCTTTTCATAAAATACCTCCTTCCAAATGTTTAAAAAGTACACATATCTACACCAGACGAATCAAAAAAAACGTAACAGTAGTTCATAAATTTCGAAGCACAAATTACAAGTACCAACTTTAATTATAATAAATCACCTTGATTGTTCACTGATAGAAGAAAATATGGAAAAAACAAAAAATATTAGAAGTTCATTCATTAAAAGATAAGGTACTCAGTTTAAAGAACATTTATACTGTCTTTAAACATGTAAAAAAAATGAGGGCGAAAGCAGGTCTTAATAGGACAGGTATCAAGCGGTTTACAGTATATCGCAAGTCAGTACTGCGGATGGTACTGACTTTGATGTCCGGGCTGTGGCTTAAAAGTTTTATCTTTATTCTTTACTGTTTTGTTCGTATTCTTTTCATGTATTACCAACAACAAAGTCAAGTATACTTATTAAAGTGATTCTTTTTTATTTTTATGAATCATGGCAGCTAGCGTCTCATTTCTTTGTAGGCATTAATCAGTCCGTTTGTTGATGGATCATGAGTGGCTACCGGTTTGTTATCGCTTAATTCCGGTAATATTTTTTTCGCAAGCTGTTTTCCCAGTTCAACTCCCCATTGATCAAAACTGAAGATATTCCAGATAACTCCCTGGACAAATATTTTGTGTTCATACATGACAATTAAACTGCCCAATACCCTGGGGGTCAGTTTTTTGAAGAGAATGGAATTGGTAGGTCTGTTTCCTTCAAATACTTTATGAGGAGCCAGCTTTTGTATTTCGCTATCGCTTTTTCCCTCTTTCTTTAATTCTGCGACAACTTCATCTTTTGTTTTCCCTTTTAAAAGTGCCTCTGTCTGTGCGAAAAAGTTTGATAAAAGAATGGTATGGTGTTCTCCAATGGGGTTATGGCTGATTGCAGGGACGAGAAAATCTGCGGGGATCAATTTTGTGCCCTGATGGATCAATTGATAAAATGCATGCTGTCCGTTTGTTCCCGGTTCTCCCCAAATAATGGGCCCTGTCTGATAATGTACCTTATTACCGCTCCTGTCTACATATTTTCCATTGCTTTCCATATTTCCTTGCTGGAAATATGCAGGGAAGCGGTGCATATATTGATCATAAGGTAAAATAGCCTCAGTTTGCGCACCAAAGAAGTTGTTATACCAAATTCCGATAAGTGCAAGGATCACCGGTATATTTTTTTCAAGGGGTGTGGTTCTGAAATGATTGTCCATTTCAAAAGCGCCCTGCAGCAATTCGGCAAAATGTTCATAACCGATAAAACAGGCTATGGAAAGACCAATCGCCGACCAGAGTGAATACCGGCCTCCAACCCAATCCCAGAAGACAAACATATTGTCCTTGTGAATGCCAAATTCTTCCACTTTTTCCGTATTTGTTGAAATTGCGATGAAATGTTTTGCAACATGTGCCTTATCTTTTGCGGATTGTAAAAACCATTCCCTTGCAGAGAAGGCATTGGTCATTGTCTCCTGTGTTGTAAACGTTTTTGATGCGATCATGAACAAGGTTGTTTCTGGATTCAACGTTTTTAGTGTTTCTGCAATATGTGTGCCGTCGATATTTGAAACGAAATGAACGGATAAACCATTTTTAGCATAAGGACGCAAACACTCGGTAGCCATTACCGGTCCCAGATCTGAACCACCAATGCCGATATTTACTATGTCAGTAATTTTTTTGCCGGAAAATCCCTTCCATTTTCCTGAAATGACCTTGTGGGAAAATTCTTCAATTTTCTTTAAAACGGCATTTACCTGCGGCATGATATTTACGTCATCAACATAGATTGGCGTGTTTTCTCTGTTTCGTAATGCGATGTGCAAAACTGAACGATTTTCCGTCTCATTAATTTTATCGCCAGTGAACATTTTTTTGATGCCGTCTTCAAGATCGGCTTCTTTTGCAAGAGTGATAAGGCGTTTTAAGGTTTCGTCCGTTATAATATTCTTGGAATAGTCGACAAGTATGTCGTTGAATCGAATGGAAAACTTTTCAAACCTATCAGGATCTTCCGCAAAAAGTGTTTTCATATGAACCTTCTGAATAGTTTTGAAATGATCTGTAAGGGCCTTCCAGCTTCTGGTTTCAATGAAATTAATTTTATTCAACATAAAAAACTCCTGTGCAAATTATTTGTTTTTGATTGACAAAATATTTTATTTCTAATATATTTCGGCTATGGCCACAATAACAAAATTATATCCTCTGCTTAAAGAAATAGGACTGAATGACCAAAAGAGTCAGGAATTTATAGAAATAATAGAAGATTCATATCACTCAAAGATCGAGCAGGAAATCAAAAGGTTAGTTACCAATGAAACCTTTTTAACTGAAACGACAAAATTAAGGCAAGAAATGGCTAAATTAAGGGAAGAAATGGCCAAAATAAGGGAAGAAATGGCCAATATGAAGGTTGAACTGATTAAATGGAATGTAGGGACAATCATTGCCGTTGCCGGAGTCGTTGCAGCAATTGTTAAACTTATCGGATAATATACCATCTACTATAGCCTTCTGAATTTCACGCCACTTCATTGACGATCATAAGGTCTGGTATCCCTACCAGACAATAAATTTTATCATTAATTTTCCTTAAAACTCCAGTAGGGATATTCTATCAGGAATAAGGATCGGAGACTTTGGCGTCCTGAAATGTTGCCATCTCATTTAATAATTTTACACCGGCTTCTACCAGATGTATTCCTAATGTGGCGCCGGTTCCTTCTCCCAGTCGCATATTTAAATTCAATAATGGTTCTTTTCCCAAAAACTCTAACATGTATTTATGACCCTGTTCCGCGGAAACATGGGACGCAATAAAATAATTGACTACCTTTGGTTCCAGTGCACAGGCAATTATTGCACCTGCCGTGGAGATAAATCCGTCGAGAACAATGGGGATGCGATGGCGTGCAGCGCCAAGGCACAAGCCCGTAATGCCGCCTATTTCATAGCCTCCCACTTTTGCTAAAACATCAATCGGGTCGTTGGGATCAGGCCGGTTAATGGCAATTGCCTTTTTTATTACGGCAATTTTTTTTTGTAATTCACTATCATTCAAACCGGTTCCGCGTCCGGTTGCTATAGAAATATCTACATTCCCTAAAATAGAAAAGATGGCGCTGCTGGGAGTGGTATTGGCGATTCCCATGTCTCCCAGGCCGACAATATCCAGTCCCTCCCGAAGTTCTTCTTCGATGAGTTCTATACCGGTTTCAATTGATTTAACAGCATCTTCCCTGGACATTGCCGGGCCTGACGCCATATTATTTGTACCGTGATTAAGCTTCTTTATTTTGAGACCTGCGGACGGTGGAATTTTAGAGGCGACTCCACAATCTACAACAATTACCTTTGCGCCGATGTGCCTTGCCAGGACGTTAATAGCTGCGCCTCCACGAATAAAATTTTGTACCATTTCGCAGGTAACTTGTTGGGGGAACGCACTTACTCCTTCCGCAACAACACCATGGTCTCCCGCAAGGGTAAATATCTTTTTGTGTTTTAATCCGCAAGAAAGACTCCCTTTTATTGAGTAATAGGTTGTCGCCAGCTCTTCCAGCCTACCCAAACTTCCTCTGGGTATGGCAAGAGTGTCAAATTTAGCTCTGATGTGTCCCTTCGGGTCGAGTAAAATAGTCTCTATGTTTTCGATGGTGTGTTTTAAGTATTGCATTTGTCAGTATAAATGTTATATTTTGATTTAAGTTTTTATATAATAAATTGTTATATTAATGCATACCATTAAATAAATTCAAGTTATATTTGATATGAAGAACCCCACTCATCTGATAGAGCAGGCCTTACTCAATAAAATAGTAACTAAAGAACAGTTGAATAAGGCGAAAGAAATCCAGGGGAAAGAATCGATTGGATTTGAAGATGCGTTGGTGCAACTTGGGTATTCTACCTATCAGGAGATAGTTAAATGTTTATCTGAACATTATGATTTGCCAATTCTGGATCTTACAAACCTGGAAATACCGGAAGAAGTTCTTAATTTACTTCCTATGCAAATTATTAAAAAGAATGGTATTTTGCCCATATCAAAAAACAACGGTGTAATAACAGTTGCGCTGAGCCGCCCACCGGACCTTGGATTTATGGATAATTTACGATTTATGTTAGGTTCGGATATTAAATGTACCCTTACTACTTCCGAGCAGATTAAATATGCCCTTCGTAAAAATTCTCATAATGAGTCAACCGAAATGGTAGGTTCATTGTTGAAGGAAATAAGGATGGGAGATATGCCCATCGTTCAAACGGAGAGTGAATACGAAGGTGCATATCAGGCAGAAGCCAAATCCGTGGAAGATGACAGTCCTATTATACAATTAGTTTCGCTCATAATTAATAAAGCCATTGTTGCCCGTGCGAGTGATATTCATGTTGAACCGCTTTTAAGCAAATTGCGTGTACGTTACCGCATAGATGGTGTATGTCAGGAAGCGGATATTTTACCGAAGAATCTTCAGGATTCTATTATTTCCCGCATAAAAATACTTGCCAATATCGACATTTCTGAAAAGAGGCGCCCGCAGGATGGAAGAATAAGCCTTCATTTTTCAGGAAAAGATATGGATATTCGCGTATCCTGTCTGCCTTCAATTTATGGTGAAAGTGTGGTTATGCGTTTACTCGAAAAAACAGAAACGCTCATGAGTATAAAAAATCTTGGGTTTTGCAAAAGTGATTTTCAGCGTTTCCAGTCGATTATTAAAAGACCGAATGGTATCTTTCTCATTACAGGCCCTACCGGCAGCGGGAAAACGACCACACTTTATGCGATTATTAATGAACTTAACAAAACCGGAGTAAAAATTGTTACGGCAGAGGACCCTGTTGAATATACATTAAAGGGTGTTAATCAAAGCGAGGTGAACGATAAAATTGGTTTTACTTTTTCAAAAATATTAAGAACCATGCTTCGCCAGGACCCAAATGTTATACTCGTTGGAGAAATCCGTGACTCCGAAACCGCGGATATTGCAATTGCTTCTGCCCTGACAGGCCATCTCGTTTTAAGCACACTTCATACGAATGATGCGCCGTCTGCGGTTACAAGGCTAATTGATATGAACGTTAAACCGTTTCTTGTTTCGACTTCTTTGCTGGGAATAATGGCGCAACGGCTAGTAAGGGGTATATGCAACGATTGCAAAGAACAGATCAATTATACCCCGGAGCAAATCTCGCAAATGGGTTTTGATGCAGGTATTTTTAAGGATTATTCTTTCTATAAGGGGAAAGGCTGTAAGAAGTGTAATAATGTAGGCTATAAGGGAAGGATTGGCATATACGAACTGCTGGAAATGAATGAAACCTTGCGTGATATGGCGTACAACGTTGCTTCTACTGATGAAATAAGAAAAGCAGCAAAAATAGCGGGAATGACAACGCTGAAAGAAGATGGCATAAGAAAGGCAAAAGAAGGCAAAACTACGCTGGAAGAAATATTAAGGGTTACCGGGATAGAAGAATGAAAATGGCACAGATACAAAGCAAATCAAAACCTGATATAAAGAGCGACGCCCGAAGAAGGCTTTTTGGCCAATTGTTGAAAGAAAGAGGGTATGTGACCGAAGACCAGATTCAGGAAGCTCTCGCCATACAAAAACAGAAAGGAGGGTTGCTGGGAGATCTTCTTGTTAGCATGAATTATGTGACTGATGCGCAGATAATGCAGGTATTAAGCGAATATCTGGGATTGGAAATTGTAAATGTCGAAGAGATGGAAATACCAAAAGAAGTTATTAATTTAGTTCCGCCTGCCATTGCGCAATTATACAGAATTGTTCCGATACGCTATGAGAAAGATACGTTAGTTATCACCGTAGCCCAGGCGGATGCCCTTGCAATTGAAACAATTGATGATTTAAGGTTGGTGCTGAAATCAAACGTAAAACCTGTTCTTTGCCATAAAGATTCAGTGAGTCGCGCCCTGGAAAAGTATTACCCCAAAAAACATGAATCCGTAGAACAGTTACTATTAGAATTCAAAGAGGATACATCTTATGCACAGTCTGTTTCAGGGAATTATATTGACATTGAAGAACTGAAGAAAATGGCGTCTACGGCTCCCGTGAAAAAATGGGTGGGCCTTATGTTTTTGCACGCTGTTTTGGATAAAGCAAGCGATATTCATTATGAAGCTTTTGAGGATGGCTTTAGAGTCAGGTACCGGATAGATGGCATATTGTATGAAAGAGTGTCTCCGCCCAACGAACTTGGTATTCCAATTAATTCAAGAATAAAGGTGATGGCGGGAATGGATATTTCAGAAAGGAGGTTGCCGCAGGATGGAAGAATAAAACTGAATGTTGGCGGTACATCAATAGATTTACGTGTTTCTACGCTTCCGACAAAATACGGGGAAAGCATTGTGATGCGATTGCTTGATAAATCGGCGGTCTCGCTTAATCTGGATACGCTGGGTTTCCGTTCCGAAGAGTTAAAATACATGTATAAGTTGTTGAATACTCCGAATGGCATTATTCTTGTTACGGGACCGACAGGCTCCGGCAAGACGACTACATTGTATGCGTCATTAAACTATTTGAATGAAATAACCACAAAAATAATAACCACAGAGGATCCTGTTGAATATGATATTGATGGACTTATTCAGGTGCAAATAAATCCAATGATAGGTGTTGACTTTGCAAATTGTTTACGGTCTATTTTGCGTCAGGACCCCGATATTATACTTGTGGGTGAAATCAGAGATGAAGAAACAGCCAAGATCGCTATACAGGCGTCATTGACAGGCCATTTGGTTTTTAGTACATTACACACAAATGATGCTCCGCTTACTATCACACGTTTGATTGATATTGGCGTTAAACCTTATTTGATCGCTTCAACATTAGAATGCGTAATCAGTCAGCGGTTAGTAAGAAAAATATGTGAATCTTGTAAAGAAGAATACGAACCTTCCGATGAAACTTTACATGAGTTAAATCTTACAAAAACGAATACAGGCGGTAAAAGATTTTTTCGGGGGAGAGGGTGCAGTGAGTGCAGGAACATAGGATACAGGGGGCGCATGGGCATCTACGAAATAATGCATATCAACGAAGAGATACGGCGTTTAATTACGGAACAGGCAGGTACGCATGTCATAAGGAGTGTTGCCAGAAAGAACGGAATGAATACACTGCGTGAAAGCGGATTAAAAGCAATTTTTGAGGGAAGAACGACCATTGAAGAAGTCGTACGGGAAACTATTTCCATATAACATTATTTAATGTGAGAGATATTGTCATGTCTATTTATCAATATTATGCGGTAAACAATACGGGAAAGCAGGTAAAGGATAGAATAGAAGCATTATCATCGGAGGAAGCAATTTCGAAAATCCGGGGATTGGGGTATTTCCCTACCCGCGTAAAAGAAGTAAATGTGCGAGGAAAATCAGCGGAACAATATAGCGCGACTACGCAAAAGAAAAAATTTGGTGAAATAAATATATCTATTGGAGGGGTAAAGTCAAAACATTTGACGCTGTTTACGCGGCAATTATCAACTTTACAGGATGCAGGATTGCCTATAATCAGGAGTTTGCAAATACTCACCGCTCAGCTTAAAAAAGGCACACTGAAGAAAACTTCGCAGAAGGTTATCGAGAGTATTGAAGGGGGAAGCACATTATCAGGAGCCCTGGCAAAACATCCAAGGGTATTTGATAAGCTCTACGTGAATATTGTCAAAGCAGGTGAAGTGAGCGGTTCATTGGATATCATATTGCGAAGACTGGCTGATTTCAGAGAAAAGATGGAACGGCTTGTCAGGAAAATAATAACCGCTATGATTTATCCTTCAGTGGTAGTGGTTGTTGCTACGGCAATCCTTATAGGCCTTATGATTTTTGTTGTGCCCAGTTTTGCAAAAATATTCGACGAACTGGGATTAGACCTGCCAGCGCCAACGAGAATGTTGATTCATTTCAGTACTACTCTTAAGACACATTGGATGTATTTGCCCACGGTACCTATAGGAATTTTTGTTCTTTATAAACTCGTGAGAATTATTAAGAAGGTCAGGTTGCTCATTGACCGAACGAAGTTTAAAATACCGGTTTTTGGAAATATAATCAATAAATCAACAGTTTCACGGTTTACCCGTACTCTGGCTACGTTAACATCAAGCGGCGTACCTATTTTGGATGCGCTTATTAATTCGAAGGATACAACGGGAAATGCTGCCGTAGCCCATGCGATACAAAACATTCACGATAGTATTCGGAGCGGAGAAACTATCGCAAAACCGCTGCGCGAATCGAAGATTTGCAGTGAAATAGTTGTTAATATGGTAGAAGTGGGGGAGGAAACAGGGGAACTGGAGAAAATGCTTACAAAGGTTGCGGATAACTATGACGATGAGGTCGACAGGGCTGTGGAGGGCATTGTAAGCCTGATAGAGCCCGTTATGATTGTATTTTTAGGGGGGTCAGTTGGTTTTATCGTTATTGCCATGTTCTTGCCTCTGGTAAAATTAATGCAAAGTATTGGTGGTTAATAGTTGTCTTTAAAGACAATGACCTCAGAGACAAGAAGAAGGGTGGGATGAAATTTAACATGATTCTTAAAAAGGTGCTATTGTGATAATTTACTCCGGGATAAAAATAAATGTAAGAAAAGATGAAGTTGCTCTTGAGGGCGGCAGAAAAGTAATGCGGGAGGTAATCGACCATCCCGGTTCTGCCGCAATAATCCCTTTCATTACAGAAGATGAGATTATAATAATTAAACAATACCGGTATGCTGTCAACGAAACAATCATTGAAATTCCTGCCGGCACCCTTGATAAAGGAGAAACATTTTATGAATGCGCAAGCCGGGAACTGGAAGAAGAGATAGGGTATAAAGCAGGTATTCTTGAACCGTTGGCAGTTATGTATCCATCCCCCGGCATATTAAGCGAAACCATGCATCTTTATAAGGCAACAAACCTGATCAAAACGAACATTAATCATCAGGCAGACGAATCAATAAAAGGAATCATTCGGATTAAACTAAAAGAAGCGCTTGAGATGATAAAAAACGGAGAGATCAAAGACGCAAAAACGGTGTGTTGTATTCTCATGTGTGGTAAATATAGTAGTTAAGGAAATATTTATCCACCACTTATGGATTATAGTACAAAATCTTCCATATCTTCAGTTCTTGCCGTATGTACACTATAAATTTTGTGTGCATTAAACGTTTTAAAGATAATTCGAAGAATGGTTTTGCACGGCTCGTTCCCAAGCCGGAGTTCTTACAGTTGGACAATTTTTTGCTGGACAATTAGAACC
>SOET01000065.1 GCA_021646465.1 Candidatus Kuenenia hertensis | reverse complement strand
AAAAACAGCACTATCTTCCTATATATAAACCACTTGTGTGTTTTAGAAGGGGTGAATGTCCGTTATAGTAAAATATTATAAAAATATACGTATGTGCTGTGCAAAAGAATGAATACTCATAACAATTCACAAAATAGTTGACAGTGCATACTAATATTCATATAAATGAGCATCATGGACAACGTATATCATTTAGATTTGAATGCCAAAAATATACAGGGCGCGAAAATTGCCCTATTGCCGGGCGACCCTTTTCGGTCTCAGGTCATTGCGGAAAGTATCTCAAAGGTTTATGAAACAGATAATGAAAAACTCGCCTGGAAGCGCGAGTTCTGTACGTATCTTGCGGAAGCACATGGACAAAAAATTCTTGTTACCTCCACGGGAATCGGAGGGCCTTCTGCATCAATCGCCATTGATGAATTGGCGCAACTGGGGGTACACACCTTTATCAGAGTGGGAACGACGGGGGCAATACAGGAATTTATCGATATCGGTGACGTAATTATTACTTCCGGCGCGGTTCGCCTTGACGGGGCTTCCACGCATTATGCCCCTCTTGAATACCCAGCAGTTGCCCACTATGAAATTATTAATTACCTGATAGAAGGCGCAAAAAATGCCGGGGTGAAATATCATGTTGGTATTACCGCTTCATCAGACACTTTTTATCAAGGTGAGGAGCGGGATGACTCGTTTAGAAAATATACACTGAGAAAATTTCAGGGAATAACAAAGGAATTGCAGGCGCTTCATGTACTGAATTACGAAATGGAGGCGTCCACGGTACTGGCCCTTACTGCTTCCATGGGACTCAAAGGAGGATGCATCACCGGCGTAATAAACAAGAGAGGCATGGAAAAGATAACGGAACAATACCTTACCTCAGGGGAATCAAATGTCATCAAGGCCGCTATTGTATCATTGACATATTTGAAATGATCTTTTTTTGTAACTTCAGCGTAAATATTACACGGCTCGTTCCCAAACTCCAGTTTGGGAATGCATTTGCTCGAGAAACTCTGGTTTCCCGCCTGTTTGTTGACAAATAGGGAATAAAATCACTGGCTTCAGATGGTTTGCAATTTTAATAATTTGTTAAATCAAATCCTCACGGGAAACACAGTTTCCATTGCAGTTGCGTTCCCAAACCGGAGTTTGGGAACGAGCAGAGTGCGATACTTTTTGCTTTTTATACCATTAACAAAAGAAACGATTATTATTTATGCAAAACAAAAAACATTTTAAGTCAGGATATGTTGGGGTAATTGGAGAACCAAACGTTGGCAAATCAACCCTCATTAACTATTATCTGGGGTGCAAATTATCCATCGTTACCCATAAACCCCAAACGACGAGAAAAAAAATCATGGGAGTTTTAACAAAGGACGAGTATCAGATTATTTTTTTTGATACGCCGGGTATTATCGAGCCCACGTACGAATTGCAGAAATACATGGTAAAAACCGCCTACAATGTTATTAATGAAGCGGATGTGATCCTCATGATGATCGACCCTTTTAAACACCCGGCAAAAATACATAGGGACGTGTTGGAAAAACTTGCAGCATTCAAAAAACCGATACTTCTGGCAATTAATAAAATAGATCTTGTGGAAGAGGACCAGATACTTCCCATTATTGCGGCATTTGATGCATTGAAGAAGGTTACTGAAATTATACCGATTTCTGCAAAGGAAGGAACGAATCTCGATCGGTTACTTTCTCTCATCGTTCAATATTTACCTGAAGGCGATCCCCTGTTCCCGGAAGATTATATGACGGATTACAATGAACGGTTCCTTGCCGCCGAAATTATCCGTGAAAAGGTCTTCGAGTTTTACGGCGAAGAAATCCCTTATTCAACAACAGTAGAGATTGAAGAATTTAAAGAGAGGGAAAAAGGAAGGGACTATGTCAAGGCAATCATTTACGTTGAACGGAAATCGCAAAAAGGGATTATTATTGGTGAAAACGGCAAGGCAATCAAGCAGGTGGGCACCATTGCGCGAAAAGATATCGAAGAGCAACTGGGGAGGAACATATTCCTCGAACTGCACGTGAAAGTTATGGAAAAATGGCGAAGAGATAAACATAAATTAAAGAAACTGGGCTATGAATAATAATGTTGGATATTGAATCGTTTTCCAAAAAGAATTTCTCTGCTGCTTACCGGAATATCGTTGCTATGTGTAGCGCTGACACACATTATGATAACAACTCTTTGATTCTGGAAGGCACGGAAAAATTAATCAAGGAAGAACTGGTTCGATGTATCTGGTTCGGGCAACACATTGAAAAGGAAAATTTACGCACGGACGATGGACATCGTGTAGAAATCCTCTCACCGGGATGGTGGAACAATGAAGAGGGACCTGATTTCAAGCACGCTGAATTTCTTCTGGAAGGAAAGGGACTGATAAGAGGCGATGTTGAAATCCATGTATTTGCCTCCGACTGGATACACCACAAACATGAAACACAGAGAACCTACGACTCCGTATGCCTGCACGCGGTTATGTGGAATGATCTGAAAGGGAAATGCGTCAAAAATTTCTCAGGGGGAATAATCCCCCAAATAACATTATCAAACTATCTGGAAGCGGAACTTGACGAAATAATCGAAACAATTGATGTCGGATCGTATATCAAAGATAAACAGGTAAACCCCGGTCATTGCAATCTGGCACGGGAAAAATATAAAATAACACAACAATGGATCGGAAGTTTTCTTGATTATGCAGGGGATGAACGCATCCTGCAAAAAGCAAAAAAATATGAAAAATGGATTGAAAATAAACCCTTCGAACAGGTTCTTTACGAAGCTATAATGGAATCGCTGGGATACAAAAACAATAAGAAACCCTTTCTGATGCTGGCTTCTTTGCTGCCAATAGAAACGATCCGGTCCTTTGTGCCTGAAGACGCTTCCGTTCAGGAAAGGAAAATCATCCTCCATGCCCTGTTGCTGGGCATGGCAGGATTATTGTTACAAAAAGAGGAGGCTGCAAAAGAATATGATGCTGAAACCTTACATTATTTTCACCTCATTGTCTCCGCATGGAATACAATACAAACAAAAATGAACCAGACGCCCCTTTCAAGAGAAAGCTGGTCATACACAGGAATCCGTCCTGCTAATTTTCCCGAAAGGAGAATTGTTGCCATCGCCGCTCTCCTCTCGAAACACCTTACCCATGGCATCTTCAGGCACATCCTGCGTATCTTCCAAAAAACAGACGGTACAAAAAGAAACAAAAGGCTATGTAAATCATTCGTTCCGGACATTATGTCCCTCTTTCTGGAAACACAAGACGCATACTGGTCTTATCATTATACATTAGGGGGAAAGAAGCTAAACAAACCGCAAAAACTCCTTGGGAAGGAAAGGACCTCCAGCATTTTCATCAATGTCATCATTCCGGTAATGCTCGTATACGCAAGAAAACATAACGACATGTCATTGGAGGAAAGATTGCACTATGTTTACCGAAACTACGCCTTTCACCCCCCCACCAGTGTTTCAAAATTTATGGGTACAAGGATGTTTGGAACATCAAAAGTTTCAAATAAAGTAGTAAACTCCGCAAGAAGGCAGCAGGGACTTTACCAGCTCTTTAAGGATTTTTGCGAAAACGACACGATCAGTTGCAATAAATGCGCATTATATCTAGCCATGGGAAAAACTTAACTTAGTGAAAGAATCACTATTAAGAAGAAATAATCACACAAAGCCACTAAGTAACAAAGATTTTTAAAAATAGAGATTTCAAGGTGAAAAAACTAAAATTCTACATTACAGGAATACTTGGCTGTCTTTTAATAAGGGTATTGCTCTTTACGCTGCGAATAGACCATGAACCAAAGGGGAGTCTTGAAAAGTTAAAAAAAACGCAAAATATTTTTGCTATATGGCATTGTACATTGCTATGTTTGGTTTACATGGGGCGCAACGCAAACATTCAGGTACTTATCAGCCAGCATACTGACGGTGAATACATTGCCAGTGTAATCAAACGGATAGGTTTCGGCGTTATCAGAGGCTCTACCACCCGGGGTGGCGCCAGGGCGTTAAAGGCATTAGTTGATAAAGCAAAGGCAGGATATTCACTTGCAATCACTCCTGACGGGCCGCGAGGTCCACGATATGTGGTACAAGCAGGATGTATATACCTTGCAAAAAAAACAGGTATCCCTCTTCTCCCTGTTACTGTCGGGTTGTCCAATTACTGGAAACTTCCCAGCTGGGATGAATTTCGCATACCAAAGCCCTTTTCCCGGGCATTAATACTGTATGGAGACCCCTTCTTTGTTCCTTCACAACTCAGCGAAGAAGAAATGGAAACATACCGTTTGTCGCTGGAAAAAACCATGCGTGAAATGATGGAAAAAGCAGATTCGATGATACAGCAATAACCACCGGTTTTATGAATAACATTGTTTCAATAAAACTTATTTTTCTGTACATTAAGGTTGAGCGGTATATAATTTACGGAACATAGCACAATTCCGGATGATTTCCTTCCCGAAGTAACTGCAAAAGATTCATACACTTGTTGTTAAGCGCTATACTGATTATAACCAAAGGAAAATATTAAAAAACTCACAAAACATGAAACGATCTATTATCGCCCGTGGTATACGGGTAAATAATTTGAAAAATATTGATATCGAAATTCCGCATAAAAAACTGGTTATCATTACGGGTGTCAGCGGTTCGGGTAAGTCCAGCCTCGCATTTGATACTCTTTTCGCAGAGGGGCAAAGACGATATGTAGAATCTTTTTCCGCTTATGCGCGGCAATTTTTAGAGAGAATGGATAAACCCGACGTAGATCACATAGAGGGTATCCTTCCGGCAATCGCCATCCAGCAAAAAAACCCCGTAAAAAACCGGCGTTCAACTGTAGGTACTGCAACGGAAATTAACGATTACCTGAGATTATTATATGCACGCATTGGCAAAACGTATTGCAAAAACTGCAAACGTCAGGTACAGATTGATACCATTTCTCATATCGTGGAATTTATCCTCTCATTGCCGGAGGGCACGAAATTTCTCGTCGCTTTCCCCCTCAATATAAGCCAAAATATTTCGGGAGAGGAACAAATAAATCTTCTGAAAGAACGTGGTATAGTAAGAATCCTGGCAGATAACGCTATCGTTGACATTACTGCCGGATTAAACAATTTTGACGTCCGCACCGCAAAAATTGTATATGGGGTTATCGACCGCCTGGTCGTGAAAGACACGATAAAAGACCGCCTTATCGATTCATTAGAAACTTCTTACAGGATGGGTTCAGGTCATTTAAGCATCTTTTACACGAACCAGGAAATTCCTCACAAAACGATGTTTTTCTCAAAGGGTTCTCCCGTCACTATACAAGACTCCCGATGGATTGAATTAAAATACAGCAAAAAGTTTTTTTGCAGTTACTGTTCCATTGAATATTCTGAACCCTCTCCGGCTTTATTTTCTTTTAATAATCCGATAGGGGCATGCCCCAGGTGCCAGGGATTCGGACACACGATAGACATAGATTTGGATGCTGTTATCCCTGACAAAGACAAAACACTTGAACAGGGGGCGATAATTCCCTGGAATACTCCCGCATACAGGGAATTATATGAAGAACTCGAATCAGCAGCCTCACAATATAACATTCCCCTGAACGTTCCTTACCGGGAATTGACAAAGAAGCAGGTTACTCTGCTTCTTGATGGCACGAAGGATTTTTGCGGGATAAACGAATTTTTCGAATGGCTGGAAGGCAGAAAATACAAGATACACGTCCGCGTCTTCCTGAGTAAATACAGAGGATATAATGTATGCCGCTCCTGCAACGGAACACGGTTAAAGGAACAAACGCTTAATATATTAATTCAGCAGAAAAACATTGCAGAGGTTTGCAATATGACCATTGAACAGGCACAACTGTTTTTCCAGCAGCTGCAACTCACCGAATATGAAAAAAGTATTGCACATTTAATTCTACAGGAAATAACAAAACGCCTGGACTATATGATAAAGGTCGGCCTGGGATATCTTACCCTGGACCGTATGACGCGCACTTTATCAGGGGGAGAAGCCCAGAGGGTAAACCTCACAACCTCATTAGGATCTTCTCTGGTAAACACCCTCTACATACTGGATGAACCGAGCATCGGACTCCATCCGAGAGACACAGACCGGCTAATCCATATCCTGATGCGATTAAGGGACATTGGAAATACCGTTGTCGTCGTAGAACATGATACGGAGGTTATAAAGACTTCGGATCTTATTATTGATCTGGGTCCCGGTGCAGGTGAAAACGGCGGCAAGCTTGTATATTATGGCACTTTCGAACAACTACCCGCAAATAACTGCTCTCTTACCGGGCAGTATTTAAAAGGAGAAAAGGCGATAAAGATACCCTCCTCACGGAGAAAACCTTCCAAAAGGGCGATTATTTTAAAAGGCGCGTCCCAAAATAATTTAAAAAATATCGATGTAACATTTCCGCTTAATATGCTAGTCTGTGTAACGGGAGTTTCAGGATCGGGAAAGAGCACGCTCGTACAGGATACTCTTTACGGCGCATTGAAAAAAAAGTTAGGGGGGATTTATTCCGGTTTTGTCGGAAAACATAAGGAAATTACCGGTGAACGGTTTATTAATGACGTCCTTCTCATTGATCAGTCCCCCATAGGACGCACCCCGCGTTCTAATCCTGTAACCTATATAAAGATATTTGACGAAGTAAGAAAGCTCTTTGCCTCAACGAGGGAAGCAAAAACACGCAAATTAAATACCGGCTCATTTTCTTTTAATGTCACCGGCGGAAGGTGTGAGTTTTGTGAAGGTGCGGGATATGTAAAAGTTGATATGCAATTTCTTGCCGATATCTTTGTCACCTGTGAAAAATGCAACGGAAAGCGGTTTAATAAAAAAGTGCTCGATGTGAAGTATAAAAATAAAAATATCTATGAAACACTGAATATGACGGTGGATGAAGCAATCGAATTTTTCCGCGAATCCTCGCATATCACAAAAGGTTTAAAAAGCCTGCAGGATACCGGACTTGGCTATTTAAAACTGGGGCAGCCGGCAACAACCTTGTCCGGGGGTGAAGCACAGCGTCTTAAGATATCTGCATACATGTCACAGGAAAGTACGGAATCAATGCTCTTTATCTTTGACGAACCAACTATCGGTCTGCATATGGATGATATTCAAAAATTGCTGAATTGTTTTCAAAGATTAATCCACGCGGGACATTCTTTAATTGTGGTAGAACACAACCTTGATATTATTAAATCCGCCGATTATATTATTGACCTTGGTCCGGAAGGCGGTAATGAAGGGGGATATGTAACCGGATGCGGAACACCGGAAAGAATTTCCAAAATAAAGACCAGCCACACAGGTATATATTTAAAACCATACTTTTCCCGAACACTATAAAAAATATATTTACGAAAGGTAAAGAAAAAATTGAGTAAGAAAAATATTATATTTACCGTAAGTATCATTATTAGCTTAGGTTGCTCATGGCTGTTTATAAAAAACATTGAATGGTCATCTTTGAAGAACGCATTAACCGAAGCGAATTATTGGTACATAATTCCCGCTACAATCTTAGCTATTCTCCTCTATGTAATTCGGGCATTCCGATGGCAGGGTTTATTGTCACACATAAAACCAATTTCCGCACTGAACCTGCTATCAATTACTTCTATTGGTTTTATGGCAAACAATATACTTCCCGCAAGGGTTGGAGAAATATTACGGCCGTTTCTCTTATACAAGAAAGAAAATATTAAATTCTCGACCTCTTTTGCAACGGTTGTTGTTGAGAGAATTTTTGATATGCTGGGGCTTATTATTTTTGTCGTCGCAACTTTGTTTTTGCTTCCCAACCCTGATTCTATATCTCATAGTCCCTCTTTCGCCGTAGTATCTGAGGAAGCGGCGACAACGGGACAATCGGTAATTCCTTCGTTAAAAAAATGGACCGGCGTCTTCGCTGCTTTTGGCGGTATTACCGTTATTTCACTTTTTTTAATCGTAACAAAACCACTTTTTTTTAAAAACATACTTTCGGCTTCATGTTTCTTTCTCCCGCATAACCTGAAAGATAAGGTCTTCGGTTTGTATGATTCTTTCGTATTTGGTTTAAAAATACTGGAAAACAAACTAAAAACGGTATGGATACTTATCTTATCACTCGTTGTATGGCTCATTGGTGGAATAGAAATCTATACCCTGGGGTTTGCCTTTAATTTACAGCTTCCTTTCGTTGGGGCATGCCTTGTTGCAGTTTGTATTGCCCTTGCAGTTGCATTACCGCAGGCTCCCGGCTACATCGGTGTTTTTCACATTGCCGTTTTAAAATCGCTGCATATCTTTGGCATTGATACAACGTTAGCCCAGAGCTATGCAATTATTCTATGGGCAATCTCCATATTCCCCTCTACTATTATGGGGTTTTTCTTTCTCTGGAAAGAGGGTATTGCTTTTCGGGAAGTAGTAAAACTGGAAGAAGAAATTTCCGAAGGAAAATTGGAAGAAATGGAAGGTGTGTCAAGTGCCCCGCCGCAATTATAATTTTTGGTAATAGTTGAACAATCTGAAAAATCATCAATAAAAAATACTTCTCGAACACCTTAATCATGAGAATTATTTTATGGCTGAAATTCCAAGTCAACAGAAACTCCATTCCATTTATACTCGCTACAGCGATATGAAGTGCATCTTCTTCAGATTCAGATGGAATTGCCTTTTCACTAATCAGAGTTTGTGCAAGTGCTTGGACTTCTGACGTAATTTCACGGGTCGGAATATCTGAAACAGCACTCAGGCGCTTTTCTGCAACCACAAAATCCCTCGCGACGCCTCTTGCACGACAAGAGCCGAAATATAGATATCAAATTTTCCTTGGAGCACGGGCCAAATCTCGTGCGCAATTTCTTGACGAGCAGCAATAATCAAATCACGGCTTGGCCTTGCTGTGTAATAGCTGACTATCGGGGTCTCGATGTAGACTTTTTCTTTCATATAATCTTTTTTCTGCTAACACTCCGCATAACCGGCCGGCAAAGGAGCGCAGCGAATTTGCCCGTCCGAGTTAATGCGGTTGTTATACGAGGTTATCTATCATGTCACCTACTTCCGTTCCTTCAGCAGATCACGTATCTCTGCAAGCAATACTTCTTCTGCCGAGGGTGCTGGTGGTACCTTGGGTGCTTCTTCCTCTTTTCTCTTCAGCGTATTAATCGCCTTCACAGCAATAAAAATCGCGAAAGCGATGATTGTGAAATCGACAACCGTCTGAATAAACTTCCCATAACTGATTACGACAGCCGGTGTTTCTCCGACTGCCTCTTGAATTGTGAAAGCTAAACCAGAAAAATCGACACCACCTAATAGCACCCCGATTGGGGGCATAATCACGTCACCCACAAATGATGAGACGATTTTTCCAAATGCAGCTCCGATAATGATACCGACCGCCATATCAACAACATTTCCTTTTACCGCAAACTCTTTAAATTCCTTCAGTATACCCATAATGTTTTCCTCCAGATTGATAGCTGACAGCGAGATCAGAACCAAAAGTATTTATAATTGCTAACCACCCACCTTTCCTTATCGTATAACGTCTCCGCATAACCGGCTGGCAACGGAGCGCAGCGGAGTTGCCAGTCCGAGTTGATGCGGTTGTTGGGCATTTGTTCTATTATTTTTTTTCTTCGCTTCCAATAAAACGATAGATGGTTGCACCAAGCAAACCGCCGACAATCGGCGCTACCCAAAAAAGCCAAAGCTGTGCAATCGCCCAATCGCCAACAAACACCGCAACCCCGGTGCTGCGAGCCGGATTTACAGATGTATTTGTTACGGGGATGGAAATCAAATGGATGAGAGTCAGACACAACCCGATGGCAATAGGAGCAAGCCCCTGTGGCGCTCGTTTATCTGTGGAGCCAAGAATGACGAGTAAGAACATCATGGTCATGACAACTTCGGTTATCAGGGCCGCAAGTAAACTGTACCCGCCAGGTGAATGAGCACCGTAGCCGTTTGAAGCAAAACCTGCGGAAAGCTCAAAGCCGGTCTTGCCACTGGCAATAAGATACAGAACCCCACCAGCTAAAATAGCACCCAAAACCTGCGAGATGATATAAGGCAATAATTCCTTTGCCGGAAATCTTCCGCCAGCCCAAAGACCTACCGAGACAGCCGGATTAAGGTGGCAACCAGATATATGCCCGATTGCGAAGGCCATCGTCAGCACAGTTAAACCAAATGCCAGGGAAACACCTAGGAGTCCAATACCGACATTTGGGAACGCTGCAGCTAATACAGCACTGCCGCATCCGCCAAGAACTAACCAAAAAGTACCAAAAAATTCTGCACCATACTTTTTCATACATTTCTCCTTTGTTTGTGTTAATTACGATGCCCAGCAAGTTATTATCCAGTTTCTGGATATCATTACTTTTTGCATATTAGCCTGAAAAATACCTTTATTTTTTAAGAAACCTATCAGCCGTCTTTTATTTATACTTTATAATTTAATAGAAATAACAAATTTAAAGAATTTTGCAAGCTATTATTTCTTTAAACCTAATGTCCAGTTATTACATTATCATAGTATTGTAAGGCTTGGGCTGAACGAAACTGAAACCCAACAATAACCTGCTTATGATGATTAGCTCATTAAAAGATTAATGTGGTTGAAAATACCAGTGTGTTATGACATAATCTTTAAACTACAAAGCAATGTATACAGTTTTATTTGTATTGAAAATCTTTCCGGCAAAAATTTTTTAAATAAATTTAACAGCCCTTTGAAACAGCATTCACACTATTAAATAAATTATTGTATGCAGAGATTATTGGAAGAAGAAAATACGCCTGGCATCTCTAATGCATTTGAACAGGACGCCAAATATCTTACCTTTGAATTAAGCGGTGAAGAATATGGAGTAGACGTCTTAAAGGTAAAAGAAATTATTAGTATGGCCGAAATCACGCCTGTACCGAAGACTCCAAAATACGTAAAAGGGATAATCAATCTTCGCGGTAAGATAATTCCGGTTATTGATTTGCGGTTAAAATTGGGGGTGAGGGAGACGGAGCCCGCAAAATATCTGTGTATCATTATTGTTGAGACACACAAGGATTTAAAAGGAATAATCGTTGATATGGTATCTGAAGTGCTTGTTGTGAGCGCTAATGATATGGAACCTTCCCCTCAATTTAAAAGTGGCATTGATGCAGATTTTTTCCTGGGAATCGCAAAAATAAAGGGCAAACTGAAACTGTTACTGGACATAGATAACGTATTGGGCACAGATAGGCAACATACTTCTCTTGAAAAAAAGAACCAAGCCAATGAACGTAAAAAAGACCTCTGTAGTACAAATAATGATGACACGGATTTAGAAGAAAATAATTCTTTGAAATCGGAAACTGATAAAGAGAATGAGGCTATTGATCTAAATGCAATTGCGGAAAATATTGCCAATGATATTAAGGAATCCACAACATCATTGTTTGAAACAATGATTATGATGGAAATGAAATTTAAAGAGTATTCTCTGATCGATGAAACGAAAATAAAAAGTGATGTGGTATGCATGATTAGCTTCACCGGCAAATACCATGGCATTGTGAGCTTGTTTTGCTCGAAGGAACTCGCATTACAGATTGCATCAAACATGTTAATGGAAGAACAATCAACACTGACTACTGAAGTAAAGGATGCCGTGGGGGAAATACTCAATATGATTGCCGGAAATGTAAAAACCAAAATTGCTGAAAAATATGGAGAGACGTACCTTTCCATACCACTTGTAATTGCGGGAGAAGACATTTCCGTCTCCGTTACTGAAACTCAGGAAACTCCGTATAAAACGACTGTGGTATGTTTTACGAAAGACCCCTGGATTACGACAAGTTTCAGTTGTAATAACGATATAATGACTGTCGGTTTAATGTTAAAGAAAACCATCTGGTAATATAAAGAAATACCAAAAATGACCACTGTATGGATTTATACACTAACAAGTGTTTTCGCTATCAGTTTATGTTCATTAATAGGGATTGCAACGTTATTAATCAGGGAAACAGACCTAAAGCAAGTCCTTATTTATTTTGTTAGTTTCTCCGCCGGAAGTTTATTAGGAGATGCTTTCATACATCTGCTTCCTGAGGCAGTTGAAAAAACAGGTTCGTCTTTTCGATTAAGCACTTCTTTGTTCGTATTAAGCGGAGTAGTTATTTACTTTAGTGTAGAAAAATTTATCCGCTGGCGGCATTGTCATATACCCGCCACAGAAGAACATCCGCACCCTTTTTCTCTAATGGTATTGTTTGGCGGCACCGTGCATAACTTTATCGATGGGTTAATTATCGGAGCAAGCTACATGGTAAGCATTCCGATAGGTTTTGCCACAACAATGGCGGTTGTCTTCCACGAAATCCCTCAGGAAATGGGAGATTTTGGTTCGTTATTACATGGCGGGTTCAGCAGAGCAAAGGCGCTTTTATTCAATTTTCTTTCAGGATTGGCCGCCTTATTTGGCGCAGCTATCATCTTGATCGTGGGTTCTTATGTTGAAGGAGTAACTACTTTTTTAGTGCCTTTCACCGCGGGCGGATTCATCTATGTTGCAAGCTCAGACCTTATACCGGAACTGCACAGAGAGGTGAAAATCAGGAAATCTATCCTCCAGTTAACATTTTTCTTATTAGGGGTATTGGGAATGCTGGCATTGTCTTTTATCAGGGAATAGTGCTATTCCCACAAGAAACGCATAAAGAAAAAAAGAAATGTTAAAAACAATTATTTTGAGGAAGATATGCTTTCCCGGTAAATAATTAAGACATGAGGTTTAACGACGGTAATAATGCGTCAGGGAAAACAACTTTACAAGAATGATCCCTAGCACAAAACCTCCGATGTGCGCCCACCACGCTACTCCCCCCCCCTGCGTATTAGCAATGGCAGCTGTGCCATTAAAAAATTGTATAAGAAACCAGAAACCCAATACAATAAACGCAGGCAATTCAATAAACTGCCAGATAAACAACAGGGGCAGCAAAACCAATACGCGCGCCCGTGGATAGCATATCATATAAGCACCTAACACACCGGCAACCGCTCCGCTGGCGCCAATACAAGGCACACCGGACCGGCTGTTAAAGAAGACATGTACAACCGCTGAACCTATTCCGCAAATCAAGTAAAATACTACAAAACGGAAACGACCCAGCATGTCCTCAATATTGTCCCCAAAAATCCATAAATACCACATATTTCCCAAAAGATGAACAAATCCGCCATGGAGAAACATATAACTCAGAAAAGGAAAATACGTATTAGTAGTGGTCGCCTCCGGAATATCTGCCGACTGGAAAACCTTGATGGGAACAACGCCATAGTAAAACAGAAAATACGTTAAATTCTTTCCTAAAGAAAGCTCAAAAAGAAATACCAGGACGTTTATCAGGATAATAATAACCGTAACAAGGGGGAATGTTCCCGAAGGGTTTCTGTCGCGAATTGGTATCATTTATTCTTTGGTCTTTATTTTTCCGATATGTTTCTTGATTTTATTAATATTATTCTCATTCTACCAGCAAAATGAATCCTTGCAAAGCATTTTAATTTTATTGACCTCTCTTTTCCTTCGAAAATAGATTATTGCCGTGTAGGGGCTGAAAATCTTCAGCCCCTACGTTGCGATATAAATAATTGCAATAATTATTGATTTTCTTCCCCTTTTGTGAGCCGAAGGCTCGTGTAGGTTTCACCTCAACTTTATCTTCAGACATCGTGCGGATACTCTTTAAAATCAACAGCCTGAAGAAAACGGAAAATTTCGTTATGAAAATGAGAACCGGACACTCAGAGGAATGGTATTTCGGGAAAGGCGTGGAACGACATTCTTCATGTACCACGAAACACTAAACATCAAACTATTGAGGGATCGACTGGATATTAATAGGTAAGGCTAGACACCATGTGGATTAAAACCGCCTTTTTGGCTTCATTTATTTTGACGGTTTTTAATATATGCGCTTCTGTTTTCACATTACGCACCTTATTACCGAAAGGTGTTTGCAAGCAGCTTGTAATAGGGAAAGTTTCGTCCGGGGCATTCCGTCTGTTTGCAATGCCTGTGCATCAAGACATTGTCAGGGGTAATGTGACACCGGTCCTGTAGATATTCCACTAACGCGGAAAGTGATTTCATCTGGGCATTCGTAGGATAGTTGTTATTAAAATTCCCTACCAGACATATTCCTATGCCATAATGATTATATTCTTTTATCCCCGCATGTGCACCGTCTATCTGCTTTTTCCATCTGTCGCCCATTTCAATTTCACCATCTCCGGAACCATTTCCATTTCCTATAACAAAATGGTATCCCAATCCGTTTTGCCATCCGCGCGTTTCCCTGTGGAATTTATCAAATTCTTCTGCGCTACCTGAATCGGACGCACTATGGTGAACAACAATGTATTTCCAGTCACGGACAAAACAGCGTTCCAGTTGGTTTTTAATATCGCGGCCAAGGTAGAAATCCAATTTTTTTTCAGGTATTTTAACGCTCGGTTTCATAATAGTTGTTGTTGGCGGTGGAATAGTAGACGGGGTATAACATCCGGTGATAAAAAGGGAAAAAAGAAAAAACATGCAAACACTCATTTTCTGCCAAAGCAGCATCAGATATCTCCTTAAAAAAATATTTAACACTTGCATGTACCCATGGTTAAATATAATTACCACGTGAAAAATAATATAACAAAAGAAATCTTTTTGTCAAATAACAAATTATTTGCTAACGCATTACCATTTCATAATTTGAAGGAAATGAACTCCACTATAATTTATACTGTAATTACTTATCCTACAGATGGCAACAACCGGACATAGTTTTTTCTCTCAAACAGGAAAACAGCAAATATGATTACGCAAAATACCTGGCACACGATTGGTCTTGTTTTATCCATTCCAATAGTTTTATACTCATGCCTGATTGCAATCATGATGGTGTTTCAGCCCCGCTTTGTATACTTTCCCAGGAGTGAAATTGTATCAACCCCCGGAGATATCGGATTATCATACGAAGAGGTAACATTTCAAACAAAGGATGGACTCACCATTTACGGCTGGTTTATCCCTGCAAAACAAGCGAGGGGAGTGCTTCTCTTTTGTCATGGCAATGCAGGAAATATTTCACACCGCCTTGATTCCATAAAAGTTTTTCACGATCTCGGACTCAGCACACTCATATTTGATTACCGGGGATACGGAAAAAGTAAAGGAAGGCTTTCCGAAAAAGGAACGTATTGTGACGCAGAAGCCGCATGGGATTATCTCATACAGAACAGACACGTGCTGCCAGAAAAGATTGTCATTTTCGGCAGATCTCTGGGTGGAGCCATTGCCACGTGGCTGGCAACGGAACATACCCCAGGAGCACTCATCGTGGAATCAGCATTCACTTCGATAACCGACGTGGGAGCGGAATTATATCCCTATATCCCTATCAGATGCATCTCACGATTCCGTTATGGTACAATAAACTACCTGAAGGCAATAGACTGTCCGGTACTTATCGTGCATAGCAGGGGAGATGAATTAATATCGTTCAAACATGGACGATGGCTTTTTGACGCAGCTCCCGAACCTAAGGAATTTCTCGAAATTACCGGCGACCATAATGAGGGATTTCTGACGTCGGGAAAACGATACAGGGACGGCATCGATTCCTTCCTTATCAAATATCTTAAATAACATTACATTTTAAAGGACGGGGGGCATTTCCGATTTTTTGTAAAAAGCTTAATATTTAGGATGGGTCAAAGCCTGTCCTGAGCGATTCGTATGCTCAGCGTAAACTTTGCCGAATGGACGAAGCAGACCCGTTCATCCAGTCCTCCCCCTTTGTCCCATAGGTGTTAAGTTAAGAAGCCGAAAGCATAAGAATCCTCCAATAATTCGA
>SOET01000018.1 GCA_021646465.1 Candidatus Kuenenia hertensis | reverse complement strand
CTGCGACTTAAAAATATTTTTTCGGACACATTATTTAACAGAGTAATGTATATAAATACCTGATTACACTCTCCAAAAACCTTAATCCTTCTTTTTCCTGAAAATACAACTCCCTAAAACAAAAGGGGATCAGGTTGCCTGTCTTGAGGAATACATTAGAATGAATGGGTGATTTTCAAGTTTCCTGCCGTAAAAAACAGAGAGACGTTTGTTTTTATTTGCTATAATCCCTTATAAACTGGTTTCGGAAAGGCATATGAACAAATGTGGACAGATTAAATTATTAGATTTTGAAAGTTTATACAATGCTGGTTAAGATTCACGTATTTGTGTCATACATCCTTGCTCAGTTTGTTTCTCATTAAGACATTGACGTTGCTGCGGTCAATAGTGTTATTGTGTTGACTAGGTGCAGGTATTGAGCTATATTACTTCTTTTTCGTTTATAAATTTGGACGATTTTCCCCTTTGGGTGTCGTATCTGATGCGCAAGGGAATGTTGTTTCAGATGTGTATTGCCTTTACAGAATGGCAATATATAAAAAAATTATCCTGGTGTGAAAGTATGAATTCATGAAGAAGAAACTTTGGGGCGGAAGGTTTACAGAGCAGACAAAAGAGTCTGTGGAGTCTTTTACCGAATCAATTTCCTTCGATTGGCGACTTTATAAGTATGATATCGAGGGAAGTATTGCACATGCAACCATGCTTGCAAAGTGCAAAATCATTACTGAAAAGGAAAAAAAGGAGATTGTAAAAGGCCTGAAAATTATTTTAGCCGAAATTGACGCCGGTAAATTTAAATTCAAAAAAAACCTCGAAGATATTCACATGAATATCGAATCTGCTTTGATAGAACGCATCGGAGAACCAGCGAAGAAGTTGCATACGGCAAGGAGCAGAAATGATCAGGTAGCTCTTGATTTGAGATTGTGGGTGCGCGAGCAGATAATGGTTACGTATAACTACTTAACCATTGCACAACAAGCATTGGTCCAAAAAAGTAAAGAACATTTTGGCGTCATAATGCCCGGTTTTACCCATATGCAACATGCACAGCCAATACTTTTGTCACACTATTTGTTGGCATATGTAGAAATGTTTGAAAGAGACAAAAAGAGGCTTCTCGATTGTTCAAAAAGACTTAATGAATCTCCTTTGGGAGCATGCGCCCTTGCCGGCACAACGTTGCCGACCGATCCTGCGCTAACGGCGGAAATGCTTCGCTTCGACGGTATTTGTCAAAATAGTATTGATGCGGTAAGTGATCGGGATTTTTGCATGGAATATGCATTCTGCCTTTCTTTAATCTCAATGCATTTGTCCCGGCTCTGTGAAGAATGGATTATTTGGTGCAATGACGAGTTGCGTTTTATTGATATTAGTGACGCGTATTGCACTGGTTCGAGCATAATGCCCCAGAAGAAGAATCCTGATGTGCTGGAACTTATCAGGGGCAAGTGCGGGCGTGTGTACAGCCATTTAACCACTTTACTCACGATGTTTAAGGGATTACCTCTGAGTTATAATCGTGATATGCAGGAAGATAAAGTTGCTATTTTTGATGTTGTGGAGACGGTTCATGCTATGTTGAACATATTTGCCGAGCTTACCATGAATACCCGCTTTAATGGTGAAAAAATGAAATCGGCATGTGAAAATGGATTTAGTGATGCTACGGCGCTCGCCGAGTATTTGGTAAGAAAAAATGTGCCGTTTCGCAAAGCGCATGAGATTGTTGGAAACATTGTACGGGAATGTGTTCGGATGAACTTAAAAATAAAAGATTTAGATTTGGAAATAATGAAACGTTATTCGCCCTTCATTGCAAAAGATGTATTTCAGGTACTGGGGGTAGAAAATTGTGTCAGGAATTATAAAAGTTCCGGTTCATCGGCGCCGCGTTTCGTGAAAAACCGTATTGCATACTGGGAAAGAAAATTGAATAAAGGATAACGCTACTATGGACGCTTTTTATTATAAAGAGAATACCCTCTGTTGTGAGGATGTGAAAATTAATGAAATTGTTTCAGAGACAGGTACGCCGGTTTATATTTACAGCAAGAATGCAATTCTCTCAAGGTTTAATGAGTTAAAAACCGCCTTTCAGGAGGTTGATACTACAATTTGTTTCTCCGTGAAATCTAATTCAAATCTCACTATTTGCAAAATATTGGCCAATGAAGGTTCCGGTTTTGACGTAGTATCCGGAGGCGAGTTGTTTCGTGCACTTAAGGCAGGAGGAACACCTTCAAAGATTGTATTTGCCGGGGTAGGGAAAACGGATAAAGAAATACAATATGCCCTGGAAAACGATATTTTCATGTTTAATGTGGAATCAATTGCGGAGCTTGAACACATAAATGCGGTTGCAGGCAATATGACAAAAACGGCAAAAGTTGCTTTGCGTATTAATCCCGATATTGATGCCAAAACCCATGCAAAAACTACAACAGGGAAAAAAGAGAATAAATTTGGTATTGACTTAATCGTTGCGGAAACAATCATTGAAAAAGCGAAATCATATAAAAATGTTAATGTTTGCGGTCTTCATGTGCATTTGGGCTCGCCAATATATTCCGTTGATCCGTATGTGAATGCCTTAAAAAAAATTACCGTATTCATACAGAAATGCCGCAAAACAGGGATCGACATACGATATTTAAATATAGGGGGAGGATATTGTATTTCCTATACAGGGGAAGAAGTGATAAAGCCAAAGGATTATTCAGCCCAAATACTGCCGTTTGTTAAAGAAATGCAGTGTCAGGTAATCACGGAACCCGGGCGTTTTATCGCAGGCAATTCAGGAATATTAGTAACAAGTGTTATTTATAATAAACAAAACTCACATGGGAAGAAATTTGTTATTTGTGATGCAGCTATGAATGATTTGTTACGTCCCGCTCTTTATGATGCGTTCCATAGGATATGGCCGGTAAACACCAACATTGCGATGCCTGATATTGAAGCTCCTGACCAATGTGAGGTAAAACAAGGAATGGAGTTGGTTGATATTGTTGGCCCTGTATGTGAAAGCAGTGATGTTTTTGCAAAGGACAGGGCAATTCCCCCGGTGAATGAGGGAAATTTGCTGGCAATATTCAGCGCCGGCGCATATGGGTTTTCCATGAGTTCCAGCTATAATTCCCGGCCGCGTCCATGTGAGATTCTCGTGGACAAGGATAAGTACTTTGTGATAAGAAAACGGGAAACATACGAAGATTTAATTGCTGGTGAGGATATTATTTGACTGTGAGTCTAAGGTATGGCGAAATATTATCCAGCACAAATAAATATTAAAGATAAAAAATGTGTTGTTGTTGGAGGAGGGAACGTTGCCTGGCGCAAAGTCTGTAGTTTGAAGAATGCCGGTGCAAAGGTGGTTGTGGTATCACCAGTGTTTTGTCCGGAAATGGAAAAGGAGGAAGGTATTGAACTCGTCAAACAGAAATACGATGAATGCTTTCTGAATGGAGCGGTAATTGTGATTGCATCTACTGATGATGAAGTGGTGAATGAAAAGATTTATCATGATGCGGTCAGAAAAGGGATATTAGTTAACGTTGTAGACAAGCCGGATTATTGTTCTTTTATTGTTCCGTCATCTATTGTGCGGGGAGACCTTTGCATTACCATTTCGACCGGAGGGGCAAGTCCTGCTTTTGCACGCAACATTCGCCTGCAACTGGAAAAACAATTTGGAAGTGAATACGGTAAATTTATAGAACTTTTGTCAGAAATGCGCAGCAAGGTGCTTGATGAGATTCCGGACGAAAAAATACGGCGGAAAATTTTGCAGCGAATTGCCGGAATGGATATGTTTGATCTTTTTAAGGAAAAAGGAACCTCTGAAGCGAGAAAGAAAATGCTGAATATTGTTTCTGAAAAAGATATTTGTGAATAACAATGACGAAAGTCCTTGTCAAAATTTCTTTTTTCTTGCTTGAGTTTTTCTGAAGTGCTAATATTTATTTTAATGAGAAAATGATATATCAATGTGAGTAAATACCATAGTGTATTATATTTATAATTAAAACGACAGGAGTTGTAATGACGGAAAAAACAGCAAAGCAAAAGATCGATTTAAACGAACTAAAATCCGGGGGATTTATAAAACAGACACAAAAAGATCTTTTTACGGTTCGGTTAAAAGTTCCCGGTGGTCGAATTACGCCTGACAAAATGATAAAAATCGCAGAAGTTGCGAAAAAATATAGTCGTTTGGGATATTGCCATCTGAGTTTCAGGCAATCGGTAGAAATTATCGGTGTTCATATCGATGATTTTGATACAGTGGTAAAGGAATTGGCTACTGTTGGACAAAAAGTAGCATCCTGTGGCCCAAGAGTCAGGGTTCCTACTGCATGTGGCGGCTGCGAATACAATCCTAATGGAATTATGGATACACAATCAAAGGCGCTGGAAGTTGACGAAAAGTTTTTCGGCACTCCGTGTCATCATAAGTTTAAAATGGGTTTTTCAGGATGTCCGATTGATTGCACAAGAACGCGAGAATCTGATCTGGGATTCCAGGGCGTGGTTTATCCAGTTTGGACAGAAGATTTATGTAATGGGTGTACCTTATGCGCAAAGGCATGCCTGGAAGGCGCCATTGTTTCTGATAAAGAAGGGAAACCAATATTTGATAAATCAAAATGTGTATATTGCGGTGATTGCATTAAAGCATGTCCGACAGATGCATGGAAAGAAAAGAAAAAGGGGTGGCTGGTACGAGTTGGGGGGAAGCATGGAAGGCATCCCCGCGAGGCAGATGAGGTGCTTGATTATTTACCTGATGAAAAAGTCAATGATTTTGTCTCTGCAACGATAGAATGGTATAACAAAAATGGCAAAACGAAAGAAAGAATAGGGAGCAGTATTGACCGGGTCGGTTTGGATAAATTCAAAAAAGAAGTAGTCGCTGCTTTTACAAAAACTTAAAGAATGGTGTACCAAATGAGCGAGAAAAAGAAATTTGTCATATTTGCGCACAGCGGAACGTATGATAAGCTTTATCAAATTGTTACATTGTCTATTACTGCTGCTTCAATGGGAAGAGAGACATACATTTTCCTCTTCTTTTGGGCATTGAAACGTTTTGTTAACGAAGAATTTTCTCTGGAAAGATTGAGTTCTGAATTTGGTGAGGAAGGTGAAAAGCTGGGAAAACGTATGCGTGAGATGAATCCTCTCTCGCTTAAAGAACTATTAGCAGAGGTGAGAAATATTGGAAATTTAAAATTGTATGCGTGTTCGGGAGCCGTGAAACTTATGGATCTCGAAGAAGTAAAAGTAAAATCAAAAGTAGACGATATCCTTGGTTTGACTACAATATTAGAGATTGCTGATGGAGCGGAAACTCAACTATTCATTTGATGTATGCGGTTTGGTGTATTGAAAGATATTAACATGCAGAAAGAAGTACGTTGTAATTCAGTTTTGGATAGAATCGGAAATACACCGCTTATCAAAATTAACAAAATTACAAGGGAATTGCAGAAAAGAAACGTAGAAATTTATGTTAAAGCAGAATGGTTTAATCCCGGTGGTTCTGTTAAGGATCGTCCCGCACTGCGAATTGTTGAAGATGCCGAAAAATCAGGAGAATTAAACAGCGGCAAGATTTTGATTGATTCAACTTCAGGAAATACTGGTATTGCTTATGCCCTTATCGGTGCAATGAAAGGATATCAGGTTAATTTGGTAATGCCTTTAAATGTTAGCGAGGAAAGAAAAAGAATAGTATCTGCTTTCGGAACAAAAACCATATTTACTGATCCGCTATTAGGGTCTGATGGTGCAATGAATGAAGCGAAGAGGCTGGTCAGTGAAAACCCGGAAAGATATTTCTACGGTAATCAGTATAATAATCCTTCCAATTGGATGTCGCATTATGAAACAACCGGAGTCGAAATTTGGAATCAGACAGAGGGCAACATAACTCACTTTATTGCATGTTTAGGAACGAGCGGCACTTTAATGGGAACGGGAAAAAGGTTGAAAAAATTTAACCCGGAGATTCAGGTAATATCAGTTGAGCCTGCGACTCCTATTCATGGTTTAGAAGGCATGAAGCATATGGAAACTTCTATTACTCCTGGTATTTACAATGAGCATTTTGCCGACAGAAAAATATATATTGAAACGGAAGATGCATACAAACTGGTTAAGAAACTTGCAGCGGAAGAGGGATTTTTTGTCGGGTACTCTTCTGGTGCTGCTCTTGCAGCATCATTAATGGTGGCGAATGAAATTGAAGATGGCAGGATTGTAACAATATTTCCCGATCGGGGTGATAGATATCTTAGTACAAGTTTTTGGTAATTAGTGTACAGATTTTTTCTATGGATTTGGGGTGTTAAGAATTGCTGCATATCGGTAAAAGAGAGTTAAACATTATAAAAAATGAAGTGATAAAGAGCTATCCATCGGAATGTTGCGGGTTATTAGTTGGTATGAATACTTCAGAAAAAAGAGTAGTAGAGATACACCCTGTTCAAAATAAAAATACAGAGAGAACCCATGATAGATATGAAATATCCGGTATAGATTTTGTGAAAATTGATAGAGGTGCTTCAAAAAAAGGGTTGCAAATTATAGGAATTTATCATTCGCATCCGGATCACCCGGCAGTTCCTTCGGCGTTTGATACCGAGAATGCGTGGAGTGGTTATTCCTACATGATAGTTTCTATAGAAAAGCGGGAGGACATTGAATTCAGATCGTGGGTTTTTAATGAAGACAGAAAATTATTCATAGAAGAAAAAATTAATTGCAGTGAATAAGCTTAAAATTACAGATTAAATTGCCATTTTTTGAGGATGAATAAGTGACAGAGGAAGAAAAATTTATTCCAAACGATACCATCGATTTAAGGGGAGTGCTGTGCCCCATCAATTTTGTAAAAACAAAATTAAAACTGGAAATGTTGGAAACCGGCCAACTTTTAGAAGTTATATTGGATGATGGCGAACCTATGAGAAGTGTTCCCAGAAGCATAAAGGAAGAAGGTCATAAAATAATTAAAGTAGAGAATTTAGATAATAGTTATCGAATATTGATTAAGAAGGCATAAAAATATATTTTAGTTTGTCAAAATAAACTTGACTTTTCTTTTTGATATCTATATCATTCGACCCTAAAGTATATTTGACCTGCTTTGCGTATGTGCCTCTTATACATAGTCATATGTACTACGATTTTGAGTTTTTTCCAGCATAAAACCATTCTATAACCGAAGAAACGAAGCAATAAACTATTTTGTTATTCTACTATAGGGGGGGTGTCATCAGTAATTTACATATCGCGTTTTTACACACTCACCTTTTTTTGAATGTTTGAATATCTAAGTGAGCGTATACACATTCAGAAAAATCAAAATCCATTGATTTAGGAGGTAATTATGGGACCAAAAGAAAAAAAAGAGAGTTGTGGATCAGAAAAAGAAGGGGGAATCTGGTTTACAATATCACGCAGAAATTTTTTAACCTTGGCTGGGTGGGCCTTATTTTTTGCTGCAATCGGGGCATATTTAGGTGAATTGTTTGGGTATAAGGGATTCTTTTATCCAAAAGTACTTTTCGAGCCTTCGCCAAAATTTGCAGTAGGTGAGCCGAAAGACTTCTTGCCAGACTCTGTTACTACTTTAAAATCAAGAAAAATATTTGTTGTTCGCGATGGTGATAGTTTTAAAGCAATTTCTGTTGTATGCCAACACCTTGGGTGTGCGGTGGAGTTTTCAAAAGAAAAAAATATTTTCGAATGTCCTTGCCATGGCAGCAAATATTACCGTAACGGTGTGAATTTCGCAGGCCCCGCACCGCGACCATTAGACCATTTTCAGATGGTACTTGATGACAATGGGAGATTGGTTATCGATACAAGCGTAAAAGTACCTTTAGAAACAGAATTGATTGTATAAGATATTTTCAGAAATTTATTTTAGAAAGATAGTTCTATGACTCAAACAACAATACCAAAGCAAGGAATACGTGCTCTTTTAGATTTGGATTGGTTGAGAGAAAACATACGTTGTCAACACCGTTGCCCTGCGCATATGGACGTTCCCGGATATATACGTCTGATTAGCCAGGGTAGATTTGAAGAATCATATAAGCTGATGAAGGAAACAAATCCTTTTCCTGCGGTGTGTGGGTACGTCTGTCCACATCCCTGCGAGTCGAAATGTAAACGCGGAGATTTTGATCGGCCAGTTGCCATTGATGCGTTAAAGAGGTTCGTAACTGATTATGTGTTTAAGAATAAAATAAAAATTCCAGTTCCTGTGGTAAAGAAGAAAAAAGAGAAGGTTGCTATAATAGGGGCCGGGCCTGCTGGGTTGACTGCTGCTTTTGATCTGGCAGGATTAGGTTATAATGTGACCGTATTTGAAAAAGAAGCCCAGGTTGGCGGTATGATGATGTGGGCTATTCCTTCGTATAGATTGCCCCGCGAGCAAATTATGTTTGATGTCAGCCATATTATAGAGAGAGGTGTAGAAATAAAGACAAGCACTCCGATCGGGGGGGATGGAAAGTCTTTTTCGGATTTACTGGAAAAGGGATATGACGCAATATTCATTGCTGTAGGTGCGCAAATAGGTAAAAGACTTGAAATTCCAGGTGAAGAAGGCACTGAAGGCGTAATGGATTGTCTTGTGTTTTTAAAGAATGTTAGCTCCGGAAATGTAAAGAGCCCTGGTGAAAATGTGGTTGTTATTGGCGGCGGTAATTCTGCTATAGATGCAGCAAGGACTGCAAAAAGATTGGCCAAAAATGTTTCTATCGTTTACAGAAGAACAAAGGAAGAAATGCCGGCTTTGGCATGGGAAGTTGAAGAAGCAGAGCATGAAGGAGTAGATTTCCACTTTCTTGCAGCTCCAGTAAAAATCATAACGCAAAATGTGAAGGCAAAAGGTTTGGAATGTATAAAGATGAGGTTGGGAAAGCCGGATGAGAGCGGTAGGAGAAGGCCTGAACCTATTCCCGATTCTACATTTGTTATTGATACTGATTGTGTAATATCAGCGATCAGCCAGGAGGCAGATTTAAAATTCCTGGGAGACAATCATAGTTTGAAGGTTAACAAATGGGGTACCCTTGCTGTTGACGAAAATCTCTCAACAAATAGAGAAGGTGTTTTCGCCGGAGGCGATGTAACGTTAGGTCCAAGTACTATAATAGAATGTATTGCACAGGGGCATGCGGCTGCAAGATCAATCCATAGGTACATAAGCGGTGAACCGCTGGAGGAACCGAAGAAAAAAGTTTGGGTAACACTCCTTGATAGTGAAATTAATTTGCGTGAAGAAAATTATGATGCTACTCCCCGACAAAACATGCAATTGTTACCTGAGAAAGATCGAGAAGCTAATTTTGATTTAGTAGAGCTTGGTCTAGATGATTTTCAGGCGGCAAAGGAAGCAAATCGCTGCCTTAAGTGTGATCTTACCATAAATGTGGAAACCAATGAATGTGTGCTGTGTGGTCGTTGCAGTATGGTGTGTCCGGTAGGTGCTCTTAAACAAGTTGATACATTTGATCAAAGTAAAGAACATAGGCCATTTATGAGTAAGGATGGTATTGTTATTAAATATACAGATAAATGTATCCGTTGTGGAAATTGTAAAGATTGTCCTGTGAATGTGATATCTATGAAACGAGTTTTATGGCAACCCAACGAAGCGGTTAATAAATTACTATAAAGAAAGGGGGGAGATTGGAGGGGGCATTAATATGAGAAGAGAACATGCAAATAAAAGTAAAGCTGAGAAGGGGATTTTCAAATGAAATCACTGCAAGAATTAAAAAGACTGATTACAGAAAATGAAATTTGGAGATCTGTATTTCGCCACGGTTATACAGATACGCCCAGGAATAGGGTTCTTCAAATAATTAGTAACGTATGGTTACATTTGCATCCGGCGAAAGTGAGGGAGCATGGTACCAAAATAAGGTTTACGTGGTGCATGGGTGGAATTACCTTTTTCATTTTTTTATTTGAAGCATTGACCGGTATTTTACTCATGTTTTATTATACGCCGGATGTAAACAGGGCATATGCTGATATCGTAGATTTGATGTATGTGGTACCGTTTGGAAGATTTTTAAGAAATTCCCATCGCTGGGGCGCCCACGCAATGGTCATTACCGTAAGTATCCACATGCTGCGTGTGTTTCTGACAGGTTCGTACAAGCCGCCTCGGCAGTTTAACTGGGTGGTAGGAGTGTTTTTGCTGGTGCTGACTTTTTTGCTGAGTTTTACAGGGTACTTGCTACCGTGGGATCAGTTAGGATATTGGGCTATCACTGTTGGTACGAATATGGCTCGGGCAACTCCGCTGTTAGGACATGAGGGGCCATTTTCCTATATTTTGGGAATGGAAGCGAATAATGATATTCGATTTGCTTTATTAGGCGGTACATCTATCGGGGCTCCCGCGTTGTTGCGTGCATATGTGTGGCATTGTATCGGTATACCTGTTATTGCTTCTGCGCTTATGATGGTCCATTTTTGGAGGGTTCGTAAGGATGGTGGCATTTCGGGTCCATTATAATTTAAATTTTTGTTTCATTGGAATTTCAGAGGAGTAGTTCCATGGCAGTTAGTGAGCAAAGAAGTGTTTCTGTTGAAATAAAAGATGACAAAGTTTTTACGTGGCCCAATTTGGTTGCTAAAGAATTCTTAGCTGCTATTTTTGTTACGGTTGGGCTTCTTGTTTATTCGTATTTTGTAGATGCACCGCTACGAGAGTTATCGAATCCGGGGCAAGCAGAAAATCCTGCCAAAGCACCATGGTATTTTTTAGGATTACAGGAAGCGTTGGTTTATTTTGACCCATGGTTTGCTGGTGTTGTGTTACCGAGTATAATAGTTATAGGATTGATAGTAATACCGTATATCGATAACAATCCCAAAGGAAACGGTTATTATACGTTCAGGGAAAGAAAATTTGCGGTAAGTACTTTTATGTTTGGGTATATTTTCTGGTATATTTTAATTTATATCGGAACTGCGTTAAGAGGCCCATTTTGGTCTTTCTTTTGGCCATGGGAAGAATGGACGCATGATTTCCCAACACCTCCGCCGTTACATAACTTACCGTTGCCGGTGGGTATAGCATTGTTGTTAGGTTTTTATTTCTTTGGATTAGTTGTCCCTGCTATGGTTAATCGTAGGTTTTTTAATAATATAGGTGTCATTCGTTATGTTATAACGATGGGACTTATGGTTACAATGTTTGGTACCGTATTAAAAATGTTTTTAAGGCTTGCTTTTAATATAAAATATATAATAGCGACGCCTTGGATTAACATATGATTTTAATACGAAAAATATTTCTTAGGATAGGTGATTTATGAGCATACAAAGATTGATATTTTTTGTTTTTAGCGCTATGTTTTTTATAAGTACGCTAATCTGGGTTAATGAAGAGTTTAATCCTGAATGGAAAAAATATCAGGAAGAATATTACAAGGAAAAGGCAAAAGAAGTTGAAAAGGAATTTAATACAGCGAATTCAGTAGAGGAAAAAGAAGCATTGGGTAAACGATTAGCTTCTTTAAGAAAGCCGAAGTACGCGGTGAAACAAATTCTTTTACAAGGTGACTATTCCTGGACAAAAGGTAAGAACGGAGATAAAGTTGACAGATGTATAACATGTCACATTGACGAAGGAAAACTTGCTGCATCTCATCCGAATACCAAATATTTTCCGTTTGATATTTATGGATGTTCCGTCTGTCACGGAGGAATCGGCAGAGCGTTGAATGAAGAAATGGCACACGAAGGAATGCTTGCAGGAAGAAGAGCAATGCTTCAAAAATTGGAAACGGCAGAGCCTTTATTTGAATTCTGGGATGAACTCGCTACATTGACCCCGGAAGAAAGTGATCCGAATCAGCGAATTGAAATGGGGAATTTTAAACGTTTTTGTATAACCGGGGATAAAAACATCTATGTAGGAAGTGATAAGTGTTTAAAATGTCATACTGGATTAACATCACCGCATATCGAAAGATGGCAACGTATAAAATTCAAAACGTTTGAAAAGGTTAAAAAAGCACCTGATTATATTGCTGGAAATGAAGCTTACCGAAAAACATGTCTTAAATGTCATACGACCGGCTATGATGAAGATACCGGTACGTATTCTGAAGAAGGAGTAACATGCGAAGCATGCCATGGCGCAGGCGAGGTATTTGCTTATTTCATGGATATCGGGAAAGCTCCGGAAGGTCAAAAAATTGCTAAAGTAGGTACATATGGCACCACTTTCAATATATGCGGGCCTTGCCATCACACAAGAGGTCATGAGATGAGATTGAAGTTTTTTCAGGAATACGGCAAAGATGATGAATGGTTCTTTCCGGAGCATACGAGGCCATATAAAACTACTACAACGAGTGGCATTGAGTCGCAAGAATATCAATTGACGAAGGTGCATTGATGCTTCTAAAGCGTTTGAATTGTAAAATGGGAAATTTATTTATCATTAATATAGCTGGATTTAGTGGAATAGGAGGCATAATAATGAAGTTGTTAAGGATGGGCGCGATCTCGCTCGTGATCCCTTTTTTAATGTGTGTCTTGTTTATAAGTGTTAAACAAGCAAAAGCTGAAGCAGATTTAAAAGAATTACAGAAGAAAGCTACTAGCTACTACGAGATATTATATCCGAATGAACCTTTGCCAACATATGATTGGCTCGGAGCAAATGTTGGACTGGAAAAAGGCGCAGGGCCATGGATGGAATTATATAAGCCAGTGCCATTGCAAATGTACTGGTTTCCTCAGAGGCATTATGTTAAGCCTGACGGTACGTATTATGATCAGCTGTTAGAAAAATTCAAACCCACTGATTGTGTTGCTTGCCATGAAGAGGTAACTCCTGGATTTGTACATGACTGGAGAGATTCTACGCATGCAAATCCTAAGAAGACCCCTGAGTTTGCGGCAAAGACGCAACAAATTGAGAAACTCATTGGCCGTGAATTAAAAGAGGTTACCTGTAGCGATTGCCATGGGAAAGATCATAAGGAGTTGCATATGCCCACTCCTGCTCATTGTGGTGAATGTCATCCACAGCAGGTAACTGAGTTTATGGGTGAGAGGGAGCGTGGCAGGCCGAATCACATTGACAGCCTTATGGCTAATGCTGTGCCGCCATGGTATCCTGAAATGTTCAGGAGAGGTTATCCAACAGCACAGTTTGGTTGTGATTTGTGTCATGCTGCTGATAGGTGTAATATTTGCCATACAAGGCATAAATTTGCGGCCGCCGAAGGAAGAAGACCTGAGGCTTGTATGAGTTGCCATATGGGTTTTGATCATCCAGATGCTGAAACATATAGTGAATCAAAGATGGGTTACATTTATCATCTGGAAGGTGAACACTGGGATTGGGAAAAACCTTTGGCAGAGGTTGTTCCGGGAAAAGATTATCGAACACCGACGTGTCAATTCTGCCATTTTGACCAGGGAGACGGGACGTTTGCTCATAATCCGGTTAAAAAGGGTGTATGGAGAATGGGCACTGTTCCTCCAAAGGGAATAGATTACAAATCATCGATTAAAGACTTTCCTTATGGAATTAATCTGCCTCCGTTAAATGAAAAACTTGATGTTTATTCTCCCGAAAACAAAAAGAGATCTGAGCAATGGGTTGCTGTGTGTAGTAAATGTCACAGCCCCCGCTTTGCAAGGCTGTATCGGGAAAACTTAGACGACTTCATGTTCGAAATGTGGAAACTTCAGGACAGGGCTCAAGGCATCCTTGACGAAATAGTTGCACTTGATGCATTCGAGGTTCCTGTGAAAGAAAGAGATCCATTCCCCTTAGGCGATATACTTGCTGATGCACTTGGGCCAGGTTTATTGGGTGAAGCAGTTTACAGTGCATTTAAGACTACCGGTGGAAAAGTACCGGTAATAGGGCCTATTTTAGGGTTGTATGGATTATTCATGACTGGCAAAAACAACCCTTCACAGATTGAATTGGAGTACGCAAATATGTGGTTTGGTGATAAAGCGCATGCTTATAAAGGTGTTGCCCACGCACAGCAAGATATTGCCTGGTGGTACGGTGCCTCTAAGGTGTATCAAGGGATTAACAAGTTGGAAAGCCAGGCTGAACAACTCAAAAAACTGAAGAAATTGGATGAGTTGTTAGAGTCAAAGAAAAGAAAAGGTCTTGCTGGCATATTAGGTAGTATTATTGGCGGTGTTGCTGTGCTGATGTTTGGAGCTGCCATTTGGAAAAAAAGACGTGATGCATCACAGCAATAATTACTGATTTTAAATGTTAATTTTTAAAAAAAAAGGCATCTTTTTAAAGATGCCTTTTTTTTATTTTACTGAAACATAATATGTTACCAAAATTAAGAAAATCTGTTCTGGCTTCCCGGCAATTCGGTGCTTTTAGTTACGATTTTAAATCTGAACTTGACGCATATAAAAAATCAAAGGTTATTATATTTGGGGTGCCATATGATGGGACGGTTTCATACCAGTCTGGCGCAAAAAAAGGACCAAATGCAATATTAGATGCATCCGTTAATATAGAACCATATGACGATGAATTAGGGAATATTTATGATATTGGAATTTTTACTTTAGGCAACCTAAATATAGAAGAATTTTATACCAATGGAAAGAAGGTTGTAGAAGAGATATTTAACTGTAGTAAAGAGGTGATAAACGATGATAAATTTTTGGTAACTTTAGGCGGAGAACATTCTATATCACAAGGTGTAATAAAGGCATATAAAAGCAAATACAAAAAATTATCAGTACTTCAGTTAGATGCTCATTTAGATTTACTAAATGAGTTTGGTGGTAGTAAATCTAACCATGCGAGTGTAATGAGGAGGGTAGTTGAGGACATTGGTTGCAGGGTGACAAGTTTCGGTATTAGGGTGACTTCACAGGAGGAATTAGAATTTATTACGAAAAATAAAAAATCAGTGTCAGTGTTTTACGCAAGGAATATATATAACAATGAATTATGGCATGATGAAGCGTTAAAAACCTTAGATGATAATGTTTATATAACATTAGATGTTGACGGGTTTGATATTTCTATAATGCCAGCTACTGGCACTCCTGTTCCGGGAGGAATGGGATGGTACCAAACTATCGATTTTTTGCGGAAGGTTTATGAGGAGAAGAACGTTGTTGGGTTTGATATTGTAGAGTTAAAACCAAATATTGGAAATGAAGCCCCGAATTTTCTGGCAGCGAATCTTGCCTACAAAAATATCGGTTTTTATAAAAAATATTCCCATTATTAAACCGTATTTATAAGGATAATACGATGTCAAATTATTGCAAAGATGGGAGAGGGTTCCTATCAATTTTCTTCTTTATCCGCAATGTCTTTTACACATCGAAAACCAATTGCCATATTGAATAAATCCGGTCGTTCCGATTTTCTTTCCGTTATACGGACTTGAAAAGGTCTTGAAAATCGTGAGCCGCCACGTATAACTTTGCGTATCCCTTTTTCCGGGCCTTTTGGATTCATTGAAGGAGAATGTTGATAATACGTTCTTGAAAACCAATCAGAACACCATTCAAAGACACTCCCGCTCATATCGTAACAACCATATATACTTTTGCCTGATTCAATACTTCCTGCCGGTTTTGGTTCACCTGTCAAATTGCACCGTGTATGATCCCATTCATTTCCCCATGGAAATGCTCTTCCATCCAATCCCCTTGCAGCCTTTTCCCATTCAGCTTCAGTAGGTAATCTCTTTCCTTTCCAGGCAGCATAAGCATAAGCATCGTACCAATCAATTCTTGCCACCGGATAATCCGGTACATTGTAATATTCTTCCTCCCAGTACCTTGGTTTGTGATCTTTACCGCTTGGTTCACCTTCAAAACATTTACTATGGTCATTTGTTTCTTCTATATACTTTACAAATTCCCAGTATTGAGCATTTGTTACCTCGTAACAATCTATTTCAAACGCATCCAGGTATACGGTATGCTCTGGTTGACAAACATCGCGCCCGTCATTTGTACCCATCGTAAATTTGCCCGCCGGTACAAGAACGGAATCAAATTTTTCATTTTGAATTTCAAGTGCATTTTTCATTACTTCATCACGCTCTTTGTATTTTTCAATAATTTCATTTTTTTCCTGAGAAGCTTGTTTTAATAATACAATATAACTTTGTACTTCTGTTATGTCCTTATTTCCCGGAGCTAGGATAATATATTTTTGTAAATGGTCAATGGCAAGATCAACATTTCCAAGTTTACTATAAAGCCATCCCAAGTTATAATGCAATTCCGGAAAATCAGAATAAAGTTCTTCCGCTTTCATGTAAGATTTTAAAGCTAAATCATACGATTCGCTGTCACAATGATTATTTCCCTCCTGATAATATTTCTTGGCGAGCAAAATGTCTTCAGTTAAATCCGTAGGTACTTCTGTCACAGAAAGCTTATGGACCGGTATTAGTTTTTGTCCGTGTTCAACGCAATATTTTTCATTTTCGGCTCCTTCTTTTTTACAAACAGGGCAGACTAACTTGGCAGCCGCAGTGTCTATTAACTTAGTTCCATCTTTTCCACAGAATTTTTCGTTATCCTGATAAAGTTCATTGCATGTTGGGCAAACTTTAGTTTTTGTATTTGAAAGTTGTTCGTTTGCTTCAAGTAATGCAAAATTAAACAATACGGAAAGGAAAAACATTAAGAGAAAACGATTTGTTTTCTTATTTAATAAAAGTTTCACGAGCTTCATTGTTGAGGTTGCAAGTGTTTCATATTTTTGTTTCATAGTTATTGTCCAATATCTAATAAAATGTGTTTTACTTTTTCTATTTGCTGCAGTAACTCATTTTCTTTCTTTTGCTCTGTTTCAACGATTTGTGCTGGTGCTTTGGTTACAAAATTTTCATTATTAAGTTTACGGCGTATAATGGTCAAATGATTTTCTAATTGTTTTAAGTGTTTCAACTGCCGATCTTTCTCTGTAAGTGGATCCAATATGCTGGTAAGTAAAACAAAAACCTGTATGTTACCGATTACTTCACTAGCAGAATTATCTGGTTTTTGCAGATCGATTCCCATTTCTAATTCTTCAAGATTTGCCATTCTTTTTAACAGGTTTGCATGTTCATGCAAATCGTATATGTGATTCTGAGGATAAGAAATTACTGCATTTAGACTTTGCTTTTCTTTGATGCTCATTTTACTGCGTATGTTTCTAATAGCTCTTATGATGTTCTGCAAAACAAGCATAATCTGTTCAGACGTATCATCTGCAAATTGTTTACTGACTTTTGGCCATTTGCTCGTTACAAGAGAATTACTCATCAGATCAAACTGAATATTTATTTTATTGTTTTTAGAAATAATGGTTAATTTATTCCATAATTCTTCAGTTATAAAAGGGATAATGGGGTGCAATAAATGCAATATTTTGCCAAAAATAATCGCAAGAGTGGTTTGTGCGATTTTTTTGTCCGTCATATTTGTTGCATTATGTAAACGGTGTTTAACAATTTCCAAATACCAATCACAGAATGAATGCCATGTAAAATCATATATTTTCATTGTGGCTTCATTAAATTTATATTGATTTAAAAAAGTAGTACATTCATCGATTATGGTGTTTAAACAACTGTGAATCCATTTATCTTCAAACTGAAGCATATTTGCATCGTAATGTATTGTTTCCGGTTTTTCTTCGCTTAGATTCATAAATATGAATCGTGCCGCATTCCAGAGTTTATTGGTAAAATTCCTCCCCATCTCAAATTTACTTTCGGATAATTTAATATCCTGCCCTTCCGTTGTCAGTATAATAATTGAGAACCGTACAGCATCAGCTCCATAACGGTCAATCATGAGAAGAGGATCAATGCCATTGCCTAAAGATTTGCTCATTTTTCTTCCCTGTTCATCGAGGATTGTCCCATGAATGTATACGTGTGAAAAAGGAATCTGCTTCAGCATCTCAATTCCCATCATAACCATGCGTGCCACCCAGAAATAGATAATTCCTCTGTCAGTAACAAGGGTTGATGTTGGATAGTAATAATTTAACTCTGGAGTCTCCTTGGGCCATCCCAATGTAGAAAATGGCCAAAGAGCGGAACTAAACCATGTATCCAATACGTCTTCATCCTGTTTCAAATGAGAGCTGTTACACTTTGTACACAGATGTGGTTCATTCGTTGAAACTGATACAGCGCCACAGTCATCACAATACCAGGCGGGTATACGATGCCCCCACCAGATTTGTCTTGATATGCACCAATCTTTTACGTTGTCCAACCAGCTTAAATATATTTTTTCCCAGCGTTCCGGGTAAAAGGTAACTGATTTGTTTGCACTTGATTTCATTGCTGCATCTGCAAGAGGGCGCATTTTAACAAACCACTGATTAGAAAAATACGGTTCAATGACAGTGTGGCATCGATAACAGTGGCCAACAGAATGTTTGTGAGGAATAATTTTGTCGATATATTTTCTTAATTTTAAATCTTCCACCAGTGTATTCCTGCACTCAAAACGATCCAGGCCATTGTAATCACCTGCGTTAACATTCATAGATCCATCTTCTTCCATGACAACAATTGAAGGAAGGTTATGCCGCATGCCGATTTCGAAGTCGTTTGGATCGTGTGCAGGAGTGACTTTTACTGCTCCTGTACCAAAAGAAGAACTAACAAAGTCGTCTGCAACAATGGGCAATTCCCTGCCTATTACCGGCAACAGGAGGGTTTTACCGATAAAGTTTCTGTAACGTTCATCCTTCGGATTAACAGCAACGGCTACGTCTCCAAGCATAGTTTCAGGCCTTGTTGTTGCAACTACGACAAATTGTAGTGGATTTTCTTTGAAGGGATATTTGATATGCCATAGGTAGCTTTCATGTTCTTCGTGTTCAACTTCGTCGTCGGCTATTGCGGTGCGGCATCTTGGACACCAATTTATCATGTATTTGCCTTTATAAATCAGCCCTTTGTTGTATAGCCTTACAAAAGTTTCTTTTACCGCTTCAGAAAGACCTTCGTCCATGGTAAATCTTTCTCTCTGCCAGTCACATGAACTTCCCAGTTTTTTTAATTGTTTGATAATGGTGGAACCATACTTTTGTTTCCATTTCCAGACTTCCTCGACAAAACGTTCACGTCCGATATCCTGGCGTTTGATATTTCTTGAAGAGAGTTCCCGTTCCACTACATTTTGTGTTGCAATTCCCGCATGATCGGTCCCTGGCATCCAAAGCACGTTAAATCCCTGCATTCTTTTCCAGCGAATTAAAATATCCTGGATTATATTGTTGAGAGCATGGCCCATATGAAGGACGCCGGTAACATTCGGAGGGGGAATAACAATGGTGTATGGTTTTTGTGAAGAAACCGGTTCACTATGAAAAAAACCGCTTTCTTCCCAAAAAAGATACCATTTATCTTCGATTTCTTTTAGGTTATATTGAGAAGGTAAATTGTTTTCCATATCTTTAAAAATGATTGAAAGTTTATGTATGCTTAAAAAATAGTGAGGGGTTTTGAGTTCGTCTTAACCAGCAGAGTCAAAGCTGCTTCGATTCATATTCTTTAATTAACTTATATTCTATGCTGTCGACAAGTGCTTGCCAGCTTGCTTCAATAAGGTTTTCGGAAACACCAACGGTACTCCAGACGTCATCTTTATCTTTTGATTCTATAATTACCCTTACTTTTGCCGCTGTAGCACTGCGGGGATTGATCACTCTCACCTTGTAATCGAGAAGTTTCATGTCCTTTAGGGTGGGATAAAATTTCTCCAATGCTTTTCGTAGTGCTGTGTCTAAGGCATTTACAGGGCCTGATCCTTCACTGGCCGTGAGTTCCTGTTCATTATTGACATTTATTTTAACGGTGGCTTCTGTAATTGGTAAGCCATTTTCTCTTTTTTCGACGATAACCCTGAAACCTTCAAGATCAAAGAATGTTTTATATTTCCCGGTTTTTTTTCGTACGAGCAATTCAAAGGATGCTTCTGCAGATTCAAGTTGATATCCGTTATTTTCAAGATTTTGAACTTCCTCAAGAATCGATCTCAAAAGAGTACTATCGTGTGTTAAATTAAATTTTTCTGTTTTGGAAAGAATCGTAGAGCTCCCTGAAAGTTCGGAGATCAATATTCTTCTTTCATTACCAACTGATTCAGGGGAAATATGTTCGTAAGTAATTTTGTTTTTTTGAATTGCATTAATATGTAAACCGCCTTTGTGCGCAAAAGCGCTCGATCCGACAAAAGGCTGATTTGAGCGAAACAATAAATTTGCGGTTTCATAAACGTAGCGTGATAATTCAGTCAGTTTTTTAAGACCACCGTCATGTAAGCAATGATAACCCATCTTTAAAACCAGATTAGGAATTATTGAGCAAAGATCTGCATTGCCGCATCTTTCGCCTATGCCATTGATTGTGCCCTGTACCTGCCGCACGCCATTGTTTACGGCCATAAGGGTATTTGCAATGGCAAGATCTCCATCATTGTGAGCGTGAATACTTAATGTGCATTTGTTGATTTTTCTGACTTCTTCTACAATGCTTGAAATCTCGTTAGGTAGACTACCGCCGTTAGTATCGCACAAAACTATTACGTCTGCACCGGCGGAGCATGCTTCATTGATAATTTTCAACGCATATTCACGGTTGTTTTTGAATCCGTCAAAAAAATGTTCTGCATCAAAAAAAACCTCACGACTCCTGGATTTAAGAAAGGAAATAGTATCCGTTACCATTTTTATGTTTTCGTCCAACGTGGTTTTTAAAACATTTGTGACCTGAAAATCCCAGCTTTTGCCCACAATAGTCACTACAGGGGTTTCAGCAAAAAGAAGGGCATTTACATTTTTATCTTCTTCAGTACGTGTTCCAACTTTCCTTGTACTTCCAAAAGCTGCGATTTTAGAATGTTTTAATGGTAATGATTTTATTTGTTTGAAGTACGATTCGTCCTTCGGGTTAGCAATGGGGTAACCGCCTTCAATGAAATCTATTCCTAGATCATCTAATTTGGCAGTAATTGTTAACTTATCCTGCAACGAAAAAGAGACACCTTCTGCCTGGCTTCCGTCTCGTAAAGTTGTATCGTAAATATAAATTTTATCCATCAGGCAATTGGTTATAATATATTGTCTAAATATAAGTTACAAAAAAATAAATCTTATCAATGATAAAATATATTGTCAAGTTAAAAGGTTATTGAAAAAATTTCTTTTCATGCGATTACAGGATATTCGGATATTATTTTCGTATGCAGGTAATGATTTCTGGTGTTAAATTAAGATTAAAAGAAAAGTTTGTTTTCTTAATTGACCAAACTATGTGTATTCTTTTATAATAAACGCCTATATTAATGTCTGTTAAAAACAAATGCTTAAAATATGGAGGAAAACTCTTTGCACACTGAACAGAAAGAAAAAGGTAGCCATTCAATGCCTCATGGCCATGGGGGGCATCCTGAAACGATAAGACAAACATATGAGCGCGTGAAACATGATACTTCGGGTAAAACTGCAACAGAATACATGAAAAACATGAAAAACCAGTTACGTCTTGTATTTTGGGAGACAACTGTTGGTTGTAATTTGGAGTGTATACACTGTCGCAGGCTGGATGTTAGTACAACTTTGGCAAAAGACGATATGTCCACTAAAGAAGCCCTCGAATTTGTCGATGCCATAGTAGAGGCAGGAAACCCGATTTTGGTATTAAGCGGAGGCGAACCCCTTTTTAGGCCTGATATATTTGATATAGCGAAACATGCGGTAAGCAGAGGGCTTAGCGTGGCTATGGCGACAAATGGAACACTTGTTGATGATGATACCGCCAGAAAGATTGTTGAAGCGGGTATTGCCAGGGTCTCTATCAGCTTTGATGGCGCTGACGAAAAGACGCATGACAATTTTCGAAAAATACCGGGTTCGTTCAAACGTTCGATAGAAGGTTTTAAAAGATTGAAAAACTTAGGTATGAGCATGCAAATAAATTGCACTATTGCAAAGCATAATGTCGAACAAATAGACGATCTCTACAAACTGGCTTTAGAACTCGGTGCAGATGCTTTACATGTGTTTATGCTGGTACCTGTTGGTTGTGGAGTTCAAATTGCCGATGACCAAATGCTTCATCCCGCTAAATATGAAGAAGTTCTTAATCATTTCTATGATTTATCAAAAGAAGCAAAAATTCAGACGAAGGCTACCTGTGCACCACACTATTTTCGTATTATGAGAGAACGGGCAAAAGAAGAAGGGATTACAATATCTCCAAAAACTCATGGCATGGCTGCGATGACTAAGGGGTGTTTAGCGGGTACGGGTGTTTGTTTTGTTTCTCATAAAGGAGAAGTTTTTCCTTGTGGTTATTTACCTGTCGAAGCGGGACATGTAAAAAAACAAAAATTTGTAGATATTTGGAAAAACTCTCCTGTATTTGAAAAATTGCGTAATCCCGATTTATTAGAAGGCAAATGCGGAGACTGTGAATACAAGAAAGTTTGTGAAGGCTGCAGGGCTCGTGCCTTTTATGATACCGGGAACTATCTGGCAGAAGAACCATATTGCATTTATCAGCCGAAACTTGCACGTTCAGGCAAGAGTTAGACTTTTGAAGCCATTTCGTTTTTAGCTGGGCCCAGGCAAAATATATTGTGGACTGCGTTTAAGGCACGTTCTGCGTGGGCTTCGTCTATAACGCAGGATATTTTAATTTCAGAGGTGCTAATCATCTGGATGTTAATTTTTTTTTCCGCAAGAACGCTGAACATCTTTTCCGCCACACCGCAGTGGCTTCGCATACCTATGCCAACTACCGATAGTTTAGCGATTTTGTCATCATACAACACTTCTGATGCCCAGAGCTCTTTTTTTATCTTTTCCGAGATTTCCAGAGCGTTTTTCAAATCACTCCTTGGTACCGTGAACGTTACATCAGCACGACCTTCGACACTTGCATTTTGAATGATCATATCTACGTTAATATTTTTTTTTGCGATTTCGTGAAATATTTTTGCTGCCTGGCCGGGAACATCAGGTATTGACCTGATAGTAATTTTTGCGTCGTTTTTACTAATGGTTGCACCACTTACAACGATATCTTCCATATCACCTATCTCCTTACAAATCAATGTTCCTTCAGAGTTATTAAAGCTTGAGCGAACATACAAAGGTACATTGTATTTCTTTGCAAATTCTATAGACCGTGAGTGCATTACCTGGGCCCCAAGGCTTGCAAGCTCTAAAATTTCATCGTAGGAAATTTTGCTGAGTTTTCTTGCGTTGGGAACCAATCTCGGATCGGCGGTATAAATTCCGTCTACATCGGTAAAAATATCACATCTGTCAGCATTCATTATGGATGCAAGGGCTACTGCCGTTGTATCGGAACCGCCTCTTCCAAGAGTGGTAATGTTTTCATTTGCATCAATACCCTGAAAACCAGCTACAATAACAATAGTTCCATTATCCAGTTCCTTATGAATTCGCTCTGCATTAATATTACGAATGCGTGCTTTTGTGTGAAAACTGTCGGTAACAATACCTACCTGGCCACCGGTAAACGATATTGCCGGATATCCAAGGGCATGAATTGCCATTGCCATAAGGGCAATAGAGACTTGTTCACCTGTTGACAATAACATGTCCATTTCCCGCGTAGAAGGTTTGTCGGTAATCTCGTTAGCAAGCTCGATAAGTTCGTCAGTTGTTTGTCCCCTCGCAGAGACAACAACGATCACTTTATTCCCGGAATCATAGGTTTCAATAATTCGTTTGGCAGCGGCTTTTATACGTTCAGCATTAGCAACTGAAGTACCACCGAATTTTTGCACAATAAGTCCCATTAGTCAGTTCTATTGCAAAAAAATGAAATTAAAAATATAAAAGAAAAGTTTTAACAAGATTATAAAAAGAGTTAGATAATGTCAAATCATTTTTAGCAACGATAATTGCCGATATTTTAAAATTACAGACGAGTATAATTGGCTATTGAAAATATTAGAATAGTATCTTAATAAACTTGACTTAAATACTATATTTTAAACTAAATACTTCTAAAAATTACTGAATACTATAATTCAATTATGTATAATAAGCTGCAATTTTTAATGGGGTTATAACTTGAGTAATGAGGTATTCGGAAAATGAGATATGCAATATCTACAAAAATAATACTGCTCGTTTTAGGCATCATACTTTTATTCAGCATGGCCCTTGGATATTATGTTATTAGCTATCAAACGCGTTTTCTTAAGCATGAGTTGAAGGAACGGGTGACGATATTAATTAATAATCTTTCTCTTATGTGTGAATACCCATTAATCAGTAAAGATAAAGTTGCAATTGCAAAACTGGTGAAGGGGGTATTATCGAATAAAGAAATAATTTACTGCCGAATAGAAAATAGCAATGAAAATGTATTTTATGAAGAAGGAACCAAAGCAGATGAGCAGATAAATGAATACAAGGCCGCTATTGTGGGAAAAAAATATGCAGAAGGTACGGATGAAGAATTATTACAGGGGGTTCAGGAAGAAATGGCCGGGGAGATTGGGAAAATATATCTTGGCGTATCAATGGAAGGGCTAAACAGAAAAGTAGAAAGAGGGAAAAGAATAATAATTGCAAGCATTATCTTTGTTGTTACCATAATTTCACTGGCCATTTATTGGCTGCTGAAACGTATACTTGGCATTCCCATTAAGCAATTGGTAATTGCAACAGAAATGATTTCAAAAGGCAACCTTGAGAAGAAAGTTGCCATAAAAACGAATGATGAAATCGGGTTGTTGTCTTCTGCATTTAATAAAATGACGGAGAATCTGCTGCAGACCACAGTTTCCAGGGATTATGTGGATAATATTATTAATAATATGATGGATTGTATGATTGTTGCCCGTGATGACGGTATTATTAAAACGGTAAATAAGACCACCTTAAATCTCCTTGATTACGCTGAAGAAGAACTGTTGGGGCAACCTATAGAAATGGTTTTTGGCAGAAATGTTTTTACAAAAAAGGGGTTTTTATGTGATGAGGGGGGGATACATACTCTCCTGGAAAAAGGATCTGTCTGCAACGTAGAAAAGACGTTTGTGACGAAATATGGCAAAGAAATTCCGGTGCTTTGCTCATATTCTGTTATGCGGGATACTCAAGGGAATATAGAGGGAATCGTATACGTTGCGCTTGATATTACCGAAAGAAAATATTTTGAACACGAATTGGAAGAAAAGCAAAATAAATTAGAATTGCGTACTCAGGAATTGCGTGAATTACTGAAAAAAACAGAAGCAACAAATCTCCTCCTTCTCGAGTCAAACAAGGCAAAAAGTAAATTTCTCTCCACGATGAGTCATGAATTGCGTACTCCGCTAAACGGTATTTTAGGCCTTGCCGACATATTAACGGGCAAGTATTTTGGAGAACTAAACAGCAAACAAATGGAATATGTAAAACAAATAAACGATTGTGGCAAACATTTGCTTGCACTCATAAGCGATATCCTTGATGTAGCAAAAATTGATGCGGGCGCAATGGAACTCGAAATATCTGAAATATCTCCTGATGAATTTATCAACGCAACTGTAGCTATGGTAAGTACTCAATTTAATAAAAAGAAAATAAAGGTGAATATTGTTGTTGATAAAAAGATATTGGTAATTATTGCAGATCGCAGAAAGTGTAAACAAATTATGTTTAACTTGCTGTCAAATGCCTGTAAGTATACGCCGGAAGGAGGACAAGTAGAAATTAAGGCTTACAAAAAAGCAGATTCTGAAATAAGGGTAGAGGTGACTGATACGGGAATAGGAATTGAAGAAAAAGATATTGATAAAATATTTTCCGAATTTTATCAGGCAGAACAAGTAAGAGATGAACAACTTGGCGGTACGGGAATTGGTTTGGCATTAACACGCAGGCTTGTAGAATTACATGGAGGAAATATCGGCGTAAAAAGCAGTCCGGGTAAAGGAAGCAGTTTTTGGTTTACTCTGCCGCAAAAAAACATTTACAGAAAAGAAGTAGTCCTTGACAAAGAAGAAAAAGCAGAAAGTATGGTTCCAACCGCCAATCGTATTCTTGTTGTTGATGATAATGAGGTTAGCCTTACATTGCTTGTGGATATATTAAAAATTCATAATCATAAAATTATGGTTGCAAGGAATGGAAAAGAAGCGCTAGAGATTGCAACAAAAGAGAAACCGGAATTGATATTGATGGATATAATGATGCCTGTTATGGATGGTATCGAAGCAACAAAAAGGTTGCGAACAGTTGAAGATATCGCGAACATACCAATTATTGCTTTAACCGCAAGCACTGGCGATGAGGCTGTTAGAAAGCAAATAGAAGCGGGATGTGACGCTCATCTTGCAAAACCGATACGTATTGATGAATTGTTTGCCGTTATCAGTAAATTTCTAAATATAAATCGAAATGCAAAATTCTGAATTTATAATAATCATTATTCATGAGATGAATCGCTTATGAATAAATTACGGAGGTGATATTGTATGGTAAATGCCTCAAAGATACTCATCGTCGACGATAATGAAATAAATCGTAATGTGTTGAATGGACTTGTCCTCGGGCTAGGCCGTATTCCAATATTGGCAGAGAATGGTAAGGATGCTATGGAAATAATTGAGAAGCAATTACCCGACCTTATTTTGTTGGATATATTAATGCCCGGAATGAATGGCTATGAAGTTCTTGATCTTATTAAAAATACGGATAACCTGCGCCATATCCCTGTCATTATGATATCTGCGGTTGATGAGACAGATAGTGTTGTCCGATGTATCGAAAAAGGAGCGGATGATTACCTGATAAAACCATTTAATCCAACATTGCTGAAAGCCAGAATCGGCGCGTGTCTTGAAAAAAAAATACTGAGAGATACGGAAAAGGAATTACACGAGAAACTCGAAAGAAACTATTATGAACTTGTAAAGCTCGAACAAGCCAGAGATGCGATGGTCCACATGATTATTCATGATTTGCGTAATAACGTTACAACTATTATGGGATATACGCAGCTTTTACAGTCTGATATTGATAAGAACCGTTTTGATGAAAAAAGAATTCGTAAAGATTTAGAGTGTATTTATAAATCAACGGAAGAAATGTCAATTCTCATTAATGGAATTCTTGATGTATCAAGAATTGAGGCCGGTGAGATGCCGGTATCGTATGGAGAATTGAATTTATTGGATTTTGCAAGTAGGATGTGTGATCGATATGCTCCTATCGCTGAGAAAAAGCAAATACGTGTATCAATAGACCCTGAATCAGATTCCGTAATGGTTTATGCAGACAGAGAGCTTCTTTCCCGGATATTACAGAATCTATTTGCAAACGCATTACGATACGCTAAAAAGAAAATAGATATTTTTGTAAAACACCAAAATGGCAAGGCAATTCTTTGCATTGCTGATGATGGGATTGGTATTCCGGAAAAATACAGAGAAAAGATATTCGAAAAATATTTTCAGATAGAAACCGTTACCGGAAAGAGGAAATATGGGATTGGCCTGGGGCTGGCATTTTGCAAAATTGCTGCTGAAGTACAGGGAGGTAAAATTTGGGTAGAAAGTGAGGAAAGTAAAGGGTCTGTTTTTAAGATTGAATTAAGTATGGCAGGTATTACTGAATAAATGTATCAATTTGGCCGTTTGAAAAATCTAAACACCGTGCTGTCAGGAGTAGAGACGCATTGCAATGCGTCTCTACTCAGTAACCCTAACGCTGTATCAGGTGGCAGGAGGAAACTCCTGCCACCACTGCAAATTCAACTGCGAAACACACAAAAGGCACAAAAGGAGAAAAAAATGCCTTTCATCTTTCTATTTACAATGGTATCATGGCAAAGTTTTGTTTTTTGCGCTGAAGAATGCAGAATTGCAAGTAAAGAAATTATTACAAAGATACCATTGATTTTCCATTCTTCAGGAGCATGAAATAAATATTTTTTTAACACACAAATTATGGTTGCGGGAATGTTATGAGCGGTAGGAGTTATATAAAGTCAATTAAACGTGATTCAAAAGGATGGGAAATTCACCCAACAGTTTTTTGGATATCTGCCGGACTTATTATTTTTTTTGTAGCGATGGGATTGTGTCTGGTAGATCAAACAAAGGCAGTGTTTGATTCCATTCGCTTTGTCATCTCTGAAAAAGCGGGTTGGTTATTGATATTATTAGTAGACATCTTCCTCGGATTTGTAATTTATTTACTTTTCAGCCGGTATGGGAAACTGAGAATCGGGGGGCCCAAGGCAAAACCGGAGTTCAGTTATCATAGTTGGTTTGCCATGCTGTTTAGCGCCGGAATGGGAATAGGCCTGTTGTTTTACAGCGTTGCAGAGCCTGTGATGCATTTTTCAGCACCGCCAAAAGGAGAAGCGAATACAATACAATCAGCACAATATGCAATGGACATTACTTTTTTCCATTGGGGACTTCATGCGTGGGGCATTTATGCAATGGTTGGTTTAGCATTGGCTTTTTTTTGTTACAGCAAGGGGTTGCCCTTAACCATACGGTCAGTTTTTCATCCATTAATTGGAGAACGCGTGCATGGAACACTTGGAAATGTGATAGATATTGTAGCGGTTGTGGCAACCCTTTTTGGCCTTGCAACCTCGCTTGGGTTGGGAGCTCAGCAAGTGAATGCAGGGTTGGATCATCTTTTTCACATCGGGCACAATACAATGCTGCAGATTATATTAATTGCCATAATAACCGGCTTTGCAACAATGTCCGTAGTACTTGGAATTGATAAAGGGATTCGCAGGTTAAGCGAATTCAATATGGTGATAGGATTAGTGCTATTATTATTTATGCTTTTTTTAGGGCCGACATTATTTATCTTTGATTCATTTGTCCAAAATATCGGTTCGTACCTTCAACGGCTTACTGAATTCAGCACATGGACAGAGTCTTATCGACAATCAAAATGGCAAAACGGATGGACAATATTTTACTGGGGTTGGTGGATTGCCTGGTCACCTTTTGTAGGTATGTTTATTGCCAGGGTGTCGAAGGGTAGAACCGTCAGAGAATTTCTTCTGGGTGTTTTATTGGTGCCTACCGTACTTACTTTTTTATGGATAACGGTTTTTGGGGGCACGGCGCTCTTTGAGGAGTTATATGGTGGAGGGGGCATAACTGAAGCGGTAAATGAAAATGTTGCTACGGCATTATTTGTCTTGCTGAAACGTTTTCCCATGGCGTTTATTACCTGTTTGCTTGGAGTTATTGTGGTTGCGACTTTTTTTGTAACTTCATCTGATTCGGGTTCATTGGTGATTGATATAATTACTGCGGGAGGAAATACGCATCCTCCTTTGAAACAAAGAGTTTTTTGGGCAATTATGGAAGGGGTTGTTGCTTCCGTCTTGCTAATAGGAGGAGGACTCAAGGCGCTTCAGGCTGCATCGATATTAACCGGATTCCCCTTTGCAATTGTATTATTTTTTATGTGCGTTAGTCTGCTCAAAGGTTTGCGCGAAACAAGAGCTAAAGAGGTAGTTGTTCCGCCATGTATTAAAGACAGAAAGGCATGGGAAAAAGACCATATAAAACTGCCATGTCTCACTGATAATCAGGAAAAAATTGAATACGGAATAGAGGAAATAACCTGAAACCATTATGCTTTGAATAAACGTTATGATAGAGCGTTATTTCCTTGTCATTTCTTTACTTCTCTCCGCTATTGCACTTTTCTATCCACCCGGCTTCATATGGGCAAGAGATTGCATTCCCTATTTACTTGGCATTATTATGTTTGGCATGGGATTAACCCTTACTACGCGGGATTTTATCAATGTATGGAAATCAAAGCGTGCGGTATTTTTGGGGGTGGCAGCACAATTTTTCGTAATGCCCTTGCTGGCGATAACACTTAGCCTGTTATTAAAATTACCGGAATCTATCTTTATCGGTATGGTTCTTTTAGGTGCATGTCCGGGAGGAACAGCGTCTAATGTTATTACCTATTTAGCAAAAGGGAATGTTGCCTTGTCGGTTACTATGACTCTTGTATCAACCATGGTTTCACCGATTATAACTCCTGCGATAGTATATTTTTCAGCAGGGAAATGGATTGAAATCAATTTTTGGATGATGGTAAAGTCTGTTTTCTGGATTGTAGTATTTCCCCTGGCAGATGGTTTATTGGTGCGACATTTACTGAAATCAAAAGTAAAGTATTTTGTCGGTATCTTTCCAGGCATTTCCATAATTGCAATTTCATTTGTCATTGCGATAATTATGGGTTTAAATAAGAGTATGATTATAACCTTTCCGCATTTTGTTGTATTGGCGGTTATTTTTCATAATAGTTTAGGGTTATTAATTGGTTTTGGAATTGGAAAATTGTTTTCATGTAGTGCGCGGGATTGCCGAACGATTTCAATAGAAGTAGGTATGCAAAATTCAGGACTAGGAGTGTCGCTCGCAACCGTTTTTTTCAGTGCTCAAAGTGCTTTACCCAGCGCCTTATTCAGTTTATGGCATAATATATCAGGAATTACTCTCGCCAAATATTGGTCTAAAAAAAGTCTGACGGAGTAAATTACATATTTTATGAAAAGTACAACGGGGAAATTAATCGGTATTGCCATAAAAAAAGCTTCACGCGAACCAATGATACTTGTTGAACATGCAACTGTTACTGTTGATGAAGGTATCGAAAACGATTACAAAGGAAGTATAAAAAAAAGACAAATTACTGTATTGGCATGTGAGGCATGGGATGAAGCATGTGCTCAAATAAAAGTGGAATTGCACTGGACAAGCAGAAGGGCAAATTTACTTATAGAAGGCGTTTCTCTCATGAATAGCACAGATAATCTCTTATGCATTGGTGATGTTGTTTTAAAAATAAATGGGAAAACTACACCCTGCTGGCGTATGGATGAGATTGCACAGGGATTAATGGACTCACTGAACACAGATTGGCGTTGTGGGGTTAAATGCAGTGTGATAAAAGGAGGTGAAATTTCTGTTGGTGATGCAGTAACAGTATGCTCCTTAACAGAGTCATCCTTTATTCCTGGAATAAACGGAAAATGTCCTGATAAAACACTTCAATAATTTCTATGACGAAAAACTATTCAAGCCATACCTATTCCTCTTTACAGGAGAAACCAACAAACAACCATTCAAAAATAATACTGTTTATCGTTATTGCCGTTGTCGTGGGGATTGTAATGGGGGGATTCGTTCCTCATATAGCAGTCAAGTTTTCCCTGCTGGGTGAAATTTTCATAAATGCTTTAATGATGCTCGTAATTCCGGTTGTTATTCTGTCGCTTATTGTTGGAATTACAAATCTTGGAGATATTCGCAGCCTTGGAACAATTGGTTGGCGTACGCTCGTTTATTATATGGTAACGACAGGCATTGCCGTATTGCTTGGGATTGTAATGGTAAACATTATTCAACCAGGGAAAGGGTTATCATCTACAGGTGAAAACCATCCACACTTACATTACGCAACTGAAGAAAAAAGTCCTTATGCGATACATAGAGATAAAGAATGGGAGAATAAATCATATAATGTAACGCATGAAGAGAATACAATCGGCGACGTCTTTAAGCAAATGTTAATAGGCGACAAAAACAGTGGAAAGCAGGGCATGCTGCCGCAAAATATTTTTGCCGCAATGGCACAAATGGAGATTCTTCCGTTAATTGGCTTTTCCATATTAATTGGCCTGGCTTTATCCGTCTTAGGGGAGAAAGCTCAATCTACTATTAATATCATTTCTGTTCTCAATGATGCTGTTATGAAAATTATACATTGGATTCTGTTTATTGCTCCCATAGGAATTTTTGGTTTGATTTCATCCAGGGTTGGAAAGGCAGGAGGATTTAGTGGATTTATTCCTGAATTATGGTTACTGGGAAAATATTCTTTCACGGTTTTGATTGGCCTTGCCATTCATGGTTTCGTTATATTACCTGTAATACTTAAAATATTTGGGAAAAGGAATCCTGTCATTTATGGAAAAGGAATGAGCGCCGCATTGTTAAATGCTTTTTCTACTGCGTCCAGTTCAGCAACCCTTCCACTTACCATGCAATGTGCGGAAGAAAAAAATAAAATTACCAACAGAACGGCAAGTTTTGTTCTTCCGTTAGGCGCGACAATAAATATGGATGGGACTGCGCTCTATGAAGCGGTTACCGCAATATTTATTGCACAGGCATATGGCATAACCCTGACGCCCGCAATGCAAGTCATTATATTTGTTACGGCAACACTCGCAGCCATTGGTGCTGCGGGTATTCCTGAGGCTGGATTAATTACTATGGTGATAGTACTCAAAGCCGTTGGTTTGCCCATAGAAGGCATCGGATTGATATTGACAATTGATTGGCTCTTAGACAGATTCCGCACTACGGTAAACGTGTGGGGTGATAGTGTTGGCGCCGGGGTGATCGAAAGGTATGAATTGAAAAATAATAAACAATCTCTTCTTACCAATTCTTTAGAGAATATTTATTAACTCATTATGGGAAAAACCTTTTACGGTAAAAAAGATAATTGTTTCTTTACTTTATTATGAATCGGAGATATAAGACAATTTATACTACACTAAGAAGGTTCGTGGATTCTTATATGCAAATTAACTTTCGTGAAGAAGCAATAAATCATGAAGGGATGGAATGATTACAGACGATAGTTTTTCCATTCTATAATGCATCGGCACATATTTTTTCTTTTTTTATACAACAGCAGCATAAATAGTTTTCACATGATCCAGGAGATTACATTAGACAATTTAGATGATTTGGAAAAACTGGAGAATAGAAGCTTTATTACGGACAGGTTATCGCGCAGGAATTTTCGATATCTCCTGACAAAAGCAAATGCAATAACCCTTGCGGATATAGTCAATAGCACGATGAGAGGGTATTCTATTGTACTTTTTCATACCGGTACATCATTAGCGCGGCTTTATTCTTTTGCAGTTGATCCTGACTTTAGAAATCAGGGGATTGGCAAAGAACTTTTAGGAGCTTCTGAACAAGCCGCACGAGACAACGATTGTGTTTCCATGAGGCTTGAAGTAAGGAGGGACAACTATAACGCTATTCAATTTTATAAAAAAAACGAATATAAACCAATTGGCGTTATTGAAGATTATTATGAGGACCATATGGACGCTATTCGTTACGAAAAACTTTTAGCGCCCCATCTTAAACTTGAGATGGTAAATGTTCCTTATTACCGGCAAACATTAGATTTTACCTGTGGCCCTTCGGCATTAATGATGGCTATGAAGGCTTTGTCCCCTGCAACAGAAATAAATCGTCAGATGGAATTAAGAATTTGGCGTGAATCTACTACCATTTTTATGACTTCGGGGTACGGAGGCTGCGGGCCTTACGGTCTTGCTCTGTCTGCTTTTCATAGAGGTTTTGATGTTGAAGTGTATGTAAATGAAAGCAGCGCGTTTTTTATTGATTCTGTAAGAAGCACGGAAAAGAAAGAGGTGATACGACTTGTTCAGGAAGATTTTCTTGAAGAACTTCGCCAATTACCTATCGAATTAAAATACAAAACGTTAAGTGTCTCTGAAATCCAGGAAAAGTTTGACAGAGGCGGTATCCCCGTTGTTCTGATAAGTTCTTACCGTATCTATCATGAAAAATTTCCTCACTGGGTAGTAGTAACCGGGTTTGATGAAAAATATATCTATGTACATGATCCCTTTGTGGATGTGGAGGTTTTTAAAACAGAAACGGATTGTATAAATATGCCTATTCTGAAAAAAGATTTTGAACGTATGGCAAAATACGGAAAATCCGGGCAGAAATCTGTAATTATCTTAAAAAAAGAAAAAGTCAGGCACCTCTCTTGACGATTCTATTTAGGATATATACCGTGAATTATTTTAATGTAAACCTTATTTTAGAATACTCATTACATATTGATAATAATATATGGCAACTCATATTGTGTTAGTGGAAAATTATAAGGATTGGAAGCCACATTATCCTGATGCATTAGTCGTTATTGCAAAAGATTATGTTGCACACCAGGAATATTTGAAAATAAAAGATATAAAAATTGTTAATTTGTGCCGTAGCTATCGGTATCTAAGTCTTGGTTATTATTGTTCGCTTCTTGCAGAAGCAAGACGGCATAAGGTAATCCCTTCCGTAAAAACAATTAATGATTTGAGCAGCAAGTCAATTTATAGCCTCAATGTAGAAGACCTGGACGTATCAATTCAGAAAAGCTTAAAGAAGAGAGCGAAACACTTGCCGGAAACTGCAACGTCATTTGACTCCATGATATATTTCGGGCAATGTGAAGATAATGATTTACAGGAACTTGCACGGCAACTGTTTGACATGTTTCGATGTCCGATTCTCAAGGTAGAGTTTCGTTTTCAGGGTAAGTGGAACATATTCGCAATAAAATCTTCATACGTACATAATCTCCCGCAAGACCAGGAGCCTATTTTTTTCCATGCATTCAATGACTATTTAACAAAACGATGGCAAACTCCGAAAATAAAAAGCAAAGAAAAGTATGATCTTGCAATTTTATATAATCCCAAAGAACAACTGCCTCCTTCAAATAAAAGGTCTCTGCAAAAATTTATCAAAATTGGCAAAAAATTCGATGTTAATGTTGATTTAATTGAGAAAAAAGACTATTCAAAGCTTGCGGAATATGATGCGCTGTTCATTCGTGAAACAACAAGGATTAATCACCATACATTTAGATTTGCAAAAAAAGCCGAGAATGAAGGTATGGTTGTCATAGATGATCCCGATTCAATTGTAAAATGCACCAATAAGGTATATCTCTTTGAATTATTATCTGCCAATAAAGTACCTGTTCCTAAAACGGTATTGTTGCAAAAGAAAGATATTAATAAAATAGTAAAAAACCTTGAATTAAAATTTTCGTATCCGATTGTCTTGAAAATACCCGATAGTTCATTTTCAAAAGGAGTAGTGAAAGCGGATAACCCTGAAGAGTTGAAAGAAATAACAAACCGCCTGTTTGAAGAATCTGATTTGATTTTGGCGCAGGAATTTTTATATACCCCTTTTGACTGGCGTATAGGGATTTTAAATCGTCATCCGATATATGCTTGTCAGTATTTTATGTCAAAAAAACATTGGCAAATAATACACCATGGCCCTGATGGCCGTTTTACGGGTGGCGACTATAAAACATTTCACGTTGAAGACATTCCTCAGGACATTATTTACATTGCCGTAAAAGCAGCAAATCTTATAGGTAATGGATTGTATGGAGTAGATTTAAAGCAGACAGACAAAGGTGTGCTTGTTATGGAGATAAACGATAATCCGACAATTGAAGTTGGTGTGGAAGATGAATGTTTAGGGGATAAGTTATACCAGATTATTATTGAAGAATTTGTCAGAAGGTTAAATATGAAAAATAATGGGAAACATGAAAAATAAGTTTCTATCTTTTATCGTTTTCTTCTTGCAAGTTCGCTTTCATAATGTGAGCCAAGTATATCGGCATTTTCCCTCACCCATTCCGTTAGTTTTGTTTTGCCCGCAGGTGGCGCATCAATATAAAGCAGGTTGTCCATGAGTCCGTTAATTTCGTCTTTTGTTAACATGACATCATGGACAAATTTACCGATAATAAGAGCGAAAAAATATCCGAAGGCAGGGGGGACTGAAATAAAAGGTCGTTTTTTCCCGATGATGCTGCCGATTTCTGCTACTAATCCACGATAGGAAAACGTTTCAGGGCCAATGGCATTAATAATGGTATTTTCGTTTTTCTCACCCTGCTCTGCTGCCAGTTTGGCAAAATCGTCTACGTAGATTGGTTGCAAACGATAATTACCATCTCCAAATATACTAAAAAAAGGAAACTTCCGCAGAGCCCATGCAATATTATTGATTAAAATGCCTTCTTTGCCAAACAATACCGCAGGCCTTAAAATAGCATAGGAAATACCGGATTCTATAAGCCTTTTTTCGATTATTGCCTTATCCCTGAAGTACTCATAAGGAGAATTTTCAGAAGGATTCGTTATACTGGTGTGTACGACCCTTTTTACTCCGGCTTTTTTCGCTGCTTCAAACAAGGTAAAAGTATTGTCTACCGCAGTGGAGTAATTAAAGGTCTTATAGTTAAAACGAACCCAATACGTGTTATAGAGAACTGAAACACCACTCAATGATTCGGCAAGCTTGTCAGGCTTGTCAAAATGAAAAGGATGCGCCTTTACTCTTTCACCAAAAGGGTTAGCCAAGTGCAAAGAATTGGTCAGGGTGAGAACATTAAGCCCACGGTCTAACAAATTCCTTGCAATATATCTTCCGGAAAATCCGAAAGCTCCTGTAACGGCATGGAGTTCTTGATTCATAGTGAATTTATAGTTTCGTTTGCTATGCTATTCAGGGCAGAGATTAATATGCCTATTTCCTCTTCTGTGTTAAAAATCCCCGGGCTGATTCTTATTGTACCATCGGGATACGTACCCATTTCCTGGTGGATAAAAGGCGCGCAATGAAGACCAGGCCTAACGGCTATAGTAAATGATTGATCCAATATTGTACCAACTTCCGCTGCGGTATATCCCTTTATGTTTATTGAAAGTATTCCTACCTTCCTTGAAACATCCTTCGTTCCGTAAAGAATAAATCGTTCATCGTCTTGCAAGGCGTGGATTATCTTTTGAATTAATTTTTGTTCATGTTCTCTGATCGTATGCGTCCCTTTTGACTGAACATATTCAATTCCTGCCTTTAAGCCGACAATGCCCACCGTATTCGGTGTGCCGCTTTCCATTCGAAACGGCATTTCTTCCGGTTGTGATAAAGAGGCAGGCTCAAATCCTGTACCTCCTTCTCTCCATGGTTTAAGTAAAATACGTTCATGAACATAAAGACCTCCGGTTCCCGTTGGGCCAAAGGGGCCTTTGTGCCCCGTAAACGCAAGCATATCAATATTGTATTCGTTGACGTTGATATCACATACTCCGGCAGTTTGCGCCGCATCTACCATAAATACGATATCTCGTTCTTTGGCAATTAAACCAATTTCTTTTATCGGTTGAATTGTGCCAAGAACGTTTGTCGCATGGGAGAGGACTATTAAACGGGTTTTCTGAGTAATAGCATTTTTTATGTCATCAGGATTAATAAAGCCATCAGAAGAATTCTTAATTTTTGTTACGCTTATTATGTTGTTTTTTTCTAGTCCATGTAATGCGCGGGATACGGCATTGTGTTCCAGATAGGTGGTAATGGCGTGGTCGCCTGTTTTAAGCAAACCTTTTATGCCCATGTTTATCGCGTCTGTTGCGTTAAAGGTGAAAACAAATCTGTTTGGATTTTTTATGGCAAAAAAATCAGCGATGAGTTTTCGTGTATTTTCTATCTCCCTTTCAACAGTTACTGCCATCCTGTGTCCCGAACGGCCGGGATTGGCCCCCATTGTTCTGTAAAAGGTATCCATTGATGTGTAAACACTTTCCGGTTTCGGGTAGCTTGTCGCTGCATTATCTAAATAAATCATAGTTGTCAATAAGTCTCTATAAAGTTTTAAAATACTAGAAAATGAAAGACGTATTGATTTTACAATTTTTTCCAAACCTTACAATCTTTTTCATAAAAATAAGCTTTTTGCATTTTTGTAAAATGAACAAATCTAATTTTTTTCAAAAAATGCGAAGAAATAACATTGGTTATATTATTCTGCTGCAATATAAATAAAATACCAATATCCAAAATACATAATAACCATAAGTTATTGTATTTAACAGCCAAATATTACTTCTGGTAATTGAACATTTTATAACGTCTTGTTATAGTCTTTTGTTATGAAAAAAAATCTCGTAGGAACCAATTTACGGGCAATGAGGGAACGGTTAGGGATCACACAGGAGGAACTGGCACTGCGATGTAACCTGACGCAGGGTTATATAAATTTTCTGGAAAATGGTAAAAGGGGATACAGCGAAAAGTCGTTGGAAAAGATTGCACATGCACTTGGGATAATGATTTCCGAACTTTTTGAGGAAAAGGGGGAAAAGGCGTCCACCATAATAGCAGAACAACCCCAGCCATACGGGAAAAGAAGGCGCATCTACGACAATATTATCGACCTGTTAGACAAGCTTCCTACCTCCGTAATTGATCATTACCGGATTATCCTTCAAGCCGAGATAGAAATCAGGGAAAAAGAGTTGGTGCAGTAATTCAACGCATTTTCCCCTTTTCCTCCATCCTCAAACGGTTTCAATAAAATAGAACGTTAAAAAATCTTTGGCAAAAAATATGTTGACAAATATATCTTGTAGTTATATAAATTTTGCATTGTTATATTTTAAAGTTGTTGTTTCGATGGAAGAGGAAGGTGTTTATAAATAAAGAATTCAGGAATGTATCAAAACTACAGGCATTGGATGTTATGGCAAAGGGGATTGCACATGAATTTAATAACATCTTTGCTATTATAGACGGAAAGATACAGATATTAATGCGGGAAAATAAGGGCAGGGAGAAATTACTGGATGAATTACGTTTTATCCGCAAGTTTGTCAGAAACGGAGCTGAAATTGTTCATCGTATGAATAAGTTTGCAAACCGCAGGGAAGATTGTGACCATGGTATAACCATGGATTTGGGCGAAGAAATAAAAAATGCAATTGATTTAACACGTTCTGAATGGGATGAGGGTGCAAAGAGAAAAGGAGTTGTATATACCATAAATTCGAAGAGTGTTATGGATGCTCTGCACATAAAGGGGAATCCTTCGGAATTGCGGGAAGCATTGATAAACATCATTCATAATGCAATTGACGCCATGCCTGCGGGTGGAACGGTTTCATTTTCTACAAAGGAAGAAAACGGAAGAGTCGTTTTAGAAATTTCAGATACAGGCACTGGTATGGACGAAGATACACAGTTAAGAATCTTTGATCCTTTTTTTACCACGAGGGACAAGGGTACCGGCCTGGGGATGAGTGTTGTTTTTGGAATTGTTAAACGTCATGGAGGCAAAATAGAGGTGCAAAGCCAAAAAGGGAAAGGTAGCACCTTCACCATAAGCTTACCCGCAGCTAAAGAGCCTATGTATATTTTGGCGAGTGCTCCGGAACAATGCAAAGCGGGATCAGAGAAAGAGGGCAGGAAAAACCGCATACTTATCGTGGATGATGAAGAGGCGATTGGAAATGTATTGGATGAATTCCTTTCAGAGGAAGGTTATAAAGTTGTTTTTATCAATAATGGCGCCGCAGCATTAGAACTTCTCAAAAAGGATGAATTTGATCTCGTGTTGTGCGACCTTGGGATGCCTGACGTATCAGGCTGGGATATTCTGAATGTAATCGATACTATGGTGAAGAAACCAAAGGTTGGCATAATAACCGGATTCCTGAATACATCAGCCGTATTTCCTGGCAGGGAGTTGCAATCTGATTTTGTTATCAACAAGCCCTTCGAATTAGAAGATGTATTGCGTTCTGTTAATAATACATTAAAAGATTGATCTTTAGGGAAAATGTAAAACATTGGATTCATATAATAAACATGGTCCAGTGAAGAGATTAAGCAACAGATGAACAGGGATTTATGTTACATACCTATATATTTCGCGTAAATGCCTTTTGCCGTTGACAGATCATCTGTTCCGGCTATGATTGTCCTCCCATCAGGGAAAGCAGTTAATTCATAGTTATTTATCTTCAACCGTAACATGTATTTATTAAAAGAAACCCTTCCTATTGTTTCCAAACGTGAGGCAAGTGTTGATAAATCAATAGTAGAACCATTTGTTGGTGCGATTTGTACAGCATTTCTCCCGCATAGAGATGTGGTTGAAGAATATTTTTCCCTCATTAGATATTCAAACTGATTATTTCTGCATGTTTTGCAGTTGCTTGATTCTTTAAGGGTATTAATATTAAGCCGGGTTATCTGATTTCTCCATAAATCAATTTTTAAAAGGTGTCTGTTAATAGAGGCAACATTGTCCGTGAGAATTTTTAACGACTCGGCAGCCTGAATCGATGCAATCACGCTGGAGACAGGTGATAGTATTCCTGCGGTATCACACGTTTCAGTCGTTCCGAAAGGGGGGATATCTTGCAGTGCACAACGTAAGCAGGGGGTTTCTCCCGGAACGATTGTCATTGTTATTCCGACGCTGCCGATACATGCGCCATAAATCCATGGAATGAAATTTTTAACACAATAATCATTAATGAGGAATCGTGTCTCAAAATTATCGGTTCCATCGATAATAAGGTGTGCATCGTGTAAGATTGTTTCGATATTAGCGGGGTTAAGATCCGTAATGGATGCTTCTATTATGACACCGGAATTGATTTTTTGCAGTTTCTTTTTGGCGGCGATTGCCTTTGGCAGATTATTTTTGATGTCATCTTCGTCAAATAATGCCTGGCGTTGTAAATTACTTTCTTCAATATAATCCCGGTCGATTATTTTTACACAACCAACACCGCTGCGCACCAGGAGATTCGCTGAAGTACAACCCAATGCGCCGCAACCAATGAGGGCTACCGTCTTAGTGGCAAGTTTTTTTTGTCCTTCTTGTCCTATACCATAGAATAATTCCTGCCGGGCATAACGTTCTGGCATGTTAATTATTTATTTTTCAGAACACTTAAACATGATTTATCACCGGATGCAATAGCTTTTTCTCTTGTATATTCAGAGCTGGAACATACTCCTTTGCAGAATCCGGAAATCCACGCGTTTACAATATTGCACATCGTTAAAAAATTTGCCCCTGCATTTTTCCAGATTTTTTCATGTACACAGTCTTCATGGTCCCAAGTAGTGCATTCTTCCGAGTCATCCACAATCTGTGCGCCTCTGTCACAAGGCATTCCATCGCATAGGTAATCACCCAATAATTCAAATGCTTTTGATGTGCTTTTGCACTCGTTTGCAGATAAGCCTTTGCTCTTCACAGCCTCTTCACCGCATTGAATGCCATGTGCATACGCTGCATCTATGGCAACTTTTTCAGCATCTTCGTACTTTGCACAAAAGGCAGCTATAATAGCTGCCTCACGTGTTTCTGTTTCTATAATAAGGTTTTGGATTCCCTGGTGAATTGATTTGTTTGCCAGTAATTCTTCTAACGGTTTAGTATTGTCTGGTTGTGGATGTTTTGCATATACCTGATTGAGCAATGCGTCTGCTTCAGTACCATATTTAGCTTTGAATGCAGAGACGATAGAATGTTCACGTGCCTCTGAAGTTTTTATTTTTCCAAACATCCAGTGATGTATCGGCCCCAAGACCATACTCATAATAATGCTCCTTTATTTATTAGTCTTTCTTCATCGGTGCGTTGCCAAATAAGATGAAATTTACGCCAACTCTACGGATTCTACCTCAGGAATAATTTCCTTAAGCCTGGCTTCAACTCCATACTTTAATGTGGCAAGGGAGCTGGGACATGAACCACAAGCACCTTTTAACCGAACCTTAACAATGCCATCTTCATAATCAACAAGTTCAATGTCTCCGCCATCAGCTTGTAGTGCCGGTCTGATACCTTTGAGAGCTTCTTCAATTCTTTCCTTCATCATATTCCTCCTTAAAATTATGATTTATGTTTTTCGATAATTTCATTTAATTCTTTTATTATAACCTCGGGGTCTACATTGTGCATGGTTGCACCAAACGCTATGTCCTCCGTCTTTGAGCCTGGGCATGTATAACAACCTGCTCCAAAATATTTCTTTATAACAGGTTCTGTTTCGGGATAATGTTGAATTACATCGCCTATGGAAGTCTTCTTTGTTATCTTCGGTTTTGTTTCTGACATAATTTTAACCTCTCTAAATAATAAGTTTAAAAAGTAAAAGCTATGTAATTCAGAATAACCGCAAAGAGAACCTTAACTAAAACAGAGCCTATTATGAACGGCTTACTATACCAAACCAAGAACGATTACGAATTTCAGGTTATCTGACAAATTAATGTTTGTCAATTAAAAAAAAATCAATAATTCTCTCATAATCAGATTGTGCATTTGAAAATAATAGTTGATTAATGTATGGTTATTTTTTAAATTAACCTATTATGTTTACGCTGTCTCACATTCCTTTTATAATAAGTATTGCCTTGTACCTTGTTTCTTCCACATGGTCAATTGGCCACATTATCAAATCGGATATATTTAACAAAAAGGTAGCAAGATGGTCTACAATAATGGGTTTTTTAATCCACAGCGGATATCTGGCGTTTCTTGGTATAAATTCCAACAGCATTCCCATTACAAACGTTTATGAGTCTTTTGTCTCTTTGCTCTGGTGCGTCTTATTTGTTTTTATAAACATAGACTATCTTTATAAATTACCTTCCCTGGACACTTTTCTCATGCCTCTTGTTAGTGCGCTTTCTATTTGGGCGCTTACTTTCGATAAGCGTGACATGTTTATTACCGTCAGTCTCCAGAAATTTTGGCTTATTGCTCATATTATTCCTATTTTTATCGGTTATGCAGCTTTTACGATATCTTTTAGTTTAAGTGTGATGTATTTAACGCAACAGAGGCAGTTAAAACATAAACTTTTCGGGCGTCTGTTTAGCAAACTCCCTTCTTTGGAAGGTATTGATAATCTCATTTGGAAGACAATCTCATTTGGTTTTCCATTACTTACACTCGGATTAGTATTTGGTACTTTCTGGGTAAAGACGCAGAATATTTTGGGTGAGATGTGGTATTTGGACTCTAAAGTAATCCTTGGCCTCGCTACATGGCTTATTTATGCCGCTTTATTACATATGCGACTGGTTGCATCATTTCACGGTACAAAGATAGCATTATTAACAATTGCAGGTTTCTGTTTTGTCCTTTTTACTTTTATAGGAACATTTTTTATCGGATCGAAACATGCTTTTCAAAAAGTGAGCAAAAATGTAACTCACATTGAAATTTTAGGGGAGAGTAAATTACATTATTCTCATCTATAGCCCTAAATATAGTACTCAAGGATTATTTATGTAAATAGTTTCATAGTAGGCAATATTATAGAATGATGACGAAGTAAAATCATATTATGGTTGGCAATAGGGATAAGATTAAATTATGAGTATTTTGGTGGTAGGATTAAATCATAAATCTGCTCCGGTTGACGTCAGGGAAAAGCTCGCATTTAATAACAATAGTGTTTCAAACGCACTGTCCGTATTTACACAAAAATATCCGTCATCGGAAGCGGTTATTTTATCTACCTGTAATCGGGTAGAAATATATGCGTCCTCCGCATCGGATGCCGTTAAACTGGAAGATATTCTCTCGTTTCTTGCTGAATTTCATAAAATCGAAAAAGATGCATTTTCTCAATATATGTACCATTATAAAGATGACCGTGCGGTGACACATCTCTTCCATGTGAGTTCAAGCATAGATTCTATGGTAATCGGAGAATCGCAAATCCTTTCGCAGGTGAAAGAGGCATATACACTTGCCAGTATGGAACAATCAACAGGCAAAATTCTGAATCAGTTATTTCAACAGGCGCTGAATCTTTCCAAAACTATACACACCAATACGTCCATAGGACAGGGTAAGGTTTCCATAAGCTCTGTTGCTGTTGAATTCGCAGAAAAAATATTCCAGGATTTTACCGGCAAAATGGTACTGGTGGTAGGGGCAGGTGAAATGTGCGAACTCTTGCTGAAACATCTTTATGAAGAGGGGGCACGAACGATTATTGTCGCGAACCGTACCTTTGAACGTGCTCAGGCAATTGCCGATGCATTCCAAGGTCAGGCCATTAAATATGAATTGCTCGGAGAATACCTCTCGAAGGCGGATATTATTATTACTTCTACTTCTGCACCGCATTACGTAATTCATACCGACCAGGTAAAGGATGCAATTAAACATCGCAGGGGAAATCCCATCTTCCTCATCGACATTGCCGTTCCAAGGGATATAGAGCCCGGAGTGGGTAATATTGACAATGTGTACTTATATAATATTGACGATCTGCAAACCGTCGTAAACCAGAACATTGACGACAGGACCCGCGAAATCGAAAAATGCCGGGCAATCATTGAAAAAGAAGTCGAACACTTCATGGCAAGGCTTGAACAAATAAAGATAGAACCTGCAATAACCTTATTGAGAAACAGTTTTCATACGATAGGGAAAGATGAGTTAAACCGATTGAAACCAAAACTGAAGAATATCAATGATGAAGAGTGGAATCAGGTGGTTTATACTATGGAAAGGACCCTCAATAAACTCCTCCATCATCCTGCCAAGGTGGCAAAACAGGAAGCAAGAAACGGGGGAGGATACCGTTACGTAGAGACAATTAAAAAACTCTTTGGCATCTTTCATCACCATCCGGATGATTCAAATAAATAACTTTCCTGCTGTAGTTATTCATATTTAACAGGGTCTTTATGCCCAGAATCTTTGAATGCCTTTAATCTCAAGTAACAGCTATTGCATACACCGCACGCCTTTTCAGTGTTTTTGTAACATGACCAGCTGAGATGAAGCGGCGCCTTCAGCGAAAACCCCAACGTTACAATTTCTGCTTTTGTTTTAAAAATAAGCGGAGTTTCCACTACCACACGAGTCTCTGGCTTTGTTCCCGCAACAATCAATTTGTTAAACACTTCATAGTAAAGTGGTTTGCAATCAGGATATCCCGGACTGTCTTGCGCTACTGCGCCGATAAAAACCTTCCCGGCGCCGATAACTTCCGCCCATGAAACCGCTACAGAAAGAAAAAGGGTATTTCGAAACGGTACGTAGGTTGTTGGGACTCCTTTGCTGTCGGTTTCTGCATCTTGCACTGGTATCTTCAAATCGGTAAGGCTTGAGCCGCCGATTTTCCTGAAATAATCAATATTGGCAATAAGAATTCGTTCCCCCGGGATGTTATAGTATGCGGCTATTTCATGGAATGCCAAAAGTTCTCTTGATTCGGTTCGTTGTCCATAGTTGATATGCAATAATGCAAGTTCATACTCTTCGTTTGCGATTGCAACAGTTACACAACTGTCCAGTCCGCCGCTGGCAAGAACAATAGCAGTATCTTTTCTTTTCATGATTTATACACCCCTTGCCTCAGGCCCCCAGATATACTTATGCAGTTGAAGTTGTAACCTTACGTTAAGGCGATCCTCTAAAATCCATGAAGCAATCAAAGAAGGTTGAATAGTCCCATAGACAGCGCTCATTAAAATATTGGCAACGTCTTCCAGACGGTACTTGTCAATCATTGTCCGTGCCCATTCATAGTCGTTGCGCGAAGATAAAACAAATTTGACTTCATCATTTTTTTTTAGATACGATATATTTCCCCACAGCATCTTGTGGTTCATGTCGCTGCCAGGACACTTTATATCCATAATCTTTATTGCCGCTTGCGGTAATATACTGATGTCGTAGCTGCCGTTTGTCTCAACAAGAACCGTATAATCTTTATTGAGTAATTCTCGTATCAGCAGTGGTGTATTTGAATTTGCCAGAGGTTCTCCTCCCGTAACGCATACAGACTTCAATCCGAAAGAATCAACCTTTTCAATAACGGAAGGAATTGGCATTTCATTACCTTCGTCATAGGCATATTGTGTGTCGCAATAACTGCAGCGCATATTGCATCCGGTTAGCCTGACAAAAACAAATGGAAGACCGGCAAAAGTCGTTTCTCCCTGTATACTCCTGAATATTTCGTTAATTAACATAATGGAATTTTATCAGCTAAAGAAATCCTTGCAAAGAAATTAATTACAATAGATGCTGCTCCACTTGAATTAATTAATAACTGGACACTTTCCCATGTATAGCTTAAAGTAGGGGGATATAAGATAAGTAAAATCGTTAATAGGGAATACCACCTTCGGCGAGAAATTACAATTAATGCATGGATATAGGATTCTTGTATGAAGATCGAATTGATAGTAATAGGGAAAACGGAAGATGACTATCTGAAGAAAGGGATATTTGTCTATACAAAAAGGTTAAAGCACTATTGTACTTTTGATATTGTGGAAATCCCTTCAGTAAAACCTTCCGGCAGCAAGACTCCTGAAGCGGTAAAAGAGAAAGAGGCCGCAGCCCTCGAAAAACTGTTTATTCCAACCGATTTTGTTGTACTGTTAGATGAAAAGGGAAGTGAAATGACTTCCGTTGAATTTGCAGGTTTTTTACAACAAAAGATGTATACGGGCGTCAGGGTTGTTAAATTCGTTACTGGAGGCGCTTACGGCCTTGCAGCACAGATAAAGAAAAGGGCGAATTTTACACTATCATTGTCCCGTATGACATTTTCCCACCAGATGGTGCGCCTGTTCTTTGTTGAACAACTCTACAGGGTGCTGACCATTATCAGGAATGAAAAATATCACCATGAATGATAGTGACAGAAAATCAATTAACATAGCATGGCATAGCCTCAAGTAAAGAATCCACCCGCGGAGCAGGTGGCTTTGGGATAACCCCTGGAAGGGGATAAATATGCCTTGCTCCCAAAGGAAGCAAGGTGAGTTGTCCCCTGACCATTTTACCCTTTCACTTTTCTTTGTTCTTCTTGACGTTCTTTCTGCTCTTGATATTTCACGTATTTACGCACCTTTTCTGCATCTAATCCCACTGTATCTACACAGTACCCCCTTGACCAAAAGTGATTCCCCCAATACGGCTTCTGCTTCAAATGCCGATACTTGTTAAATATTCGTATCGCTGTTCGACCTTTCACTATTCCCACAAATTCTGATATCGATACATTGGGCACTACCATCGCTATCAAATGAACATGATCTATCTGCACATTCAATTCCATTACTTCACAACCTTTCTGCTCAGAAAATGCCCTTATGCACCTGTTTACTTCATCCGCTACTTGCCCTGTGAGAATCCTTAAACGATATTTCGGCGTCCACAGAATATGATATTGACAATGCCATATCGTATGCGATAATTTACGAAATCGACTCATTTGTTACTCCTTCGTTGATGTTGTGGGGACAACTCAACTGAGATTGTAACAATGGGTCGTTTTACTGGCAAAGCCTTCTCTCTCTGACCACACTCAGAGAGTGTGGGTTTCTACGTGAGTACTAAAAATTTTAATTGCTAAACAAATGTTGTGTTATTTATGCAAGGATACATAACTTAATGTTTCAGAAGAAACCCGTGGGCGCTCAGCCCGGCGCCGAATGCAATCATTACACACCAATCACCGGGGTTAATGCCTTTCTTTATTATTTCCTGCAACACAAACAATACCGTCGGAGAAGACATGTTTCCGTACCTCGTCAAAACGTCACGGGTTGGTTGCAGTTGTGATTCGGAAAGTCCAAGATCGTTCCCGATAGCATTAATTACTTTATCTCCTCCCGGATGGAAAGCCCAGTGTTGAATATCCTCAAGCCTTAAACCAATGGGGTTTAGCAGATCCATTACAAGCTGAGAAACGGTTTTACTGGCAATCCCAGGTAATTTTCTGGAAAGCTGGTTATGTAATTGTCCATTTTTGTAAATGTATCGGATATCTTCACGATAATGAGTGTCACATCTGCTGGCAGAAGCAACCAAGGTAAATATGCCGGGGCGTTTCCATAGAACAGAGGCTGCTGCGCCGTCAGCAAAGATTGCATTTGATATGATTAAACTCAAATCGTCTGCCATTTGAAATGTTGCACTGCAAATTTCTACCGAAACACTCACGACTACTCCATCTCCGTTTGCCTGTATCATATCTTTGCAAATTTGCAGATTTGGAATAGAACCGCCACAACCGCTTCCTACAAGGTCGTGGGTCCTTATTTGCTCAGATAATCCGAGCTTTTCTATAAGATATGTGGAAATTCCGGGGCAAATGTATCCGGTACAGGTATTTACTACCAATCCTGTTATATCATTTTTTGTTAAACCTGCCTGTGTGAGAACGTCATTAATAGCTTGAGACGAAAGTTCTATTGCCCAATTTGTAAAACGGTCTATACGACTATCCGGATGTTCATTAGCAAGGCGCTCAATGTCTTCCGTTGCAATATGTCTGTATAATACACCCGGATGAGCGAAAATCTTTCGCATTTTTACAAGATTCCCTGGCCCTAGTTTATTAGAATAATGTTTTGCGAGAAAAGATTCTGCTTCAGCCTGTTTTATCACATATGGTGGTGTTGCAGTTGATAATGAGGCTATGGTGACATTTTCATTCTTCATAATTTATATGCGCGAGACTATTACATTAATATATCTCTCCCTAAATATCTGAGGCATCTTCGAATTAAACGCGTATTTTTCCAGAGAGGCGGTTTGATTCCCAACCAATATCCCATACGATTTATTGCAGGAAGGAATGGTAAACCTATTGCTTTGGGAGTCATAAAATTCATGTGTGCCGACATGGCAGAACGGATTGTTTTCAATAACCATTCCAACTGAATGGCTGGAGAAAAGTAGAATACCGGTTCAAGCATATTATGGGGAGAAACGGTTAATACGCCCTCCGACCGTGCTATATTTTCAATCTCAGTACCAGGATATATACGTATTCCTATCATAAAAAGCGCTACATCTTCAGGCCGAATTTGTTTTTTCGCGAAATGAAGCGTTTCCAGAACTGTTTCTTCCGTTTCGCCGGGGCCACCGAACATGAATATCCAGAGACAGGGTATTTTATGTTTCCTGACGATTTCAGATGCCTTAAAGATATCATAGGAGGTAAAACCTTTCTTTAAACGTTCCAGGACTGGATTAGCGGCACTTTCAACGGTAATACCTATACCAACAAAACCTGCCCGTTCCATTGTAAGAAGAAGTTCATCATTAATAAAAAGGGGGTTTAACTCAACCGTTTGAAACCTGGCATTTGCCCCAGTCTTTGCAATCGCCTCACAGATCTCCAGCGCGTGTTCATAAGGGGAGTTAAATACATTATCTACAAATTCAATATCGCTCATACCACTTTTTATTAACTTTATAATTGCATTCGCTACATGTTCAGGATCACATAACTGGTAAGTATTGCCCTCAAGCCTTCTATATGTGCAATAGACACATTGAAAGTGGCATCCGAGTTTCGTCTGAACGGGAATAGTGGAAAACCGTGATAGATACGCTGGCACGTTAATCCATCGGTAAAAATCAGGAATTACGTCGTTCAACGCAAAATTATTTTCCTGAAGAGTATTTACTTTAAAACCCGTATTATCTCTCCAGGCAATACCCGGCACATGAGTTGGTTCTTCATTTTTAGAAAGAACATCCAGCACTTCGGGAAAGATGACTTCTCCGTTTCCTGTTATTACCCAATCTGCTCCGGTATAATTGAGGAGTTGTTCCGGCATTACTCCGACAGCCGCACCCCCAAGAAGAATCGTTGCTTGGGTTTTTGTGCGAATAGTATCGATGAGTGGTTTCAAATCTTTATAAAATGCAACCGGATACTGCATATCATTGTTGTCAATATTTCGTACCGAGAGTCCTATGACCTCTGGTTGTATTTTATCGAGTGTTGTGCAGAGGGCTCTTAATGGATTGCGTACGAAAAGTAAGTCTAATACATGAACATGATGGCCAGCCCGTACAGTGGAATCCGCTATCATACATGCCCCGAGGGGTATCACCGGTGTCGGTCCCCGATAACGATTGGTAACAATAAGAAGGATATTCACTACTTAAATGTCAACCCATAAGACAAATGTTCAACTACCGTTCATTCAGAAAGACGGAAAACATATTTTAGTATGCTTTTTTGTTAATAGCTATTCAATTGTTACCTCTTTATACATTGTTTCAGAACGTAGAATTAATCCATCATTTCTTCCTTTACATTTTAAAAGTAAAATTGTATTGTTATTTACCTGGTTGGTCCTGGTTTTCAATACATGAGAGAATTTATTTTATGTAATAAATACACAAAGAGAGAAATTTAGAATAAATTAATTACAACATGGATTACAGAAAACAAACAAAAGACAAAGTAGAAGGCACGGAGTGTAATCCCTGGTATAAAAAAGGGTTACGATTTGAATGTCAGCGGTGTGGCAAATGTTGCCGCGGGGAGCCGGGGGTTGTATGGGTAAATAACAAAGAGATTAAAGATATCTCGGAGTTCCTGGGCATGACCCAGGAAATGTTTGCAAAAAAATATTTAAGAATGATTCATGGGAGAATCAGTTTGGTGGAATATGGCAATGGCGATTGTGTTATGTATAACAACGGTTGCGTTATATATGAAGTAAGGCCATGCCAGTGCAGAACATTTCCCTTCTGGTCCCCGAATCTGAAGGAAAAGAACGAGTGGGAAAAGTTGAAGGGGCAGTGCCCGGGAATAGACAAAGGGCAGTTGCATAATTTAAAAACCATACGGAAAAATCTGAGGATGTACGCAAACCGGTTTGAGTAACCATAAAGCATTGAAAAAAATACGATAGCATGAACGAACGATTATTTTCAGAGTTAAGAGAGCTTTACCGTCTTTTTGAGCATGACTTGTCTTTGATCAATCCGCGTTGTAATAAATGTGGTTCGTGCTGTAACTTCGGGAAATATGATCATGTCTTGTATGCAAGCAGCGTTGAAGTTAATTACCTTGAGCGAAATGTAGATATTCCTGATTTTGACATTTCAAAAAGTATTTGTCCATTTCTTAAAAATGATTCATGTGGTGTCAGAGACTTTCGAATGTTTTCCTGCCGGTCATTTTATTGCGATGAAAAACATAAAGAAGAAACTCAATCCTTGCACGAGAAATACCATCGAATGATCAAGGATCTCTATAATAAATACCATCTGGAATGGGAATACAGACCATTTCTTTCACTACTCAATGGATTGAAATCAAATAAATTGAAAAGCTGTAAAGCCACACCTGCACCTGACAAATAAAAACGTAGTTCTTCCCTTTATTTACAGAAAAATTACTTGACTTGAGCAGGAAATAAATTAGACTATTTTTGAATGAGACTCATTATCAATCAAATTCAATTACATAAGTTATTGCGGACATAAAGCATATGAATATTGATACGACAAATACTTCAAAACTAGCACTTGTTGGAAATCCGAATGTTGGCAAGAGTGTTATATTTGGATTACTTACAGGTAAATATGTAACGGTATCAAACTATCCCGGTACCACCGTGGAAGTTTCGAAAGGGGTATATAAAGGGCATGATGGCGGCATTGAAGTCATTGATACACCAGGTTCTAATAGTTTAATACCACTTTCTGAGGATGAAGCCGTTGCCAGGGATATTTTGCTCGAAAATTACGATAAGCGTATTATTCAGGTTATCGACGCAAAAAACCTGAGACGCGGCTTATTGATAACAACTCAGATTGCTGAAATGGGGTTGCCGGTATTGCTTGTGTTGAATATGTGGGATGAACTCCTGGACCGGGGTATGAATGTTGATATTAATGCTTTGCAGGACGCTGTGAAAAGTCCCATCGTTAAAACTATCGCAACGCACAAGGTAGGGTTTAGAGAGCTGTTTAATTCAATACCGCTTGCAAGTGTTCCTGAGCTTCAGATTAATTACGGTAAATTTATTGAAGAAGGAATTACAGATATCACTAAGATTCTTAATAATGCAACGGTGGTAAATGACAGGGCATTAGCAATTATGCTGCTATCGCACGACGAATCTCTGGAAAAAAAATTAATGGTAAAATTGCCAGATAATTCGCTGCAGGAAATAGCAAGAATACGCGAAGACGTTCAGAGGCATTTCAGCAATCCGTTAAGTTACGTTATAAGCATTAAACGCTCTCACTTTGTGGATAGTCTTATTGAAGAAGTTACAACAGCAGTTGGGAATAAGGTTGAAACACGTCCATTTACGCGGGGGATATTTTTCTTTTTTCTTGTTCCTCTGGCGGCTTTTTTTATCGGATACAAACTTATATCGCTATTAATGTTTGTAATTTCCATGAAGTGGTCAATATCTGAGATATTTGATTATGTAATAAAACTTTCAGCAGGCGGAATAATGTCTCTTTGTTTTACGTGGTATTTGTATAAAACAGAGTTTAAAGCACGGAGAAATATTAATGAAGTATTGGGACGTATCACTATGCATCCGTTAGCAGCATTTCCGCTGCTGATTACCATTTTATGGATAGTTTACAAATGGGTGGGGGAGTTCGGTTCGGGTGTGTGCGTGGATTTTTTAGAAAACAAGATATTTGGAAGTGCGGAAATACCATCAGATGGTTTTGATTTATGCATTTATATCCCTTTTCTTAAAAAGATCTATACTTTTACTCACGTCAACTTTCAGGGAATAAATTATTATATTGGTCTGTTGGCACAAAAAGTAATAAGTAAAGATAATTTACTATACGAATTATTTTTAAGTGAACAATCGGGTCTGATTCGTGTAGGCCTTACCTATGCAATTGCGATTGTTTTTCCTATTGTTGGGTTTTTCTTTCTTGCATTTGGTATTATGGAAGATAGCGGGTATTTACCAAGATTAGCTGTGATGGTAGACAAGATATTCAAGCGGATCGGATTAAACGGAAAGGCAGTGCTTCCCATGGTTTTGGGTTTGGGATGTGACACAATGGCAACAATGACCACCAGGATATTAAATACGAAAAAAGAAAGGATTATTGCTACTTTGTTGTTAGCGTTAGCTGTTCCTTGTTCCGCACAGTTGGGGGTTATTGCAAGTGTTCTTGGCAGTATTTCCGGAATATATTTTGCCGCTTATGCCCTGATAATTTGTTCGCAGCTTCTCTTTGTAGGTTATTTATCATCAATAATCCTGCCCGGTGCACCATCGGATTTTTTAATGGAAATCCCTCCGTTTCGAATGCCGAAACTATCAAATATTTTCATTAAGACATTTTATCGGGTTAACTGGTTTATGAAAGAAGCAGTGCCTTTGTTTGTGTTGGGTACGCTTGTATTATTTGTTGCAACAAAACTGGGGGTATTATCTTTTATTGAAAGAATGGGGAAGCCGGTTATTCTGCATTTTTTAGGATTGCCGGTTGAAACGACCCGCGGATTCATTTTAGGGTTTTTAAGGAGAGATTATGGAGCCGTAAGTATTTTTAAAGTATTAGAAGAACAAGGGGGAGGGCATGGAATAGACCCAAAACAGCTATTGGTTTCTCTGGTGGTAATTACCTTATTTATCCCCTGCATTGCAAATTTTTTTGTTATGATTAAAGAACGTGGTACGAAAAATGCTTTTTTAATGTTTGCATTCATATTGCCATATTCTATACTCATTGGAGGTTTGCTAAGAATTGTTTTGCGTGTATTTTGATGGAACAACTGATAGGTAAGATTGTTTCTCTTTCAAGAGAATGTGCTGAGGTATGTGTTATTGATGCAGGAAAATTATGCGGGAATTGTTCTGTATGTTTCGGGAAGAATGGAACAAAAAATGTCGTAAAGGTTTCTCCCATTAAAAATGCAAAGATAGGCCAGCTTGTTGTTTTGCGTGATAACAGAAATTGGATAAATAAAAACAAGGTATTTTCATTAACAGGCAGCTTTGTTTTCGGGGTAATTCTTACAGAAGTATTGTTTAAAATTATGCCGCTTGAAGTACATCGCTCAGAATATGATTTCATTGGCGGCGGTATTCTCATTGTTATTATGATGATTCTTATAAGGATAACGAAACCAAACTATTTCTTTAAAATGGAATTATATGGAGAGAAAAAAACGTGAGCATGATTGAGTCTTGTCACGAAGAATTACTGGAGTTAATATGGACAATTGACGAAGAACGCGGTGAAACAGATAAGGAATTGCTGATGAAAAAGGAAGGCAGTGCTTCTGCTGAAGATTATCTGCAAACGCTTATCAATAATGGATACATATCGGTAAAAGATAATAAGGTCATTTTAACGGAAAAGGGCCAGGAGGAAGCACGATTAATAATCAGAAGGCACAGGCTTGCGGAAAGATTGCTGCATGATGTTTTAGAGGTAAAGGATGAAACAATGGATTCCAGCGCCTGTGAGTTTGAGCATTTTTTAAGTGAAGAAGTAACAACAAGTATATGCACACTTTTAGGCCATCCGTTAACATGTCCGCATGGAAAACCTATACCTCCAGGTGATTGTTGCGAGAAAGCAAATAAAGAAATACGACCTGTAGTGTTTCCCCTCACCGAATTACAACCGGGAAATTACGCTAAAATTTCGTATATTGTTACGAAATTTCATAGCAGAATGGACAGGCTTTCTTCCATGGGCTTGTTGCCGGGCGTCAAAATTCACCTTCACCAGAAATATCCCACCTACGTAATACAGATGGGCCAAACGCAAATTGCAATTGATTCAACTGTTGCACGCGATATTTATGTGCGGCAAGGTTAAATCAATCATTCAAATAAGGTGTTTCTCAAATCCAAATATTTACATAAAAAGAACTTGCGTAATTTTTAAATAGAAGGTAATATTTTGGGCAGAAAAAATGTATATCCGCAAAATTTACTTCTAAAACTTTTAATTTTTTTGTGGGGAGAATGTAAATTATGGATCCTGGTGCACTGATAGGAATAATAATTGGTGCTGCATTGATATTGGTGTCCATTGTGATGGATGGAGGTGGGGCGGCAGTTATTGCTTATATCAACATTCCTTCCATGATGATTGTTGTCGGGGGAACATTGGCTGCAACTATTGTACGATATCCAATACCGACAGTTATAGGTGCTATTGCAGTAGCCAAAAAAGCAGTATTTGTTAAATTCGGTCCGGTAGAAGAAGAAATCAAGAGGTTGGTTGAATTTTGCAAAGTTAGCCGCCGTGAAGGTCTCTTAGGGCTGGAGAAGGAGGTGGAAAAGATCGATGATCCTTTTTTGGTTAAGGCAGTGCGATTACTGGTTGACGGTTCGGATTCGGATGCCTTAAGAGACATACTCGGAACAGAAATTGATAAAATCAGACAAAGACATACATCGGGTAAAGGTATTCTTGATTTTGCAGGCATGGTATGCCCTGCTTTTGGTATGATTGGAACATTGCTTGGTCTTGTAAATATGTTAAAAAATCTCGATGATCCTTCGAAAATTGGCGGAGGTATGGCAGTTGCTCTTATCACCACATTGTATGGAGTTATTTTATCGAATCTTATTTTTATACCGCTTGGCGGTAGATTGGAAACATTGAGCGGTAAAGAGCTTTTGTCAAAAGAGATTATAATGGAAGGTGTAGTTTCAATACAAAAAGGTGATGCACCCATGATCACAGAAGACAAGTTAAAGGCATTTTTACAGCCGAAGGACGCAGGTAAACTATCTGAAGAAAGTAAAAAGGAAGAAAAATAATGTCTGATGAAGCACCAAAAGGACAAGAAACACCGGGGTGGTTGCTGACATACGGCGATATGGTGACATTGTTGGTAACATTTTTTGTTATGTTAATAAGCCTTTCTACGATCAATGTTGACAAATATAAAGAAGTCATGAAACAGGTTCAGGCAAGCATGGGGGGTGACCATGTATTGGAAGGCAGCAAGAAACCTTTTGATACAGAAGCAGAACCAGGAATTGACATTACTGAAATGAATTTCCCGCCAATAAAAATACAAGAACAGATTGAGACGGAAAAATTTGTTGATGATAAAGAATGGTATCAATATTTAAGTGATTATGTTACTAAAACCGAATTAAAAAATTATGTTGAGCTTGAGGAATTAAAAATAGGATATGTTGTAAAAATACCAATGGATATTTGCTTTGAGAGAGGCGAGTCTATTTTGACATGGGAAGCAAACAATATTTTCAAAAAACTGAGCTATGCCCTGGGAATGATGCGAGGAAAGATTATTGTGGATACGAATGTGGAAGGTATTGAATGGCAAAGAATTATAGCACAAAGAAATTTACTGATTGATAGGGCAGAAAGTATCTGTAATTATTTGTTGACTTTTGAAGAGATCGATCCTTCCAGAATTGCATTATCAGGCAAACGTATTAATGAAATAAGTGGCACAGATAAAATTGCCATTGTTGTATTAAAAAAAATGGTGTAATTTTTTCAGAATTTTACAGAAAATACGTTGAGATGTCTTCTAATAAAAAGAAAAAGAAAAGGTTTTTCCCCGCAAAGCCACCCGACATGTTTTTGCTTTCTTATGCGGCATTGGCAACGTTACTTTTGGCTTTTTTTATTATTATTAATACTTTTACTGATGACCGAAATAAAAAAATGTTAGAAGCATTTCAAAAATCATTCCATAGAAATGCTATAACCTTGGGTATGGGAGGTTTATTATCAGGGAACAGCATTGAAGAGAGTAAAAAAATACATGATATGAAATATACCTTTTCTAATGAAGATACTGAGAATATCCCGGTACAAGCGGGTGATAAAGAAATAGACCGGTTGAAGAATGAAGCGGATCATATCCCTGCTGCGGTTGTAATATATTTTGAAGATAATGATGCAACATTGTCACTGGAAGGAATGCATTCTTTAAATGATTTGGTTGATTTGGTTATGGACAGGCCTGTTTTGTTGACGATAGAAGGCCATACGAGAGTGGATTTTAAACCTTCGAAAAAATATGATACAAACTGGAAATTGTCAGTAGAGAGAGCAAAAGTCGTTGCTGATTATTTGCATGAAAGAGGGAATATTTCGGTTAAAAGATTAATAACTGTTGGACATGGTAACAACAATTCTTTTGTTAAAAGTCCTGGTGGTGACAGATATAATGACAGAGTATCTATTGTTATCAATAAGTTGAGATGATGGCAGTTTGTTATTTTTCAAAGAACTGTTAATCGTCTTGATAATATTAAACGGGAGGTGTGTTATTAATCCTTCATTCATAAAAAAAATTACGTTAAATAAAATTTTACTATTTATATTTGTTTTATTACTTGTGCACAGTAGACTATTTTCACTTAATAGTACCCACGTTTATGCCGAAAGAGATCGCGGAGCGCACATTTTACTGGCAGGAAATGACGATATCATATTGTACAAAAAAGATATTATAGTAAGTTCTGATGATCTAAAAAATGACAAAAGAAAAACTTCAAATAATAAGGAACCTGTTAATGAAAAAAAGGACAGACTTAATATTGGTATAATTAATGAATACTTAAAAGAAGGAAAAAATTATGAAGTTAGAAATTATCTTTCAGAAATTTTCTTGAATAAAAAGATTCCCGAAAAACAGAACGAAATTAAAGAATTATTAGATGAATTAAACAGCGAATTGATTTTTTCTGTAAAACCTTCAGAAGATGCAGTGATGTATACTGTCCAGTCAGGAGATACACTGACAAGAATTGCAAAACAATTTAATACAAATTATGAACTCATTGTGAGGATAAACAAAAAACCTGATTCAAGAATAAACGTGGGGGAAAGACTCAAAATCCTAAAAGGCAAAATAAAGGTTTTGATTAGTAAAAATGAATTTACTTTGACGCTGTTACTGAATGATCATTATGTTAAGCAATATCGTATTGGTACGGGTAGAAATAATAAAACGCCTGAAGGTGCCTTTGAAGTAAAAAACAAGATGAAGAACCCTACCTGGTATTCGCCGTACGGTGGTGTTTATCCATATGGTGACGAAAAAAACATACTGGGCACACGATGGGTCGGTTTTAAAGAAAAAGAAAATCTGGCAGGATTCGGGATACATGGTACAACTTTGCCGGAATCAATTGGTACCGCATCTTCAGATGGCTGTGTTCGAATGAAAAATGAAGATGTTGAAGAAGTGTATGATTTTATTACATCCGATACCGAGATCATAATTCAGAAATAATGTATTTATGTACCTACAAGACTCCATTGAAAAGTATTTAAATGATTCTGCTGCTGATATTCCTGCTCCCGGAGGGGGAAGTGTGTCTGCACTGGTTGGTGCATTAGCGTCAACAATGGCTTCGATGTCGATTAATTTTACTGTTGCAAAAGAAGGATTTGAACAAAATACAGCCCGGTTGAAGGAACTGCTGAAAGGGTGTAAAAAGAGTAAAGAGGTGTTAGCATCATTAATGCAGGAAGATATTAATGTTTATAATGAAGTAGATAAGGCATTGCAGATGCCAAAGATTACAGATAATGAAAAAAAATTGAGAATCACATCCATTAGAAGGGCAACGATATATGCAATGATAGTGCCTTTAAAAACTTCTATGTCATGTCTTTACGTACTGAAATTAATCAGGGAGCTGGCGGACATTACCAATCCATGTCTTATATCAGAGGTGTGTGTTGCAGCATTACTTGCAGATGCTGCTTTCCAATGTGGGAAGGTCAATGTTGATATTAATCTTTCGCACATCAACAATCAAGAAATTCATCAAAAGGTACGTAAGGAGATACACGAAGCTGAGAAAATAGGTAAAATATATTTTAATGAAATTTATGACATCGTACAAAAAAAATTATATAAGGGGAAAAAATCATAGCTGTTATGGAATGGAGAATAAACAAAGGAAATACTGAATGCAGTGCATGTGTAAAAAAATTTAAAGAAGAAGAGGACTATTATTCAGCCCTTTTCGATGAAAACGAAAACTTTACAAGAAAAGATTTTTGCGCTGACTGTTGGAAAAAAGGTACGCTTGATAACCTTTTTTCTTTTTGGAAAACAAAGATGCCAAGACAAGATAAACCGGTTCAAAAGTTTGTTAATATCGACTTGATTCTGGATATATTTTGCAGATTAGAAGGTAGTGAAGAGACCCACAAAAGAAATTTGCGCTATGTTTTAGCGTTGTATTTAATCCGCAAGAAGCTATTTAAATTCAAAAACCTGCAAAAACAGGAAGATAAAGAATTTATCGTTGTCCAATACTCAAAAGAAGATAAAGAATATTTTGTTTTTAATCCTGATATCAACGAAGAAGAAATAGAATCACTTACCAGTGAAATGGTACAGCTTATTGAATATCCCTATATGGAACAAAGCATTTTAAGCAATGCGTAATACACATGCGTTTGGAATGAATTAACGCGTGTTATAAATGCAGGTATCGCATTCGGCTGCAATTCCCTGGCTCTTCCTTTTTTTCAAAGCCTGCCTTAAGTTTTCAATTTGCGCTGAATCGGCATTTTTTTGTCTTTGTAAAACCATTAACTGCGTGTGTATTTGTCGGGTTTTTTTAATGCTGGGACATAACGCTTTTTTCATGCCAACAGGGCAAATACCGACTATTTTCTTTTTATTTAATTGTTTTACCACCATATGTTGCCTCCTTTAATTGTGTAATGTTTATGACAAAAAGAATTATTTATTTGCGCAGAAGATTGAATCTGGCAATAATATTTTCAATGCTTCTTTCGCAGCAGATTGTTCCGCTTCTTTTTTACTTTTTCCCCATCCCCTGCCGTATTCGTTACCTTTAATCAATACCATGATTTCGAAAGATTTACCATGGTCTGGCCCTACTTGTTGCAATAACCGATAATTCGGAGTAATACCGTATTCTTTTTGGCTGTATTGCTGCAGCATTGATTTGTAATTTTTTTTGTGTTGGTTTTTACAAACGAGATCTATTTCCTTTTTTAAATATCTTAAAGTGAATTCGCAGGCAGCATTTATGCCACCATCTAGGTAAATTGCGGCAATTAATGCTTCAAAAACATTTGCAAGTAGCGATTTCGGAAAGAGATCCTTGTCGTTTAAACCTCTTCCTACAGAAAGAAATTCTTTAAAGCCAGCCTCCATACCAATTTTTGCAAGCGTCGATTGACTTACCACAACAGACTTCACATTTGTTAATTCACCTTCGGTGTAATCCGGCATTGTTTTGTAAAGATAGTCGGAAATAATCATTCCTAATACAGCATCACCCAGAAATTCTAATCGCTCGTTGGAAAAATTGTTTTCTACCCTGCACGAAGTATGCGTCAATGCCTTTTCAAGTAATACTGTTTTTTTAAAAGAGTAGCCAATAACGCTTTGGCACGCAATAAGTTTTTCCGGGTTTATATGCGAGTTAGTTTGTAGAATCATTTTTCTGAAACTTTTTTTCTTTGAATAACATAGATTCTTCAATAGCAGTATATTTTGTAGAAACATTGATGAGCTCAATTGCGGTGCTACGTCTGAATGAAACAGTTTCAACCCTGCAACCGTGGTATTTCAGTAACTCCACAAGTGGTACAAAATCTCCATCACCCGTTACCAATACAACCGTGTCCAATTTACATGCTATGGATATCGTATCAATTGCAATACCCATGTCCCAATCACCTTTTGCAGTACCATCAGGTCTCAAACGCAATTCTTTCGTCTTGATTTCATAACCAAGCCGACACAGTGCATCTGTAAAACTGGATTGATCAACATCTGGTTTTTGCACAATATACGCTATTGCACGTACCAAATTTCTGCCACCGACAATTTCCAGCAGTAGTTTACTATAATCAATCTTGGACTGATGTAATGCCTTTGCGGAATAAAACATATTTTGAACGTCAACAAAGACTCCAATCCTTTGCTGAGAACCGCTTATTTTCCCTCCTACCATAAATATATAATCCTTTCTGAACATGTTAATATAAATCATTACAATACAAATACTTAAAAATTTTAAAATACCAATAACAAACTTTGGGTAGGAAAATAATAAATCAATCATAAATGTGTACTATTTCAAAGAACAAAAGCATTGTTGTGGTTTACATCATAACATGCCTTGATGCAAAATATTAGAGCAATGCTAGGTTTTGTTTTATTGATTTTAACAATGTTTTATCTACAGTCAATTAAAAAACGATGAATAACTTAATTTTATTGACTCTCATGATGAATTGTGATAAATTTACATAAAATTTTACATATAAATGCTTTATTATCAATAACTAACCATTAAATAAAATAAATAAAAAACGATTAATTCCGGCCAATAGAGAAATGGATCATGAATATAGATGATTTAAGGAACGAAATTGACGTAATTGATGATAAAATTGTGGATTTGCTTAACGAAAGAGCGAAATTTGTTTTAAAAATTGGTGAAATTAAACAGCAAAACCGTTCGCAAGTTTACGTTCCTAAAAGAGAAGCAGAAGTATACTTACGAATCACATCAAAAAATAAAGGTCCGTTGTCTAATGAATGTTTAAAAGCAATATACCGCGAGTTAATGGCCGGTTCATTAGTATTAGAGAAAGCAATTAAGGTTTCCTATCTTGGCCCTGAAGGTACATTCAGTTATTTTGCTGCTAAACAGAAATTTGGTTCGTCTGTTGAGTACATACCTGCAAGAGGAATAGATTGTGTTTTCAGGGATGTAGCCAGCAATAGAACTGATTATGGTATTGTTCCTGTAGAAAATACCATTGAGGGAGGTATTCGTGAAACATTAAACATGTTTGTTGAATATGATGTAATGGTTTGTTCTGAGATAATCCTCCCTATACATCATTATCTGATGGCAAATTGCAAAAAAGAAGAAATTAAGAAGGTATTCTCCAAACCACAAATTTTATCACAATGTAAAAATTGGCTGGCAAAGAACTTTCCCTGCATTGAACTTGTTGAGGTAAGCAGCAGTGCGGAGGCTGCGAGAATTGTTGAAAATGCTCAGAAATCGGGTGAAGGCCGGTATTTTGCCGTCATTGGCAATGTTGAAATTTCCAATAAATATGGATTAGGTATTCTTTTTGAAAATATTGAGGACGAACCTGACAATACAACGAGGTTTTTTATACTTGGTAAAGAGTATAGTGGTCCTAGCGGTAACGACAAAACTGCTATAATGTGTTATGTGAAAAATAGGGCAGGGGCATTAGCTGAAATTTTAGAACCATTTAAGTCCTTTAACATTAATCTTACGAACATAGAATCATTGCCTACAAGAAAAAAGGCGTGGGAATACTGCTTTTATTTGGATTTTGAAGGGCATGTATCAGACCAAAATGTTCAGAATGCCCTTGAAGAGATATCTAAAAAATGTTTTGATGTAAAAATTATCGGCTCTTTTCCAAAAGGGGATTAAAAAGCATTGAATTCGGGCAGTAAAAAAAACAGAACTGTCATTTTCGGAAATTGGAAAATGAATAAGTCGTTACAGGATGGAGTGCAATATGCCAGGTCTTTGAAAGCAGTTGTAGATCGTAAAAACGAGATCGTGTGTGGTATTTGCCCTCCTTATGTTTTTTTAAAGGATATTTGTGCAGCTTTGGAGGGCAGTGCAGTTTGTGTTGCTGCACAAAATATGCACAGTCAAAGCAATGGGGCATTTACAGGAGAAGTTGCTGCTCCAATGTTAAAGGAAGTTGGGTGTTCTCATGTACTCATTGGCCATTCAGAGAGAAGGCACATTTTTGGAGAAGACGATTTTTTTATAAATGAAAAAGTTAAAAAGGCCATATCCTTTGAATTAGTGCCCATACTTTGTATTGGCGAGACGTTAGAAGAGCGAGAGACAGGAAACACAAAAGATGTTGTTCTAAGGCAACTTAAAAATGGTTTGCTAAGTATTGATACTGAAATATTAGAGAGTGTTATTCTTGCGTATGAGCCGGTTTGGGCTATTGGTACCGGAAGAACGGCATTACCAGAACAGGCAAATGAAGTTCATTCTTTTATTAGGACAAGTTTATCTGAAGACTATGGTGAAAATGTTGCAAAAAAACTAAGTATTTTATATGGTGGAAGCGTAAAAGCAGAAAATACCAGAGCATTGATAAAACAACCGGAAATTGACGGGCTTTTGGTTGGTGGCGCCAGTCTCGAATTAGAATCTTTTTTAAAAATTTTTGAAGTCGTCTTAGGGTGTTGATTTTTAGTGTGATATTGTGATTTTATATGAATAGGTGGGAGAGTTAGATGGTTAAGGCTGAAAAGGCGTTTAAATGGGGAATTGCTATTTTTGTTATCTTTGGCATTCTGAATGCTTTCTTTTTTTTAAGTTGGATTGCTGCGTTTAAAATAATATTGCCGATATTATGTGTATTTTTAATCGGGGCAATATTATTACAGTCGGGTAAAGGTGGAGGCCTGGCTGCTATAGGAGGATTGGGAGATCAGGCCGCATTCGGGACAAGGACAAGCTCATTTCTTACACAAGTAACCTATTTAATCGGAGCTGCCTTTATCGTAGCAACAATTTTCCTTTTTAAACTTTCTTCACCTGTAGGAGATATAGGATCAATGATTACACATGAACAACACGAACACACAGAAGAAGGTAATCATGATCATGCTTCACATGCTTATGAAGAAGAGAGCAATGTTGCGAATGTTGGGTTAAAAGAGGTATCTGAAGCAGCTCATGAAGAGCAAATGCATGGCCATAGTGAAGAAGCAACCGAAGTTCAACTATCACACGATCAGGCAATAGATATGAACTCTGTGGAGGAAACAGAACAAACAACAAACATTCATGATGAGCAAAAAAGTGAAGATGAAGGAAAAAAGTGAAAAAGCAAGCGAGCAACAGTTTATGCAAGTGATGGAGCATTATTATGCCTAAGAGTATGACGGGATTTGGGACTGCGGAATATAATGATGATGAGATTTCGTTGCGGGTGGAAATCCGTTCTGAAAATAGTAAATTTTTAAAAATAATTACGCGTTTGCCGGAACAATTTCAGTCTTTTGAAAGTGAGTTTGATCGTACAATTAGGAAAAAAATCGTTCGGGGTTCCGTTGTTTTGTCTCTAAACTACAAATCACTTCGACAAGAAAATGAGTTTACATTAAGCACGGATAAAATAAAGGAGTATTATCATTTAATAAAAGGGGTAAAAAGTGAAATTAACTGTGCTGATGAAATTTCAATCAATTCAATAGTATTGTTGCCTGGAGTTTTACAAAAAAGCAAGGGTGATGAGAGTAGTACTGAATCATTATTAAACACATGCCACACTCTCATTGTTGAAGCCTTGGAAAAATTGATGGAAATGCGTATAAACGAAGGCAGCCACATTAAAAAAGACATATTGCAAAGAAAAGATTTTATATTGTCAATGATGGATAAATTCGAGGAGCGATTGCCTGTAATAATTCAGGAATATGCGAAACGGCTCCATAGCAGAGTGAAATTGCTGCTTTCTGAAACTGATGTTGAATTGACTGACAGTAATTTATGTCGTGAAGTTGCCATTTTTGCAGAAAGAAGCGATATTGCAGAAGAAATAAATAGACTTAAAAGCCACATTAATCAGCTGCAAGAGACAATGGATTCGGATGAACCCATCGGCAGAAAACTTGATTTTATCATTCAGGAAATGTTTCGTGAGACAAATACAATGTGTTCTAAAGCAAACGATACTATATTACTGAAAGATTTAATAGATATTAAAATGGAAATTGAGAAAATCCGCGAGCAATCATTTAATATTGAATAAAAAATTGTTAAATGACCGATAATATATGTTTAAACATATTTAATGGCAAATTCATATTTTAATGGGGAAAATTGTAATCATTTCAGGACCTTCAGGATCTGGCAAGACGACAGTTTGCAAAATATTGAAGCAACATTCCAATGTCGAACAATCAATTTCTGTAACAACTCGCTCTCCCAGAAAAAATGAAAAAGATGGTGAATCATATCATTTTGTTTCAAATGCCAGGTTTAAGGAAATGATTAAGAATGGGGAATTTGCCGAATTTGCTGAATATTGCGGTTACTATTACGGTACACTTTTAAGTGCATTGGAAGATGCAATAAAAAGGGGAATTTTTTATATTCTTGAAATTGATGTACAGGGGGCTATGCAAATTAAAGAAAAATTTCCGGATGCTATCATGATTTTTTTGTTGCCACCAAATAGATTGACATTAAGTCAGCGCTTAATTAGCAGAAATACTGATACTGAGCAGGACCTTGCGAATCGCTTAAAAATAGCAGAAAAAGAACTGGAATATAAAGATAAATATGACTATTGCGTTGTTAATGATGATTTAGATGTTACTGTAAATACAATTCGTAAAATTCTGAATTTATTGTAATTATGCATAAATGCGTAGTTGTAGGGGTGACCGGAAGTATCGCTGCTTACAAGGCGGTTGAAATTGTATCGGGTTTGGTTAAAAAAGGCAACAGTGTTCTGGTGATAATGACGGCCAATGCGCAACGTTTTGTTCATCCGATAACTTTTAGCTCGATTTCCCACAACAGAGTTGTTACAGATTTATTTGTCGAAAACGAAAATTATAATCCAAATCATGTATCCCTTGCAGAGAAAGCTGATTTAGTTTTAGTAGCTCCGGCTACTGCAAATTTTATAGGAAAAGTGGCTTCCGGAATAGCTGATGATGCATTAACCTGCACGGTTATGGCAGCAAAAATTCCAGTGATAATCGCTCCGGCAATGAATGATAGTATGTATTCAAATTCGATAGTACAGCAGAATATTGAAAAGTTGAAGGATCACGGATATATAATAATCGAACCAGAAGAAGGCCGGTTGTGTACTGGGAAAATCGGAAAGGGGAGGCTTGCTTCAAACGAAACTATAATTTCTGTAATATTAGAAACACTTAAAAATAAATAAAATTTAAAACTATGAATACGGTTAAGATAAAAATAAAAAGAAAAGAAGGGACGGATGATTTACCATTGCCTCAATATATGAGCGATGCAGCGAGCGGCATGGATCTTTATGCAGCGGTGGAAAGTGATTTAACATTAAAACAGAGCGAAATTAAACTTATTCCTACAGGTTTATATATCGAATTGCCCTTTGGGTATGAGGCTCAGGTAAGACCAAGAAGTGGTTTGGCATTGAAACACGGTTTAACACTTTTAAATACTCCCGGCACTATAGACAGTGATTACCGTGGTGAAATTGGAATTATATTATGTAATTTTGGGAAAGAACAGTTTGTTGTAAAACGCGGTTTAAGGATTGCTCAAATGGTCATTCAACCTGTAGTGAGAGCAGAGTTGATAGAAGTGGATCAGTTAGAAGAGTCATATCGTGGAGAAGGGGGGTTTGGCCATACCGGGCATTAGCATCCAAGGTTCATTGAGGCACTTTTCGTTACAAAAAGAATTTCCGAAATTATCACGCACCAAAAAACAATAATCATGGAAATAAAATGTTTTCTATTTGTTTGCGTCGCGTCATTGCGATTTCCTTTTTAGCCACGACGTTATTCATCTTGCTAAGTCTTCTTAGTTATTCTCATAACGACCCTCCTTTTGCAGATTATCCCCCTAACATTCCAATCGCAAATATTTGTGGTGTAGTTGGCGCTCAAATCTCTGGATACGCAATGGAAACATTAGGGAAGACTTCATACGTAATAGTAATTATTTTGGGATGGTTTGGTATACAGTTTTTTTTTTACGGGACAATAAAATATTTATTTGTAAAGCTGCTGGGAGCATTTCTCTTGCTTTTTACCATATCGCCACTGTTAACACTTGCAGTATGTACCTTTAAACAATCTCTTTTATACATGAATTGGGGAGGTATGTTTGGCCTGGTAATCACATCAAGATTGTGTGAGTACTTTAATATTGCCGGGACTTCCCTCGTTTTGATATCCGGTATGTCGATTTCAATAATGCTTTTGGTAAACCGAACCCCATTTTCTCCGTTTATTAATTCCCTGAAAACAAAACCGGAAGAAAAAAGGAATTTTTCTTTAAGAAATGGGAAAGACAGGATTTCTCCGGTAATATTACCACAAAAAGAAATTGAGAAAGATTTGAAAAATGTTATCGGAATGTCTAAGGAAACAAAGACTGAGCCAGCGTATCAATCACACAAAAAGAAAAACATAAATGAGGCATCTGATGCCGGAAAATATAAAGAAGGTAATGAAAATACTCTTATTTCTCTGGCAAATAAAGAGAATATGGATGATTATTACAAATTGCCTTCGGTCGAGATTCTGACGAAACCTGCTACAAAACATTATAAGGACGATTTAGAGCAAATTACACAGGGAGCCCATGTTTTAAGGGATACACTTGAGCAATTTAATGTACATTCTGAAATCGTCGATATACAAAGAGGTCCTGTCGTTACAATGTTTGAAATCGAATTGGCCCCTGGTACGAAGGTAGGAAAGGTGATAGGGTTATCTGATGACCTTGCAATTGCTTTGAAAGCACCAAGCGTCAGGATTGTTGCACCATTAGAAGGCAGATCTTCTATTGGTATTGAAGTCCCCAATACGCAGAGAAAGATGGTATCATTGAGAGAATTGCTGGAAGCTTCTGATGAAATGAAAAAGAAGATGGCTATTCCACTTTTAATTGGCAAAGATGTGGCAGGAAAACCTCTTATTTCAGATTTAGCATCGATGCCACACTTACTAATTGCAGGTACGACTGGTTCCGGAAAATCAATATGTCTGAATTCCATAATATTAAGTATTCTGTATACCCGTTTCCCCAGTGATGTTCAGCTGCTTTTGGTAGATCCAAAAATGGTCGAATTCTCATTGTTCAGCGAAATACCTCATCTGATAAGTCCTGTTGTAACAGACATGAAAAAGGCAGCGGCGGTTCTTGAGTGGGCAGTGAACAAGATGGAAGAGCGATATGCGTTGCTTGCCAGCGTTGGTGTTAAAAATATTAACGGATATAACAAATTGTCCGTGTCAGAAATAAAAAAACGATTAAATGCTGAAGAAGACGACAAATTAGATGATATTCCTTTTCATCTTCCCCATATTGTTATCGTCGTGGATGAATTGGCGGATCTAATGATGGTTGCATCAAAAGAGGTAGAATCTTCTGTTATACGTCTTTCACAAAAATCGCGTGCTGTAGGCATACACCTCATCCTTGCAACGCAAAGACCTTCAGTTGACGTAATTACAGGACTGATTAAATCAAATTTGCCCTCAAGGATATCATTTTACGTTGCTTCAAAAGTTGATTCCAGAACAATATTAGATCAAAATGGTGCTGAAAAGTTATTGGGAAGCGGAGACATGCTTTTTTTACCGCCAGGAACTTCTAAATTAGTTCGTGTTCAGGGTGCATATGTAAGCGAAGAGGAAGTAAAAAACGTTGTTGACTATCTTAGAAACTGTGCAAAACCAAAATTTAACAAAGAATTGAAAAAATGGAAAGATGTATCTGATAAGGAGAATGGTAACAAAGATCCGCTGTTTAATGAGGCGGTGAGAATTGTATTGGAATCGCAGAGGGGTTCCGTATCTCTTTTGCAAAGGAGATTGGAAATTGGATATTCCCGTTCCGCACGACTCATAGAGCTTATGGCAGAGGCAGGAATTGTCGGCGAATACAAAGGTAGCCAGGCAAGGGAAGTGTTTTTGACATTAGATGAATGGGACGCACAAATATCTTCAGCAGGCAGAGAAGAAGATAAAAATGAATAACAAATCAAAAACGGTAGCATTAATTAATTTGGGATGCACCAAAAATTTAGTGGATGCGGAGGAAATGCTTGGCAGAATCGCAGCCGGTGGCAGTACTATATGCCAACGTCCTGAAGATGCTGAAGTGCTTGTTGTAAATACCTGTGGTTTCATCGATGATTCAAAAAAGGAATCAATCGATATGATTTTCAAGATGGCGAAGCTTAAAGAAAATGCCCGGTGTAAAAAACTAATTGTAACAGGCTGCCTGGCGCAACGTTATTCTGCTGAATTGAAAAATGATATTCCTGAGATAGATGATGTTGTTGGTCTAAAAAATTTTGAAAAAATAACTCATCTGACGGGTAAACTTAAGAAAAAGAAAAATGATAACAATAATTTTTATCATAATAATGATGATTGGCGAAATAGAATCAGACTCACCCCTAAACATTATTCATATCTGAGAATTTCAGATGGTTGTGATAATAGGTGTACATACTGCGCCATTCCCGGAATACGCGGAACTTTTATGAGCAGAACTGTTGAGAATATTATGGAAGAGGCCAGACAAATGGCTTTTGAAGGGGTGAAAGAAATAAATATTATTTCACAGGATACTACTTCATATGGTGTTGACATATATGGGAAACAGATGTTGCATGTATTGCTGGAGAATATTGCTGAGATTGAAGGTATTCAGTGGATAAGATTGTTATATACACATCCCCGACATTTTTATCCGGAATTGATTAAGACCATGAGTGTACAAGATAAAATTTGCAAATATGTCGATTTGCCGATTCAACATATTAATGATACTATCCTTGAAAAAATGGGCAGAAAAATTACCCGTAAAAGTATCGTTACTCTCATAAATAATTTAAGGGAATCAATGCATTCTATTGTTTTAAGGACTTCTGTTATTGTCGGATTTCCGGGAGAAACAGACGAGCAATTTCAGGAACTTTTAGAATTTGTTAAAAAAATTAAATTTGAAAGGCTCGGGGCGTTTGTATATTCTAAAGAAGAAAATACTCCTGCAGCAAATTTTAGTAAACAAGTAAGCAAAAAAGTAAAGCAACGACGGGTAGAAGAAATAATGTTGGCTCAACGTGATATTGTTTTGGAAAATAACAAAAATCTTATTGGAAAGAAAGTTTCTGTGATCGTAGATGAAAAGGATACTGTCACCGGAGGTTTGATAGGACGGACATACGGAGACGCTCCTGAAGTTGATGGAAAAGTATTTATGAATGACCATCAGATAAATGCGGGAGAAATTAGAGAAGTGGTTATTGCCAATGTGAACGGTTATGATTTAGTTGCGTGATTTTTTAAAAACAAGTAATTAAATTAAAAAGTGAGTTATTGCTTATGGGCTTCCAAAAATCAACCATGTTTAATCTGCCGAATAGTCTGACATTACTCAGACTTTTGCTGGCTATTATATTTTTTATTTTTCTGTCTTACCATTGTTACACGATATCCCTTTTTTCATTTTTAGTAGCATCATTAACCGACTGGTTAGATGGTTATTTGGCGAGGAAGAAAGGCCTTTTAACTGATTTTGGGCGCCTTGCGGATCCCTTTGTAGATAAAATTATTGTTTGTGGAGGTTTTATCTTGCTGATAAAACATGGACAAGAGAATATTCCCCCCTGGATGGTAGTTGTGATTGTCGCCAGAGAATTTTTTGTCAGCAGTATAAGAAGTTATTCTGAAGCAAGAGGTATTGAATTCGGCGCTACAATGTGGGGGAAAGCAAAGATGTTTGTCCAGGCATTGACAATCAGTTTAATTTTACTCTTTTCCGCTTATCTGCAACATGTGGAAAGCGTAAGAAATATAATCATTGCTCTGTTATGGTCGACGGTGATTATAACGGTGGTTTCCGGTATAAAGTATATGGTAAAAGCAAGTCCCGCGTTATTAGAAAGGTAAACTATTGAGACGAGGTGGTGATATGCGGCTTTATTGCTGCATTCAGATCTTTTAACAAATCCTCAAGATTTACCGGTACAATTTGTACTGCTTGTCCCAAACTAATTGTTCTCGCCAGCGTATTTCTTAATACAGGATTTTTTAGTTGTTTAAAGCCATATCCTACTAAAATATCTAATGTTTGCGGATATTGCTTCACCAATTGATATACATTTGTAGCGGCAGTTGCAGAGTTTATTTCTTCGGTAATTTCTTCTTGTTCCGATTTCAGCGTTTTCCATACATTAACACTAAAAAAGAATATAGCAGCATATTCTATAAAACCACTGATTCCCAGCATGGAATAAAATTGCGGGTTAAAGTGAAATGAGACAGGCTGTGTGACGACCCTGCTGACGCAACCTAATGTGATGAGGAAAAATGTTATGTTCAGCAGTTTTGGGCTATACAGTTTTACTCCCTTGCTTAATGGAATCATTTTCGATGCGCATCCGATAATCATCATACTGATAAACCCCACAAAAATCGCGTGCCGATATGCCCCGAATAAGGCATGAGAAACTTTTTCACCTGCCACTGTCTCATAAATGGTAAAAGTTAAAAAGGCGCTTTCAGAGATAAACAACCAGAATAATGCCGCCCGTATGTATTTTCTGAATCCGGTCGGAAGTTTTACCTTATTTTTAACGAGTTTTCGTTTGTCGAACAGGTTTAAATTATAGATAAAGAGAAAAATGCTAAAAGCTTCTAAAAGCCCTGCAACACAAGACAATGTAATAAAAAACCCGTGAAGATTAAGAGTATAGCCCTTGTAAAATTCAGCGATAACTCTTAAAGCTATTGAAAAATTCAGCAGTATTAATACGTAAAAGCTGTTTTTTTTGTTGGGTACCTGTATACCGAGAAATATTGGTAACGTTTTAGTAAAAATGCCGATTATTACCATACATGAAAAACCGACAATCTGAATATGCCGGATGGGATCTTTAAAATATACGGGGATATCTGTATTATTTACGATGCAGTAATGAAAATGCAGGGCAGCAAAAGCAAGTGCCTGGAGGAAAAACCATAGAAAACTTGATAGTATGAAACCTTCGTAAACTTCATATTCTTTTTTTTCGGAAGAAAAATATGTTCTGATCAGTACGTACATGAAAATGGCAATAGAAGCTGTTTGAAGTGACAATCCTATTAATACGGGGATTTTGAAGAAAAACGCCCCTGAATAATATGAAATTGTTTTAAAAACAAAAGATAATACAATTCCTGCCACCATCAGGAAAAACGTTTTATACGCAAGTTGAGTGCAATGCAAAATCGAATTCCAAAACCTGGGTAAAGCAAAGAAGGAAATACCCATGATAAATAATCCCACCCACCCATAGACTTGTGTGTCTCCATGTGTTTCTAACAGCACCCAGGGAACGGAAAGGAATGACCTCTTATACGCCATATATGCCAAAATTGAGGCTCCATAAAGACAGCCAGTCGAAAGTACGATGATAATTGAGGTTTTTATAAAAAATTCATAAATATGTTCCGTTTGAGGTTTAATTAATGACACTTCGTCGTTTTCTACTTCTTTACCATCAATAAGATTTTGCAGATCTTCGATTAATGTAGATGGATTAACGTTATGCATCTTGGCAAAAAAAGAAATTGGTTTGTCCGGAAGCGAATCTCCGCCGCACATTATTCCATAGGTATCAAATATCTTTCGGGTTACCGGAAACTTTTCCGCTATTTCCTTCACCGTATTATTTTCCCGAATCTTGTTCATAAAAAAATCCTGAAATTTTTAAAAATAAATTTTTAGAAAGACTGCTTTTATTAGTGGTTATTATGGTTTATGATAAATTACAAAAACAATTAGATGAAAATACTATATCAGGCAAAAAAAGTAGTGTCAATGACTAACTAATAAATATAAAGCAATCCTGACAGCCTGCAATATAAAAACGAGAAAGGTTTTTGTTTTGATTATGTATATTCAATGTGTTATTTTTATTCAACAAAAAATATAGTCATTTATAAAAACATTTTAAACCGAAAAACATGCGTAGTATTGCGTTGACAAATCAAAAAGGGGGAGTGGCAAAAACAACGACAACGGTAAATCTGGGCGCCTGTCTTTCTGATATGGGAAAGAAGGTATTATTAGTTGATTTGGATCCTCAAGGCAACATGAGTTCCTGGTTTGGGCTGGACATACATTCCCTGGAAAAATCAATGTACAATGTTTTTTTGGAAGAGGTTTATTTTGAAGAGATACTGAAGGATACTTGTGTGGAAAATCTCACTCTTGCACCCTCTAATGTGGCATTGGCAGGTGTCGAAAGAATCCTGGCAAATGAAAAAGAACGCGACCTTATATTGCGGAAGAGAATTTCTCCTGTTGCAAATAATTATGATTATATTTTGTTGGATTGCCCGCCATCGTTAGGTTTGATAACGGTAAATGCACTGACTTTTGTAAAAGAGGTATTTATTCCGTTAGAAACGAAAGTTCTTGCACTGAATGGACTCGTAACGCTTGTAAATACTGTACAAGTGGTTAAGGAGAGGCTGAACCATAAATTGGAAGTCACCGGTATTATTGCCTGTAGATTTGATAGCAGGACAAATCTTAGCAATGAGGTATATAAGCAGGTTAAAGATCGTTTTCATGAAAAGGTTTTCAATACGATAATTCGCGAAAATGTACGTTTGGCAGAATGTCCTATTTCCGCAAAACCGATCACATTGTATGCGCCGGAAAGCTCCGGAGCAAAAGATTATATAGAGTTGGCAAAAGAAGTAGTTGAACTGGAAAAAAACATGAAAAAAGATATGACTACCGAATGATTTTGCCCTCAACATCGTACGAATCAAAATGAAGAATAGTGCACTATTCAAAGCTATATGATTTCTATATTTAATAGAGGCCTGATTCCCGGTGTTTAAAGTAGTAATAAATTTTGAAGACTTGATTAAAGTATTTATCGTGCGCGGAATAGTTTTTTTGGAAGAGCAAAAAGTTCCGTATGGAATAGAGCGTGATATTTATGATTATACATCAACACACGTATTGGGAGAAGAGAACGGAGAACCCTTTGGCGCCGGTCGGATACGAAAATTTGGTGATTACGCAAAGTTTGAACGTATAGCAATAAGAAAATCACATCGGGGGAAAAAACTTGGCCATGAACTGATAGATTTTATGATTTCGATTGCAAAAGAACAAGGATATAAAAAGGTAAAAATTCATGCTCAAACGTATTTAACAGAATTTTATAAAAAGCATGGATTTGCCATTGCCGGTGAAATATTTCAAGAAGCCGGTAAAGAACATTATACGATGATTCGCACAAATATCGACTAATAAGGCAGGTATTAAATGTGTGCAAATACACTTTTTGGCTTGACTTCATAGATTTTTTATATAACATGCATAACAATCAGACTTTATGGCAGAAACAAGAGGGACGGTAATTATATCGTCTGTCAAAGGATAGGCCGTACAATGAAAAAAATAATCGTTGTGCGGCTTTTTTTGTTTCAGCACAACATTCAGGTTTCGCCTCGTATAAAAAAAACGCTCATACGATGTGTGTGAAAATAAATAATTTGGTAAAAATTTGTTGCCCCAAAAGAAAAAAAGGTCTAACGTGTTGTGTTTTTTAGAGTTTTGTTGGAGAGTTCATTGTTAATTTAAGATAAAATTCAATTTTTGCGTGTAAAATTATTTTCTTTTTTATATTATAAAGGCAATATGAGATTTTTCTGTTTTTATAGAAAACAAAGCTTTTCTGACTTCAACGAAGTATTGAGTACTGGAAACAAATATAATCTGCAAGGAGATAGGAATGAATCGTAGGACAGTAATAGTTGATGGTTGTACTGCATGTGCACATGTTGTGCATGCTACAAACGAAATAATTACAATCTATCCAATAACCCCTTCGTCACCAATTGCTGAGATTTGTGATGCCAAGACGGCAAAAGGAGAAATAAATATATGGGGTACAGTTCCCAAAGTGAGTGAAATGCAGTCAGAAGCAGGTGTTGCAGGCGCTGTCCACGGATCTTTAACAACAGGTGCATTAGCTACGACTATTTCTGCTTCTCAGGGATTATTACTTATAATACCGAATATGTACAAGATAGCGGGGGAATTAACTCCTACTGTCTTTCATATAACTGCGCGTTCTTTGGCATGCCAGGGGTTATCGATATTTGGTGACCATTCTGACGTAATGGCTGCCCGTGCAACCGGATTTGCAATGCTGTGCTCCCAGAACGTTCAGGAATCAATGGATTTTGCCCTTATATCACAGGCCGCCACTCTTGAGTCAAGAATTCCCTTTATTCACTTCTTTGACGGCTTTAGAACCTCGCACGAGGTGCAGAAGATTGAGGAACTCAGCTTTGACGATATGCGTGCAATGATAAATGATGATCATGTAATTGCTCATCGTCAAAGAGGGCTTTCTCCTGATCGTCCTGCTATTAGAGGAACATCACAAAATCCTGACGTGTATTTTCAAGGCAGGGAAACAGTTAATAAATATTACAACGAAACTCCTGCAATAGTTCAAAAAGCGATGGACAAGTTTGCAAGTATTGTGGGGCGTCAATATAAACTTTTTGACTATTATGGAGCGCCTGATGCGGAAAGTGTTATCGTTATTATGGGGTCTGGCGGAGAAACAGTGGCAAATACCATCAGTGCACTAAATAAAACTGGGAAAAAACTGGGGCTTATTCAGGTCAGGTTGTTTAGACCATTTGATATTGACGTATTTGTCAAAACGTTGCCAGCAAGTGTTAAATCTATTGCAGTGCTTGACAGGACAAAAGAGCCTGGCGCTATCGGGGAACCACTCTATCTTGATGTGAGAACCGCAATTGGCGAAGCAATGGAAAAAGGTATGGCAAAATTTAAGGAATATCCAAAAATAGTAGGCGGAAGGTATGGCCTTGGATCAAAAGATTTTACCCCTGCAATGGTAAAAGCCATATATGATAATATATCACAGGATATGCCAAAGAATCACTTCACCATTGGTATTAACGATGATATTTGTAATACAAGCCTGGAATATGATGAAAACTTTAATACTGCGAATGAAAGCAATGTATTCCGCGCATTGTTTTACGGATTAGGTTCGGATGGTACGGTGGGTGCGAACAAAAATACCATAAAAATCATAGGCAACGAAACGGATAATTATTCCCAGGCATATTTTGTTTATGATTCTAAAAAAGCAGGGGCGACAACCGTATCTCATCTCCGGTTTGGGAAAGAAAAGATAAATAAGCCATACCTTGTTTCAAAAGCAAATTTTATTGCCTGTCATAATCCTGCTTTCCCGGAAAAAATTGATATGTTGTCCAATGCTGAAGAAGGCGCTACATTCCTTCTTACAACTTCCCATAATAAGGATGAAGTTTGGGATGCCCTGCCGGTTGAAGTCCAGGAACAACTCATTCAGAAAAAGATGAAATTTTACATAATTGACGCCATTTCACTTGCGGAAGAAATTGGTCTTGGTGCAAGAATAAATATGATAATGCAAACGGCCTTTTTTGTTATATCAGGCATTATCCCAAAAGAAAAAGCCGTAGAATCTATTAAAAAAGAGATTAAAAAAACCTATATGAAGAAGGGTGAGGACGTAGTAAAGCTAAATTATGAAGCAGTTGACCGGGCGCTGCAAAATATTGTTGAAGTGCCTGTTCCTGATAAAGCTATGAGTAAAGTGAGGATGATCAACCCTGTACCGGATGATGCACCGGAATTTGTCAGGAATGTAACGGCAACGCTGCTTGCAAATAAAGGAGATTCATTGCCTGTATCGTCAATTCCCCCTGATGGCACATGGCCAACCGGAACTACACAATACGAAAAAAGAAACATTGGTGTTCATATCCCGGAATGGGAGCCTGATGCATGTATACAATGCGGTCAGTGTTCTTTTGTATGCCCTCATGCATCTATCAGAATTAAAGCATATGATCCATCGTTGCTTAAAAATGCTCCTTCTGCGTTTAAATCTATAGACGCTACGGGAAAAGACCTTCAGGGGCTTAAATTTACCGTACAAGTTGCTCCTGAAGATTGTACCGGTTGCGCATCCTGTGTATTCAACTGTCCTGGGCAGAAAAAGGATGCTGCTGGTAATAAAATACCAGGGGTAAAGGCAATAAATATGAAACTGCAAGAACCTTTACGATGCCTGGAAGCAGAAAATTATAAATTCTTTTTAGATTTACCGGAAACGGACCCTTCAAGATTTAGTGTTTCAAACGTAAAAGGCAGTCAATTCGTAAAACCACTTTTTGAATATAGCGGTGCATGCGTTGGTTGCGGGGAAACCCCTTATATTAAATTACTTACACAATTATTTGGTGACCGGTTGTTAATAGCGAATGCTACTGGTTGCAGTTCTATTTATGGTGGAAATTTGCCAACAACTCCTTACACAAAACGTGGTGACGGAAGGGGGCCTGCATGGTCAAATTCATTATTTGAAGATACGGCGGAATTTGGTCTAGGCATGAGACAAACGGTAGACAGTTTTTACAAACAGGCCGTAGAATTAGCTAATAAGTTATCGGCAAAAGACGCCTATGCAGGTTCGAAAGAACTATTTGATTCGTTAATTAATGCAGATCAATCCACGCAGGAAGCAATTGAAGAACAAAGAAAGCGTGTTGAGAAGCTTAAACAGTTGTTAAAAAATGATAGTTCATCGGAAGCAAAACACTTACTTTCTCTTGCAGATTATCTGGTGAAAAAATCTGTATGGTCTATAGGTGGCGATGGCTGGGGATATGATATTGGATATAGCGGTGTTGATCATGTTTTGGCGTCAGGGGAAAACATTAAACTTCTTATTTTAGATACGGAAGTGTATTCGAATACCGGCGGGCAGATGTCAAAGGCCACTCCTTTAGGGGCAATAGCGCAATTTGCTGCAGGTGGAAAACGGACGCCAAAAAAGAATATCGGGATGATTATGTCCACTTATGGTAATGTGTATATTGCACAAGTGGCTTTCGGTGCAAATCAGGCGCAAACGCTAAAAGCATTTCTGGAGGCGGATGCGTATAACGGGCCCGCCTTAATAATAGCATACTCAACATGCATTGCACATGGTATGGATATGAGCAAGGGGATAGAGGCGCAGAAAAAGGCCGTCGCTTGTGGATATTGGCCTTTGTATCGGTATAACCCTGACCTTGAAGCACAGGGGAAAAGTCCTTTAGTAATTAATAGTAAAGACCCTTCTATCCCATTTGAAGAATACGCCTATCGGGAAAACAGATATAAGGCATTAAGAGCAAGCAATCCTGAGGCGGCAAAAGAACTGATGAAACGTGCTGAAGCAGATATTCAGAGAAGATGGAAATTGTTAAAACATATGGCAGAATGGACTCCGTAAAACACGTATTTGATTCTGATGCTTAGAGACCTCAATCCTTCGACTCCGTTCAGGGTGACAGCGGAGTCATCTATGCTGAGCACATCACACGTTCAGTATAAACTCCGTCAAAGCATAATAAGGGTGGCACTACGGACTGTAAAGACGTATAGCAATGCGTCTCTATTTTTTTTCGTGTTGAGCATGTGCGGCATTGTCTATAAATCTCAAATCGTGAGCCTGTTGAGTATATATGAATGAGATTTTACCGGGAGCATTCCCGATTTTACCTTTTCATGGCAAGTGTTAACCCGTCACCAACAGGTATCATGCTCAAATCAATTCTTTCGTCATTGTGAAGTTTTTTATTGAGGCGTTGAATAGCGTTGGTTTCATCATCAATTATTTTATGGTCGGTTACCTTTCCAAGCCAGAATACATTGTCAATGACGATAATTCCTCCCGGACGCAGCAAATTAATAGCTCGTTCATAATAGATGTCATAATTTTTCTTATCAGCGTCAATAAAGATAAAATCGTAAGTATTTGCATTGCCATTTGAGATAAGATGATTCAATGTTTCTATTCCCGGCGCGAGATGCAGATCTATTTTCTTTGAAACGCCTGCTTTTTCCCAATAGCGTTGCGCAACCGATGTCCATTCTTTGTTGATATCACACGCAACCAATTTTCCGTCTGGGGGAAGCGCTAGTGCGATACAAAGGGAACTATATCCCGTATATACGCCAATTTCAATGGCCTTCGTTGCTTTTTGTAATTTTAACAAAAATGCCATGAATTGTCCCTGTTCAGGTGATATCTGCATGGCGGACATTTGATCATGGGAAGTTTCCCGTCTTAATTGCCTTAAAATATCAGGCTCGCGGACGGATGAAGAGATCATGTATTTGTATAATTCGTTTGTAAGGAAGAGAGTTCTGTTTGCCATTGGTTTCCTTAAAATTATTTTCTTAATTAATCTTTTTAAGAAAAGAGAGTGTATGAACATAATCGTTTAATGTAAACAAACAAATTTGATTTTCGAAAATTAAGCTTTTTGAAAAAAATAGATTTATTTGATGAAACACACCCCCTGCCCCTCTTAATAGAGGGGCAGAGAAGGCAAGTCCCCTTTATCAAGAGGGATTTAGGGGTATATAAATATTCGAAAATCAAATTTGTTTGACGATAAATGAAAATTGGATACGGTAAGGATTCCGCATTGTTTTGATCTTAACATAGTTTAATGGGCAAAGGCATTTTTATAAAATAAATTTTTAAAACATACGTCATCAATGAGTTTTCCCAAGGATTTTTATTGAGAAACAGCAACAAAATGACATTTTTTTTAATGAATTGACTGATGAATACAAACGAGATTGATGAACATCCTGCGAAAACATTGGGCAGATAAAGGAAGAGAGCTGGGCGCAGACCATCAGAAATGGCCAAGTGTTTGCTCTCATCAGGTAGACTATCAGGTATGCAAGGCAATGTCATTAAGTTAAGGATTATTGTATTTCTTTGCTGGTTCAATCGTCCTCGATTGAACCAAAACATTTAGTATTTTTCAAAGGCTGAATCAATTTACTGCCTGCTGCATGGTTCAAAACTTCCGGTTCAATCTACAAGATTGAACCAGCAGAAGACCAGCAAAAGGGGGATTTTTACTGTAGACAGCTTATAGTCAAACAAATCTGATTTTCGAAATTTAGGCTTTTGAAAAAATAGATTTATTTGATAAAACACACCCCCGACCCCTCTTGATAGAGGGGAGAGTGGACAAGTCCCCTCTATCAAGAGGGGGATAAAGGGCATAGGTGTTAAGTTAAGAAGCCGAAAGCATAAGAATCCTCCAATAATTCG
>SOET01000064.1 GCA_021646465.1 Candidatus Kuenenia hertensis | reverse complement strand
CGTCCTCCCCCTGTATCCTGTAAGTAAATGTGGGTAAGGATACGCTTGATAGAGGAGTGGCAGCGTAGCTGACGGGGTGTGTATTACATGCAGAATAGAAAAATCAGCCGAAAGAACATGGAGTATCTTCTTCAATATGAACAGAGATTTTACAAAAAACATGACGCTGAAGTACATTATTGCCTTGAGCATTATTGCCCTGCTGAGTATCGCATCATTTTTTACACTCGACAAAGTTATTTCATCACAAAAATCCAATGCAGCCGTACTAAATGTTACCAACAGACAGCTTTTTCTGGCACAAAACATTGCGATATTTTCCCTTGTGCTCGTCAATACGAAAGGCGAAAACGAAACAGGGATATTGAGACAGGAACTATTAGCAACCATAAACGAAATGGAAAATGCGCACAAAGGGCTTATTTATGGAGAGCAATCACTGAATCTGCCCGGAAAACAATCTCCACAGGTGCATGCCTTTTATTTTCAGGAACCAATAAATCTGGATAAACAGATATATAATTATCTTGCCGAAGCACGGGCACTCGCCAATGAACCATCAACGGTACTCAATTCGTTTAATCCACACCTGCTTTTCATCCTGAATGATTTTGCGGCAAATTTAGTAGATTCCCTGAATGTGGTAGCAAATCAATTACAAAAAGAAAGCGAGAAAAACAACAGAAGGCTGCAAATACTGGAAATTATTGTATTAGGCACGACATTGTCGGCGTTGGTTATTGTTGCACTGTACATTTTTCATCCAATGGTAAAAAAAATCAGGCAGGAAAGCGGAAACCTGGTTCGGAGTGAAACACACAAACGGCTGATTATCAACAATGCGATGGAAGGTATTATTACGTTTACACAGGATGGCATAGTTGAATCATTTAATCCTGCTGCTGAAAAGATTTTTGGGTATGTGCCAAACGAAATTATCGGAAAACACATTGCAACTCTTATTTCTGCATCTTACCATGCGGTACTTAATAATTATTTAAAAAGAAGCGCACAGGCAGGTAATAAAATTATTTCCGATTTGGCGGATTCTGAGGCAGAAGGTATGAGAAATGACGGCACGACCTTTCCGCTTGAATTTGGTCTTAACGGGTTTTACCGGAAAGACAAATTAATATATTTGATGATTGTGCGAGACATTACCGAGAGAAAACAATCCGAGGATGAATTGAAAAAAGCGAGGAAAAAAGCTGAAGAAGCCGCCCGGAAACTGGAGAAAAGCTTAAAAATCTCTGAAGAATTAAGGGAGAAAGCGCAGGAAGAAAAAAACAGGGCTGAAAGATTCGCCGGGGAAGCCAGAACGGCAAACAAATACAAGAGTGAATTTCTCGCATGCATGAGCCACGAAATTCGGACTCCTATGAATGCCATACTGGGAATGGCGGAACTCCTTTGCGAAACTGAACTTGATAAAGACCAGAAAAAGTACGTCCAGATATTCAGCGACGCAGGGGAAACGCTTTTACAATTAATTAATAACATCCTCGATCTTTCCAAAATAGAGGCGGGACAGCTTGAACTCTCAGACGATGCATTTAACCTCAGGAACGTTGTGGAAGGCGTTATCGAAATGATGAGGGGTTCCGCTCACAAAAAGGGAGTAGCACTTGTTTGCTTTATAGAACCGTCTGTCCCGGAATTACTGATAGGAGATCAAACCCGTTTACGTCAGATTATTACCAATCTGGTAGGAAATGCTATAAAGTTTACCAGTAAAGGAAAAGTTGCTCTCAGTGTGAACAATACAAACAAACACATTGACCCCTGTTGTTTACTTTTTTCCGTTTCTGATACGGGTATTGGAATTTCAGGAGATAAGCATGAAAAGATATTTGAATCGTTTGCACAGGCGGATTCTTCCACAACAAGAAGATATGGAGGTACAGGACTTGGGCTGGCGATCTGTAAACAATTGGTTGAATTGATGGGAGGAACCATTTGGGTGGAAAGTGAACCGAATAAGGGTAGCGTTTTTTCTTTTACTTCAAATTTTAGTATACAAACAATATGTATTGAAAAAGAAACACCGCCGGTAAATTTTAAAGGGAAGAAAATACTTGTTATCGACGACAATATGGCCAACCGGATGATTTTGAAAAATACATTGGCTGTAAGCGGTGCGGTGGTAACGGACGTTGAGGGTGGAAAAAAAGGACTCTCTGAAATACGAAAAGCCGAGGAGGGGAAAGACCCTTTCGAATTGTTATTGCTTGATTGTCAGATGCCGCACATGGATGGTTACGATGTTGCAAAGGCAATCAGAAAAGATCTTGGTTTGTTACATCTTCCCATTATAGCCCTTTCTTCTGATAACAGTGCAGAATTCAAAGACAGAATTAAAAATTTGCAGGTGAATGGTTATTTTGAAAGACCCATCAGACAGTCGAAATTGCTCGAAGCAATAAGCCATGCCCTGGGCAAAACAGAATCAATCATCGTGCAGCCTGTTACACAAAAAGAACTGCCGCCTTATAAAATCCTTCTCGCAGAGGATGCACGGGATAATGTAATGCTGATACAGGCATTTTTGAAAAAGACGTCCTGCACCGTTGAAGTGGCGGAAAATGGCGAAATAGCTGTGGAAAAATGCAAGAACAATTCGTATGATCTGGTATTGATGGATATGCAAATGCCGATTATGGATGGCAATGAAGCCACAAGAAGAATACGGGCGTGGGAAAGTGAAAATGGACGCAAGGCCGTTCCGATTGTTGCGCTTACCGCCCATGCGTTGAAAGAATATGCGGATATGAGCCTGGAAGCAGGCTGTGACGGGCATATCACAAAACCGATTAAAAAGGCAAAACTTATAGAAACCATTTTCACCTATGCCAGAAAGTACGAATACAAATACCCTGATGGAAAATACGGCGCTTCTTGATACCGTGGGATCATTTTTTGTTCATATACCTGGCACCCCTTTTCCTTCAGTCGTTACTGGTCTCTCATGGGGAAGGAAATAACGGCGACTGAAAAAGGGTGATATAATGGGCATGCGTTGTTGTTGGATAGCAAAAGCGGATAAGATGTCCAAAAGAGATACTTGGTGAAATACCAAAAGTCTTCTGTGAAAAGTCAGACTTAAACGGGACAGCTTAATTGCCGCCCCGTTTAAGATGTTTTGTTGAGGTATGGCAAAAATATCTGTTTTTCGAAAATATTATACTGCATTAGCTTTTTAATGCTTCTCTGCCTGTCAACACGACAGGTTATGCTTCGACTCCGCTCAGCATGACTCTCACTGACACCCTGAGCGGAGTCGAAGGGATATTTTTGTGTGAAAGTGAATATACATTATTATATTTCAAAACTTTATTATTTTACTATGTTGTGGTATTCATTTCACGAAGGATGAGTGGTAGCTCAGGAAAAATCTCTGTCCATTACCGTCTTGCGTCCATCCGATTTTGCTTTTTCAATTGCCTGATCGCACAAATTACGTACGATATCTGATATCGTTGATGCAACGTTGCCGGCCGTATTCATTCCGGCGGTTGAGCGGATATAGTTTTTTAATTTTGATACAACTACAAGTACTTCCTGTTCGTTTTCTGCTGTGCTCATATATTCCCTCTTATTGTTTTAATTAAATTCCGCAAAATTCATCTTCCGGTGAAAGCATTAATAGTCCGGAGAGATGATGTTTTTAAATCGTTTTTTTACATCTTCATTATATTCGTGTCAGTTCATTCCGGATTTTTTCCTCCTTTTTCAAAATAGTGTCATTTTATTTCTGCTATGACTCGGGAAAACACTTAAGAGAAGTATGTAAAATAATCGTGTTAGGCAATTTTAAATTATTGTTAAGCCGATATTCCATTGAAAAATATTCAATAAGAAGTTTTAAGACAACAATTCTCAATAATTTTAGGAATATATTATCACAATTTACGGTAATTACTATAGTTAAAAATCATTCTCTCTATTTTATACATCAATTCTTTTCAGATTTTCTAATGAATGATTTTTGGCAAACAGACAAAAATGGTTTATGGAACAATACACTACGTATGAATTGTTTATAAATACAGAAGAGGAATCTCCCATACATTTTCCCTCCTCTTCGTACCGGAAGCAGGTTAATTCTCCTTTTCCTGCTTCCGGTATTTTTTATAATTCAATGGCCTCTCAACTCTATTTTTTCGTAACATTTTTTCTCTCTCTAAATAATTCGTTAACAAAAATAGCCTGATGTGTTAAACACATCAGGCTATTTTTGTTTTTTCCATCCGGTTAAGGAAGTTGTTTTACGTAAACAACAACATTTCACATTCTGTAATTTCTTTTATGTGTTATTTAAGACCCCCTTCTGATTTTATTAAGGCATTGATTCTTTTAACAATCTTCCCTGACTACCAGAATCTGCAGAGTGGTTTTTTTCTATTAATAAGTAAATTTCTCATTCTTAAGCTCCACTATTTCTCTTTCTGCTTCATAATATCATTCGTCCAGCTCAATGCAGAAACAACCGAAGGAAACCCTATCGTACTGGTAAGGAGAATGAGGGTATGATATATCTCTTCCGGTTTTACCCCTGCGTCGAGAGCCCTCCTTACATGACTGTGAACCGCGCCTTCGGAATGTATCGCCGCAGCAGCCGCGAGTTGAACCAGATGTGAAACTTTTTCATCAATGGGTCCTTCCTGCCTGACAACCTTACCAAGTTCCTCGACTGCATCAAAAAATTTCTTGTGCTTCTTTTTGATTAAAAGATATTGTTTCGGTAATATTTCCTCTGCCATAGTATCTCCTTTATTCTTAAATAGTAGAGTATTTATAGCAATGAAAAAAGGGATAACACTTTTCGGTGTTATCCCTTTTTATGCTTCTATTTCACTTCTATTGCAAATAAACAAAGGCTTTCACAAGAAATATAAGCTGTTCTTTGATATCACCTGAATTTCATTTAGGGGTGATAAATATTATTAGCATAAGAAGTATAAGCAGTTCCTAATTTCTCAAGTAATTCCTCATCTGTATAGGTTTGAACTTTTGGCGCTTCATAGACAAGTAGATGTTTTTCTTTCATTGTGCATCTCCTTTTAAAAAAATGAGAAAAACTTTCTTACAAAACACAATTATTACTTGATACAATAGTAATGCGTAAAAGCAGTTCCTAACTTTTCAAGCAGTTCTTCATCTGTGTAGGTCTTTATTTTTGGCGCTTCGTATGCCTGCAATTTTTTTTCTACCATTGTGCACCTCCTTTCCGATTAAAAAAGTTCCTAACGTTTATTCAACACATTCACCTTATCCTCCACTTCACCTTTCAATACCTAATAGTAGAGAATTCAAAGTAATATCAGTTTTATATATAAGAAATAAAATGATGTTTGTAAATACACATAAAAGAACAGACCCGAACGGGTGTACATGACATTGGAATTGGAAATAAGAAACAATGTAAAAATTATGAAATACCCTCCTAATCATCTACTATTACTCTTACCTTTTTAAGGAAACTTAATATACCTGTATCACAAAAATGAAAACCAAACATCACGATTCATAGAAATCATATTTTTATTTGTTTTCTTTCATTTTCTGCACCCTCTGTGGTAAATTATTACAGTTTTACAAATATCTTAAAGTTTTTTTGAGTGATGCAGCACTTTCTGGTAGAATAGTTTATAATAATTCTGTATCTTTTTACCTTTTATTCTTTTGAATAATCAATCATAGGAGTATACATGCTCAAAGACTTTAAAAAAATTAAGTTTAAAATGCCGAAAAAATTTTCCATTTGGCATATTATTATTGTATTTGGATTTCTCATACTTATCCAAATGTATTTAATGAATCCTGGGGTAAGGAATATATCGTACAGCGAATTTAAAAAATTAATGCGTGACGACATGCTCCTGGAGTGCCATATAGGCCACAATGCAATTCGCGGCAAGTTAAAAGAATACGAGCGAGGTACAAACAAATACGCAATCTTTATTACAGCACGGGTAGAAGACCCGGACCTTGTAAACGAACTGGAAGCAATGGGGGTAAAATATGAAGGCCAGTATGAAAGCCCCTGGTTTAAGACATTTTTCTTCTCATGGGTTATACCATTATTAATATTGTTTATGATTTGGCGCTTTATATTTAAGCGGTATGGGCCCGCCAGCAGTATTATGACTTTCGGCAAAAGCAGAGGACGTCTTTATGCCCAGGAAGATTTAAACGTAACATTTGACGATGTGGCGGGCATAGACGAGGCAAAAGAGGAATTGCAGGAAATTATTGAATTTCTGAAAACACCGGAAAAGTTTCGCGCCATAGGCGGCAAGATACCAAAAGGAGTGCTTCTTGTCGGCGCACCGGGAACGGGGAAAACCTTGCTGGCAAAAGCGGTGGCTGGAGAGGCCGGTGTACCATTTTTCAACATGAGCGGTTCTGAATTTGTTGAAATGTTTGTTGGCGTAGGCGCCGCCAGGGTAAGAGATTTGTTTCACCAGGCAGACCAGAAAGCGCCGTGCATTATCTTTATTGACGAACTTGACGCACTTGGCAAAGCAAGGGGACAAAGCCCCATAGGCGGACATGACGAGCGAGAACAAACATTAAATCAGTTGCTGGTAGAAATGGATGGTTTTGATTCCAACAAGGGAGTAATTATTATGGGGGCTACGAACCGTCCTGAAACACTGGATTCCGCCCTTTTAAGACCGGGCAGATTCGACAGGCAGGTAGTAGTTGACAGGCCTGATTTACACGGACGCGAAGCTATACTTAATGTGCATTCTGCAGATGTAAAGATGGAAAAAGACGTTGATTTACATTCCGTTGCCGCAATGACGCCTGGATTTGTCGGGGCAGATTTGGCAAATCTCATTAACGAAGCGGCATTGCTTGCCGCAAGAAGAAACAAAAAAGCTGCCGGAATGCCTGAATTTGAAGAGGCAATTGACCGGATTATGACGGGGCTCGAAAAAAAGAAGCGCCTTATGAACAAAAGAGAGAAAGAAATCGTTGCCTACCATGAATCAGGCCATGCCCTTGTCGCATGCTCGGTTCCAAATGCAGACCCTGTTCGGAAAATATCCATGATTCCCAGGGGCATCGGAGCACTCGGGTATACGTTACAGAAGCCTACGGAAGACCGCTATTTGATGACAAAAGTAGAGCTTTTAGACAGAATCGCTATATTGCTTGGGGGTAGAATAGCGGAAAAAATCATTTTTAATGAAATTTCAACCGGCGCTCAAAATGACCTGAAAAAAGCTACAGAAATAGCACGAATGATGATTAAAGAATATGGAATGAGTGAAAAAATGGGTCTGGTTACTTTTGATCAAAACGACAGACAATCACTTTACGGATTTTCAGCTACGAAAGAATATAGTGAAGAAACCGCCCGGGAAATAGATTTAGAAATTAAAAATATTATGGATGAATCATTTCAGCGCGTGGAAACGATGCTGCTTGAAAAAAAGGGAATCTTAAGGGGTATGGCAAAAAAACTCATAGAGGAAGAAGTTATCGAAGGTGAAGATTTGAAAAAACTTCTTGAAGAACTCCATTCAGCCCCCGAAGACAACTCTTCAACAGAAACAATCGATAACACGGTAAAAAACACCAATGAATAAAAACACCATTTGTGTCATGTAAATGTTTATGATTTACACCATACTCAACATCTGTTTAATTCATTTTTTTATTTGTACATCGCACAAAACCGAACATACTTTTCTCTGTCTGCAATAGACAACAGTTAACACTTTTCCCCTTACAATTATAAAAATGAAGGCAGGCATATACATTTTATGGAAAAAGCAACCTTTACTTTACACAGAAGTGATGATAGCAGCCCGTTACCTCAATCAATTCGCATCATTCCGGTAAAAGACGATATAGTATTCCCCCGTCTTGTCCGTTCAATAGAATTACGTGGAAAAGGACTTGCACAGGCAATAACCGAAGCCCATGCAAAAAATGAATTTATTGGTATTGTCGTATTAAAATATCATGTTACCTCTCCAAAACCCGAAGACTTTTATGATACTGGCACGGCTGCAAAAGTTATCAGGATATTCGAATCCACACCAAACAATATTAAATGCCTTGTTGAAGGTATTGCGAGAATAAAAATAACAGAGTATATCAAAACGGATCCCTATTATACGGCAAAGGTAGAAGAACTCAGAGAATTCACAGAAAAATCTGAAACTATCGATGTATTAATACAAAGTGTTAAAACACTTTTTAAGTTAAGTGCTATGCTGGGAAAATCACTGCCAAAAGAAATCATCCCGATGATTGATACCATAAACAATCCGTCCATTATGGCAGACCTTGTCACTGTTTATCTTGACTTGCATATAGACGAAAAACAAAAACTCCTGGAAATGGTTGATCCGCAGAAACGATTGCGGATAGTATTTCACTATCTCAACAAAGATGTCCAGGAAAGAGAAGTAAAAGGCAAAATAAACGATGAAGTCGCCAAGGAAATGTCAAAGGCGCAGCGTGAATATTTTCTAAGGGAACAGATGAAGGCAATTCAGAGAGAACTGGGAGAAGATGACCCGCATATGGCCGAATTCCTGAGACTGGAAGAAAACATCAAAAAAACGGGAATGCCGAAGGAAGTGGAAATGGTCGCTCTGAAAGAATTGGAACGATTAAGAGATATAAATCCAGCTTCGCCAGAATATACTGTCTCACGTACTTATCTGGATTATCTTATAAACATACCATGGAATAAAAAAACGGTAGACAATCTTGATATCAACCAGGCGTCAAAAATTCTCGATGAAGACCATTATGACCTGAAAAAAGTAAAAGAACGCATTCTCGAATTTCTTGCCGTTCATACACTGAAAGAGAAGTTAAAAGGCCCTATCCTTTGCTTCTGTGGCCCTCCGGGAACCGGCAAAACCTCGCTGGGAAAATCAATTGCGCGGGCACTTGGGAGAAAATTTATCCGCATCTCTCTGGGAGGGATAAGGGATGAGGCTGAAATCAGAGGGCACAGGCGCACATACGTTGGCGCCCTTCCCGGACGTATTATGCAGGAAATCTGCCGTGCAGGCGCAAACAACCCAATATTCATGCTTGATGAAATAGATAAAATTGGTGAAGATTTCAGGGGGGATCCGGCATCTGCATTACTGGAAGTACTTGATCCGGAGCAAAATTTCAGCTTTGTTGACCATTATCTTGATGTGTCTTTTGACCTTTCCGATGTATTGTTTATCACTACGGCAAACATCCTTGATACGGTTCATGTTGCGTTAAGAGACCGTATGGAAGTAATATATCTTTCAGGATACAGTGAAAATGAAAAATTGAAGATCGCACACCAGTTTCTTATCCCGAAACAAATAAAAGAAAATGGCCTGGAAAACCATCCTATTGAATTTCAGGACACTGCTATAACCAGGATTATCTTAGAATATACCAGAGAAGCAGGTTTAAGAAATTTAGAAAGGGAAATTGCCTCGATTTGCAGAAAAATCGCAAAGGAAATCGTGGGGAAAGAGCAAGTCACAAAAATCGTGACACCCGAAATTATTGAAACATTTCTCGGCCCCAGAAAATTCTTTTACCAGGTAACAGAGGAAGAAGATAAAGTGGGAGTAGTCACCGGCCTTGCATGGACAGAAACCGGCGGTGATATTATTTTTATAGAGGCATCCAGGATGCGGGGTGAAAAGGAACTTACCCTTACCGGTTTAATGGGAGACGTCATGCAGGAATCCGCCATAGCCTCGCTCAGTTACATTCGCAGCAATGCAAAAAAACTTGCTATTGACGAAAAATTCTACGACACATCGGAAATACACATTCATGTTCCTTCCGGGGCAATACCAAAGGACGGTCCCTCGGCAGGCATTGCCATGTGTATGGCCATCCTCTCACTGCTTACCGGCAGACCTGCAAAAAGAGAGGTTGCGCTTACAGGAGAGATTACTTTGACGGGCAATGTATTACCCATCGGAGGGCTAAAGGAAAAAGTCCTTGCCGCCATAAGAGCAGGAGTAAAAACAATTGTACTCCCTATAAAAAACAAAGACGATTTCGGGGAGATCGATAAAGATATCCGGGAAAAGATAAACTGTGTCTATATTGAAAAAATAGATGATGCAATAAACATAGTTCTTTCACCAAAACCTTAATGAAAGGTAAAAAAATGATTACGATAAATAACATCCTTTGCCCTGTTGATTATTCCGTTTATTCTGAAAAGGCATTGACTTACGCAATCGAACTTGCCACAAGATTCCAGGCGAAGCTTTACCTTCTGCATGTGTTGGATATAAGGTTTCTTGATGTAAACAACCCTGAGTTATCTTACATTCCTCCCGCAAATATTGTAAGCGAGGAAACCACTGATATGCTGAAATCAAGATTGCTGAAATCGGTGAATGAAGAAACAAAGGGTAACATATCAGTAGAAGCCTTTGTTGTTCAGGGGGTTCCGTTTGCCGAAATTATCAGAACCGCGAAGGAATACAATATTGATCTTATTGTGATTGGCACTCATGGCAGAACCGGTTTAGCTCATGCCGTTATGGGCAGTGTTGCGGAAAAAGTGGTACGAAAATCGCCTTGTCCGGTACTTACCATCCGGCATCCTGAACATGATTTTGTCATGCCATGATAGAAAATACATCCTCTTTTTATACCATAAAAATTATCTAAACCATCATGCACAAATACAAATTAATAGACCATACCGCAGACATCGGAATTGACATCTTCGGAGGCACTCTGAAGGAATTGTTTTCAAATGCCGGTTACGCCATGTTTGATATAATTACCGATCTTTCCTCTGTCGATACTAAAAATATCCGCACCATTGCCGTGGAAGGAATCGACCGGGAGCAATTGCTCGTAAACTGGTTGAGCGAATTATTGTACTTGCATGAGGTAAAGAATATGCTGTTTAAAGAATTTTGCATTGACACGATAGAAGAAAACCAATTAAGCGCGACACTGCATGGTGAACTCTTGAATGAAAAGAAACACATTATTAAAACAGGGATAAAGGCAGTAACCTATCATAATTTGTCGATAAAAAAAGAAAATGACCACTGGAAAGCCCGCGTTATTTTTGATTTATAAATCAGATATTCAATAGAAACACACACCACCTTATAAAAAAGAAACAGGAGATGTTATGGATGAAGGGAAATACAAAATTCAAAAAATAGATGATTACCATTGGCGTATCCCCAGGGAAGGAAAGATGCGCGTGGATGGAATTGTGTATGCAGACGAAGAAATGATGAAGGAAATACAAAAAGACGAAAGTTTGCAGCAGGTGATAAACGTTGCACATCTTCCGGGAATAGTGGGACATTCACTTGGAATGCCTGATATCCATTGGGGGTACGGCTTTCCCATCGGCGGTGTGGCGGCATTTGACCTTGCCGAAGGTATAGTTTCTCCCGGAGGGGTAGGCTACGATATCAATTGCGGCGTACGATTGTTACGCACAGATTTGAAACGCCTGGAAATAATCAACAAACTCGAAACTTTGGTAAATACCTTGTTTGGCAATATCCCTTCCGGCGTCGGGTCACACCGCAAGGATTTAAAGCTTACGCTGCCGGAAGAAAAAAGAGTACTGATAAACGGAGCACAATGGGCAGTATCTCAAGGTTACGGTACGAATGAGGAACTTGAACACATTGAGGAAAACGGGTGCATCAGGGGAGCAAATCCCGCACTCATTTCAGAACGTGCGCTGGAAAGAGGACGCGCCCAACTGGGAACCCTTGGATCAGGAAATCACTTTGTTGAAGTTGGCTATGTATCCGAAGTATACGATGAAAAAATCGCAAGAATACTCGGTCTCGAAAAAAATGGCGTAACAATTGTTGTTCATACCGGTTCGAGAGGGTTGGGTTATCAGATATGCGACGATTTCATACGAGTCATGATAAATGCCGCAAAAAAATATAATATCGAATTGACTGACAGGCAACTATGCTGTGCGCCTATCAATTCACAGGAAGGGCAGGATTATCTCGAGGCAATGGCCTGTGCCGCGAATTACGCCTTCGCAAACAGGCAGATGATTACCCACTGGGTGAAAGAATCCTTCGAATGGGCTTTACAAGTCAGCCCGAAGGAATCTCAAATATCCATTGTATACGATGTATGCCATAACATTGCAAAAATCGAAGATCACCTTGTAGATGGTAAGAAAAAACCATTATGCGTACACCGCAAAGGCGCTACACGAGCTTTTCCCCCTCACCATCCGCAAACACCGGAGGCATACAAAGAAGTCGGCCAACCCGTACTGATACCGGGAGACATGGGACGTTGCTCCTATGTACTTGTCGGCACAGAAAAAGCGTATACCAGCACGTTTGGAAGCACCTGTCATGGGGCGGGAAGGGTTTTAAGCAGAGTAAAGGCAAAGAAAGCCGCAAGCGGAAGAAATATCGCCAGGGAATTGAAAGAGCAGGGAATCCTTGTCCGCGCTGACAGCCTGGCAACGCTGAATGAGGAGCTATCTGAAGCATACAAGGACGTAACCGAAGTGGTGGATGTCGTGGAACATGCCGGTATCAGTAAAAAAATAGCGCAACTGAAACCATTGTGTGTTATTAAGGGGTAATTATTTCAATATTTTAGAAGGTGCACTTTTGGATATTTCACAAAACACCGATATATATGCAGCGGACAGGTTTCAGATGGTGCAATACCAGCTGATATACCGGGGAATTCATGACAAACGCGTCTTGAAGGCAATGTCAGAAATACCCAGACACAGGTTTGTTCCTGACAACTATCAACACGTAGCATACGAGGATTCTCCCTTACCCATCGGTGAAGGGCAAACTATTTCTCAACCATACATGGTGGCAATAATGACCCAATGCCTCGAACTAAAAGGAGAAGAAAAGGTATCGGAAATAGGGACGGGATCAGGATATCAGGCGGCAATTCTTTCTGTTCTGGCGGCACAGGTTTATTCAATTGAACGGCACGAGATGCTTGCAATAAATGCAAGACGTCTCTTAAAAGATTTGGGATATAACAATGTGGAAATAATTGTTGGTGACGGAAGTATTGGATTGCCTGATCATTCACCCTTCCAGGGAATTATCGTGACCGCCTGCGCTCCAAAAATACCTCAGAATTTCATAGATCAGCTTGCCATTGGCGGACGTCTGGTAATACCTGTCGGAAGCCCTTTTGGACAAACACTGTTCCGGGTTGTCAAAACAGAAACCGGAACGGAAACGAAAGGCATTCTGGAATGCGCCTTTGTACCGTTAATAGGAGCGGAAGGGTGGAAAGAAGAAAGATGAATAGTATCTTGAAACTATTTTTTGCCATCCTATCTTAGTGATTATTTTTTATGGAATTTACTATTACGGTAATTCCGCAGAAACGCAAAATCTTGTGTCTGTACTTTAGAGAAGAAAAAGAGTATTATTATCGAATTTGAAAAATCTGCATTAACCCCTTAAAATTGGCGGAGAATTTATCATGCAGGGAAAACTTATCGTTATTACCGGTATTGACGGCAGTGGTAAAACGGTTCAAACAAATCTACTTTACGAGAGATTGCAGAATGAGGGGTATCCCGTGGTAACTATCGATTTTCCCCAATACGGTAAAACCTTCTTCGCCGAAATGATTACGAAATATTTAAAAGGAGAGTTTGGAGCAGCAGATTCCGTTAACCCGTATTTTGCTTCTATCCTTTACGCCGGAGACCGCTTTGAAGGAAAAAGCCAGATACAGGCGTGGCTCAATGATGGTAAAATAATTATCTCCAACCGATATGTGTGTGATAATATGGCACATCAGGGGGGTAAGATTCATGATTCCAATGAGAAAGAAAAATTCTTTCAGTGGCTGGATCGACTTGAACATTCTGTTTTCGGGATTCCCCGATCAGATATCAATATACTGCTTTATGTGCCCGCGGAAATTGCCTATCGCCTTGTAGAAAAAAAAGGACATCGTGAATACCTTGCAGGTGCTAAAAAAGATATCCATGAAGAAAACATGCATCATATGAAATCCGCTCAGGATACATTTATGGAAATCGCAAAGAGCGGAACCGGGTGGAAAACCATAGATTGCACAGAAGACGGTTTATTATTATCTGAACAAATTATCTCTGATAAGATTTGGCAGGCAGTAGAGGGCATCCTCTAAAAATTTAAAGTGACGCATGAATGAATTTATTTGCAACATGCCAAAGGCAGAACTCCATGTTCATATCGAGGGTACATTGGAACCCGAACTTATGTTTACCGTTGCAGAGAGGAATAAAATAAGCCTACCTTATAAATCTGTCGAAGAGGCAAGCAAGGCATACAACTTTAAAAATCTCCAGTCTTTTTTAGATATATATTATAGAAGTACCCACGTACTATTGAAGGAACAGGATTTCTATGAGATAACGTGGAACTATTTGAAAAAAGCATCTTCGCAAAATATACGACATACGGAAATGTTTTTTGACCCACAAGCTCATACTTCGAGAGGAATACAGTTTGAGACAGTATTTATGGGCATTTTAAATGCTATGAAGGAGGGGGCAAAGAATCTGGGTATTTCTTCAAAATTAATTATGTGTTTTCAACGCTGCATGAGTGTAGAATCAGCAATGGAAACGCTGTTATTATCTTTACCTTATAAAGAATGGATTATTGGTGTTGGCCTGGATTCTTCTGAGGCTGGATACCCTCCGAGGATATTTGCTTCTGTTTTTGATAGGGCAAGGAAAGAAGGATTTCTTACGGTTGCACATGCAGGGGAGGAAGGCCCTCCAGAATATATTTGGCAGGCTTTAAACGAGCTGAAAGTAGTGCGTGTGGATCATGGAATCGCTTGTGTAAAAGATCTACAGTTGGTACATAAGATGAAGACGGAAAAAATTCCCTTGACGATTTGCCCATTGTCTAATGTAAAATTACATATTTTTGATTCCCTGGCAGATCATAATTTGAAACAGTTGCTTGACATGGGATTGCAAATTACCATTAATTCAGATGATCCGGCATATTTTGGCGGATACTTAAATGAAAATTTCCTGGCAATTCAGGATATCTTACACTTGAATCATAACGATATTTATCAACTGGCGAAGAATTCCTTTCAGGCAACATTCCTGACGGCTAAAGAAAAGGCGAAATTGCTAAAAGAATTAGACAATTTTACCTTAAAGCAAAAACATACGATAACCGAAAAGATTTCTTAACACTGTGACTGTTAATTTTGATTTAAAATTGAATGACGTTTGTTTAATTAGGTTTCAACTCTAATTCCTGATCACGCACTTCTTCTTGTAAAGCGGGTACAGTTGTCATAAATAATTCTTTTATCTCATCTTGGTTGTAAACAACGGCAGGATCTTTTCCGGTTCTCCATTTTGTAATCATAGAATATGTCATATAATCGCTATATGCCTTACTATGGTCTCCCTTCATAGAATAAATTTGCGCCCTATTGTAATAGGCATCCTCATAAAGCGGATCGATCTTTTTTGCTATCTTATCGTACCATTCCATGGCCTTATCCAGGCGGTCCATTCTGTGATAAATTGTGCCAATGTTGTATGCGGCATTTGCATGTTTCGGATTTTTTCTCAGAACTTCCCTGTTTTCGTCAAGTGCCTCGTCGTACCTCTGTTGTAATGCGTAAACAATTGCTCTTTGATAACGGGCTTCTATGTTTTCCGGATCTATTTCCATAGCTTTATTATAATGGGTGATAGCTTCTTCATATTTTTTCTCTCGCAGACTAATCAGCCCGAATACGACATATGCATTTGAATATTTAGGATTTATTTCAAGAGTCTTGTTGAGCACTTTTATTGTTTCGTCTACCTTTCCCTGCTTATGTAAAGCAATTGCAAGATTATAATAGCCGTTGTCATAATTTGGGTCGATTTTAATGGCATCGTTAAATATCTGTTCGGCATCTTCGTATAAACCCATATCCAAATACCCAACCCCAAGATTAAACATTATATATGGATTATTCGGATCGAGTTCCAAAGCTTCGTTGTATTTATTTATTGCATCAATATCCTGTTCCAGTTTGTGAAGAAACACGCCAAGTTCCACATGTGTTAACGGATTTTCCGGTTCGTTTTCAATTGCAATAACACGTTTCGTATATTCATCCGGAGGAGCGCCTATCTTACTGAACGTTTCTGCCAGTTTTTTATGTGCGTCTAAAAAACCTGGTTTTATATCAACCGCCTTTCGAAAATCTGCAGCCGCTTCTTCCAGCTTGTCCAATTTAAAATAAACATTGCCTCTTCCATAATATGCTATTTCTGAATTTCCATTTTCTTCTATAGCCTTTATATATTCACTAAGTGCCTCTTCTAATTTATTTTCTTTTGCCAAAGAGTTTGCCAGTTCAATATGCCTTTCCTTTTTGCTGCATGCCAAAGAAACACAAATCATAGAGAGTAGTATTAACAGGGGAAAAAACTTTAACTTCATTGCCAAAATCTCCATTGAAAATAAAAATTAGAATATTTGATACACTAATTAAGTATATCCAAGTATAGGTAAAATTTCTGGTATTTCAATTCATTTATCATAAAAAAAGGAAGCTGTGCAGGATGCACAGCTTCCTTATAGTTTTTGTAACCCGATTAAAGGTTTACAAATTAATGATGACCATGCGCATCATGTGAACCGGCCTTCATGCCGAGTTCCTTGAGTTTTCTCTCAATGTACTCAACTTCTTCAGCAGGTGCATGGTG
>SOET01000088.1 GCA_021646465.1 Candidatus Kuenenia hertensis | reverse complement strand
TCTCTGCTTCTTCCGCTATCTGCCAATCCGCAAATTTGGTCGGGTCTAATGCCATCTCTCTTCCTCCACACTCAAACGTTTTAGTTTCAATGTAACTCTCCAAATCTGTATTTGATTTGTATTATACGTGTTTTGTGTCTATACGTGAAATATGTAGCCGGTTACACTTGAAATCGTAAAGTATAGAAACAAAAAAAGCCGCACAACGATTACTACTCTATATCATTGTGCGGCCTATCCTTTGACAGACGATATTCTCTATCGCCCCTCTAGTTTCTGCCTCAAATTTAGATGAAAGTTGATTTGATGGTATAGAAAAATTCTATGAAGTCAAGTCAAAAAATAAAATCAAAAAAGCTTAAATATTCACGGATTTTATTTCACTTCCTGCATTACTGGCAATAGGCAGTGCTTCAGTTAAAGCTGAAGTTTCAAGTTATTGGAATTTTTCAAAAAACCAAACTGTTACGATTTGTTTGACTATAAAAAAATTGTTGACACTGTAGAATGCTATGAATTATATATTGTATTAGTAAAATATTTTTTTATTTTATCTTTCAAAATCTCTGATGATAAAAATACAAGCAACCAAACTTCTTTTCATTGTAGTATCCGTTGCATTTTGTTTATCGAATGCCACAATGGGAATGCTTATAACACATGGACATGTAGTTCATTTCGAACATGATACTGTACATGTTCATCATACCAGCGGAGATCATGGTTCTGGAGAAAATGATCATAAGGACGCAAAGGATATTTTGTCCTTCGATTATTTGCCCGCAAACTCATCCAATTCCGCCAAGACGATTTGCACCCTTACACCATGTTTGTTTTCCCGTTTTTCGTCTCAACATGATTACCAATTTATCCGCTTTTCTTCAAAGAATCTCCATTCCTTATCTTCCCACCGGTTTTATTCCTCCGGCAACATATACCAACTCAATTCTACCTATCTTATCTAGTTCTCCCGTATCACTACGTTTCTCTTTGTTTGCAAATTTATTCTTTTACGAAAAATAACGTCATTTTCCATGATTTTATTTTCTGCTCGCTCCCAAGCCTTGTACTGAATATCGTAAAGTATCTGCTTGGGAGCGTGAATGGACATAGAGACGCATGGCAATGCGTCTCTACATTGTTTCTCTTTAAAATTGTGTTCTCAAGCAGGAGTTTAGGAACAAGCAGTATTTTTCTATAAGAAAGACATCCTGTACAAATACATAATTTTTTTAGTTCCATAGGAGGACTGTTTATTTTCTTATTGTTCAAGCATTGTTTTCCGTCAGGCCGACATAAAAAGGTCTTACGCTATAAAGAGGAGTAGTAATATGAAGTTTCATAAAATATTAAGTATTGCAATTCACATGTTTATCGTTACGCATTTTGCAATATCTTTCAATAACACCTTAGTGATTGCATCTGATTTAGCATTCAGCCAGAAAGAGAAATATTTAACCATTGAAGACGCTGTAAATATTGCAATCAATAATAACCCTATAATTTTGTCAAAGAAACATATGGCAGAAGCTGCCAAGGGAAAGACTACACAGGCGAAGCTGATTCCAAATCCGGAGATTACTCTGCTCACAGAAGAAATACCCACAGAAGAAATCGGGTTAAATCAAAGCCAGAATATGGTTTCATTATCACAGAGATTAGAAATTGGCGGCAAAAGAGGGTTAAGAACAGATGTGGCAAAAAAGGAAGAAAATATCCTAAACTTAGAATTACAGACTGCCATCTGGAATATCACCGCACAGGCGAAAAAGGCATTCTTTGACCTTCTCACAGCGCAGGACAAATTAAATCTCGCCAAAAAAACCGTTGAAATAGCAATGAACTTGAAAAATCTGTCAGACAAAAAGTTTAAAGCGGGCGAGATATCAAAGTTAGGAGTTCTTAAGGCGGAAGTTGAATTATCAAACGCAAAAACAAATGTAGTCGAAGCGGAAAAGAATATGTTTGATGCAACCAAGAGATTGCAAAATGTTATGGGGACAACAGAAACGCCTTTACAAAAGCTTGTTCCTGTTCCTGCTACCGATGCGCCGCTTATCACATTGGAAAAATTAGAGGAGTTATTATTAAATAATTATCCTGCTTTACAGGCGCAAAAAAGTACTGTCACTCTTTCGTTATTAAAGGTTAAAGAAGCAAAAAGAAAAATTATCCCGGATATTGATGTATCTATAGGATATAAGCGTCTTTCAGCAACAGATGACGATAC
>SOET01000001.1 GCA_021646465.1 Candidatus Kuenenia hertensis | reverse complement strand
GTAAAAACATGTGCCCATTTTCTCAACTCCACCCGCCTGTGTCAATAGAGTAGGGTGTGCCTTGAAGTATGGAATACCCGAGTGGTTGAAAATACCATCTTTGCGAGCCTAAATCCTCGTAGAGAAATTTGTACCTATGCGCATACAACGGAGCAATCCGTATGCGTAGAAGGATAGCATATTCCCGTGAGGGGTATGACGGAGTTACGAGGTACAGACGACCTTTTGGGGTGTATGAGTATGGCGTGTTATTTCGTGCCAACTGCCCTTTCTCAGCGAAGCACTGGCAATGTCCTTTGTCGGAGATGTGTAAATAGTTTAGGTGAAGACATCTCTGGATAATGCGTTCAAACGTACATCACGAAGGGAAAATGGGTAATACATATGACCGGGGGAGAACTTACATCTTGGATGAAATATCCCTAACAACAAGGTATAAGGAAAAATCCGAAATCCGGGTTGTATGAGATGGTGACAGACGACTGACTCTCACAGGTCTGTCTTTAAAGTAGTCAGCATTGCTCATAATAGTTTCTGGTGTGTATCAGAAATGAAGGGGCATTAAAAACCTTTATGCTGCTTTTGGGCACGTAAAGAAGAATAAAGGCAAGGCTGGTCTTGACAGGGTGAGTATTAAGCAGTTTGAGAGTAACCTTGAAACGAATATCCTGAATATTCACAAGGAACTCAAAACTGCTGTTTACAACCCTGCTCCTGTCCTGCGGGTATACATTCCCAAAGGCAGGCACAACAAGAGACCTCTTGGCATTCCCATTGTCAAGGACAGGGTAGTGCAGCAGGCGTTCAGGCAAATCATTGAGCCAATATTTGAGAAAAATAGAAGTAGGCGTTAGAGGTGATTTTAATAATAGTAGTGAATATGCAATACCAAAGCATACGTTTTTTATTATTCCAAGTAAAATAATTATAATTATTGGTAAGCCATTGGAAACATCTCATTTAAGACAGAGAGAACTCTCAAAATTTATAGATAGTGTCAGAAATCAAATGGTAAATAACTATTTGAAATCCTTTCCAGATACAGGATCACGATTATAAAATATAGGAAACATTTCATTCATTATTGATAATTTAAGTGTTTACGTTCTAACGGAAGTTTCACCCCAAGTCAAAAAACAGAAATGCCTTGAAAATCCTATATTTATTGATTTCTACGCCGGGTGATAATTTTTTTCTCGTGACTACTCGTATATCCCTGCATGGTAATGCCTCCGTCAGTTTTATTCGCTATGCCTCTAATAATTCTCGTGAATGGTGTCGTGGGCGCGGTATCTTCTGACCAATGCGCCTTTTGCCCCCTTCACCTTTACTTCCATTGAACAACGTACAACGACACGGTTTGCGTTGTGGCGGGGAAGTTCATTAAGCCAGAATACCTGATCGTAATTAGCACCGTTGCGTTGGGTTGTGCGCAAAGCGCAGAGTTCCTTCAGATACGTAAAAAGCCTTATAGCCTTGTCACGCTCCTGGGTTATCTCCACAACTTCGCCTTGTTCAGTTTTATCCATAAAATCTCAATTGCACTAACACCTTAGTTTTTTGAAAACATCAAAGGCTTAAAGTTCCTCTACACAACCTATGAATGCTGTCATTATCAGAATTTTTTATCTTTATCATATAAATGTTCGCATATTATATATTGCCATGTTTGTTGTCAAACGAAAATAATGCAGTTTTTAGGTTTTATATTTTTTCTTTTTCTGTGAGGAGAAAAAACATTATCCCGTTATTGAACAAAAATTTCCACAAATCTTTCAACAAGATACGCCAGATATTCAATATCGATATAATCTTCGGCGCTGCTATCAAGAAACAATTTACAACTAGCCTGAAATTCATCGTCCGCATCCCAGAAACACAAATACAAGGGTATCTTTGGCAATAAGTCAAATTTATTAATATAATCAGCATTCATCTTCCCTTGCCAGGAAACTCCGCCCAACTCTTTACACCGATTCAGTAAGCCTTCTTTATTATTGTTAAATTTTGCAGCAATTTTCTCCTCGGCATTACGCTGGAATGCCTTAACATGTGAGGCTGTATTGGGAAAATATCCCAATGTAACCCATTCACCGGTTAATGGTCTGCTGCCTTTCCTGCGTATATAATCATAAATTATAATCTTGGACCACGAATCAAGACAATATATACCGTCTTCATATAACCCTTTTCTGCGCATTTCATATGGTTTATTTAACATTTTAAGTGCTATTTTCTCTTCCTCATTCTTCAACTCATACCTGCCGCCAATTGCATCACTTGCCTCCTTAAAATTCAGACGTTTCGCCTCATCTTCTAATTCATTGCTCACACGGCTGTAATTATCTTCCATGGTAGCTATGGCTTTATTTATCACTAAGTTACTGTCTTCGGTTGCAACAACATATGGACACTCTTGTATTTTGCGGCAGGCATTCATTACCTTAAGCGCAAATGCAGTACACGTGGTATCTCCGCACTCACCGCAATTTGTCTTTGGAAGTTTTTTGTATATTTCAATCATAATGTTAACTATTTCTTGTATTTTACATGACAAACAAATTGAACTTCGCTCATAAATCGGAATTACATTATAACGCAAAAGGCATCCCTCTTAAAAATAAGGATGCCTTTTGCGTTATAATTATCCTATGTCTAAGTTTTCTGATTAAATTGTTGCTTGTGATAAAGGTTGCTCTAATGAAGCCTGTGCAGCAGCAAGTCGAGCAATTGGTATTCTAAATGGAGAACAACTTACGTAATTCATTCCTATCTTATGGCAAAAGGAAATTGTTTGAGGATTACCCCCATGTTCACCGCAAATTCCAATTTTCAACGTTTTTCGGGTACTTCTCCCACCATTAATACCTATTTGAATTAACTGGCCAGTACCCTCCTGATCCAAAACCTGAAAAGGGTCCTTCTCCAATATTTCATTACCAATATATTCAGGCACGAAAGAACCAACATCATCGCGGCTAAAACCAAAAGTCATCTGCGTCAGATCATTCGTCCCAAAGGAGAAGAATTCAGCATGTTTGGCAATTTTATCCGCTATTATAGCCGCCCTTGGCAGTTCAATCATTGTGCCTACAAGATAATTAACATTTACACCTTCTTTTTTCATTATTTCTTTTGCATTTTTTTGAATTAACTCTTTTAAGATAATCAATTCTTTTTCGGTACTAATAAGAGGCAACATTATTTCCGGGTAAACGGAAATACCCTTTTTCTTCATATTACATGCAGCTTCAATGATTGCCTGCACTTGCATTTCATATATTTCCGGATACGTAATACCCAGCCTGCATCCCCTATGGCCGAGCATAGGATTTAGTTCATGAAGCGCTGAAACTTTTTCCTGCACTTTCTGAAAACTAATTTTCATTCGTTTTGCAATTTCTCTTTGATTACTTTCCTCCTGAGGCAAAAATTCATGCAGGGGAGGATCCAAAAGACGAATCGTTACAGGAAGCCCATCCATTTCTTTAAAAATTTGCTCAAAGTCCTTGCGCTGCATAGGAAGTAATTTTTTCAGTGCGGATGTATACGAAGTCAGCGGATCTCTAAGTTCATTCTGCACCTTCTCCAAATCTTTTTTAAGAATATTTATTTTATTGTTCTGGGCTTTATTTATTTCTTTTTGTACACAATCAATTTTAATTTTCAAATTCTTCACATCAGGGGCAGAAAGAATCATTTGGCGAACAAAATCGATTCTGTTCTCTCCAAAAAACATATGTTCTGTCCTGCAGAGCCCTATTCCCTCAGCACCAAATTCACGGGCCTTTTTAGCGTCTTCAGGCGTATCGGCGTTTGTTCTTACTTTCAACTTTCTTATCTCATCTGCCCATGACATGAGGGTAGCAAAATCATCGCTAAGTTTAGGATCAAGGGTTGGTACTTTCCCCATCATTACTTCACCGCTGCTCCCATCTAATGAAATGAACGTTCCCTTCTTTACTATTTTCCCATTTACTTTAAAAATTTGCTTCTTATAGTCCACGTGTATTGCCCCACAACCTGCAACGCAACACTTACCCATTCCCCTTGCAACCACTGCTGCATGGGAAGTCATACCACCACTGGTGGTAAGAATTCCCTGTGAGGCATGCATTCCACCAATATCCTCAGGAGAAGTTTCTTTTCTGACAAGTATTACCTGCTCATTTTTTTCTGCGAATCTTTCCGCATCTTCCGCACTAAATACCACCCTCCCCGTAGCCGCACCTGGTGAAGCGGGCAAACCTTCTGCTACCACTTCTCTTTTTGCTTTAGGATCAAATGTTGGATGCAATAACTGATCAAGTTGATGCGGGTCTATTCTGGAAATAGCCGTCTTCTTATCTATCAATTTTTCCTTCACCATATCAACCGCAATCTTTATTGCCGCACGGGCAGTCCTTTTGCCTGTTCTTGTTTGCAGCATAAACAAGCGATTTTCCTGAATAGTAAATTCCATATCCTGTACGTCTTTAAAATGCTTCTCTAATGTGTTCTTATATTTAAATAGCTCTTTATAAACCTTTGGCATTTCTTTTTCTAAATTTACAATCGGCTCTGGCGTGCGAATACCTGCAACAACATCTTCTCCCTGAGCATTAATAAGGAATTCTCCATAAAATTTATTTTCTCCAGTGGAGGGATTCCTTGTAAAACATACTCCGGTTGAGGAATGATTTCCCATATTCCCAAATACCATTGCCTGGACATTCACTGCTGTGCCAATAAGCCCCTTAATATCATAAAGCTGCCTGTATTTAACAGCCCGTGGATTATTCCACGACGCAAAAACCGCACGAATCGCTTTATGAAGTTGCTCAGCCGGATCGTTTGGAAACGGTTCACGCGTAATTTTTTTATAAATTACCTTATACTCTTCTACAATATTTTTCAATTGGTCAGCAGTCAGATCGGTATCGCTTTTTACTCGTGATTTTTTTTTATATTTGTCTAAGATTTCCTCGAAATTATGTCGTTCAATCCCCATGACAACATCACCAAACATAGAAATAAACCTGCGATACGCATCCCATGCAAACCGCTCGTTTCCTGTTTTTTTAATCAAGCCCATTACTGCATCTTGATTTAACCCTAAATTTAAAACCGTATCCATCATTCCTGGCATAGATGCCGCAGCACCACTTCGTACGGACACCAATAAGGGGTTATTTGAATCGCCTAATTTGGCCCCCATTAATTTTTCCAATCTGGAAAGATTTTGTTCTATTTCTTTATCAAGTCCCTTGGGATACTTTTGCCTATTCTTATAATATGCATCACAAACCTCTGTCGTAATAGTAAAACCGGGAGGAACAGGAATACCAATATTTGTCATTTCCGCTAAATTCGCCCCTTTACCACCAAGCAAATGCTTCATATCCGCTTTTCCATCAGCTTTACCATCTCCGAAGAAATAGACATACTTGGACGCCATTCAAAATGCTCCTTTCAATGAATATATTCCAAACACAAAGAGATATTCGACTTTTATAATAAACAATAAAATCAAAAACCTAACAAATTAAAATATGAACTATTATTGGCATGAATTTAAATTGCTAATAATAAATTTTTATTATTAATGACATTATGATATTATAAAAAAGTCATACCAATACGTATATCTTTCTAAAAAACAAAACCATAAATGCTCGTTAATATTAGTACTCTAGTGTAGGGTTGGTATATTTAAGGGGTGGAGAGTGACCAGAATATTTTTCGTAAAAATTAACAAATAGATAATTACGATCTTAGTCACTCAAAGATGTTTTGGCAGTTTAAATTCTATTCTGTTCTGTCAAAACCAAGTGGTTAATAAAAAATTTTTAATAACCAAAGTCTATCCCTACAAAAAGTATAAATGGCAAAACCATTGCGATTAACATCCTTAAAAACTCTTATAACAAACCACCTATTCACTGACCATTTGCCACATATTTCAACGTTGTTTTATCGCGATACTTTCACCTAAGCAATAAAAGGTGCTTCGCATATTATCATAAACAAAATTAACTGGCAAGAAAATTTCAAGGCTGGGAAACGATGGCTTCACTGCAATAAATCATTTGTTGCAAATGATTTATTGACTTCAAACACAAAAAAATATACAATTAATAAATGCAATGTTTATTTAGGATATTTAATATATGTTAGCCAATAATGTTTTAATTGCATACAAATAAAACAGAGAGGCACGGCAAGAATAGAATCATGATGGACGAGGACATGAGATGCTATATTAGTTCAAACAAAAAACGTGGTACGATCGCAAATTTAGTATGTTTTTCGCACAATCTACCTATTACTTTTTTCTGGAAAATCTTTCCTCATATTCAAAAATAGTTTCTTCCTGTTCAATGGTTTCAATCGAACCAGGCCTCTTTTTACGAACTTCTGCAATCGCGTCTTTTGCGCTAAATCCCTTATTTATAAGGTAACATGCCAACATTGTACCTGTTCTCCCAATCCCGGCATCACAATGTACAACCACTCTCCGCCTAGAATATACGGCCTCATTTACAAAAGAAATAAACTCTTCAATTTGCTCCTGAGTCGGCGGGGTAAGATCGGCTATTGGGATATGCTTGTTGACAAATCCAAACTCATCCAATAGTGTTTTATGAAGCGGCCATTCAGACAAAGAAACAATTACATCTATCCCGTTTTCTTTAAGGAATTCAAAATCAGACACCACAGATATAGGCCGTGCCATACCCGCAATTTCATCTTTAATAAGCCAGCTAAAATTTCTAGGAATATTCATTTTTTCACAAAATCAATAAGCATTTTTTCCAATAATTCTAAAGGCAATCCAACAACATTTGAATAACTTCCATCTATTTTATCAATAAACCTTTCCCCTTCTCCCTGGATAGCGTAAGCACCTGCCTTACCCATTGGTTCCCCTGATTGTACGTATCTTTCAATTTCATTCATCGAAATATCCTTCATTTTTATTTTCGTCCGTGCAACACTTACTGATTCTCTTCCCGATGGCATTTCTTTGATACAAACCCCGGAAAGAACTTCGTGCACTGAATTATTCAACAAAGAAAGTATTCTTTTTGCATCATTTTGATCTTTTGGCTTACCATAAATATCGTTATTATGCAAAACGATTGTATCTGCACCAATAATGAATACATCATTCATCCCTTCGGCAACATTGCATGCTTTTAATGAGGCAAGGTTTTGAACCAATTCATGAGGCGGCAGGTTATTATCCCAAACGTTTTCATCAATACCATGGGGTATTACATCAAATAAACACCCCAGCAATTTAAACAACTTAATCCTTTGTGGAGAATTTGAAGCAAGAACAAAACGCTTGTCAGCAAAAACCTCTCTTTGTGTTAAGTTTTCTATCCACATGAGAGAAACAAAGATATCGTAGGAAATAAAAAACTTTTTAATTAAGATGTGGAGACTTTAGGTTTGACCTCTTCGGCAGATTGTGTTTCTGTTTCGCCTTCTACCAATTCAAAAACTGCAAGGGATGCGTTGTCATTAAGCCTTCTTCCCAATAACCTTAATTTCCTGCGAATTCCACCCATGGTATATTCAAGCTCCGGTACCTTTCCAACACTGCTACCAGTGAGAACTCCCAGTCGCGTGCCCGATAATTTTAATATCCGTGTATATCCGCCATTTCTGTTCATATATCTTTGTGCAATACCGCCACTCTCACGCCACTTTCCCTCTCCAAAAATCTTTTTTACTACATCACCATTCTTTAACCTTGAGAGAACCTGTCGGTAACAATGTACGTAACCTGGCCTGTCACTTTCTTTTTTCCCTAATCCTTTTTTGGCAATAGTAATTATCTTTTCTGCAAAAGTCCTTGTTTCTTTTGCTTTTTCAACGGTGGTTACTATTCTTCCGTGAATAAAAAGACTGTTTGCGAGATTCTGCCTTAGTGATTTTCTATGGGCGGAAGTCCTTGATAAATGTCTACCTCTCTTCCCGTGTCTCATGATATTATCCTTTTCCCTTTTCCATTTGCTTTATTTCTAACGGCATTCCAATGGCCAAATTTAATTGACTTAATTTTTTCTTTAGTTCCTTCATAGTTGTCTTGCCAAAATTTTTTATCTGTAATAGATCTTCCTCTGTTTTAACGACAAGATCCCCAACCGTTACGATATTTGCAGTCTCGAGACAATTGGAAGCCCTTACTGATAAATCCAACTCTGCAATGGGCATACTCAACGTTTTATTAAACTCTTCAGCAGACAGGTCTGCAGTAGACTCAACAGACATAGTCTTTTCAATTTGCTGTAATTCTCTGCCGATCTCGAAGTATTGAACGAACGGATTTAAATGTTTTCTCGTAATCATTGCCGCTTCAACCAAAGCCATTTCCGGAGTAATAGTACCATTCGTCCAAATCTCCATAATGAGCCGGTCATAATTTGTGCGCCTTCCGACACGCGTTTCCTCTGTAGCATAACGAACATTCCTCACAGGAGAAAAAACAGAATCTACAGCAATCAAACCGATCTCTTGTTCCTCAGATTCATTTTCATCTGCCGTAACGTATCCCCTCCCTTTTCTTACCTCCATTTCAACATTAAAGGCTACATCCTCAGAAAGAGTGGCAATATGTAAATCACTATTGATAATTTCTACGCTTTCATCAGTAATTATATCCTTACCTGTAACTGCACCTTTTTTGTTAGCCTCAATTCTTATAATTTTCGGCTGATCAGAATGCATTTTAACAACCACATTTTTGATGTTCAGTATTATGTCTGCAACATCTTCAACAACACCTGGCACGCTAGTGAATTCATGAGCCACTCCTTCTATTTTTACCGAGACAACAGCGCTACCTTCTAATGAAGACAGTAACACCCTACGTAAACTATTTCCTATTGAATGACCAAAACCACGTTCGAAAGGGGCTGCTATGAACTTACCATATCTGTCAGTCAAAGTCTCATTTTCAACTTCTACACGTACTGGTAGTTCAAGACCTCTCCACCTTATTCGCATATTTTCCTCCCTAATCTATTTATAAGGGAATTTATAAAAATAAATTTGACGCAAGTAATTTTTCTTACGAAGATTTGCGGTATTATAAATATAATCGTTAACTACAAATAATAATCTTAATGGATGGAATGTGCCAGCCTAAAACATACCAATTATTTAGAACACAGTTCTATAATTAATTGTTCCTGCACAGAAACCGAAATATCATCCCGTGTTGGTAATTGTGTAACCACACCTTCCAGTGAATCAGAACGAAATTCCAACCAAGAGGGTATTTTTCGCGACTTTGAAGATTCAATGTTATCCTGAACAAACTTCCGGCTTTTCTCACTATTCTTAGGTTTTATCACATCACCAACCCTTACCAAAAAAGAAGGGATATCAACTTTTTTGTCATTTACCGTTATATGGCCGTGCAAAATAAGTTGTCTAGCACTTTTCCTGGAATGTGCAAATGAAATTAAATGTACTACGTTATCTAATCTGCGTTCTAACATTATCAACAGATTATCACCGGTATTCCCTTTCTGTTTTTCCGCTTTCCTAAAGTAATTCCGAAACTGTTTTTCCAATATACCATAAAAACGCTTCATTTTCTGTTTTTCGCGAAACTGAATACCATACTTAGAAAGTTTCCCTCTTCCCCAAGAAAACTGGCCTGGGGGATACTTTCGTTTTGTGATAGCACACTTAGCCGTTTCACAACGAAACCCCTTAAGAAACAACTTTTCCCCTTCTCTTCTACACAACCTGCATTGTGGTCCTACATATCTCGCCATATTTTTCCTTTCCGGTACTGCATTTGTATTTACTTATACCCTGCGTTTTTTCCGTGGTCGACAACCGTTATGCGGAAGAGGCGTAACATCCTCTATCGCTTTTACGCTTAAACCTGCTGCCTGCAGAGCAGTAATAGCCGATTCGCGACCAGGTCCTGGCCCCTTAACTCTAATTTCTATTTCCTGTATTCCATATTTTTGAGCCTTTTCAGCAGCACTTGTCGCTGCTTTCTGTGCGGCAAAAGGAGTACTTTTACGAGAGCCCTTATAACCCGCCGTGCCAGCACTTGCCCAGCAAATTGTCTCTCCATTTACATCTGTTATTGTCACATATGTATTATTAAAAGTGGCTTTAATATTTGCTATAGCCCTTGTAACGTTGCGCCTTATCTTTTTGCTTGTTTTAGACATGTTTTTACCTCATAAAATAATAAACAGTTGCATCACCCGCATAACGCCTTATTACATTCATTTTGAACCAAGTGTGTATCGTCAAAAAAACTTTGCAACACAAACTCCGTATTAAACATCTCATCTAATTTTTGAAACTTAGTCATATTGTATTTCTTATTTCTTTTTCTTCTCTTTGCGATAATCATCAAATTTTTCGGGGTGTACCTTGGTGATACGATCTCAACTAACTTAACACTATAACCAGCACCTGCTAAAAACTGTGCCCTTAACGCTTCTGTAAGAATATTAGCAAATCTGTACCTTAATAGCCCGAAATCCGTTATATTCATCAAAGGATGACCTTCTTTAAGGCGATTCCTAATATTATTTTCACAACATGGTACAACCAAAATGTGTTTCGATTTTATCTTAATGGCTTTTGCAATACTCTCATCAGTAGCAACATCGCAGGCGTGTAATGCAATAACAAAATCAATGGACTTTTCAGGTTTAACATCAATTATTCTAGTGTTTATAAAACACATATTATTAAAGCCAAGAATATCCTTAATCATCTCGCACTTTTGTATTAATATCGGATTCCTATCTACTGCATAAAAATATGTGTTTAATGCAAATTCTTTAGAAAGAACATAATTTAAAATAAATGATAAATATGATTTACCACAGGAACAATCAAGAAATACAATTTCTTTTTTCTCTTTATAGTAAGCCTCAATGATTGCAACAACCTGCTCGCAGAATCCAATTACCTCATTAAACTTTTTATTTTCTCTGCAATCTAACGGCTTTTCAAGATTTAATTCGAGAGTTTTTAAAAAACCTGTGTCGGCTTTTAGCAATGAAGTAATTCTTTCTCTTTTTCCCATCTTAATCCTTAAAGGCTTTTAATCTCTCTTAAAATTATATTAATCAGACTCGTCCACTTAGGCTTATCTCATCTCTTTGATACCTTTCTTACCAGCCACTGTCTTCTTTCTCCCCTTGCGGGTTCGGGCATTTGTCTTTGTTCTTTGCCCTCTGACAGGTAATCCAAGTCGATGACGGTACCCACGGTAGCATCCAATACTTCTTAAACGTGAAATATTCTGTAACTCTTGCCTACGTAATTGACCTTCTACGTTATAATTTTTTCCAATATGCGCACCCAAAATACTTAATTGATCTTCATGAAGATCCCTGGCGCGAATATTTTCATCTATATTCAGCTCTTTTAGAATTTTCCTGGATAAAGAGCTCCCAATTCCATAAAAATATGTCAATGCAACAACAATTCTTTTGTCTGAGGGGATGTCTGTACCTGCAATTCTAGGCATTAATAAATTCCTTTCCAGAAATCACAAAACTATCCTTGCCTTTGCTTGTGCCGAGGATTTGAACAAATAACACGAACTACATTTTTTCTTCTTATTATTTTACAGTTTTCACATATTCGCTTTACGGAAGTTCTAACTTTCATTGTATCTTTCTATTAATAATTTCTTATAAAAATATTCCTTATTAAACTTGCCGATAAATTATTCTACCTTTATCAAGATCGTATGGAGACATCTCGACCGTCACTTTATCACCAGGTAATATTTTAATAAAGTGCATTCGCATTTTACCAGAAACATGTGCAAGTATCTTATGTCCATTTTGTAATTCTACCCTAAACATTGCATTAGGGAGTGCTTCTCTTACAATTGCTTCTACACGAATAGGCTCTTCTTTTGCCATATAGATAAACAACAAAAAAATTTATAGTGTTAAGATATCTGCCCCATTTTCAGTAATTACCACAGTATGCTCAAAGTGGGCTGATAATTTGCCATCTTTTGTTACAACCACCCATTTATTATTTAACACCTTTGTATCTGGTTTGCCCATACAAATCATAGGCTCTATAGCAATTGTAACACCAGGCATTAATATTTCATCTGACTCTAAAAGCGATTTACTAACAAAATTGGGTACCTGCGGGTCCTCATGCATGCTTCTGCCTATTCCATGACCGGTATAATTTCTGACAACAGAAAACCCGTTTTTTTCAACAAAGTCTTGAATTGTTCTCGAAATCAATGAAAGTTTTTCGTTCGACTTTATCACACTTATCGCCAAATACAGCGACTTCTCGCACACTTCCAAAAGCCTTTCAGCTTCTTTAGAAATTTTACCGATAGGTATTGTCAATGCAGCATCGGCAACATATTTACGATAACGCACACCTACATCAACACTTAAAATATCACCTTCACCCAACCTCCTTTGGCTAGGAATACCATGAACAACCTCTTCATTTATAGATGTGCAAATGCTTTTTGGAAATCCTCTATACCCTTTAAATACAGGTATGCCATCTTGACTGATAATAAACTTCTCTATTTCTTCATTCAAAAAATCTGTAGTAACGTCTTTTTTCGCAAGCTCTTTTGCCAACGCTAACGCATCCGCTGTTATCTTACCAGCACATCGCATTAGTTCAATCTCTCGAGGCGATTTACGAACTATCACCTTTTATCACCCCACCATTGTTTTTTTATGCTTCTTCAATTCATAATTAATGATATCAGCGATATTTTTTGAGATCTCCTCAATTTTTAAATCACTGGATATTTCCCTTAATATTTTATTATTCCTGTAATATTCAACTAATCCTGCAGTTTGCTCACGATATACTTTTAGTCTCTCTAAAACAGTTTCCGGCTTATCATCTGTCCTTTGATGTAATTTTCCGCTACATTTGTCACAAAGACCTTCTTTTATCGGGGGTACAAATTGCACATGATAATTTGCCCCACACGCACTACAAATCATTCTCCCTGATAATCTCGCAACAACCGCATCTTCGGAAACAATAAAATAAAAAACAACATCAATGTGATTCCCTAGTGTTTTTAACATTTCATCAAGAATCTTTGCTTGCGCAAGTGTTCTTGGAAAGCCATCTAAAACAAAACCATTTTTACAATCGCCCTTCAAAATTCTGTCTTTGATTATACCAACAACCACCTCGTCTGGCACCAGCAAACCTTTTTCAATATACGAACGCGCCTTTAGTCCTGTTTCAGTTCCGGTTTCTATAGCTTCTCGCAATAAATTTCCGGAAGAAATATGAGGAATTTTTTCATTTTTACTGACTGTTTCTGCTTGCGTTCCTTTGCCTGCACCCGGAGGACCCAGAAAAACGATCCTCATCCCATTCTTCCTTTAATTCTGGTACCACCGCTCAGGAAACCGCTATACTGCCTCATGATCATATGAGACTCTATTCTCTGAACCATATCTAAAGCAACACCAACAATAATCAATAGTCCAGTCCCCCCGTAAAATCCGGCAATCGCTCTGTTAAGTTCAAAGCCGCTCGCTACTAGCTTTGGAAGAATCGCAATTAAAGATAAAAAAGCCGCGCCTGCAAGCGTTATTTTACCCATTATCCCCTCCAGATATTCTGCGGTTCTATGCCCCGGTCTAATCCCAGGAATAAAGCTTCCATAGTCTTTCATATTACTGGACATTTCTTTTGGATTAAATTGGATAGCTGTCCAGAAATAACAAAAAAAGGTAATTAACAATATATAAAGTATCACATATAGTACGCCTTCCTGCAAAACCCCTGATAACCGGGAAGTAAACCAATAACCAATGCTTCCCGGCTCAAGCCTTACCTGGATACCCTGCATAATAGCAGCAGGGAAAATTAGCAAGGATTGTGCAAATATAATTGGCATTACACCAGCCTGATTCACCCTAAGCGGCAAGAAATGCCTCTGTCCTCCATAAACCCTTCTGCCGCGCGTATGCTTTGCCTGTTGTATCGGGATACGCCTTTGCCCTTGCGTTATATATACAACACCTCCGACTATGGTAAAAAACATGCCCAACAATATAATCAGCTTTACTATTCCGATTTGATGTTCTGCCGGCGCCACTGAAAAAGTAAAGTTTTGCACAATCTGATTAAAAGCCCAAGGTAACCGATCAATAATGCCCACCATTATAACAATCGATATCCCGCTCCCAATTCCGTGCTCTTCGATCTGTTCACCGATCCACATTAACGTCATGGTTCCGGTAGTCAGCAATAGGGCTGCCATAAGCTGAAAACCAATGCCTTGCAAATATACAGGTATTACGGGGGCCCCGTTGAATTCCACTGTATATAGCGTTCTTGTCATTACAAAAGCCTGGAAAAGACACAAGCCTACTGTCGCAAGTCTGGTATATTGGTTGATTTTTTTTCTTCCAACTTCTCCTTCTTTTTGCAATCTTTCCAAATAAGGAACCACACCTACCAGCAATTGGAAAATAATAGATGCACTAATATAAGGCATTACCCCTAAACCAAAAATAGCCCCGGAAGACATAGCACCCCCCGCAAACATATCCACCATTCCTAATAATTGCCCGATTCCAGACTGTGAGAATTGATTAAAATACGATTTTAACACAGTCGTATCAATTCCTGGTATAGGTATATATACTCCAATACGACACAGCGCAATTAAACCTAGTGTAATTAAAACCTTTTTCCTTAATTCAGGTATGCGAAAAATATTTCCAAATTGCTCAATCATGAAATTACTTTTGCCTCTCCGCCTGCAGCTTTAATTTTATCTATTGCCACTTTACTAAATTTATGAGCTTCCACAGTTATTGGATTATTAAGTTCACCCTCGCCCAATACTTTGATGCCTGTAACAATTTTCTTAACAATTCCATGTTCTTTTAACATGCTAATTGTTACCGTTTCGCCAGAATCAAAATGCGCTATATCCCTTAAATTTACGATGCTGTAATTTTTTTTAAATTTGTTGTTAAATCCACGCTTTGGTAAGCGGCGGAAAAGAGGAGTTTGTCCCCCCTCAAACAACTTTTTCATTTTATAACCGGATCTAGAAGAAGCTCCCTTCGCACCACGACCGGCGGTCTTTCCCAGCCCGGAACCTACACCGCGTCCTACCCTTTTCTTACGTTTTCTCTTTATGGGTATCGATTTTAAGTCAAAAAGATTCATTCTATCTTTACTCCCCGCAATTCTTCAACTTCTTCTTTCGTTTTTAAGGCCCTTAAACCATTTAATGTTGCTTTCACTACGTTAAGAGGATTCCTCTTCCCATAGCATTTAGTTAAAATGTTCCTGACCCCAACAAATTCCAATACTGACCTTACCGGGGCTCCTGCCTTAATACCAGTACCAGGAGACGCAGGCTTTAGAAATACTTTAGCGGCTTTATACCTTCCCCATATCTCGTGAGGTATCGTATCACCCTTTAAGTTAATCTTATATAACTGCTTTTTTGCTTCTTTAACTGCTTTATTCACAGCGTTCGGAACCTCACGCGCTTTACCAAAACCAATGCCGACACTCCCCGCTTTATCTCCAACAACAACGAGAGAACTAAAACTCATTGACTTCCCGCCTTTGGTTACAGTCGTACATCGATTAATTTTTACAACCGTTTCTTCTAAATTAATAGGTTCTTCTGGTTGTGCCAACTGTGTCTCCTTGTAATACTTAACAAACTATTAAAAAATTAAACTATTCTTCCTGGCACTTTCAGCCAACGCTTTAATTCTTCCATGATAATCATATCCGCCTCTATCAAAAACTACTTTCGTAATTCCCTTCTTTTTCGCCTCTTCTGCCAATTTTTCTCCAACAACTTCAGCGGCTTTTACGTTTCCGCCATATTTTACGCTCACTCTTACCTCCGGCGTGAGCGTAGAGACAGCTACCAACGTTTTCCCCTCATTATCATCAATAATCTGACAATAAATGTTCTTTAAACTTCGGTAAATACTCAACCGCGGCCTCTCACAAGTACCAATTACTTTCTTTCTAATTCTTTTATGCCGTTTCGCTCTTTTTTTTCTTTTTTCTTTAATTGCATCCATAATAATTACCTTTTAACGAAATACTACCCACCAGAAGCCAAAGCCTTTCCTGCTTTTCTCCTTATAACCTCTCCGGCATACTTTATTCCCATACCTTTATAAGGCTCAGAAGGTTTTTTAGCTCTTATCAATGCAGAAAACTGGCCTACCCGCTGCTTATCAATACCGGAAACAGTTAATTTTGCAGGGTTTGTTGGATTTGTAACTTCGACTTTTATATCTTTTGGTATTTCCATCTTCACAGGATGAGAAAAACCCAACGACAAAATCAGCGCACTACCCTGCACCTTAGCATTATATCCCAGACCTACAATTTCAATATCTTTAGCGAACCCCTTTGCAACGCCTGTTATCATATTTGCAATCAATGCTCTAGTTAATCCATGCAAAGCCTTAAAACGTTTTTCATCTGAAGTTCTTTTCAACTGAATCTGCTGTTTTTCCTGTGCATATTCCGCGATAATGCCCGGATGAATATTTAAATTTAAAGAGCCTTTAGGCCCTTTTAGATCGATATTCTTGTTGTTTATAACTACCTTAACATCCTTTGGTACTTTAACCGGTTGCTTTCCTATTCTTGACATCCTAGCCTCTCAAATAAATAAAACTTATTATGATACTGTACAAATAAGTTCACCACCAACTCTTAACCTTCTGCAGTCTTTGTCGCTCATAATCCCTTTTGATGTAGAATATATTGCTGCTCCAAATCCACCACACACCGTCCCAATATCTTTAGCACTTTTATACACCCTTCTGCTAGATTTACTCTCCCTTACAAGTGTATTAATAACCTTTTGCTTCAGAGCTCCATATTTTAAATAAACCCTGATAACCCCTTGTTTGTCATCAGGAATTTCTTTGAATTCAGCTATGTAACCCTCATCCTTCAGAATCTTGAGTATTGACAGCTTTATTTTAGAAGCAGGAACATCAACACTTTCCCGGTGAATCATATTCGCATTTCTCATTCGTGTAAGCATGTCTGAAATCGGATCCGTCATACACATGTATTATTCCTTTTCAATAATTCTCTTTCTAATTTACCAGCTTGCTTTTTTAACGCCAGGTATCTCACCTTTTAATGCAAGTACCCTAAAACATATTCTGCATAGCTGAAACTTACGGTAATAGGCTCTGCTCCGGCCACATAATTTACACCTATTATATTTTCTCGTCTTGTATTTAGGCTCTCTATTCGCTTTTTCTATCAAACATTTCCTTGCCATTTACACTCCTTATTCAGACCGAAAAGGCATTCCTAATGATCTTAATAATTCATAAGAACATTCATCAGACTTGCCACTTATCACGAAAGTAACATCCATACCCTGTATATTCGTAACTTTTTCAATATTCACCTCGGGGAAAACCGTCTGTTCTGTTAAACCCAAGGTATAATTTCCCTGCCCATCAAATGATTTTGGAGATACGCCTCTAAAATCTTTTATCCGGGGTAATACGATACTGATTAAACGATCAATAAATTCAAACATTCTTCCCCCGCGAAGCGTTACTTTACAACCAATCGCCTGGCCTTCTCTCAGTTTAAAACCTGAAACTGATTTTCTCGCCACAGTAACTGCTGGTTTTTGACCACTTATTGTTGTCAGATGGCCTATCGCCTCATCAAGAAAATTTTTATTATCCACCGCCTTTCCAACGCCCATATTAATCACCACTTTTTGTATTTTGGGCACCGATAAGTTGTTTTTAAACAAAAACTTCTCCCTTAAATACGGAACTATCTCTTCTTTATATTTTTCTAATAACCTTGCCATAATTAATCCAAACTATCACTCATCTGGTGATATTTCTACTCCACAATAAACACAGACACGTAATTTTCCACCATTTTCTAAAATCTTCTTTTTTGTTCTAACCCCTTTGCCACTTTTTTCACAGTTTTTATTCTGACAAACGGGCAACACATTTGAGGCAGATATTGAGGTTTCCTTCTGTATCCTCCCACCTTGAGGATTTTTCTGGCTTGGCTTAACATGTTTATATATTACCTTCACTCCTTTTACAACCACACGATTTTTATCAGGCAATACTTTCATTACTTTTCCTGTTTTACCTGCCTCATTGCCAGCTATTACCAATACTAGATCATTTTTCCGAATATGCATATTTACACAGTTTCCCTCTTTAACCGCCTCTATTTTCACGCCAATTAAACAACCTCAGCAGCCAAAGAAATTATTTTCATAAAATTTTTTTGCCTCAGTTCTCTGGCTACTGCACCAAATATCCTAGTTCCCCTCGGATTTCCATCATTATCAACGATAACAATTGCGTTTTTATCAAACTTTAGATAAGACCCGTCCTCTCTCCGCACATTATTCTTCGTCCTAACAATAACACCCTTACAAACATCACCCTTTTTAACAACGCCACCGGGAATAGATTTTTTCACTGCCACTACGATAACATCTCCAACCGTCGCATATTTTCTCCGCGAGCCGCCTAAAACCTTTATACATTTTACGCTTTTGGCCCCGCTGTTATCAGCAACGTCCAAACTTGTTTGTTCCATTATCATCTTAACACACCCCAGCTAATATCAAGCCCTTGCCTTCTCAATAATACGAACTAATCTAGTAAATTTAGTTTTACTAAGTGGCCTACAATCGATTATTTCCACCTTATCCCCAACCTTTGCACTATTTTCTTCATCGTGTGCTTTATAGACTGTGGACCTTTTAATATATTTTCCGTATTTGGGATGTTTTACAAGACGCATTACTTCGACGGATATTGTTTTATGCATCTTCGTCGCTATTACACTCCCAACATACTTTCTCCTTCTTCCTCTTTTTTCACTAACGGTTTGCATTGCTATAATTACTCTCCTGAAACGAGATGCTTATTGATACCTAAATCGATCTCTCTTAATACAGTTTTTAACCTTGCAATTTTCTTTTTTATAAATTTCCTTTGGGAAGTATTGCCAGTCTCACCCGTTTGCCATTGAAACTTAAGGTTCAATAACTCCCTTTTCGTCGCATCAATCTCTTCAGCAATTTCCTGTCTCGATTTCACTCTTATCTCGCTGATCTTCAAAATGTACGTCTCCTTCGCACAAGCCTCACTTTTACAGGCATTTTATGCGCTATTCTACAGAATGTTTCCCTGGCCCCTTCTTCATTTATGCCGCTTATTTCGTACAGAATTGTTCCAGGTCTTACCACTGCAACCCAAAATTCAGGTTCACCCTTACCCTTACCCATACGTGTTTCAATTGGTGTAGATGTTACAGACTTATGTGGAAATATCCTTATTGTTAATTTACTTTCTTTTGGCATACTGTGTGCTGCAGAGATTCTACCCGCCTCTATTTGCTGAGCGGTAATCCATCCTGGCTCTAAAGATTGTAAGCCAAATTCACCAAAAGACACGGTATTACCCCGTGTAGCATTTCCTTTAATTTTCCCTCTTTGAGATTTCCTAAACTTCACCCTTTTGGGCATTAACCTCATTTGTATCCTCCCCCTTTGAACTTGTCAGACCTCTATATAACCAAACTTTAACACCGATTACACCGTATGTTGTTTTTGCTTCAGCAAAACCGTAATCAACATCTGCCCTCAGAGTATGCAACGGAACACTTCCGTACGTAATCTTCTCAGTCCTGGCAATCTCAGCACCTCCCAACCTACCTGAAACCTGAACACGCATACCTTTAACACCTGCATTCAGAGATGCTTCCATTGCTTTTTTCATCGCCCTTCTAAATGATGCACGTCTTTCCAGCTGCTCGGCAACATTCTCACTTACCAATTGTGCATAAAGCTCGGGTTTAGTAATTTCTTTAATCTTAACAACAACGTCGCGCCCTATGTACTTCTGTATTTCATCTTTAAGTTTATCAACTTCGGCACCTTTTCTACCAATTATCAACCCAGGACGTGCAGTATGAAGTGTTATTTTTGCCTCTTGTCTGGTCCTCTCAATTTCAACGAAAGGTATTCCGCCAAAGCTATAATTTTTCTTTATAAGTTTACGTATTTTATAATCCTCAACCAGCAAGGAACCAAAAGATTTCTTATCTGCATACCAAACAGATTTCCATCCTTGCGTGATTCCGAGCCTTAGGCCAATTGGACAAGCCTTCTGTCCCATTTCTACTCCTTATCTTTTATTCTTTTTTTACCCTTTAGCCTTTTCAGCCAACACGACTGTAATATGACTTGTACGTTTCAAAATCCGCGAAGACATCCCACGAGGTCTTGGGCGAAACCACTTTCTACTCGGACCTCCATCAACCAGTGCCTGTTTTACATATAATGACTCAACATCAGCAGAAAAATTCTCATTTGCAGCCGCCAAAGCCGCTCTGATTACTTTATCAACCATATATGATGCCCTCTTTTGCGTCAATCTCAATGTTCTCAAAGCATCATTTACTGATTTACCCCGAATAAGATCAATAACATAACGCGCCTTCCTCGGTGAAATCTTTGCATACCTATGACATGATCTATATTCCATTTAATTGTAACCTTTCAATACTAAATTAATTTTCAGATACGTATTTATAACACTACAGTACCTAACGATAAAGCACTACTTTTTCTTGCCACCATGAGACCTAAACGTTCTGGTAAGAGAAAATTCACCTAGTTTATGGCCCACCATATCATCTGTAACAAAAAGCTTATTAAAAACCTTACCATTATGTATCATAAAGGTATGCGAAACGAACTCAGGTACGATAGTACAACTTCTTGCCCACGTACGCAAGGGTTCTTTAACCCCAGTCTCTTTTTGCTTCATAACTTTTTTCAGCAATTTATTGTCAATATATGGTCCCTTTTTTATAGAACGACTCATCTAATCTCCTAATAGCTTTCAAGTTTACAAATTGCCCCTAGCCCCAACCCTTCTTCTTCGAATTATAAATCTGCTACTCACCGCCCTCTTCTTTCTCGTCTTTCCCCCTTTAGCAAGCAATCCGGTCTTTGAGCAAGGGTGTCTGCCTCCACCGCTTCTGCCCTCACCGCCTCCCATTGGATGTGCTACAGGGTTCTTTGCTACACCTCTTACATGCGGCCTTCTCCCCTTCCATCTATTTCTACCTGCTTTCCCCAAACGTATGTTGTCGTGCTCTGTATTACCTAGTTGTCCAATTGTAGCCCTGCAGGCACCATAAATCTTCCTAACTTCACCCGATGGGAGAGACACGTGGGCGTATCCACCTTCTTTTGCCAACAATTTTGCAACACTCCCCGCAGACCGAACAATTTTACCTCCCTGACCAACTCGCAACTCTATATTATGAATCTCCAATCCCAAAGGTATATTGTTAAGAGGCATGGCATTCCCAATGTCCGGCTCAACCTTTTCACCGGATTTAACAGATTGCCCTACTTTTAAATTTTCAGGAGCTAAGATGTAGCGCTTCTCCCCATCGGCATAATGCAGTAAAGCAATGCGCGCTGATCTATTCGGATCATACTCAATGCTTGCTACCTTGGCCGGGATATCATCTTTTCTCCGCTTAAAATCAATTCTTCTATACTGTCGCTTACTCCCGCCCCCAATATTTCCCGCAGTTATTTTGCCTTCGGAATTTCTGCCGCCGGTTTTCTTTACAGGTTCAATTAACGACCTTTCTGGCTTCGTCTTTGTAATTTCCGAAAAATCTGAAACACTGGCAAATCTTCTGCCAGGGGTTACAGGTTTGTAATAGATTATACCCATAAGAACTTTTTACACCTCAATCTTTTAACTTTAATAGCCAAAATCAATTGCCTGACCTTCTTTTAAAGAAACAATAGCCTTTTTCCAGTCCTGTGTTTTTCCCATGATAAACTTAACCCTTCTTGCCTTTCCCTTTCTTACCAAAGTCCGGACACCATTCACCTCAACATTAAAAAGGCCTTCAATCGCATTTCTGATTTGAACCTTATTCGCTTTTATATCTACTTCAAAGTGGTAGGAATTTGCCCTCTCCCCATCTGCGACACTCTTTTCTGTTCTTAAAGGCCCTTTAATAATCTGATATTTATCCATAAATCAATACTCCTAACCCAAACAACTCAAAGCCTGTTTGGTTATCAATATTTTCTTCGGCTTAAGAATCTCATATGCATTTAAATCACCGCACTCCATCATTTCCACAGAAGGAATATTCCGTGAAGACTTCAAAAGCGCCTCCGTTGCCTTTGATATCACAATCAAACAACTTTCTCCTAAAACCCCAAGAGTCTTTAACAGAGTTACCATCCGTTTCGTTTTTGGCAAACTAAAATCCAAATCATCAACCACCACCACTTCACCATCCTTAAACTTAGAAGCCAGCGCAGAAAACAACGCCTGCTTCTTTGCCCTTTTTGGAATAGAATAGGAATAATCTCTTGGTTTTGGGCCTAAAGCAACACCACCACCCCTCCATATAGGGGATCGGCTACTACCAGCCCTTGCCTTACCCGTATGTTTTTGCGCCCACGGCTTTTTTCCACCTCCAGAAACCTCAGCCCTTGTTTTCGTTGAAGCAGTACCCTGCCGTTTACTTGCCTCATACATCCTCACAACATCCCTTAACAATTTGTAACGTACAGGAGAATTCAATATGCTGTCGGAAACCTTCAGACTTTCTATCTCCCTGCCTTCCTCATTATATACTGTTATTTCCATAACTTCCTTTTGACTATAAATTATACAACCTTTTTAATTATCAGATAACTTCCTTTGTGCCCTGGAACTGCACCTTTAACAAAAAGAATGTTTTTATTCTTATCAACCTTAACCACTTCAAGATTCTTCACCGTCACACGTTCTCCCCCCAGCCTTCCAGGCATCCTTTTCCCACGAATAACCCTCCCAGGATCAGTACCTGCACCAATTGACCCAGGCGATCGATGCCTTGTAGACCCATGCGTTTCCGGCCCCCCTTTCATACCCCACCTTTTCATGACGCCTGCAAAACCTTTTCCCTTGGATATACCAGCAATATCAACCATTTTGACATCATCAAAAATATCCAACGTTACTGCTTGCCCATGTTTGATATCAGCATCCGCATCAGGTTTTACCTCTCTGACAAATCTGCTTGGAGCCAAAGACGCCTTTGCAGCATGCCCAATTTCTGGTTTCTTAGCCCTTTTCATCTTTTTATCCCCATATCCAAGCTGAACCGCAGAATAACCATCCTTCTCCAATATTTTTATCTGTAAAATATTACAAGGACCCGCCTTTATCAAAGTAACAGGAACAATAACACCCTCTTCGGAATAAATATGGGTCATACCAATTTTCTCACCTAGCAAACCATTCAACATGTTCATCAAACCTTATGCTAATAAATTTATTATAAAAGTTACGCTTTTATTTTAATTTCAATACCTGCAGGCATATTAATCCGGTTCAGCGCATCCATTGTTTTTGCCGTAGGCTCCAAAATATCAATTAATCTTTTATGAGTCCTTACCTCGAATTGCTCTCTGGACCTTTTATCGATATGCGGAGATCTCAATACGGTATATCTCTCAATGCGTGTCGGCAAGGGGATCGGACCAAAAACCTTTGCACCGGTACGCTTTGCAGTTTCAACAATTTCTAATGCCGATTGGTCTAATATCCTATGATCGTATGCTTCCATTCGTATCCTAATTTTTTGATCCAACACTTCTACGCTCCCAAAAAAGCTTAAAACCCCCAAAAAGACTCAAGTCTTTGAGATTACCACATATTTACAAAAAAGCAATTTAAAAATCAGTTTTTATGCAACAATTTTTGTAACGACACCGGCGCCCACCGTCTTTCCACCCTCACGAATTGCAAACCGCAACCCCTCATCCATCGCTATCGGCGTCACCAACTCCACATCAATCTTCACATTATCCCCCGGCATCACCATCTCCGCCCCACCCGTCAACGTCACCACACCGGTCACATCCGTCGTCCTAAAGTAAAACTGAGGCCGGTATCCATTAAAAAACGGCGTATGCCTCCCACCCTCTTCCTTCGTTAATATATACACCTCCGCTTCATATTTCGTATGCGGCGTTATACTTCCCGGCTTTGCCAACACCTGCCCACGCTCCAAATCATCCTTCTCCACTCCCCTCAGCAACAGCCCCAGGTTATCACCCGCCTGCCCTTCCTCCAACGTCTTATTGAACATCTCAACACCGGTAACAACCGTCTTCTTTATATCCTTCTTAATCCCTACAATCTCCACCTCGTCTCCTACCTTCACCTTGCCCTTTTCAACCCTGCCAGTCCCTACCGTACCACGTCCCTTTATACTAAACACATCCTCCACGGACATCAAAAACGGCTTGTCTATCTCCCTCACAGGATCAGGCAAATAAGAATCCACCGCCTCCATCAATTTCAATATCTGGCCACAACTTGCACACTCCGCACCCCCACATCCACACTCGGCCGCTTTCAGCGCTGAACCCTTCACCACCGGTATCTCATCTCCAGGAAAGTCATACTTGCTCAACAACTCCCGCACCTCCATCTCCACCAACTCCAACAACTCCTGGTCTTCAAGCATATCCACCTTATTCAGAAACACCACTATCTTCGGCACACCTACCTGCCTCGACAACAATATGTGCTCCCGCGTCTGCGGCATCGGACCATCCGGAGCACTCACCACCAATATCGCCCCATCCATCTGTGCCGCTCCCGTTATCATATTCTTTACATAGTCAGCATGACCGGGACAGTCCACATGCGCATAATGCCTCTTGGCCGTCTCATACTCCACATGCGATATCGCTATCGTTATACCCCTCTCCCTCTCTTCCGGCGCCTTGTCTATCGAATCAAACGGCCTGTCCTTCGCCAATCCCTGCTTTGACAATACGTGCGTTATTACCGCCGTTAATGTCGTCTTCCCATGATCCACATGCCCTATCGTTCCTATGTTTAAATGCGGCTTCGTTCGCTGAAATACTTCTTTAGCCATGAATTTAAACCTCCAATATTTTATTGATAAATACGTTATGCAACACTGCCAACCGTTTTTGCAGGCGCAGGCCTGTATTCCAAAGGTTCCATGGTATATGTACCTCTTCCTTGAGTAATAGACCGCAAAGTCGTCGCATAGCCAAACATCTCTGCAAGGGGAACTTCACCTTTAATAATCCTAATATTTCCTTTGGTGCCCATTTCTATGATATTTGCTCTGCGACTATGAATTTCACTGATTACGTCACCCATGTATTGCTCCGGAACAGTAATTTCTATAGACATTATAGGTTCCAACAATACTGAATTTGCCATTTCCACACCCTTTCTTAATGCAATACATGCCGCTGTGTAAAATGCCAAATCAGAAGAATCTACCGGATGTGTAGACCCATCTGTCAATGTTACTTTTATATTAATTAATGGCGGTCCTCCGGCAACACCAGATGTAGCAGTTTCCCTAACACCTTTTTCTACAGATCTTACAAATTGTTTCGGTATCTTACCACCAACTATCGCATCTACAAAAGTGACTGGTTCTTCACCCTCACCAAATGGTTCTAAAATAATCCACACATGTCCATATTGCCCGTGTCCGCCTGTTTGTTGAACAAATTTGCCTTCGACCTCAACTTTTTTCCTTATTGTTTCCCGATACGATACCTTCGGAGCACCTACGTTTGCATCCACATTATATTCACTCAACATCCTGTTCTTAATTACTTCCAGATGTAATTCCCCCATTCCGGAAATAATCATTTGCCCCGTTTCCTTGTCCATATGTGTTCTGAAAGTAGGATCTTCTTTCGCTAATTTCGCTAAAACCATTCCCAGTTTTTCTTTTTCTTTATCAGATTTAGGCTCAATTGCCATTGAGATTACGGTCTCGGGAAACTCCATTTTTTCTAATAATATGGGGTTATCCAAATCACAAAGTGTATCGCCGGTTACCGTATCTTTAAGACCAATAACCGCACATATTTCACCAGCACTTATCTCATTCACCTGCTCTCTTGTAGCTGCATGCATTTTGTATATACGGCTTATCAATTCCTTCTTATCTTTTCCTGGATTTAATACCCTTGATCCGGAACTTAATTTCCCGGAATACACACGTATAAAGGTCAAATCACCATGTTTATCAGAAGCAATCTTGAAAGCCAGCGCGCTAAATGGTTCTTCTGTGAGCGGTTTTCTTGAAATTTCAGCATTTGTTTTAGGATTGATACCAACGATAGCTTCCTTATCAAGCGGAGATGGCAAGTAATCACATACTGCATCAAGTAACAACTGAACACCTTTTTTCTTAAATGCCGAACCACACAATACAGGAACAAAATTCAAATTAATCGTTCCCTCCCGGATAGCCCTCATTATCTCCTCGGTTGTAATTTCTTTTCCTTCCAGGAATTTTTCTGTCAACCAATCGATATGCTCTGCTAAAGCTTCAATCATTTTTTCCCGCTGCTCTTCCGCTTCTTTCTTGTGCTCCGCAGGAATTTCTTCATCTGAAAAATTTACTCCTAATTTATCTTCTTCATCAGAGTATATCCTGGCTTTCATCCGAACAATGTCAATTACACCTTTAAAGTCCTGCTCTTTACCAATTGGCATTTGTATAGGAATTGCCGTAATACCAAGTCTTTCGTTAATTTCATCAACAACCTTATAAAAATCTGCCCCAACACGATCCATTTTGTTTACAAAACAAATCCTAGGCACCTTATACTTATCTGCTTGCCTCCACACTGTTTCCGATTGTGCTTCTACACCACCAACACCACAAAACACGCATACCGCACCATCCAGAACTCGAAGCGATCTTTCCACCTCTACGGTAAAATCTACGTGTCCCGGAGTATCAATCAGGTTAATTTGATAATCATTCCAGCTACATGTAGTAGCGGCAGAGGTAATAGTAATACCCCTTTTTTGCTCCTCTTCCATCCAGTCCATGACTGCAGTTCCGTCATGAACCTCCCCCATCTTATGCGATCTGCCCGTATAATATAGTATCCGCTCTGATGTTGTCGTTTTGCCCGCATCAATATGTGCAGCAATTCCTATGTTTCTCATTTTTTCAAACTTCATTTTTTCAACCTACCCTCAATTAAAACTTTGACCATGCAAAATGTGCAAATGCCTTATTAGCCTCTGCCATTTTATGAGTATTTTCTCTTTTGGTTATAGATATACCTTGTTTTTTATAAGCATCAATCAACTCATCTGCTAACCGCTGAAACATAGGGCGCCCTTTTTTGCTCTTAGCAGCTTCTATTATCCACCGTATCGTTAAGGCTACCTGCCTTTGCCTTGGCACTTCAACCGGCACCTGATACGTTGCCCCACCAACACGTTTCGACCGAACCTCTACCAAAGGCTTAACGTTATTAACAGCGGTTTCAAAAAGTTCTATAGGAGTTACATCGGATATCTTTTTTTCTATAACATTCATAGCACTGTAAAATATTTTTTCTGCCGTACTCTTCTTTCCGTTTTTCATAAGGCAGTTAATAAATTTTGATACCAACTTACTCTTATATCTTATATCTGGTTGTAAAAATATTTCTGTACTTCTATACGCTAGTGCCATACATTCAATTCTCCAAAATTAAAAACCTATTTAGGGGTTTTCGTACCGTATTTAGATCTGGAACGTTTCCTGCCGTTCACGCCTGCACAATCTAATGTTCCACGTACTATGTGATATTTAATACCGGGAAGATCTCTTACACGTCCTCCCCTAATCAATACAATTGAGTGTTCCTGTAAATTATGACCCTCTCCAGGAATATAAGCACTTATTTCCCTGCCATTTGACAGCCTTACCCTTGCAGCCTTTCTCAAAGCTGAATTTGGCTTTTTCGGCGTTCTTGTCATAACCTGAAGGCAAACACCCTTTTTGTGTGAACATTTTTCTAAATCGGGGCTTTTGCTCTTATTTTTTACTTTCTTTCGACCTTTTCTTATTAATTGATTTATTGTAGGCATAATCTCATCCGTCCTTTATAACGTTGATTCCAATAACTCTTCGTTTTGTTTACTTATTTCTTTAATAGTAACCTCACTTGTTGGAACTGCTGAAAGTGCATTATATGATTTGTATCCCGTTCCGGCAGGAACCAAATGACCAAGGATTACGTTTTCTTTTAATCCGACCAGATTATCCACTTTTCCTTCAAGTGCAGCTCTTGTTAAAACTTTTGTTGTTTCCTGGAAAGAAGCAGCAGAAATGAAGCTCTCCGCCTGCAAAGATGCCCTCGTAATGCCCAATAATAACGGCTTTGCCGTTGAAGGTTTTCCACCCATTTCTTTTATTTTTTTGTTTTCTTCTCTAAACTTAAATTTGTCAATAATTTGACCAGGCAGAAAATTAGTGTCCCCGGCATCCTCTATTTTCACTTTCCTGAGCATTTGACAAATTATGATTTCAATATGTTTGTCATCAATCGGCACATTTTGAGAACGATACACATTTTGAACTTCTTTTAACATGTATGTTTGCAATTCTTCCTCGCCACATATCCTTAAAATATCCTGTAAAATCAGCGGTCCTTCCACCAGAGGACTTCCCGCTTTAACAGGATCGCCCCTATGTACCTTTAAATGTTTACCTCTCGGAACAAGGTGTTCAATCTCCATGCCACCTTCCCCTCTAACTATTATCGTGCGTTTACCACGCCGCTTTTCCCCCAACTCCACTATTCCTTCAATTTCACTCATCACAGCAGGATCTTTTGGTTTTCGCGCTTCACAGATTTCAGCAACCCGCGGCAAACCTCCCGTAATATCTTCCGTCCTGGAAATCTCTCTCGGTGTTTTGGCAAGCAAAGTACCAGGGGTGATCTTCTCTCCTTCCTCTACCTCCAAATGGGCCTTTTCCGGTATTGGATATAACCCTAAAATTTTACCCGTCTCATCCTCGATGATAATTTGCGGATGCAAATCACCCTTATGTTCCATAATTACCTTACGCCTAAATCCGGTAGAAGCATCAGACTCTTCTCTCACAGTTTTGCCTATTTCAATATCTTCAAAACGAATGGAACCTGACATTTCAGCTAAAATAGGTACCATGTGAGGATCCCATCGGGTCAATACCTGCCGCACGACAACACTATCGTCTTCCTTAACTAACACTTCTGTACCAAGCCCCACCGAATGTTTTTCGATTTGCCGACCTTTCGCATCTATGATTAATATTTCCCCGCTTGTGTTAATAGCGACGTTTTTACCTTGCGGATTTTTTACGACATTCAAATTATTGTACTTTATCTTCCCTGCACGCTTCGCTTTTGCCTCAGATTCTTCCACCGAGCGGGTAGCAGTACCACCAATGTGGAAAGTTTTCATGGTCAATTGGGTACCAGGTTCGCCAATTGACTGAGCAGCAATGATCCCCACAGCCATACCTTCCTCTACGAGTTCACCTCTTGACAAGTCCATCCCATAACATTTTGAACAAAGCCCTAAAGCCATCTCACAGGTCAACGGAGATCGTACTCTTATTTTTTCATATCCCAATGCTTCAATTTTTTTTGCCTTTTCTTCGGTAATTAAATCGTTTTCTCTGACGATTACTTCATCTTTAACTAAATCTACGATATTGTTTCTTGCAACCCTTCCTGTTATTGCCTTGCTGAGAGGAACTTCAATTTTTTCTCCCCTATAAATTACACTTTTTGTGATGCCATTCTTGGTGCCGCAATCACGGGCAGTTATTACTACATTCTGTGCAACATCCGCCAATTTCCTCGTCAAGTAACCGGAATCTGCTGTCTTTAGAGCCGTATCCGCTAAACCTTTTCTTGCTCCATGAGTAGAGCTGAAATACTCCAATACTCCTAACCCCTCTCTAAAATTTGCCTTTATGGGTGTCTCAATTATTTTCCCCGAGGGCTTTGCCATTAAACCCCGCATACCTGCAAGCTGTCTTAATTGTTGAGAACTTCCCCTAGCCCCTGAAGCCGACATAAGATAGACAGGGTTCAAGTACGGCTTACCACCTCTAGTATCATTTTTGAGTGCACCCATCATTTCCTCGGCTATTCTCTCACCAGCGTAAGTCCAAGCATCAATAATCTGATTATATCGCTCTCCCTCGGTAATAATACCTTTTCTGTATAGCTTCTGTATCTTTTCAATTTCTTCCTGAGTTTTATCAATTATTTCCTTTTTTTTCTCAGGCATCTTAACATCACTTATCGAAAATGAAAGTCCGGCTTTCGTACATTCTTTAAATCCAATCTCTTTTATGTCATCTAACAAGGTAATGGTTTTCTCTCTTCCAAGTAATTTATAGCAGTCCTGAATTATCCTGCTTATCCCCTTTTGATCCAGCGGATAATTGTAAAAAGGCATTCCTTCAGGCAATATACTATTAAATATAACACGGCCTGCAGTTGTCTTACACAATCCATTTACCGGTTCTTCCTTCCCGAAGCGGTCATTAACACTCTCAAGTTGCCTTAATTTTATCTCCACTTTATCGTGTAAGTGTAATCTATTCACTGATAAGGCGTATATAACCTCAGCAGTACCACTAAATCTCTTCGGCTTTTCCTCTGAATCGTTTTGTATACTTGCCGTCAGATAATAACATCCTAAAACAATATCCTGAGATGGTACAATAATAGGCTCACCGGAAGCCGGCGAAAAGATATTGTTAGTCGACAACATAAGAGTAATCGCTTCCGCCTGTGCTTCAATGGATAACGGTAAATGAACAGCCATTTGATCTCCATCGAAATCAGCATTAAAACCACGGCAAACTAACGGATGAAGTTTTATCGCATTACCTTCCACAAGAATGGGCTCAAAGGCCTGGATACCCATCCTGTGAAGCGTGGGGGCTCTATTAAGCAATACAGGCCTTCTCTTTACCACATCTTCAAGAATATCCCACACTTCTTTATCTTTCCTGCTAAGCATTTTTTTTGCGCTTTTTATCGTATCCGCATAACCAAATTCTCTTAACCTTCTTATTATGAATGGTTGGAATAGTTCCAATGCTATTTTTTTGGGCAACCCACACTGATGCAATTTCAATTCTGGTCCCACAACAATCACAGAGCGTGCAGAATAATCCACTCGTTTTCCAAGCAAATTTTCTCTAAATCTGCCTTGTTTGCCTTTTATCATATCTGTCAGAGACTTTAAAGGCCTATTATTACTTCCAAGCACAGGACGTTTTCCCCTTGTATTATCAAACAAAGCATCAACCGCCTGCTGAAGCATTCTTTTTTCGTTTCTTATAATTACTTCGGGAGCATTAAGGTCTATTAATTTTTTCAGACGATTGTTTCTGTTAATAATCCTTCTATATAAATCGTTTAAATCTGAGGAAGCAAAATTCCCGCTTTCCAACAACACTAATGGCCTCAGATCTGGTGGGATCACAGGAATCACACTCAAAACCATCCACTCCGGTTTGTTGTCTGAATCGCGAAATGCCTCCACTATTTCTAACCTCTTTATTATTTCTTTGGCGCGTTGTTTTGAACGGGTACGACCAAGTTCCTCTCGCAATTCTTTTGACAATGTAACTAAATCAAGATTTTGCAGTAACAGCCGGATCGCCTCGGCGCCCATTGCCGCCACAAAAGATTGCTCTCCAAATTTTTCTTTATTTGTCTTGTATTCATCTTCGCTAAGAACCTGATATTCTTTAAGCGTTGTACTGCCAGGGTCAATAACTACATATCCCTGAAAGTAGATAATTCTCTCTAACGATGTAGTTTTCATTCCCAAAAGGGTACCCAAGCGTGACGGCATTGCCTTAAAAAACCAAATATGAACGACTGGAGCTGCCAAATTTATGTGTCCCATTCGCTTTCTTCTCACGCGAGAGTGGGTTATTTTGACCCCGCACCTATCACAGACTATCCCTTTATGCTTAATCCCCTTATATTTTCCACAAAAGCATTCCCAATTACGTTCAGGACCAAAAATACGTTCACAAAATAAACCATCTTTCTCTGCCCTGTAGGTACGATAATTGATAGTCTCTGGTTTTTTAACCTCTCCATAAGACCAACCTCGTATGTCATCAGGTGAAGCTAAAGATATTTTTACCGAGCTATATTCATTTATTTTTTCGTATACTAATTCTGTCATAGTTACAACCTACACTTTTAATAAATCCGCCTTTTTCTTTTCCAACTTTAAATTCAACCCCAACCCTGCAATTTCATTTGAAAGAACTTCAAAGGATGCCGGGGTACCCGCCTCCAACGTATTTTCACCTTTTACCATAGATTCATAAATCTTTGTTCTTCCTTCCACATCATCACTTTTTACCGTAAGCAACTCCTGCAGATTATGAGCGGCACCATATGCCTCAAGCGCCCATACCTCCATCTCTCCAAATCTCTGTCCACCAAATCTAGCCTTACCACCCAAAGGCTGTTGAGTAATTAACGAATATGGCCCTGTCGCCCTTGCATGTACTTTTTCATCGACCAAATGGTGTAGTTTCAGCATATACATATACCCCACAGCAACTTTTTGCCCGAAAGGTTCTCCGGTACGCCCATCATATAACACCGCCTTTCCATCTTCCGGTAACCCAGCTTCTTTAAGTGTTTCCCTCACCTCTTCCTCAAAAGCACCCTCAAAGATGGGAGTAATTGCCTGAAAACCAAGCTTTTTGGCTGCCCATCCCAAATGGGTTTCCAGGATTTGTCCCACATTCATCCTAGAAGGAACCCCCAAAGGATTTAAAAGCATCTCTACCCTTGTACCATCAGCCAAGAATGGCATATCTTCTTCAGGAAGTATTTTGGAAATCACACCTTTGTTCCCGTGCCTGCCAGCCATTTTATCACCTACCGAAAGTTTTCTCTTCGTCGCAATGGAAACCTTTGCAAGTTCCAATACTCCTGTCGGCAATTCATCGCCCCGCTTTAGCTGATTCACTTTTCCATCTCTCTCTTCTTTTAATTCTTCAATCTTTTTTTTATAAGATTGGGAAATTTCAAGCGCCGTTTCCTTTTTCTTTTTACCGCTAAAGGCTATATTTTCAATATTGAAATGTTCTTCCATTGCGAGTAACATCTTTTCGGACATTCCCCGCTCTACTTTATAAACCTGTCCGGTTTGAACATCTACAAGTTCTTCCCCAATCTCAGTATTTATAGCTTTTAACATTTTTGTAAATTCTTTGGAGATAATTTCATCATACTTTGCCTCTATTTCGCTTACTTCTTTTTGTATCTTTTGCCTTTTATCTTCTGAAATATACGATTTCCTGGAAAAAACCTGAGTATTTATAATAATCCCTTCCATACCAGAGGGAACCTCTAATGATTCATTTTTAACGTCCTCACCAGCACGCCCAAAAATAGCATGCAACAACTTTTCCTCCGGCGACAGTTCGCTCCTGCTTTTAGGCGCTATCTTTCCTACCAAAATATCACCAGGTTTTACCTTTGTTCCGACCCGAATTATCCCATTTTCATCCAAATTTCTTAATGCTTTCTCCGAAACATTTGGAATATCACGGGTAAATTCTTCTCTCCCTAGTTTTGTTTCACGTATTTCTACTTCAAACTCATCCCTATGAATTGAAGTAAATCGATCATCCTTAAGTAAAGCCTCACTTATCACCATTGCATCTTCAAAATTATATCCATCCCATGTCATAAATGCCACCAATACATTTTTCCCTAAACTAAGTTCACCGAGGCATGTAGCCGCTCCATCAGCAATGACATCGCCCTTCTTGATTTTTTGGCCTTCAGTAACTATAGGTTTCTGGTTTAAGCAGGTACCTTCATTTAATCCTACAAATTTTCTTAGTTTATAAATATCATTATTATCTATAATAATCTCATCAGCGGACACCTTTGTAACAATACCCGTTCTTTCAGCCTGAACGGTCATGCTTGAGTTTTTAGCGACCACCTTCTCCATACCTGTCGCAATAACAGGAGGCTCTGTTTTTAATAAAGGAACAGCTTGCCTTTGCATATTAGACCCCATAAGAGCCCTATTGGCATCGCTGTGCTCTAAAAATGGTATTAAACTTGCCGAAACACCTACCAATTGTTTAGGAGAAACGTCCATATAGTTTACATCCTTGAAACCTATCTGCTTAAAATCACCATTATGCCGGCACAACACATCCGTTTTGTCCAATTTATCTTTATTACTAATCAAAACGTCTGCTGGTGCTATCAAGCGACCTTCTTCCTCATCTGCTCGTAAATAAACTATATCTTTCGAAAGCTTTCCTTTTTCTATTGTACGATATGGTGTGATTAGAAACCCGTACTCGTCTATAGTAGCATATATGCTCAATGAGGCTATCAAACCAATGTTCGTACCTTCAGGAGTTTCTATAGGGCACACTCTTCCGTAATGAGAAACATGAACATCTCTTACCTCAAACCCGGCTCTCTTCCTGTTTAAACCTCCAGGACCCAATGCACTTAATCTTCTTTCATGGGTTAACTGTGCCAGAGGATTTGTTTGATCCAAGACCTGTGAAAGCTCACTCCTACTGAAAAAATAATCGATCGCAGAAAATATTGTTTTTGAATTTACCAAAGAACGCGGTGTTAACTGTTCAGTCTCCTTTACGCTTAATCTTTCCTGTATGGTTCTTCTCAGCTTCAGAAAGCCCTTTCGCAACTCCTCCCCAACCAGTTCATCTATTGTCCTAAGCCTTCTGTTGCCTAAATTATCAATATCATCAATAGAGGCCCCCGGAGTATTTTTTCTCAATTTCATTAAATATCTAATAGCTTCTACAAAATCCTCTTTTTGTAAAGTCATTTTAGATGAATCGATTTCATGACCCAACTTCCTATTTAACCTAAATCTGCCCACAGGCCCTAACCTATATCTCTTTTCATCGAAAAATTTATCATAAAATAATTGTTTTGCTTTTTCTACTTGTTGAGGATTACCAGGTCTAAACCGCGCATAAATTTTCAATAATGCATCCTCATGGGATTTTGTAAAGTCAGACTCTAAAGAGTTCAATATTAAATTATCCTCTACTTTTTTGATCACATCTACTTGTTTTATTTTCAGGTCGGTTATTGCTTTAATTGTAGAATCAGAAAATTGTCGTCCCGCATCCAACAATATTTCTCCAGTTTCAGGATTAACAATTTTCTCAGCAGTAAACCTGCCTCTCAATTTTGTAGCCACATCATAATCTGTAATTTTCACCGTTTCAATTTCATGAAACAAACGGATAATATCCTCATCATTTGCATATTCAGATGATAATGCCCTGAGGAAACAAGTTGCAGGCAATTTCCCACTCTGGTCTATCCTGACAGTAAGTACATCCTTTTTGCCCACCTCCAATTCAATCCAACTTCCCCGTTCAGGAATTATCCTGCATGAATGCAATCTTTTCTCTGCATAAAATTCCTCGATAAAATCCACACCCGGAGAACGATGCAACTGGGCAACGATCACCCTCTCCGTACCGTTTATGATAAACTCTCCCCCTCCTATAACTACAGGAATTTCTCCCAAGTAAACTTCTTCTTCTATCGGTTCTTCTTTATCCAGACGCAACCAAACACGAAAAGGCCTCCCATATGTCAATCGCAACTGCCTACATTCTTCTTGTGTATATCGCGGTTTTCCTAATTCATATTTGACATAATGTAACGTTATGTTCCCATCATAATTACTTACGGGGAATGTCTCTCTTAAAATAGCCTCAATGCCAATATTTTTCCTTTTTGAAGCCGGAATGTCAGATTGCAAAAAAGATTTATATGCTTTTGTTTGAATCTGTATAAGGCTTTGAAGCTCTATAACCTCTTCTACTTTACTGTAATTGCGTATTTCCATATAGTTTCTGGATATTAAAAGTTAGCAAAAAAACATACTATTTTACTTCTACTTTTGCACCTGCTTCTTCCAATGATTTTTTAATCTTATCTGCCTCCTCTTTCGTTACTCCCTCCTTAACAGGTTTCGGCGCTCCTTCAACAAGATCCTTAGCCTCTTTTAGTCCTAAATTCGTTTCCGCCCTAACCGCTTTAATCACTTGAATTTTATTTGCACCAACTTCACTGAGGATAACATCAAAGGATGTCTTTTCTTCAGCTACAGCCGCAGCCCCGGTGCCACCTGCAACAGGCACACCAACAGGCATCGCAGCAACGGCGGAAGCAGTAACACCGAATTTTTTTTCGAATGCCTTCACCAATTCAGATGCCTCCAACAAAGTCATTCCCGCAACAATGTCGAGTACCTGAGCAATCTTACCAGATGGCTCGACTTCTTTTTCTTCCACTACTTGTGTCATTTTATCCCTCCTAAACTTTCAGGAAATCCTATACAAATCATCCATTACTTTTTTCTTTTTGTGTTTTTACCTCTTGAAACACAGTAGCTAAACTACGCAATATACTATTAAACGCACTGGCCACTCCAACAACCGGGGCATTTATACTCGTTACTATTTGAGTTCTAAGCACCGGCAAAGAAGGAAGTTTTGCCAAATTTTTAATAGAATCAATTGACAGTAACTCTCCATCCACTATACCACCACGCAATGCCAGAAATGGCATTTCCTCAGATAATTTAACCGCCTCCTTAGCCATCACCACCGGGTCATCACCACCCGTTATAATAGCAGAAGGCCCGTCAAGCAAACCAATTACTTCCGTTCTGCCTGTTTCCTTAAATGCAATTGCAGCAAGAGAATTTTTTACAACTTCCATAAATATCTTCTTCTGCCATAATTCATTTCTCAGCTGATTAAACTGCAAAGCAGTAACGCCTCTATATCCAACTACCAGACAACTGCTCGTATCATTGTAACGAGAAACCATTTCCTTTAATATGAGTTCTTTTAATTCATTTGGCATTGTTCAGCCCGCTTCCCTTTGCTACGTATTTTGAAATTAAATTTGTAACATTACCCCCGGACTCATCGTCGAAGACAATGAAACCTTCTCGAGATACGTCCCTTTTGCTGCCGAGGGACGCAAGTTTAATATGTGCTTAATAAACGTACCTATGTTATCGGCAAGATCTGAAACTGAAAATGACAGCTTTCCAACAATCGCATGAACATTTCCCCCTGCATCATTTCTAAATTCAATTTTGCCCGCTTTAAATTCCTTAACCGCTGTTTCCACATCATCAGTTACGGTTCCCGACTTAGGAGAGGGCATCTTCCCTTGGGGGCCTAACACCTTACCTAATCTGCCAACTATTCGCATCATGTCAGGAGTAGAAATGGCAACATCAAAAGCCGTCCATCCCCCTTCAACCTTTTTCACCAAATCTTCAGCACCTACCTCTTCCGCTCCTGCATTTTTCGCAATAGCAGCTTTTTCCCCCGTCGCAAAAACTATCACCTTTAAACTTTTTCCGATACCCTTTGGCAGAGAAATAGCTCCTCTAACAAGCTGGTCCGATTGTTTTGCATCAATACCCAACTTCATCACAATTTCCACACTTTCATCGAACTTTGCTGTTTTTAGAGATTTAAGAAGCTTTAGAGCATCCTCCAATTCGTATTTTTTCTTTATGTCGATATGTTTCAAAGATTCTGAATATCTTTTACTTCTTTTCATTTTATAAATCCTTCTTAATAACCACAATTCCTCTACGCTTTAACACTAATCTATCACCTTAATTCCCATAGTATTGGCAGTGCCTTCTATTATCTTCATTGCACTTTCTAAATTGCTGACATTTAAATCTGCCAATTTTCTTGCAGCTATATCTTTAATCTGTTGCCTGCTAACTTGCCCAACCTTCAGCTTATTTGGAGCAGAAGAACCTTTCACAATACCAGCAGCTTGCTTTAATAACACAGATGCAGGTGGAGACTTTATTATAAAAGTAAACGATTTATCTTTAAACACCGTAATTTCTGTAGGAGTCACAACACCTTGCAAGTCTTTTGTTCTATCATTAAACTGCTTTACAAATTGCCCGATATTAACTCCGTGCTGCCCAAGTGCAGGACCCACCGGAGGTGCAGGGGTTGCTTGTCCCCCTGGACACTGCAATTTAATTTTTGTTAAAATCTCCTTTGCCATTATATTCTCCTACAATTAGATTGACTCTACCTGCCAATATTCCAATTCAACCGGCGTTGCCCTTCCGAATACTGTTAGCATAACTTTAACGCGACCGCTCGCAGGCAAAACCTCTTCTACTATTCCATCATAATTTTCAAACGGTCCTTCTTTAATCCTTACCTTCTCTCCTTCATGAAATTCAATTTTTGCGCGAGGCTTCTCTTCTTTTTGCTCCAAATCAGAAAGAAGTTTTTCAACCTCATACCTAGTCATAGGCACCGGTTTATTCTGCTCACCAATAAAATCACCCGTACCAGAAGTTTCACGAATCAGAAACCAAACTTCTTTTGGAATTTGGCCTTTTTCGTCAACCTCAATCTCTACCATTATATATCCGGGATATATCTTCCGTTCTGATACTCTCTTCTTACCACCTTTAACCTCTGATATTTTTTCGCTTGGTACCAGCACATTTGCAACCAAGTTCTCCAAACCCTGAGCTTTTATACGCTCTAACAAACTATCCCGAACCTTGTCTTCTTTATTGCTTTGCACCCGCAAAACAAACCATTCTTTTGACATCTAACTATAAACCTACAAAAACCCAGAAAATTTTCCCGTTTTCCAATAATTCAACGCGATTATATCACATGCGATCCAGGCAGGAATTTAACGAGTTGAAAAAATGATGCGATCTCTTTAATTCAAGAAAACCAAAAGCGATATTTACAACTCACACTCGAATCTATGAGCTTTATAGCACCCCTATATACTCCATAAAAAAGGATACAACCCAATCTACCCCCAAGATAAAAAACCCTATCACAACAACCGATATGATTACAACAATCGTGGAACCAATCAGCTCATACCTTGTAGGCCATGTTACTTTCTGAAGCTCGCTTTGAGTCTCAACTAAAAATTCTACTGCTTTTTTACCACTCCCATCAATAGGCTTAAGCCCCGTCTTAAACCCAGCAACCAAAATACAAATTAAATAACCAAGAAAAACAAAAAGTGCGACAGAAGAAATCAATCCCCAAGTAATTTCAATATCCACAAGGGGAACCCTGGCATTTTCAGCTATACTTGGCAATCCTATCAAGACATTATACAGCGAAATGGAAGCAAACAGAGCAAGCAATCCTAATGCAATACCGACAATCACCCTGCTATAAGAACCTTGCCCCTTTTTATGAATAGCAAACAATGACATTAGCTTATCTTTTATTCTTGATCTAAGATTGAAAATAATAAATGGCAGGTCTGGAGGGATTCGAACCCCCAACACCCGGATTTGGAGTCCGGTGCTCTACCAATTAGAGCTACAGACCTTTATTTATACCAACACAAAATACTATTTTTTATATTCCTTGTGGAACACATGTCTTCCACAGTTCTTACAAAACTTTTTTAATTCCAACTTTTCCGCCTGTTTCGATTTTTTAGGCGTTCTATAGTTCCTACTGGAACATTCCCGGCAAACCAGGGTAATATACTCTCGCATCCACACTCCCTCAAAACTACATTTTTTTAAGCAACAATTTTTGTAACGACACCGGCGCCCACCGTCTTTCCACCCTCACGAATTGCAAACCGCAACCCCTCATCCATCGCTATCGGCGTCACCAACTCCACATCAATCTTCACATTATCCCCCGGCATCACCATCTCCGCCCCACCCGTCAACGTCACCACACCGGTCACATCCGTCGTCCTAAAGTAAAACTGAGGCCGGTATCCATTAAAAAACGGCGTATGCCTCCCACCCTCTTCCTTCGTTAATATATACACCTCCGCTTCATATTTCGTATGCGGCGTTATACTTCCCGGCTTTGCCAACACCTGCCCACGCTCCAAATCATCCTTCTCCACTCCCCTCAGCAACAGCCCCAGGTTATCACCCGCCTGCCCTTCCTCCAACGTCTTATTGAACATCTCAACACCGGTAACAACCGTCTTCTTTATATCCTTCTTAATCCCTACAATCTCCACCTCGTCTCCTACCTTCACCTTGCCCTTTTCAACCCTGCCAGTCCCTACCGTACCACGTCCCTTTATACTAAACACATCCTCCACGGACATCAAAAACGGCTTGTCTATCTCCCTCACAGGATCAGGCAAATAAGAATCCACCGCCTCCATCAATTTCAATATCTGGCCACAACTTGCACACTCCGCACCCCCACATCCACACTCGGCCGCTTTCAGCGCTGAACCCTTCACCACCGGTATCTCATCTCCAGGAAAGTCATACTTGCTCAACAACTCCCGCACCTCCATCTCCACCAACTCCAACAACTCCTGGTCTTCAAGCATATCCACCTTATTCAGAAACACCACTATCTTCGGCACACCTACCTGCCTCGACAACAATATGTGCTCCCGCGTCTGCGGCATCGGACCATCCGGAGCACTCACCACCAATATCGCCCCATCCATCTGTGCCGCTCCCGTTATCATATTCTTTACATAGTCAGCATGACCGGGACAGTCCACATGCGCATAATGCCTCTTGGCCGTCTCATACTCCACATGCGATATCGCTATCGTTATACCCCTCTCCCTCTCTTCCGGCGCCTTGTCTATCGAATCAAACGGCCTGTCCTTCGCCAATCCCTGCTTTGACAATACGTGCGTTATTACCGCCGTTAATGTCGTCTTCCCATGATCCACATGCCCTATCGTTCCTATGTTTAAATGCGGCTTCGTTCGCTGAAATACTTCTTTAGCCATTAGCTACCCCTCTTTTGCATTATCATTATCATTAATTACCTTAAAAACAATAACCCCAAAAATTTATACCTTAACATTTTATATGGAGCTGCTGATGGGATTTGAACCCATGACCTCGTCCTTACCAAGGACGTGCTCCACCACTGAGCTACAGCAGCAAATGTCTGTTTTCCAACAAAATACGACCATTCTTCTGCTTCGCCAAGCACGCTCTTCCAAAAAAACCAGAATTTTTCAAATATAACAAAAAAAATTCAAATGTCAAATGAAATAAATCACAATTTCATTTGATATCCTAAAAAATCAACCACCACGAAGAAACGGCCTATGCGTGCTTGTCCGGCAAAATCTATGTTATAATCCGAAACAATACATTATCAACTGTAAAAAACAATACTAGGCCAAAAAACCTGCTTCAATCTCTCAAAAGCTACAAATCTTAATCTAAAAAGCGGGCGATGGGAATCGAACCCACATGACTAGCTTGGAAGGCTAGGGCTCTACCATTGAGCTACGCCCGCCGGGAAAAAGCAATTATTTTAATTAATCGTTTCCAAAAATACCTTATACCTTAAATATTGAACCAACCTGTGAAATGCCTAGGTCATAATAACTTAAATATAAAAACCTAGTTTAGGTATGAAATAATACTACCCACCATGCTTATTACACTAACAGTTTTCAAATTATGATATTCCAAAACCCGAATCAACCACCGTTTTTTATAAATAAATTCCCATGTCTCAACGTGCTTGATAAATACTTATTGTTTTCATATTTCCAGAATAATTTTGCATAAATTTCAGTGTTTACCATGCATAATCGCAAGTTGCATTACTATAAAATATATTTTACAGTTTCTACATAGACAAATGGTGGGTGGAGGAGGATTCGAACCTCCGAAGGCTATGCCAACAGATTTACAGTCTGTCCCCTTTGGCCACTCGGGTATCCACCCGTTTATCACTTAATGCTTTAGGTAAAAATATTCCTTTATCCAATGTTTAAAACTGATGCGGATTGTACTCCGACTAGTTTTAATTGTACAATATTCTTTTTCGATATTCCTTACTGGAAGAATTTATGTAATACAGAGCTAGCGGTGGGACTCGAACCCACAACCTGCGGTTTACAAAACCGCTGCTCCGCCATTGAGCTACGCTAGCGCAACGAAACCACAATAATAGCAAAACATTAAAATTATTCAAGTAAAATTTGCACTTAAATTCTTACTTATTTCATGGATTTTAAGTTTTTTTACCAGTTTCCTATCCTGCCGGGTTTCTAAATTACTGACAAGGTAATATATTCTCCAGGTAACCTTTATAATTTCTTTTAATTTCACTGATGTTATCACCGCCAAATTTTTCCATAAAAGCCCTGGCTATTTCGAAAGCTATCATTGCTTCACAAACAACAGATGCGGCAGGGACCGCACAAATATCTGATCTCTCATACGAGGCCTCTACTGGTTCCTTTGTCAATAAATCAACGGATCTCAAACATTTTTTTAATGTGGGAATGGGTTTCATGTATGCTCTTACAACGATAGGCTCTCCGTTACTTATCCCGCCTTCTATACCCCCTGCGTTATTAGTCTGCCTTGCAAACCCTCCGGTTAAAGGCTTTTTTTGCTTAGGACTTTCATAAAATATCTCATCGTGCGATTCCGACCCAAGTCTGTTTGCAGTTTCAAAGCCTGCACCGATTTCAACAGCTTTAATAGCCTGAATCGACATGAGTGCGGAAGCCAGTCTTGCATCTAATTTCACATCCCATTGTGTATGACTTCCGAGCCCGATTGGTAAACCATTTACCACCACCTCTATAATGCCACCAAGAGAATCACCCATTTCAATAGCATTTTTTATCTTTTCAATAATTTTACCTTCGATTTCATGATCAATACAATATACAGTGCTATCGTCACGGTTTTTAACCACCATCTCTATACTATCTTCTAATTGTTTTTTGGAATTAATCCCGCCAATGCCTTTGACATAACCAAAGACCTTCATGCCAAATTGGGAAAGCAATATTTTGCACACCGTTCCGGCAGCGACCCTTGCGGCAGTCTCCCTCGCACTTGCACGTTCTAATATATTCCTTGCATCTTTATGGCCATATTTTATTACGCCTGCCAAATCCGCATGACCTGGGCGGGGCTTTGTAACTGCGGGCAACTCATCTATCTTGTAATCACTGTTTTTTATCATTAAACAAATCGGACTTCCTAGTGTTATATTATTTCTTATACCAGAAAGAATTTCTACACAATCTGCTTCGATTTTCATTCTGCCGCCTCTGCCAAATCCACCTTGCCTGCGTCTCAATTCTTTATCAATTAATTCTTTATCAAGAAACACCCCCGCCGGAAATCCTTCTAAAATAGAAATTAAGCATTTTCCGTGCGATTCTCCCGCTGTTTTAAAATATAACATTCAACGCCTCCGATAACGATAAATTATTAATTGCTTAATGCAATTTAATTGTGTTAGAATTTCGAAATTATATACATAATAATTTTAAATAACAATTCGAATTCAAAGTTAATATGTACAAGCTTTTCATTAGCCTTCGTTATTTGCGCAGCAGAAAAATATCTTTTTTTGCGATAGCTGGCGTTGCCGTAGGAGTTATGACGTTAATCGTTGTCCTCTCTGTCATGAATGGTTTCGATCAGGAATTACGAAGCAGAATAAGAGGAACACTTACCCACATTATCATAACAAAAGGAGGTATGTATGGCCTTGAAAATTATACACAGGTAATGGAAAAAATAAAAACAACCAAACATGTATCTGCCTGCGCTCCCTTCATTGAAGGGCCGGCACTTGTAAAAATAAGGGGGAGAAAAGAATTTGTCTATTTTAAAGGAGTTGATCCCATTGCAGAGGCAAACGTAGGCGATTTTAAGGCTTTTTTATTACCCTTCGGGAAACAACCCAATGATTTACAAAAAACCCACGGAGAAAAACAAACATCAAGTGCTTTTTGTGGTATAGAGTTATTAAGAATTGGCCCCGGCGATCCGGCAACAGATCCAATAAGTTTTGTGCAGGAAGGCGAACAAATAGTACTGGTTACACTTAAACATTGGGATAAAATCAGTGTAAAGGCATTTACTATTGAAGGAATATTTAAATCAGGGATGTATGATTTTGACAAAAATTACGTGTATATTCCACTTGCCGAAGCACAGGAACTAACGGGCATAAAAGAAAAAGATGCAGTCTCCGGGATAAGTGTAAAACTTGATGATTACCGCTATGCAAACGAAGTACGTGACGCATTGCAAGCTTCATTGGGTTTTGAATATTATGTACAAACGTGGGAGGATGCAAGAAGGACATTTTTGACCGCAGTAATGTTAGAAAGACGTGTAATGGCATTTATACTCTTTTTTATCATCGTTGTTGCAGGGTTTAACATATTGGCAATCCTGACCATGATTGTGTTGGAAAAATCCAAGGATATTGGGATATTAAAAGCATTAGGAGCTACTACCCAAGGTATCATGTCCATTTTTCTTTTAAACGGATTATTCATAGGCATCATTGGCTCATGCGCCGGAGTTGCCATTGGCCTTTCTGTTGTACTACGCATTAATTGGTTAGAAAACGTATTGTATAATTTATCCGGATGGAGACCTTTTCCGCCGGAAGTATATTATTTCGACCAGATACCCACCGTCATCAAACCTGTAAGCATAATACTTACCATTTTTATCGCAATACTCAGCAGTGTAATTTTTAGCATCTATCCCGCCGTAAAAGCCGCACGGCTTGATCCGGTTGAAACCTTGCGGTATGAATAATTTCCTTCCGTACGAATCAAATCAGAGCAAATCAAATCTGTTGACAATAGTTAAAATTGCTGTTAGCATTGACCAAGTTATTTGGAGATAAAATATATTTTTAACGGATATTTGAAGTTTTTCTATGATGATTACTCCAAGAATATCTGAATATTCGTTTAACCAAAATCAAATTTTATTCAACAATATTTCATTTTTTAATAACTCACAGTTTCAATATGGTAAATTATTATACTATCCTTGAAGTGCACGAAGAAGTAAGCGCTGAAGAAATAAAACGCTCATTCCGTAACCTGATCAAAAAATACCATCCGGACACAAATGGCCCAAACAAGTTATGGGCGGAATCAAAAACAAAAATTATCATACAGGCATATAAAATTCTTTCAGACTCTCATTCCCGCAAACAATATGATATGCTTTATAGACATTCACGGAACAAACAAGAAACCGTTCGGGAAACAAAACAAAAAACACCAACTACCGCATCGGAAAAAATTACCATAGAGATTCGTGTTATTTTTTCTGATCTTCTTGATGGACACGCAAATAAAGCGATCAGGAAATATGAGCATTTATTAAACACATCCCCTAATATAGATTTCTTTCTCCACCTTAACCATAGAGACTTTATCGATTGCAAATTTTTATTGGCAGAAGCGTATGAAAAATCAGGCAAATATGAAACTTCTATTAAACTTTATGAGTATATACTGGAAAAGGGAAAACAAAACACTTACCGGCAACATTTACTGGAAGAAATAAAAGATAGAATCAGGAATATTTATTGCCGTAAATTAACAAAGAAAACCTCTCCGGATAAAGCATTACTGCATTATCAAAAATTACTCCAGTTGGATTTATGTAAAAACGAAAATGCCTTCATATACAAAAAAATGGCCGAATGTTATCTCAAATTGCAGGACTACGAAAACGCATTAAAGCATCTTCATATTGCATTGTCCCTGAAACCAAAACTTCAGGGATTAAACAAGCTCAAAATAAAGCTTAATCAATACCTACAGAACAATACCATACTATAGACATGATTAATGCAATTCAGCCTTTACTCATTACTAACATTTCACAACTTAAATTACACAATCGCGGAAAAGTACGTGATATTTATGAAGTAAACAACGCTTTACTTATCGTAACTACAGACCGCATCTCCGCATTTGACGTGGTCCTCCCAAACGGAATCCCATACAAAGGGCAGGTGCTTACAGGATTATCAGAATATTGGTTTCATTACACTTCTGACATCGCTGAAAATCACCTCATTACCACAGATATTGATTCTATTGACAATACAAATATAAAACAACACAAAGACCTTCTTCAGGGACGTTCCATGTTAGTAAAAAAAGTTGACGTGATTCCGGTAGAATGTGTTATTCGGGGATATCTGGCAGGCTCCGGCTGGAAAGAATATCAAAAATCCCAGTCCATTTGCGGAATAAAGTTGCCTGCGGGACTAAGAGAATCCGACAAACTTCCGGAACCTATTTTTACTCCTTCAACGAAAGCAACCACCGGCCATGATGAAAACATTCCTGTTTCTAAGGTAATCGACATGATTGGAAAAACGTTAACCGATGAATTGAAGGAAAAAAGCATTAGAATTTATACCAAAGCAAGTGAGTATGCAAGGAGCAAAGGAATTATTATTTGTGACACCAAATTCGAATGGGGCATTACTCACGATAACAAAACGATACTTATCGACGAAATACTCACCCCTGATTCTTCGAGATTCTGGCCGCTTGAAAACTATACACCGGGCAAACCGCAACCTTCATACGACAAACAATTTATCCGCGACTATCTGGAAAGTATTCGGTGGGATAAAAATCCACCCGCACCGGAACTCCCCCCCGACATAATCCGGAAAACTTCTGAAAAATATCTGAATGCTTACAAATCTCTGACAGGTAAAAGTCTTATTTAACACTCGCAAAGTGAATAAAAGTGACCCCAAACGCGTTAGCTTCGTATCTTGAGGTAGCCAAAAAAGCAGCACTGGAATCAGGAATTGTTCTGAAAAAACATTTCAGAAAATTAGATCCTTCTATGATTAATGAAAAGGCCGCGAATGATTTTGTCACCGATGTGGACAGAAAGTCTGAAGAAATCATCAAAGATCACATCATGGCACATTTCAACGACCATGCCATATTAGCAGAAGAATCGAATGCACAAACACATACTTCTCCTTTCCTGTGGATCATCGACCCTTTGGACGGCACGGCAAACTACATCCACGGCGTACCTGCCTTTGCCATTTCAATCGCGTTGGAAATAGAGGGGGAACTCAGCGTGGGACTTGTATATGATCCGTTAAGAGACGATATCTTTAGCGCAATAAAAGGACGCGGCGCATTGAAAAACAGTAGCCCTATACATGTTTCCTGCTTACAAAATATTAAAACCTCTCTTGTCGCAACCGGTTTTCCCTTCAGAACAAAAAACATCGTTGATACCTATGTAACGATATTCAGGGAATTGTTTAACCATGTTTCCGACATCAGACGAGGAGGTTCTGCGAGCCTCGACCTTGCTTACACAGCGGAAGGAATCTTCGGCGCTTTTTTTGAATATGCGTTATCGCCCTGGGATATTGCAGCAGGTGCACTCTTAGTGCAGGAAGCCGGAGGAATAACAACCGATTTCAGCGGCAAAAATCACTATCTGAAAACAGGCGACATCGTTGCCGGTTCCAAAACAATCCATACTGAATTACTGAAAATAATCCAATCCAATGACCCCGATTATTTCAGAAAATAAAACATAGCGCAGAAAAGGTGCAACCAAATAATGTTTTTTTCAGACTATGGTATTATCAGAAATTTCATGCTGAGGTTTAATTTTGTATTTTTTAATCTTTCTCCAAAGGGTGGTTGTCGATATCCCAAGAATTTGTGCAACTTTTGTCTGATTACCACCATATTTATTCATTGCCTCAACTATAGCATTTTTCTCCTGTTCGGCCAGGGTTTCAACAATAGAAGATTTTATTGTTTCTTTTTCCAGTATATTTTTATTATGCGCCATAAATCCACCCATAGAGAGCGGAAGCTCCTCCACCCCGATTATTTGATTCTTAGACAATGCAACCGCTCTTTCTACAATATTTTGCAATTCCCTGATATTGCCCGGCCAGTCATAATTCAACAAAGTATCCATTGCTTCATTGGAAAAAACCTTTTTATCCTTTTTTAATTTATTTATATACAAATCTAAAAAATAATCAATCAACAAAGGAATATCTGCCTTTCGTTCTTTCAATTGGGGCAAATGAATACGTATTACATTAATACGGTAAAATAAGTCTTTTCGAAACTGTCCCTGATCAACAGCCCTCTCAAGGTTTTCATTTGTAGCAGCAATAATTCTCACATCCACATGTATCGACTTGTTGCCTCCTACCTGACGAATTTCTCCGTCTTGCAGAAAACGTAAAAGTTTTACCTGTGTTGAAGCGGAAGTCTCTCCAATTTCATCCAGAAAGATAGTTCCCTTATGTGCATGCTGGAACAACCCGACCTTATCCTTCACCGCTCCGGTAAAAGATCCTTTTACATGGCCGAAGAGTTCGCTCTCCTGTAAATTTTCCGGTAACGCACCGCAATTAATAACAACAAAAGGATGGCTCCTGCGGTGTCCGTTGTAATGGATTGCCCTCGCAATCAATTCTTTCCCCGTTCCGCTTTCTCCGGTTATCAGGACAGTGCTTTCAGTACGGCTCACATTTGATGCAATCTTTAGCACCTCTACCATAGCGCCGGAATTGCCGATAATTCCCTCAAATTTATATTTATCCTTAACTTCTGCTTCCAGATATTTAAGCCGGTCTTTCAGTTCCTTTTTTTCAAGGGCATTTTTTGCAACCTTTAACATTTCCTGGTAACGAAAAGGTTTGGTGACATAATCATATGCTCCGTCGCGAATCGCCTGAACGGCAGTGCCAATAGTACCATATGCCGTAATTAATATTACTTCTGTTGCCGGACTCGAAGTTTTTACCGCATTCAGCACTTCCAGACCATTTACCTTCTTCATCTTTAAATCGGTAACTACCAGATCATACACATTGCCATCTGACAACTTCTTAATAGCCCCTTCACCGCTTGGTACACATTCTACATGATACCCTGCATCTTTAAACGCGATTAAAAGAGACTCTCTCATTGCATCCTGATCTTCTACTACAAGTATTTTTTTGGTTTCCATCATTACAAAATTATCCTGCCAAAAGGTTACTTTGAACTGTTTGTTTTTCATTCACAACTGGCAATTTTATATAAAAAGTTGTCCCTTTGCCATATTTACTCTTTACATCAATTGCTCCTCCATGCTCATCAATGATGCGCTGAACAACAGAAAGCCCCAGCCCGGTACCTTCCGACTTTGTAGTATAAAAAGGTTCAAATACCTTGTTTATTTCATGGTCAGTCATTCCAATGCCGTTGTCAGATATAATAATCTCTATTGCATTTCTCAAAAACAGCGTCGTCTTTCGCACCACAACCCTGATTCGGCCGCCATTGGGCATTGCATCCAAAGAATTGATAAATAAATTCCACAATATTTGATGAATTAAATCCGTATCGATATAAACTTTTGGCAATACGCTTTCGTAAATTTCCTTTATTTCAATTTTATCCGTAAACCTCTTATCCTGTCCCAGCAGAAAAATGGTATTTTTAATTATACCCTTAATGTCCTGCAGGGCAAACGAGGGTTCCCGGGGATGCGCAAAGGACAAAAAATCGCTTATAATCCTGTCTAATCTTTCCGATTCCCCTACAATCATTTCCAGCAAATCCTTATCCTGACCGGATAACTTCAGCCGTGAATCCAAAATCCCGACAGAATTACAAATCGCACCCAGAGGATTTCTTATTTCATGAGCAATCGCTGCCGCCAATTCACCCATTGAAGCGAGCTTTTCTGATCGCCTGACCTGCTCTTCCATTCTTTTCCTCTCAGAAATATCTCTGACAAATTCTCTGATAAACATGCATTCGCCGGTTTTTCGATTATAAAAACCCGTTCCATGAATCTCAACATTCATCTCATTTCCGGATTTCGTCAGGAAGACCGTTTCCAACTCACTGCTTCCCGTATCTTTTATCAGATTGATATGCCTTCTTATCTCATCCTGGCTCCCAACAGGAACAATATCTTCAAGTTTCATCCGCTTCATTTCTTCTATAGAATATCCCAATTTGTTTAACTCCGTCTTGTTGACATCGACAAACTCTCCTTCAGGATGAATCTCATGTATCATTTCAGGCGCATTCTCTACAAGATCCCGGTATTTTTTTTCTGATTCTTTGATAGACAAAAAAAGCCTGGCATTCTCAATGGTGATCGCTATTTGGGAAGTAACCTGGTTTAATAAGTCAAAATGCATTTCCTTAAAAGTATTCTTTTTATAACTTCCCAACGTTAGAGTCCCAATCGATTTCCCTTTTGATTTTAAGGGAAAACATAAGTAGGAATTCACCTCTTTTTCATAAAGTTTTTTGTCAATGGCATATTCTCCCTTCGATGTATCCGCAACAAATACAGGAACTTCTTTTTCAAAAACAATGTCCTGCACCATTTTTCTCCCCGGTAATTGCCGAATACCCAACCAGTCTTTTGTCAACAACTCCCCCTCAACAATATTCGATTCTTCTATAATTTCTGAACCGTCCAGGAAATACGCAATATTCAACCATGTAAGATCAATCATACGTTTCAATTCCCTGAAAACAACCTGGTAAACCTCTTTAATATCAATACCCGAAGCGATTGTTTTATTAATATTATTGATAATATCCTTTTCCAAAGTCACCAGCTTAGCTTTTGTAATATCCTTTGAAATAACCACAAAACCAATTGGTTTCCCATTCTCATCGCGCCGCAAAGTAACCGTATTATGCACAGGAAAGATTTCACCATTTTTCCTCCGTTTCATCACTTCCCCTTCAAACCGTCCTGTTTTTAATGCCTTATCCAGAATGTAATCTACTTTGCCGGACTCTATATCATCTTCCACATGAAGTTTCCTTATATTAGCAACGCCGATCATTTCCTCCTGCCTATACCCATAAATCAAACTCGCACCTTTATTAAAAGCAAGAATATTACCGCTCAAATCCTGAGCAATAATAGAATATTCCGTAGAACCGGCTAAAATACTATTTAAAAAATTGGTGGTAGACTGAAGCTTAAGAGTTCTTTCCTTAACTTTATTTTCAAGATCAATTGTGTAATTTCTTAGTTTTATCGTTTTTTCCTCAAGAGACGCTGCCATCACATTAAACTCTTTTGCCAGTTTTCCTATTTCATCGTTTCTTCCTTTATATATGACCCTTTGCCCCAAATCACCGCTGGTTATTTTTTTTGTTACCTCGGTAATTTTATAGAGCGGAGATGTTATTCTCTTGCTAAAGTAAAAAGCAGCCAATGTAAGCGGAAATGCCAACACCATCAACATAGAAAGAACGAAATTTTTTAAACCATAGGCAGTCTCATATCCTTCCTGAATATTGATCTGGGTTAGCAACCCACAATTGATATCGGGAATCCAGCACCAGGCGCCCAATACCTTGCTACCATTATAATTAATATAGCCATTCGTATCGTATCCATCTATACCGCTCAAGCATTTTTTCACACCTTCAGTATGTGTACCGGTACGGGGATTTAAGACTTCTAATTCAAATATGGTACTCTTCCGTATCAATCCGGCATTTTTTAATTCGTCTAAAAATCTTGATTCGGTTACCATGTAGCCTTCTCTGTTAACCAAAAATGTCTCGCCTGTCGTACCTAATTTTAAACTTTTTAAAATTTCGTTAAGAGGTGTCGTATCAATGCCAAAAATAACTGCACCCAACAAAGAGTAATCCGAATTAACGAGCGGGACAGATAAAAATATTACATAGCTTTCAACAGCACGTTCTGCATGTTCCTCCAAAACAAGATACTTGATATCCGAAGTAAATATATTTCCTTCCAACGCTTTGCGGCAATAATCATACTCCAGAATATTGCTCCTTTCAGCGGTTTTTCCTGTAGAAACTACTATATTTCCATCCAAAGAAACAACGTATATAGTTTTATACCCATACTCAGTTTTAATTTTTTCCATATATTCTGACAGTGAAGAAAAATCATTGTCAGAAAGAGTATTTTCAAACAGAGTGGAAATATTTTTTGTTATAATTTTCGATTCGTGCTTCCTCTCATTAAGCCACATTTTTATGAGTTCCGCTTGTTTCTGCATTACCCCCTCCAGATTTCGCACCAACACGTTTTCCAGATCGGTCTTGGCCTTTGGAAATGCAAAAAAAAGAAGCAGCAACAACGGCATGAACGAACACAGTAGCAATATTAAAATGAAACTTTTTTTTATGGATTTAAACAAAAACATAATTTCTCCGTATAGTAATCAGGCTCTTCGGCAGCAACTTTCCGACTACTTGTTCCCAAACTTTCAGACTGGATCAAATGAACTTTTTTATTTTAAAAGTGGGGAATAAATTTTGCTAATAGCCTGCCTTATTCTAAGTATAATGCTTTTCACCCGTTAAAGTGGGGAATGAATATCGCAAAATAGGGAAAAATTGTTCATTTGACCCAGTCTGTCAGTTTGGGAACACGATATCAAACGAAACTCTGTTTCGTGTATACCCTCGAAACAGAGTTTCTCGACCATTACGTTCCCAAATAAAATTTGGGAACGAGCCGTAACAGTGTAGGTGTGCATTGCCTACCAAAACAACATCCACACACTTTGTAGAGACGCATTGCAATGCGTCTCTACCGGTGGGCAATGCCCACCCTACAAAGATTGAAATTCCTGAACGTTAAACCCTGTCAGGGTTAAGAACTGTATTTCTATGCGCAAGATACAATAACCCATCCGCCATTGAATAATTGTAAGGGAAGGGACACAATGTTTCGCTTAATTTACTTATCATATGACGATACATTTCTTCAGCTTTTCCAGGAGACATTCCTTCCTTCACCTCATATAAATACCCTAGACCCATATCCTCGCCTTTTGGCGCCCTAATACTTGTCAAACCATATTCGGAGGGATTATTCACGATTGGCGAATCCTTTTCCATGCCAAACAACGATGGCAAGCAAGAATAACCTGCCGAATTTATATACTTTTCATTCATCACGAAGTGAAGCGTCTCTAACGCTTCACCTTCGGTTTCTGTGGGAAATCCCACGATAACGTATAGATGGAACGAAATCCCTGCTTTCAAACATTCGTCCAGCACTTTTTTTACCACATCAGACCTCGTCCCCTTTTTCATTTTATCAAGCACGCGTTGATTATAGGATTCCAATCCGAATACCAGTTTTAGACACCCTGCTTTCGCCATTTTCTCCAGGACATCACCAGTCAGTGCTTTTTCAAATCGCACACCTCCCATCCATTTTATTTCGTCTCGATTTTCCAATAAACATTGAGAAATTTCACGCAATTTGTTAATCGGCACCGACTCATCAGTAAAGAAGAAAAAATTCGTTTTATATTCACGGGAAAGTTTTCGTATGTCTTCCATTATCAAATCCGTGCGGCGCAACCGAAAATTTCTGTGGTCTAAATGCAAGTTACAAAAAGCACACTTCCTGTAATAACAGCCGCGGGATGTTTGTATGGGTAAAACAAGAGAGGGCGCAAAATATAAATTCAGAGGAAAACCGTTAAAATCAGGGGTTGGCAAGATATTCAGGTCTTCCGAAAAGAAGTTATCATTTACTTTTGTAACACCATTCTCCCTATAAACAAGATTTGGCACCTTTTTCAAATCGTTTTTGCCATCAACCTGAGCACACAATTCCAACAGTGCGTGTTCTCCCTCAAAGACAATAAAGCTGTCTGCCAATGAGAATATTGAATCAACCCTTCTTAACTCTTCTATGAGTTTTGTAAAGACACTTCCACCAATGGTAATGTGTGTTTCCTTGTTTTGTTCTTTTATCAATCTTGCAAGGGTAAGGCCAGGTATTATTTGGGACGTGTTTGTAATAGAAATGCCTATTATTTTCGGAGTCCATTCCAAAAGAGAAGAAAGAACATATTCTTTATAAAGAGAAAGGAAAATGTTTTCTCTTTCCGAATGTATTGCCTGCATAATATCGTTTGAAGAATATACAGAAAAACGCATAGCATTACTTACCGCCGTCATTGTCGAAGGATAAAAGAGGGAGGACATGAGACGAAGGCTTTCGTTCACTATATGGACAGCTTCCATATAGTTATCAAGATTGTAGAAAGCATCCGACCGTAAAATGTTTTTTGCACGTTCTACCTGATTCATGAGCCATGGAAGCGATTCCACCGCCTCTATCAAGGTCTTTCTTTCATCCTGATAATCGGAACTGGTTGTTAAATATCCCTCTAAACATCTTAATTTATCAGTAATTCTATGGTAAAATTCGCCGCACGTTTTTTGCGTCAGAAGAATATCCAGCAATTCAATATTCAGGTCTCTTTGTACAACATCGTTAACGCCATTTTGTTTCAAAAAAGCCGTTAAGGAAGGCAAACTGAGATAGGGTTGAGAAGGATGCCATGAAGGGGGGAAAAGCAACAATACTTTCATAACATTCACCTTTCTTCGTATTAGCTTGCTTATTCACTCACCGTTTCCGCCTTAGGCGGCATTATAGATTCCAAATGAAGTACCTCCCTGCCGCTCAAAACATTCATTTGCTTCTGCGATTGAGTTTTCGTAGGCAAACCATAAATCTTAATAAATCCGAGAGAAGCCGCATGATCGAAAACATCTGTTTTCTGATACGTAGCAAGCTCTTCACTATAAAGCGCATGGGGCGATTTTCTCCCCACAACGGTACAAGTCCCCTTTAACAACTTTACGCGAATCGTTCCGTTCATAATTCTCTGACTGCTCAAAACGTAGGCAACAAGGTCCTGATGAAATGCTGAAAACCAAAGACCATTGTAAATCAAATCTGCATAATGGCTTGAAACTATTTCTTTAAAACGCAAAGCATCCTTTGTCATATTCATTCCTTCAAGCGCCTTATGAGCGGCATGGAGTATAATGGCGGCCGGCGCTTCATAAATTTCACGCGATTTTATCCCCACCAACCGATTTTCTATATGGTCGATGCGGCCAACGCCGTGCTCTCCTCCCAGTGTATTTAATGTATTAATAAGCGAGACGCCTTCCATTTCTTCGCCATTTAAAGCAACGGGGATACCTTTTTCAAAATCAATTTCTATATATCCCGGTTCGTCGGGAGTATCTTTGCAATTTTTCGTCCATCTATAAACATCGACAGGAGGTTCCATCCATGGATCTTCCAATACGCCGCACTCAATACTTCTTCCCCAAAGATTTTCATCAGTGCTGTACGGGCTGCTTACTTTTGCCTCGACATGAATGCCATGTTCTTCCGCGTATTGAATTTCTTCTTCACGAGACATCTTCCACTCCCGCAACGGGGCAATGATCTGTAATTTTGGGTTTAATACCTGCAACGAAACATCCAAACGAACCTGATCATTCCCCTTCCCCGTACAACCATGGGCTACGGCATCGGCTTTCTCCTCTTCAGCTACATCCGCCAATAATTTTGCGATAAGCGGCCTGCCCAGGGCGGTTGCAAGGGGGTATACCCCTTCGTATAATGCGCCTGCCTGCAATGCCGGCATAACAAAATACTTAACAAACGTTTCTTTCGCATCTATAACAATGGCTTTTTTTGCCCCTATTTTTAATGCCTTCTGGCGTATTGCTTCAAGATCCTTTACGGCGCCAAGATCCATCGTTACCGTAATAACGTCCATATCATATTTTTCCGGAATCCATTTAATGGCTACGGAAGTATCGAGGCCACCGGAATATGCTAAAATTACCTTTTTTCTTTGTTGATTAGTCATAAAATTATTAAACTCCAAGCGTTAAATTGCTTAATTAATCCGATTCAAGTATTTCAAAATGAAATTATAGCAGACATGTTATAATATTCAAATTATTTTCGAGAGGGAGAAAATAACAAATAATTCGTTTCTTTTCGTAAAAAAGTTATTTTAACGATTGCTTTTAAAAAAAGGAGTTGTATAGTAAGAAAACCTTCCCACAATGTAACTTTCTTTTTAACTTTATGGAGTAGAAGAGATGTCTTTTTTCAATAAGAAATTTACCAATTTCTTGGATTCATTTCTTGAAACAAACAACAAAGAAGAAAACAAAGCAACACAAACACCTGAAGAAACAAACAGCAATAACGAACTCTTAGAAACGCACAAAAATAATTCTCCGGCAGAAGATAACCAGGAATACAATCAACCGTTCCCCAAAAAGGCCGATGATACATTGCGTGATAATACTTTCGAAGAAACAACTGTTACCGTTCAAGAGGTGCAAAACCACATTTTTCCCGAAGAAAAAATAAATGCTACTATAAATCCTGCACAAAGAGAAATCAGTCCGGAAAATAGCGAAGAAATACGAAGCGAAAACATTACCGCTCATGATACATTTGATAAAGACCAAATCACTGAAGCACATGCTGCAACAGAGAACACCGCAGACAAGATTGCAGAAATGCCGAAAGCATACACAACAGTCAAAACCTGTGGAAAAAACACTCAAACTGACGCAATACCAGAAGAAAATCAAAACAATAACATAACATATAACTCGCCAGCCACAACAATGATTGAAGCAGAAAAACCAGAATATTTCAGACCTGAAACTAGAGTAAAAAACACTGTGGACGAAAAACAGGAAGAAAGCCATCAGGGGAAGAAGGATGAAGAAAAAGTAAAAGAAAAAATATCACAAACGATTGAAAAGGTCAAACACAACTCTCCCCAACCAAGCGACATAGAAAAACTTATCGAACAAAGGGAATACCTGGAAAACCTCCTTAAGGAAAAATTCACCAAACGCATGACGGTGATGTTTACCGACCTCAAAGGTTCAACCTCCATTGCTGACGCGGAAGGCGATATCGCAAGCCGAACTATCATGAAACAACATAATGACGTGCTCTTCCCCATTATCAAAAAATATGACGGCGTATTGGTTAAGACCATGGGAGACGGAACATTATCTTACTTCGAAGACGCACAAAAGGCCGTTCTTGCCGCAGTCGAGGCACAAATCGGTTTTGACAGTTACAATGTAGAAAAAAAACCCAAAACCCTCCTTCTTGTCAGCATGGGTTTGCATACCGGAGAAGGTGTAGTAGAAGAAAATGATATTTTTGGAGACGTGGTAAATGTCGCATCAAGAATTGAATCTGCCTCCAATCCCGGAGAAATCTACCTCACAGAAGATACATACAACGCATTAACAGATAAGTCTGAAATATATATCCGATATATAAAATCCACAACGTTAAAAGGCAAAAAAGGTGAATTCAGACTTTACAAAGCCTTTTGGGATGAAAAAGAAATAGAATTAGATAAATTCGGCACAAAGGAAGAAGAAGTTGTTGCAAAAAAACGTTTTCCTTTCGTAAAGGTCTCAATGGCAGTTTCAATTCCGTTCATGATCACCTATTTGCTCATGCTGGGGGGAGTCGTGCCCAACCCGTTTATCTCCTCAACCGCCTCAAAAACGGAACGACGTTCTCTCTCCGCAGATATTTCAGTCGGGGAGGTAAACCAGTCGCTGGAACATCCCATTATTATTGTATTTGATAACGAAGAGTAATCAAAACCGCACGTTAAAAAAGAAATGTATCCGTTCTTCATCATATACAACCGATCTCATGGGCTTTATTTCAAACCCTGCATTCATGCGCCTTTTGTTATCCCATCCCCAGGCGAGAGACGGTTCCGCAAAATCAATACTGTCGTTGTCAATACTTTGCTTCATGGCAATTTCATAAAAAAATTCGGGCGCCCCCGCGTAATGCTCTTTCCCCAAATAATGCCGCCAACTCAGACTCGCTGAATATTTTTGATACGCATTGGGAGACCAATATTCATCGGTATTTGTTCGTACATCATAACCAAACAACCCCACCGAAAATTTCAAAATCCTCGGGTACACAAAAAATTTATACCCGACAGACGCATCATACTCAAATCCGTTATTCCCGTCATTATACCAGTACTGTTTCGCCTGAGCATACACGTCAACATGTTCATTTATATCCCACATAAAACGTCCGCCGGTATAATAGCGCGCCCTGTGATTCCTTAAGGTAACAAAATTCTCCAGAACATCCTCTCTCCCTGTAAACATTGTTGTATCAAACATTTCAGCTATTTGATAATTTATTCCCGTTTCAAACTGAATCGTTTCTTCATTGTTTTCCGTGTACGCCGACAATTCACCATTTAAATACGTCCTGATCCCATTCCGGAAATTTTTGCTTCCCTTGAGCAAAACATGTTCTGCCATCGATCCGGTATGTTTCGTGAAATTGAATATCGTATGCCCCAGACTCATAGAAATATCCGTTGCTTCCGATAACCTTGCTGGAATATAATTTAAATCCGTTCTAAACCGCGTTATTTCAAAATTGCCAAAACTGTCTCCCGTTCCTTCCTGATGGATATACGTTTGTTTCAGCCCCAAAGATTGCGTCCTTCTCCATTTTTCAGATTCCGCGGCAAATGTTGCGCGAGTGTTATCTGGTTCGTAAACAAGCAGTTTTCTGTATGTATCTTCGGATTCTTTGCTGAAATTAAGCTGCGAATACAACTGCCCCAGATCAAACACAAGTTCCGCGTCTTCCGGGTGGCGTTCCACCAGTTTCTCATAATATAAAACCGCCAATCGCTTACGCTTTAACCAGTTATTCCTCTTCGCCTGCCACTCCCAGTAAAGTTCATAATTATCAGGAAAGTCTTCACATAACTTTTCATATGCCTCATTTGCCTCCTCAAGCATTAGCGCCCATCCACAGACCCTCGCGATTTCATGACGCACCACAATATCTTGTGGTCTTAACTCTGTATATTTATCATACCATATCAACCCTTTATCAAATTGCTTTGTCCAGCTAAAAAGACGTGCCAGCCAACGAATGACTCTATAGTCATCCTGAACAAGTTCAGACAACACCAAATGCTGCTCTATCGCCGGTTCATACTCCCGATGCGAAGCAAGATGTTTTGCATATTCGTACCGAATACCCGTGTCCTTCGGAAAACGTTCCGTTGCATATTGATATTGGTCATTTACAAATTCATAGCATTTCCCTTTTTCACCCTTCTCAAAATACCCTATTCGTGCCATGATCAATCTGAAAATAGAGACATCTTCCTGTTTGTCCGTAAGGTATTGCTTTATGCTGCTCTCCGCAATTTCATAATTATCATAATATAATTGAGCAACGAGGATTATTGTTTTCATCGCCACCATATCCATGACACCAGGGGGAATTAACGATAACGCCTCATAAAATACCTTTTTCTCCCTCCCTAATCGCAGCATACCTTCAAAATACCGTGAAATATCCCTCGCCATTAAATCAGGCAAATGTATCTCATCAAATAATTCGTTCGCCTTTTCAATGTCGTCCAATTCCAAAAAACACTCCACCATCCCTATTTTATAGGTGTTGTTTTTCTCCTCCGCATATAATTGTTTATACATATCAATGGAACGTTGATAATTACCTGCTTTATATTCCGCCCGTGCTAATTGGTACATGATGTCTTTGTTCTTATGCCTTGACACTTCACCGGCAATTCTCCATGCCTCAAGAATATGTATTGCCAAAACCTTTGTCTGATCATACAACATTTCATCACCAAGGAGCTGAAGCCGCACCATTGTTGCATTTTTTGAGTACCCTGCCAATTTCTCACCTAATGCCTGAATCGATCCATCATGTTCGGTCAACCGCTTGCTGGCATTTTTTAATAACACCCTGAGAATTGCAGGACCGTAATCTTCCGGCAGTGTGTCTTCTAATATTTCAATTTCTTTCTCCGCTTCTTTGTATTGCCCTATTCTCATCCGGGAAAGAACAGACAGGGTCAACATTTTAGCCCTGTCAACCGTATCGTTTTCCGATAATTTTTCCAAATAAAGAGCCGCACGCTCCACAAGCTTTTCATCTTTTTCCAGCCCGTAATAACACTCCAGTTCCACCATTTCAGCACGGTTTCCTTCATCTTTTGATACGTCAATTGTTTGCAGGAGGGACAAAGATGCTTCATAATTTTTTAACAATGCAAAGAGTTCTGCCCTGGTGAGGTCAATGTTGAGCTGCGTCTCCGGACTACGCTGAAACTGGCCAATCGCTTCAAAACCTTTTTCCGGCACCTCTGAGTACAAATAATTTATCGCCAGCCGTTCTGCAATGTGAATATCTTTTTTCTTTGTTGCTAATGTTTTTTTCAATAAATTTGTCGCCTCCTCCAGTTTTCCGGATGCCATATATTTATCAACTATTTTCAATAAAGACTTGCTCCAGTCCTTTGCATCCGCATCCATTTTATCCCACACATCAAGGGCTTTTTCAATCTCGCCCAATTCAAGGTAAGCATCCACAAAAAAAAGACGATTTTCATCATTCATTTCAACCTTTTCAAACCCTTGCGGTAAAATGTCTGACAATAACAACCAGTTTTTTGCCCACGTCACTGTCCTTAGATAGCCTAACCATACATCGCTTTCTTCCGGGAATTGTCGAATCAATTTCTGATATTTTTCTATCGCCTTCTCATAGTTTTTCGCCCACGCTTCTATATCTGCCGCAAGGAGTGACAATTCGAGGGTATTTTTATCTTTTGGGATACTCGCCAGGATTAACCTGACTGCATCAAAATTTTTTCCTTGTACAAGAATGTTTATCTTCAGTATCAGAAAATCTATATTAAACGGGTCAGTAAACAGGACCTTATTACACAATTCAAGGGCTTTGTCAAAACATTCTATTTTTACAAGAACATCCGCTATCTCTTTTACCTTATATCTTTCCGCCACTAATTCATCAAACAAAGAAAGCGCCTCTTCCTTCTTCCCCAGTTCAATATAACAATACGCTACTCCAAGTCTGGCATCCTGCTCGGTTTCGGCAAATGTCCCTGCAAAATTAAAAAATTCAATTGCCTGATCAAAATTGCCCGCATGATAACTCCTCCATGCCTTGCCAATGTAATAATCTCCTTCGTATGTTCGAAAAAATTCCGTAGCCTCTTCTTCACTTTCAATCAACCTCTCTTCTACATCAGAAAGATCAACCCTCCCCGTACCGACCTGCTTCTTCCTCTTAATTTCCAAAAATTGTTCCCCTTCTTTCCTTTTTATTTCCAAAGAAGGAGACACTTCTAAAACAACCTTTCTCTCCTTAAAAGAAAAAATACTTAAAGACGCCTTGGGATAGCCATTTTCTTTAATTGTCTTTACATATGGTAATAAATCCTCCTGTCTTGCAGAATATCCTGCTCGGATACTATACGTGTGATCCGTCTGTTCTAACCATACCGGAAAAGGAACCATACGCGAGACACGCATCGTGTGTTGTTTCGCTTCTTCCCAATCAGTAAAATCTGCCACCACAATAGTAAACATTTTCATCTCTTTTGCCATCGCTTTGCCTTTTAACATACCCAGTTTAGCAACCAAACCCTTTGAGGTATTTTCCGCTAAAAGGTAATTATTCAGTCCCGCAAACCATTTCCTGTTTTTATAATAATTCTTTTCAATAATATTTTCCTGGCGAAGTTCGTTATCTGCGGCCCAATTGTTATGTATTGCAGTGGAACAATTAAAAATGAGAATAACCAGAAAGAAGCAACTATTCACTGCCAATAATCGTAAATAATACTTTTTCATGCCGGTTTTTTCTTTTAATGGTTTTTAGAAAATGTTCTCAATTGCAACAGGAGCATTCCCAAGTTTTTGTAAATCCCCATTCTTGTCTCCAAGCTCCTCAGACTGGGTCAAATGAGCAATTTTAACTTGTTTTGTAGTATCTATTCAGCGTAATTTATAACACACCCCTAAATCCCCTCTTGTAGAGACGCAATGCATTGCGTCTCTACTACCCCTCTAAAAAGAGGGGTGGCAGCGTAGCTGACGGGGTGTGTCTTAACACGCTGAATAGATACAAATTATTTACAAAAAGAATGACAGAAATATTCGGTGGGTTAAGGGGCGGAAACATGCGGAATAATCTTGGGGAGCATTCCCGATTTCTTGTAACTCATCCTTCGTCTAATAAACTACTCAGAAAAATTCTTCCCAATGCAGTTGAAACATTCTTCAATTCATAAGAAGGCAGGGCATTTAAACCTTCCTGAATTCCTTTTTTCTCACACCGCAATGATAAATCAAAATAAGCATTCATTTTATTATCTCTGATTATCTCAAATCTCTCCCCTTTTTCATTCTCTCCCGGATACTGTAATATCTTTTCTTCTATATAATTCTTTAATCTCTCTTCAAAACTTTCATTCAAAGTTACCATGAAGCGATCAGGTATTGAACTGTCAATTTTTTTTAAATCCATAAGTTTTTCCTCAAAACTGAGAGAAGGGTCCATTGTCGCCGGTAAACCCATAGCAAAATATTTATTAATCCGCATGGATAAAGGATACGGAGAATCTCCTCTTTCACTATCAGCACTCTCCCCATTATAAACGAAAAAAACAAACGATTGGTTTCTTTTCCATTTTCCCGCGTTCCGATCAAAAGAATACCCGTTATCATCATAATTGTTTCCAAACATACCACTATAGATAGTTCCCCGTTCACTGTCTGAATCATTGTAAAAAGCAGCTTGTTTTAATTGAGTAAGGGGGAAATGGCGTCTTTTCTGATAATGCGTGGCAAACATATCCTGCAGAAACACGGACTGTTGGTTCGCGTTTAAGTCGCTCCTCTTTGCCTGCCACTCCCAGCAACTGTTGTAATCTCCCGGCATAAACTGACAAACCATTGCGTATACCATGTCAGATTGTTTTTTACATAGCACCCAATGATTGACGTGTTCCCGTTCACGGTAGACAAAAACGTCCGAAGGCCTGGTTTTCACATACAGATCATACCATTTTAACGAAGTCTCAAATTGTTGTGTCCGGCTATGTAATCTTCCCATCCATCGCATTACACGGGTATCATTGGGATTAAATTCCCACATCGCCAAAAACTGTTTCTTTGCCAATTCGTATTCGTCGTGCAAAGCCAGATACCTTGCATACTGATACTGAAGGCTTGTATTCTCAGGATATAACTCTACTGCATTGCTTAACCAATTTTTCACAAATCGATAGTATTTTCCTCTCAACCCCTTATCAAGATCCCCAACCTGATCCATGATTACTTGAAAGAAGGAAATATACGACTGATTATTTAAGAGATATTCCGCTAACATTTCATTTACAAGAAAGTAATCACCATATTGAATATTTGCTATTGCAACGGTTGCTATTATATGTGTGTTTTTTGCCAAATCTTCCGGCAATTCGGAGATTATCTTATAAAGCGCCTCTCTTTCTATTTCCAATTTCACCAAATTTTCCAGGTAACGGGGTATTTCCTGCCAGGGCAAGTTCAATAGTTGTATTTCATTACACACTTCTGCCGCTTTGCTTTTATTGTTCATTGCCAGAAAACATTCCATCGCTCCCAGCTTATATATATCACTATTTTCCTGTTTTCTGCATAATTGCTCATACAACTCTAATGCTTCCTGAAAATTCCCTGCCCTGTATTCGGCCATCGCTAACTGTGCCATTATGTTTGCATTATTATGCCCGGATAATTCATCCGCAATCTTCCAGGCATGAAGCATGCGGAGGGCGATTACCTTTGACGTATCGAACAATAATTCATCTTCAAGAAGTTGTGATTGTATCGTATTTGACCATGAAGAAGGTTCCTTCAAAACTTCCCCGAGAACCTGAATAGACTTGTAATGTTCTTCCAGTTGTCCGCTGGAAGCGAATAATGAAAGGGAAAAGACTGCGGAACCGTAATCGGTATTTTCCAGCGCCGATAACAATTCAACACCTTCATACGCGTAAAGTAAAACAGAAAGGATTGCGGCTGCATATTTATCTTCCTTCGTTTCATTCAATAATACGATCTCTCTTTCCGCTTCTCTATGCAATCCTACTTTGATCTGCGAAAGTATCCGCAAGACTAATACCCTTGATCGCAGAGAAGAGTCTTCCTTGTTACATTCTTGCAATAATAAAGATGATTTTGTAATAAGCGATTCATAATCTTCCAAACCATAACAGCATTCCAGTTCAACAAGAAGAGCCCTGTGGTTATCATGGTTATCCTGCTCAACTGTCTGTAACATTGATAATGCAGTTTCATAATTTTTTATAAGAGAAAATATTTCGGCTTTTGCTCTATTCACAATATTTTTGGTTTCCGGCATTTTTTCAATGTAACGTAAAGTTTCCAGCCCTTTCTCCGGAATACCAAGGGAAGCGTATTTAAGGGCCAATTCCCCGGCAACGAGGCCATTCGTTCCGTCCATTTCCAATGCCTCCTCCAGAACCTGAGCAGCCATTTCCAGTTTCTTATCAGCAGTTAATTTATTGACTATTGCAAAAAGAGTTTTGTTCCAATGGGCCGAGGCTGCCTCCATTCCTCTCCATATACAAAGCGCTTTTTCCGTCTCCGCCAAAGATAAATACATCTCGACCAGGAAATCCAGTCTATCATCGGACATTTCTATTTTGTCTATTCCTTCTTTTATCGCTTTTGACAGCAACGGCCATTCCTGTGCCACTGAAAGTGTTTTCAAATACCCAAACCAGATATCACCATTTTCCGGCCATCTCCTGAGCAAATCCTGATACAGAGCAATAGCATTGTCATAATTTTCCAGCCAAAACTCCAGATCCGCGCGTAGCTGCAACAATTTCAATGTGCTTTTTTCCTCCGGTATGTTGACCAGTATCATCCTCGCTTCCATATATTTTTGTGTATGCACAAGGATATTTAACTTCAAATATAAAATATCGATATCGAACGGATCGAAAAACAACATTCTGTCGCACAACTCAAGGGCTTCATCAAATCGTTTTTCCCGATAATAGTCCCATGCCTGCACGACAGTATCATTTTTCTCATTGCATCTGTCATCCCCGGAATATCCTGTTCCTCCTTCCGTTGAATGAAACAAAGTATCATCAGTTTCAAATACACCAGAATCATCCGCACCATAATGAGTTTTCTGAACGAGTGACAGCAGGTTCGACTGCCTTTCCTTCGTTACCTCTGTAACAGGCAAATCATCTAAAACTTCCGGTGATTCCAGGCGACCACTTTTAATAATCACTGCCTGGGGATATCCGTTTTCCCGTATAATTCCAATATCGTCCAGCAAATCAGAACGCCTCCCTGCCCTGCCGGCAAGCAGGATGTAATATTGATCCTTTTCTTTTATCCGTGTGCGAAGATGGGCAACACGGAAAAGGTGTTTTGCGCGTTTTTTTGCTTCTTCCCTGTTGGTAATGTGGGCAACCTGGATGGTATAGAGAGGGGCGGAATCATTCGTTTTCTCCGGTTTATTTTTTGATACTGCCAGCTTCGCGTTGGTTTGAGTTGGCAATATTTCCAGAATAGCAGGAACCGCACCATACGAATCATTCACAATAAAAGCCTGGGAATATCCATTCTCCCTGATAACACTCTCAAAACGTGTCAGATCAGAACGCCTTTCCGCTTCTCCTGCAAGAATAACAAAATAATCCTGCATGGTTTTTTTTACGCGGATAGGAAGAAATATGAGTTGCGATAACTGCTTCGCACGCTTCTTTGCTTCTTCCAAATCAGTGACATGGGCAACCTGAATGGTGTATAAACGTGATTCGCTGGAACTACCGGCTGAATATGCAGTGGCGTCACTTATCAACAAAAAAATATATATAAAAATTATAAAGTTATAGACTACTTTCATCTTAATTACAGATAAATCACAAATTACAATTCCCACATACCAAATAAATAACAAATTTCCAAAATCCAAACTTTGCCAATTCGTTTTCCATATTCTATATTTGAAACATTTTTGGATAATTGCTTTATGTATAGAGCAACATTCTTTGCAAATTGAAACGCTCTTTTTTCAAGATCGTATTGTTTGAAGTTTCAATTTTCGTTCACTGATATTTATGCAAAGATTTGGGTTTTGTTTACTGGAATTTATTGGTTGTTTGGATATTGGGATTTGGGATTTGTTTGTTGTATATGAATTACCATGTCTTGTTCAGGCAAATTACAATTCCCAAATACCAAAATAAATGCTGTCTCCCCCGAAAAAAAATGATTCTAACTTGCGTTTTCTACACTACTTAATTTAATTTATCAAGAAAATTTTTTTAATAACGTGCCAATTTGAATCCCCCCTGCGAATTACAAACTCTTGCTGGTTCAATCTTGCGGATTGAACCAGAAGAAGTAGGGAAGGGAATTGCCTACCCTACTTGCTAAACCCGCCGTGAGGAATCGGGTAAGAAATCCGACCTTGCGGTGAAAAACGCCGCACAACACATAGTCAAACAAATCAGATTTTAAAAATTCATGGTGCTATTCAATGTTTAAATACACACCCCGTCAGCTATGCTGCCACCCCTCTTTTTAGAGGGGAAAAAACAGGAAGTCCCCTCTATCAAGAGGGGATTTAGGGTTTGTTTATTTTTCGAAAACCAGACGCTTTTGACTATATTCACTCTTCGGCTAAGAGATATAAACAAAAAGAATAATAATCTTTTTTATCATACATCAACCTTTCACTTGCCTCTTTGAATAATTTCTTACTTAACGTTTTTTCACCGGCCTTTTCTGCTGCACGGGCAAACACGGCGTAAAAACCCGGAGGGGCATTTTGCAGTGAAATGCTGTCATTTGCAAGATCTGCCCAAAGGGGGATAAAGCCCAGCTTATTATACATATCCAGCATCTTCTCAAGCCCTTCAGGGAATTGAGGATTTTCTTCCCAGGAGAGATAGAGAAATACGCGGATTGCTTCGTAACCAAAATAAGGCTTTCTTTCATCACAAAGAGAAATGTTTTTACCATCCAGCATTACCCAGTCCGCAGGCATTTTAAGCGATCCGAAACAGGATTTTGCTATGAGCAACATACTGTCTTTGTAAACCTTCTGCCAGAAAACTTCGTTGTCAATCTTTGCAAATGTGCGATACGCTGAAAAAATGATATAGGAAGGGTTTAATATAAAACGGTTATCCCTTATAAATCCGTGATATCCCGGCAAAAGGAATTGGTAACCATTCCATTCCACTGCAAGATTTTCTCTTACACTCCCGATAATCCTCAATGCCGTATTTTTATATTTATTGTCTGGCCATTGTTCATCGGCTCTGAGCAGGGCATATGCAATTAAAATATCTCCATCCGTTGCATTATTATAATCAACCACCCCCCAACTTCCGCTCGTTCGCTCCCCCCATTTCCATGCAAACAGATGATCGTTCCTTACTGCAATATTATCCTGCGTCCACTGCCATAGTTTATCGAAGACAGCTTTATCATCATATTTTACCGCCAATAACATTCCATATCCCTGCCCTTCAGAATGGCTGACATGGCCGTTGTAATAATCAATCACCCTGCCGTCCTGACTGACAAAGTTCGACTTAAATTCTTCCCAAACAGCCGGCTCTTTCCCGCACACTATTTTGCTTATTCCTATCATAAAAATAAAACAGATAGCAACTCTACTCAATATCTTATGCACTTTTCAGCCTCCTCTTTCTAAAGCGATGTAACAGATAGAAAACAGTTATTCCCAAAAACAGAAGGACAAAAATCAAAACATAAACATAATACTTGCTTATGGAATATAAATACGCCTTTATTCGGGATATTTTCCCGCCTTTGCCGCTGAAATATTTTTTCCCTATATCAAAGGCAAACACTTTATAATCGGGAGCGGAAGTAAGGTCAACTAATGCCAGATCACCCTTGCATGCACCCTCTACGGCAGGTTCCAGAAGCGTCCTGCTAAAAATATTCAACTCTTTCGGAGAAAATGCGGTAACCATTAATATCGTACGTCCTACCTTGTAAGGTGATTTAAATTGCATAACTGCACCTTTCCCTTTGCCAAAATCGCTTATTTGTCCGCTGAAGGCAAGGGTTTTTTCATCCCGCCAGCTTTTCACCACAGGATAAGGAACGGATGTCTTTTTTGTAAGTTTCAAAGGAGCCAGTTCTTTTAAATCGTCAGGAATACTTTCGATACTGCCCAGAGTAATAATTTCACCATCCCATTCATCAGGTTTGCGAAAACCAATTTTCATTTCCAAAAGGGGAAATCCGTTTTTTTGGGTAATCGACCCCATAATGTTAAAGGCGGAAGCAATCGTGCTGGAAGTTGGATGGGTAATAAAGATAATCGTTTCGTGTCCATCAGGCCAGCGGGTAAAAGGAAACCCATTTAAAAAAAACAGTTCCAGCTTGGGCAATTCTACAAGATGAGGCATTGGAGGAAAAATAAACGTAGAATTATCAAACAGGGTAAAGAAAAGATTATCTATCGGTATCGGTTCACAGTTGCTGCTCATTGTCGGGATTAACACCGGCGCAAATGTAATAACGTTCGTTCCCGCCCGAAACAAATGGGTAGGGATTGAGAGGTTGTATCCTTCCACAATATTCCCATACTCATTGTCAAGACGAACCGCCCTGATATGTTTTCCATTCAGCAATACATTCAGCACCGAAAAATCCCTCATACCGGCGCCATACGCAAAGTGTAAAGAAATATTTGCGTATTGATTTTGTTTCACCAGAAAATCGGGAGGCAGACGAAAGGTAATTTCTGCCGGATTGGGAGTTATCCCTTTAAAAGTATACGTTTCAAGATTAAGCGTTTTAAAGGTATATTTTTTATCGGGAACCAGCATAAGCCTGCCGCTGTATTGTGAAACGTCCGGAAGTTCAAACTTGACCGGCGTCATTTCGTCGCTATCGGGAAAAGGAAAAGACATAATGGCGAACGTGTCAGCGGCTAATTTTACCTGATCAATATTCTCCCCGGAAATAATTATTAAGGCATGATAAGGATCGCGTATAGTTTTTTCCAATGGAAGATGCGTTATTTTTAAAAGGGGCCTGGCATCTTCATGTATTTCGATGCCTTTTTTTCTTAAGAAATCACTTATAAACTCCCTTTTTCCCAACAGGATATTATCCACATTGGGCTTGATATCTTTACTCAGGCTGAAAAATACCTGCCGGTAATCATATCGCAGCGCGATTCCGGAAGCAACGACCCCTGCATAATTGATTAATTCCTCAGAGGTGAGCCCATCCGCTACAAAATTTACCTTTCCATGAGGAAATATTTTAGGGTCAAATATCAATTCAGGAATCGCCGACAACTGTAAAGGAATTGGTTTCAGGCTGTATTCCACACGCAAAAGAGATTCGTCAACTTTAATTGTCGTCCAGAGATCAGGAGCGCACGGGTCTTCACACTCATCGGTATAATGCTGCGTAACTGCAAAACTGATAGTGTTATAACCCGGATCGAGTAAAATCGCAGGAATCGCCACCTTTACTTCCCCCTCCGGAACGATGGGACTCAGTTTGATTTGTGCGATCGGATATCCGTTTGCTTTCACTACAAGGGTAGACTTGTCTTCCAGTAGAGAAGATGAGTTTACATATTTAAAGCGCATGACTGCTTTTTCAATTTCCCATCGTTCCGGAACGCTGAGCGGGATAGCGTATTCAGAACTGATACATTTTAAATCAATGGTTTTTGCAGGGGTAAGTTTGTATAAAGGTACTTCTATTACTGCCGCATGTACCAAATTTGCGAAACAAAAGATGACTATTATAGAATATAATAATTTTTTCAATTTTAAATCAGGCATCCGGCAACTTTATGGGATAAAACATTCAACGTAGGGGCTGAAAATCGTTCGACTGAGCTCACGACGAAGTCTTCAGCCCCTACAAAGATTGAAATTTCTCATTAATCAGGCCTGCGAAGCCTCCCCCCCTTAATCAGATACACGAAAATTCGCGTCTCCGTTCCTCCCCAGGAACACATTTTTTTACACGGCTCGTTCCCAAGTTCCGACTTGGGAACGCACGTGTTCGAGAAGCTCCTGCTTCTCATAACAGGAAGCAAAGCTTCCTTTGCAATTGCGTTCCAAAGCCAGAGCTTTGGAACGAGAAGAAAAAAAGTTTGAAATTCTAAACATTAAAATAGGCTACCTTCGGCAGCAACATATACCTGCTTGTTCCCAAACTCTGTTTCGGAATACCATGTTGCCGTGAAACTTTGTTTCACGGATGTCCCATTAATTGCCGAAAACCCTATCGGTTGGTTGCCTGTCTGCGTGCAGCGCACAGGCAAGAGAGAAACAGAGTTTCTCACCCATTACATTCCCAAACAGAGTTTGGGAACGAGCAGGACCAAGACAGAACGCTTGTCCTACATCCTGCAACTTTTGTCATATCTGATTGTAGTTACACTTATTACAACTACACCTCCCCGCAAACCCTCATTAAAAAAATGAAAATTCCTAAACGTTAAATTAGGCCTTCGGCTGCTTTTAACAATGTAGGTGTGGGCATTGCCCACCAAAACAACGCCCACACACTTTGTAGAGACGCATTGCAATGCGTCTTGTACTATTCACCCATCCAGCGTAACGTCACCTTTCGCCGTTTTTAGCCACAAGGATTGCATGCCTCTATACATTACAAAAAAAGCTTTTTTCAGCGTACTATACAACAATTTTGAGGAGAGCACAACACAGTCCTTGCTTCCTTTTGTCCCCATTCGTATTAGAAAGTAAAAAATGACCCACGGGCTTGCGCGCTTAAACCGCTTTTGTAAAAAATCCTCCCACCTTTGGCTATCACCATAGACATATTTTATCAGGCGCAATTTTGTTGCTTTATCCTTTGTAACAAAATCACACCCGCAAAAAACTTCCTCTTTCTTTTTTATCTGCCTGAATATTCTTGCCTCAAATTCATACTTTTCCCCGTAAATATCTCTCACGTTTAACACAACGTCCTCTTCCTGTTTTATTTGAAACGGCGTTTTTAGCTCTACCCCCATACCTGAATATGAGATATCCATTATTCCCCCCTGAGCAACATACCTCATGCGCGGAAAATACACATTAACCTTGCCCCTGGCCCACATACGATGATGGCGGCGTATCTGCCTTCTCTCCACAAATGCCCCCAGTGACGCCATAGCAATAAAGAGATTAAATACTGTCCACGATAGGGTAATGAGAATAATATCCCGAAACAATGGATACTGGATCCACTTTATTATCGCCATAGGAACACATGCAACAATGGTAATTACCATAAGAAGAAATGGTATTGCCTGCCGGGTAAGAACTGTTTCCTCCAGGCTCGTTCCTTTCGGTGTAACCTTAAAGGTAGGTTTCCGTGGATTCCTGATAACTGAATATATAACGGGGAGAAGGAATATAGACAACACGCTTTCATATATCTCGGAAAAGAACGGCCATCTGAATTTGCCATGGAGAAAATCCGTCACAATAACACACCCCACAACATGGGGCAATGCATATGCCATTATCTCAAGAAACGACGCATGGTATACCTTTAATCCAAACAATAAAAAGGCCGCAGGAACTATATAAAAAATAAACCGGGAAAATCCGAAAAACCAGAATAAAGAAGAACTCAGATAACAGAAACGTTGGTACAGTTTCATCCCTTTTGCGAATAACGGGTTTTTCAAAATAAAAATCTGTATCATACCCTGCGCCCAACGACTTCTTTGCAACAGCAAGTCATCAAAACTTTCCGGCGATAATCCGCATACCATTGGCCTGTCGATATACACACTGTTGTAACCTTTTTTGTGCAAAGCAACAGTTGTTTCCGCATCCTCCGTTATAGTTTCACCGGCAATACCCCCAACCTCCATCAAATATTTTCTCCGTAAAACAGCAGCAGAACCGCAAAAATACGTAGCATTCCAGAAATCCAGGCCATGATGGATACTGTGATAAAACATTTCATTCTCGCCGGGGGCATCACCAAATATCGCGAGATTTTTTTCAAAAGGGTCAGGATTGATAAAAAAATGAGGCGTCTGCACAAGAAAAAGCTTTTCATCTTTTAAAAACCATCCGGCGGTATTCCGCAAAATATCTCTTGTTGGCACATGGTCACAATCCAATACGAGAACAAGTTCCGCATTTGTGTGCTGCAATGCATGATTCAGATTTCCCGCTTTGGCATGTATGTTTTGTTGCCGGGTGATATACCGGACGCCCAGTTCCTTGGCCATTCTCTTTAGGGAATAATACCTGTTCCATGCTTCCATTCCTTTTTCAGGATGGTTCCTTTTTGCAACAGTACCGCCGTCATCCAGTATATAAACATTAAATTTGTCTTTCGGATAATCAATTTGTGTACAAGAAATGGCAGTAGTCCTGATAACGTCTTCAGGCTCACTATATGTGGGAATAAAAATATCTACCGTGGGATACAACCGGGGATCAGCAGGCAACGGCGCAATCTTATGATTGAGGGGCCATACATTAACAAACAAGCCGAAAAAATGAATGGCAACTGCATATGCCTCAGCCCCGTAAAGTAAAATGGTTGCCGCAAAATCTATCGGTCCCGTATACACCAAACTCTGGAAAGTGCGCCAGTGCAAATACCGCAGGGTAATAAACACAATGATCAGAATGAACAGGATTCGTAAGGGAGGACGTTTAAATACCTCGATTTTATTCGCAATAATTATAAAGACTACAAGTCCCCAAAATATCCATATCTGGCGGAAAATTTCCAAATAAAATCCCGCCATATAAATAAAACAAAAAGCTCCAATACTCGCAAGAATACACATCAGAAGAAAAATGAATCTCTCGCTATCAAGCTTTCTGGTATGTATTTTTCTCAGATTCTCAATAGTAATCATAATTACGACTATGGCTTAAATTTTGCGATTTATCGCTTTAAGCAATAATTTCCTTAACCTATTGCATTAATTATATTAAATCTTTATTCCTTAACAATATAGCTAAAGACATTCCACATTTTGAGACAATTCCTTAAAATCGAGTTCTCTATTCTATCTCCTTATATACAAATAGCATAGGAAATTTATTTTTTACTTTGGGATTGAAGAAATAAAAAATAGGCAAAAAACTATGGCATTGACACCATAATAAGAAATTTCTATGGCATATACACCACTAAAAATTGGGATTTGCAGGAAGCAATTTTTCGGATGGGTATCATCCACCCAGCACCATGAAAAACAATTTCATTGACGGTTTTTTGTAAATATGGTAATTTTCCTCTACTATGACTATTATAACCATTCCTAAAATTCTCCGTGAAAAGCTTACCGAAGAGGGCGCCGAGGCGCTTGTCGGAGTCCTTATAAGGTCGAGGACCGAAGCGAGGCGCACACGCTCAAAGTAGCAGAAGAACGTTTTGAGAAAAAAGTGGAACAAGCAAAGTCTGAACTTAAAGATGTAATTAACGCAGTAAGGTCTGAACTCAAAGACGAAATTAACACAGTAAGGTCGGAACTCAAAGACGAAATTAGCACAGTAAGGTCGGAACTTAAAGACGAAATTAGTAAGGTCGATAAGCGCCTGGAACAAACCAAATCGGAATTAAAAACAGATATTGCTAACGTCAAGGCAGATCTCATAAAGTGGATGTTCATCTTCTGGGCAGGCCAGGTCGTAACCATCATCGGCATCCTCATTGCTTTTTTCAAAAAATAGACTTTCCTGCAACTAATTTGTCTTCTTCATTTCAATCGTAATTTCCGTCTCGCCTTGTATTTCTATTTTGGTATTAACTTTTTGATATCCGCTTTTTTTTGCTTTTATTTTGTATGTGCCATTCTCCAGACTCTCAAATGCAAAAGAACCATCTTTATCAGAGGATGTCTTCCATTTAATACCTCCGGAGATTTTATTCAGGGTTATTTTTACAGATTCAACCGGTTCACCTGTTTTTTTATTTACCACAGTACCGTCTAATCTCCCCCAGTTCTCAGCATCGGAGGTTAAGAGTATGTTGTCAAGATACATAACTCCGGATGCATTTTTGTCGCCATACCATGGCGTAAACTCTAATTGTGATATGCGGCTGAAATCGAGTTCTGTGGTTGAACCGTCCTGCCCTTCAGGGTAACGCCAATCATAAAATCTCCCTTTAAGCGGTATGGTAAAAGTTTGCCAATTGCCATCTTCTATCTTAGGAAGCCTGTTATACTTCTTTATTCCCACATCCGGCTTTCCCTTGTTACCGTGTTCATCAGTAATTGTCAGCAAAAGTTCTGTTGTGGAATTGCCGTTCGTATCTGTCTTAATATCAAACTGAAGATATTCATATCCCTCCCAGTTCCCGGTAGCATTGTATGTTACCGAAGATTGCCCATCATCAGAAACTACTGTTTTATGACCATACGTGCCGAATGGCATGTATTTTTTGCCATTACCAGTATCCCCGTTTGAACGGTCAAACTCTATCTTCATCGAGGCAATGCCGCCCATGGATGGTTTTTCTTCATGATCCAGAGAAAAGCGGTAGATATAAGGACTATTCCTGTCTTCGGGGTTGCCATGAGCATCCCACCAGCCCACGGAATACGGCTCGGATTCATTCCATGCATGCGCCAATGAACCCGTTTCAAAGTCGCAATTTCTTTTTACCCCTTCCGATTCAAGGGATACTACTTCCATCGTCACCGGTATTTGAACTGCACCTTCCGGTGTACTTACATCTATTGTTGTTTCGTAAATACCCTTGGTCAAATCCGAACGGTCAACGGCTACATACACAACATCGGTTACAACTGCCTTCCCTGATGTCTCACCCGCAATATCCAACCATGAGGCGTTCTCCGAAACCAACCATGTTGTGCCACCCTGCCGTGCATTTGTTATATAAATTGGCATTGTATATTCTGTTTCTTCGCCGCTTTCGAGGACACCCGTTTCGTAATGGCCAAAATTCATCAGTGCCGGGTTTACATGAAGATATGTGGAAGGCTTTGCTTGTGCGTCTTTTTCAGAAAGGATGAAGGCATATATTGCCAGCGGCTGGAATTCATACGTCAATGTGCCGTTGTTCATAGCAACCCCTGCTGTTTCCATTTCTACAATGTAGGGATCGTCCATGCCGAAACGCAGTATTTGTTTCACATAGAGAGTCTCGTTAAAACCGCTTACCTGCACCTGAGCGGTCTTTGCCGGCTGGCCATGCACAAAATCGCCCGATTCATCATATTCCCCTTTGTACGCAGCAAATATAACAATATCATTATCAGACTGCACACAGGCATGGACGGAAAACTTTTCCCAATCGCCTGATTCTGCATAAACAACGTCCCCCCTGAAATAAGTACTCATAAGGCGGAATGCCCAGTATTTCGGATTCGGCTCGCCTTTTTCATTGAACATTGCCTGTCTTGCCGAATCAGCTTCCCTCCCGTAACTGCTCCCTGCCTGATTCGGCTCGCCTATATACCAGTTGCAAGTATGTTTCACTCCCATTCTGGCAAAAGACCCCAGATAGTCCATTTGCCCTATTGCCGCAATTTGAGGATTTTCCGGGTGTCCGCTCCAGTAAAAATAATCATACTCCGAAAAAGACATTTCCGTCCCAGGATAATAATTTGCAATCATATCCTGAAACCGCTTCAGTATTTTTGGTTCGATAGCAAAGGAAGTCGCAACTTCGGCATCCTGGGAATAAAAGCCATTCTGCCATAAACCTCTGGTTTCCTGGGCAGCGTCATATTCCGTCAAAGCCCTAATGTACCTGTGGACATTTAAAAAATCAATCACCCTTATTCCTGTGTCTTCTTCATGTTTTTTTGCGCGGATAAGATACTGACATAAAATACGATTTTCATCCGTTTCCCATCCAACGAGTTGCGAGTCATCACCCCTGTCAGGGAATACATAATTATTCCATACATTTTCTTCGTCTATCATTATCTGCCACCCGGCATCGTCAGACAGAGATGGTCCGTTGATTTCAGTGACGGGGCAATAGGAAGAATAGTCGTTATTCCAGTATAACCACCAGTTGGCGGAAGTGGGACCAAAGGTTGAAGCTGATGGATTTGTCTGTTTTATTGCATCTGCGAGAGTTAATAAGCGGTTAAAATAGTTATCAAAGGCAGTGTCTGAATTGAGCACCAGATCTCCGTGGGCGCTGTCTTCGTAAAGTCCAGGATAGTCATGCCGTTTCCATGCGATCCATGGCTCGTTTCCGATTTCCCAGAATTGCACATCTTCACCTGCCTAAGAAATCCATGACTTGACTTCATCCGTGGTCTGTATGCGGTAAAAATCTTCACCATCGATAGCATTCCCATCACCGGCTACATAACCATACACCGACACAAGAAGAAATGGCTCGGCATTTACATCATCACGGCACCACTTAACAAAACTTTCCCAGCTCATAGAAACATACTGATTTTCACGGGATAATGCATTGTACATGCGGTTATTAGTGTAATTGTACCGTTCCATATTTGTTGCGCCCAGCCTGACGACTGAAACATTTGCCTCTTTCAGCTTCGGCGCACACAGATCAAAATAATACCCCTGACACCAGTTGGCAACATTAACACCGTAAAGGTAATCGCTTATCTCTCTTCTGTCCCGTGAGATATCTACCGTCAATTGTACATAGGTATCCTGGCCGTTTTCATCATTGCTGATTTTCATTCCGGCGTAACAATCTGTATGATTTATGCAAATAAGACATCGTTGCAGTATTAATAGCGAAATCAATGCAACAAATATACGAATTATAATGTACGGATTCATAATTTGTGGTTTTTTAAAGTTTGCACTTGTAGAGCGAAGAGTCTCTTCGCTCTATCTATACCTGGTGGTACTGGCGAAGTAACATTTCGCCCAACATTTCGTAATTTGTAAACCCGTGAGGTATATTCTATATGCCTTACCAAATTTTAGGTTTTAAACTTTTCATCATTCAGTATTAATGCAGCGTCTCCGCTTTCGCCGATAACAAACAATCCGTTTTTTGGTAACATTTTAGATTTCAGAAATAATTTAAACGTTTAGGAATTTCAAAGTTTGTCGTTATGCCTATTACCCACCCCTAAATCCTCTCCGCGGGTTCAAGTTTATAACTTGAACCTGTGTTTTATACTGTCAATTTTGTCATTAATCACCGGCAACATACCTGATTATATAAACCTTTTTAGAGAATTATACTTGCGGCAGTATATAACCATCCTTTGCATAAATACTGTTACAATTCATTTAAGTTAAGCTACCTGTCTCAAAAGTCCCCTTTAGAAAAGGAGGATTCAGGGGGTTGTTTTAACCAATTATCCTTAACTTAATGACATTGGGTTACAAACCTGAACCCGCACGAAAGCCTGCCTGGAATTACTATCGATGAAGAGTCAGGAGCAGGGATGCTCCTGATACACTCACTCAAGAAGGGTAACCAGCAGCGTCGGGTTTTCGCTGTCTGTGGCATCGAATTCAAAATGATACATACCTGCCTCTCCGGCAGACCATTCTATATCGGCAAGGATGGGATCCGAATAATCGCTGTAAAGGTAATGTTTTTTGCCGGTAGTTAGACTTTTCCTATAATTCGGTACGCCGAAGTTTGTGTGCATCATTCCATGATGCATCGGCAATGCGAAACGTATAGTTGTTATCTGCGGAGAGGCGGACCTCAAGCGTATAGAGCCCCTCATTATCCGTAAATTTATATTCATCCTCTGCCGCCAAGTCATTCATAGAACCCATTAAATTAAGAAATTCTCAGCGTATTGTCATAATCATAGGGATTAAAGTAAACCATTCCGCATTCGTCAAAATACAAATAGTAATTGTTGATATTTACCCAGTAACCATCCCACGAACCAACCAACACATTGACCGCAAGAAATTTAAGAAAAAGAGCGAATCCATCGCGGATTGTATTCAATTGACAAATTCATCACCCTCCTTCGCATTCAGATCTTCTATAAACTGAATTAACTGTTCCTTTGCTGTTTCTAGTTCGGATTTGTTGGTTTTAAGGTCATAAGCAGGTCGGTAACTTTCCTCTTCATTTACTGATATATCTTCTACCCCTATCCTGTAAGTATCCAGATTGAAATAGGTCAAGTCAGCGGGATACAGACACTTCCATAAATACCCCTCATCATTAATCTTTGCCAAACCGCTCCTGAATAAACTCTTTATCGATATGTTCCAGCATACAATATACACTATAGTATGCAGGTACATAGTATTCTTTTACGTTATATACAACCGGACATAACTTGAAAACGGGGCAGTCCATACGCCGAATTTTTTAAACAAGTCAAAGCAGTAAATTTCACGAACGTAAGCATCATCATCCTTGAAGTATTTTAAATTTAATCCACGGAAACCGTGGAAACGCACATCTTTATTATATTCAGTATTATATTCAGCAAAATCAATTTTCAAGTGAGACTTGTGCCAGTCAGGAGATTCCGGATCATGAAGTTCACCTTTTTCTCCTTTCAGACGCTCCCTGCTGTAAGTATTCCCCCTGATCCTGAAGCCGATACCTTCCATATTTTCAACCTCACCATCTTTCTCAAATTCAAAATCCGCTACCGAATATTCTTCATGCCTGGGATTTGAGTCATAGTAAAGCAATTGATTATTCCACTCATCCGTGCTAATAGTGATGGTGATGACAGGTAATGCGTTGATATCAAATACATAGTTTTAATCTTCACTCAGCACCAGTGTTTCTTCAGAAGAAGCGGAAACAGTAACGGTTGTGGAGAGTAGATTATTTGTCTGATCATAGTCTCCGGGCTGTACATTGGTCTGCGTTAACAATTACATTGTGCGTTCCGGCAGTATCAAAAGTGGTATTGAAAGCAACATCGGTCGTTTCCCCCGGTTTTACAATAATCGAAGACCTTTCAATGACGGTGTAACCAACCAAAAAAGAAATATCTGCCGATGCCTCTGTGTCGCCATTCAATTCGCTGAACTTTGCGGTAATCGTAGTTTCCTGTCTTTGCGTTATATTATCGTACACATCAATGCTGCTTACAGCAGCATCCGGCAATAAAAGTACATCGCCCGTTGTATTCAGCTTTATAGTCTCTTTTCCTTCTTTAATTTTTACGATCACCTTAATTGATTCTGCATTTTTATTGTTGTTATATTGCAATACAGCGGAACTTTCTGAACCGTATGTATTGGACGTCAATTTGGCATTCTTAAAAATTTCCTCCCTCGATAATGATTTCAGCTTAATCCGTTTTGCGGTAGTAGGGGCTGAATAGCCGTCTTTGGTCACGGTAATTGTAATGACAATCTCAGCCATTTTACCGGCATCTTGCAGGATTTGAACGGAGAGTTCGTAGGGTTGTTCTTTGTTTTTTGCGTATGAATTATTAGCAATTAGTAATATGCTAAGGCATAGAATAATAAATACTACCAGAATATGTTTTTTTCATTATTCTCCGAATAAACCATATGATTGAGTAACCCAGTCTTTTCTGCCAATCCAACCTTTTGTCATTTTTTACCTCCTTAATAAGCTTACCGATAACCATAATGCATGCTTTACTCCCCTGCTTTTTCGAAAAATTAAATAGTCTCCAGGCAAAAATATTATTGTTAAATATAATTAAATATGGTAACAAGTGGGATTTTCAGGCAGCAATAATTTCATCCATTTTTCTCCTATATACCTGAAACAAAATGAGTTCCAAAAAAAATAAATGTGTGACCATCATACCTACCATACATAATATTTCACAAACAAAATCAATTGAGTGCTACTTACAACAAATGCAGATTGAAGACTTTGTCATGCCAATTTGCATTGTCGATAATTCCGAAAATCATATCTGTGAAAAAAACAAAATATACCTTGAAAAAGTAAAGAATTGCTTCGAAAAGGATATTACGCTTTATCATTTTGGGAAACAAGAGCAAAAAATTTTCTTCTGCGAACTTGCAAAAAAGGGAATTGACCGTGAATCAATTGAATTACTCAAATCCTCATCAGGTTATGGAGCATCAAGAAATAAATGCTTTCTTATTGCAAAGAGTTTGGGGGCAGAATCAATATTTTTCTTCGATGACGATACCAGACCAAATGGCACAATATTTAAAACTCATTTCGAAATACTCGGCAGGGAAAAGGATTCGCAAAAAATATCAATCGTAAGTGGACCGTATACGGGAATACGGGGTATAAATTTTACCTTTATAGAAAACCGGGAAGACCAAAAAAGATTTCTGGAGGCATTGGGACACCACGGTGAAAGCTCATTATACTATCTAACGAATCAGGACGCAGCAGCAGAGAATTTCATGGGCGAAGGCATGTATAGTCTTGAAACCGTAAAAAACATACGGGGAGGAAACTTTGTTATTGATAATATTTACGAGGATATTGTTTGCCCAACAACAAAACAAACGCCTGGTATCGATGATACCTTTGTCGCACGAAGGGTTATCGAAAAAGGCCATCAGGTAGTTAAGAGTCGGAAATCGGTTATCCACGAACATTTTCAATGTAAAAGCAATAAAATTTCCATTCTCGCATATTTAGAATCCTGGGCAAGAACGATTTCCTTTGAATCGCTTTATCATGGAATGGATTATGAAAACACAATAAAAAACATTTTACGTTACGGAAACATTCTCTTTACTTTAGAAAATCAATACTGCAAATCCATTGGGGAAAAAATACAGGACAGAGAATATATAACCACCCTTATTAATGAAATTTCTGTAAGTATTAGCGAATACCAAAGACTCAAAAAAACATGGAAACACATCATCGACATGTGTAAACGTATAAAGCTGTTTCCTTTGGAAAACCCTTGAACCTTCGGTATGATTCCAATTGCATAGGAAATCAACAAACAGAATACGTCAATAACCATTCTACCCTAATCCCCGTCTGTATAAAAACACCACGCCTAGTGGAAAAAATCCACGAATACATTTCTGGTAAGATTGTGTTGTATACTAATGGTATAAAATCAGTTATGTAAAATTAATTAGTTTTTAAAAAAATGAAGTTGTATATCTTACCAAGGTATGTACTTATCTCTGGCTTCAGATCGTTAATTAATGCCATACATTGATAAAGAGGTATAAGGCATATAATTTGCGAATCGTGGTTGTCATAATATGGAATTACTTTTTCTCTTGGCGAATTCGCTTTTTTCTATTAACAACTTTAATATCTAAAACGAAATGAACAGACATTTACCTATTGTATTCTTTTTATTGTTTTTCTTATGTAATACTTTTGCATATTCTTCGGGAGATGCAGTAAATACAGCAGAAGAACAAGAAAAGATTACAACAATAGAAGATGAAGATATCGGGGTTACCTCTCCGATTAATTTCCCGAGAGTCACAAAAATAATGGAATCATTAGGGATCATAATTATTATTATTGTCGTTATGATGTACTTTTTACGCAAAAAATTAGGAATTAAAACAAGTATTAATAAAAAAAAGCGTTATATCTCAATAATAGAAACATCTTCGTTGGGGGCAAAGAGATATCTCTATTTCATTAAAATACCGGGGAAATTATTGCTTATCGGTGCTTCAAATGAAAAGATGCAAACTCTTGCGGAAATTACGGAAAAAGAGGTTGTTGATTCGGTGGATACAGAAGTACGGAGCGGTGAGTTTATGAAGTTTTTTAAAAATAATTCCGAGCGGTAGGACTCTATCGGTGAAATCTTGGGGAAAATACGTATGAAAAAATGGGTTTGGTTTTCTATCTTTGGCGGAATAACGGTGGTATTAAGTTTTGCAGGGATTGCTGATGCTGCAAGCGAAGCAGATTCTCCGCTGAAACTAACAATGAGTCTGGATAGTATGAAAAACCCAAAGGAAATGGCAGGGGTATTAAAGATAGTCTTTTTTTTAACCGGGCTTACTTTGTTGCCTGGCCTTTTGCTGGTAATGACTTCATTTACAAGGATTATCATTGTTTTGTCATTTGTGAGAAAGGCGTTGTCGTTTCACACGCTTCCGCCAAATCAGATTCTTATTGGTATTGCTCTTTTTTTGACTTTTTTTGTTATGGCGCCTGTTTGGAATAAAATTAATTCAGAGGCTTTGCAACCGTATATTAAAGAGGAAATTACGCAGGACGAAGCATTGAAAAAGGGTGTTGAACCTGTTCGGAATTTTATGTTGAAACAGACACGGAAAAAAGATATCGCTTTGTTTTCAGGTATTGCAAAAGCGGAAAAACCTTTTTCCGCAAGTGACATTCCTATGCATATATTGATTCCTGCATTTGTAACAAGCGAGCTGAAGACATCATTCCAGATGGGATTCCTTTTGTTTCTTCCTTTTCTTGTAATTGATCTGGTGGTTGCTTGTGTTCTCACGTCTATGGGGATGTTTATGTTGCCGCCGGTTATGATTTCAATGCCTTTTAAATTAATTCTTTTCGTTTTGGTCGATGGCTGGCAGTTGATCATTCAGTCTTTAATCACAAGTATCGCGTAAAAATGTCTGAAAGAGCCTCTGAAATATTTAAAAAAACGTAATTGAGGAATATCGTATGACCCCGGAAGTAATAACAACTATCGGAAAGGATTTTTTACAAACGACGTTTCTTATGATGGCGCCCTTGCTTGGCGTTGCAATGATAGTTGGGCTGGCTATCGGTATATTCCAGGCGGTTTCGAGCATTCATGAACAAACGCTGACGTTTTTGCCGAAGGTGTTTGCTGTTCTGGGAATGTTTTTGTTTTGTTTGCCCTGGATGTTGAGAATTATGACATCATACACGATAAATCTGTTAGGTGAACTGGCAAAATACAGTAAGTAGGTACATATGGAATATTTGGTAGATTTCATTAATGACCTGCCCTTTTTTATGCTGATTTTTTTTCGTGTAGGCGGGATTCTCATGTTTGCTCCGGTCTTTAGCAATACCCATATCCCACTACTTTTGCGTATTGCTATTGCTTTGATACTGGCATTTATTCTTTATCCTAATCTGGATAAAAATTTATACACACTGCCTTCCGAACTGATCCCTTTTGCTTTAATCGTTCTGAAAGAGATTGCGATTGGTGCTATTGTTGGTTTTGCAGCATCAATACTGTTTGCCGCGTTTAGTATGGCAGGGTATTTGTTAAGTAATCAAATGGGACTGGATATGGCTGTTATTGCGGATCCTTCGTCTTTGACCGGTGAGGAAGAAACAACCGTTTCCGTGTTTTATAACATGATTGCGATATTACTATTGCTGGCAATTAACGGCCATCATTATTTTATAAATGCGATTGCACAAAGCTTTCATGCGGTACCGATTGGCCGCTTTGATTATACAGCGTCAGTATTTGCAAAAATACTCACCCTTTTTAAAACGCTTTTTATCATAGGAATTAAAATATCGATACCGGCTTTCGTGGTTTTGATGCTTTCTGTTGTTGCAATGGCGCTGATGGCGAAAGTCGCACAGGAAATTAATATATTTGTTATTGCCTTCCCAATAAAAATAATAATAGGTTTTATTGTGATCTTTGTTTCGTTTTCATTGATAATTGGTGCAATGAGGTCATATATAGTTGGTTTCGAAAAGGGATTAATGTCGTTACTGTCGGCAATGTGAGATAAGATGTCCGATACAGAAAAGACCGAACAACCCACCGGCAAACGTTTAGGCGAAGCACGTCAAAAAGGAAACGTAGCAAAAAGCCCGGATCTCAGCAGTGCAATTACTATTTTGGTAGGTTTTCTGCTCCTATATGCCATGGGAAGAATTCTCTACAATAGTTTAAAAGAGGTGACAGCCTTTACTCTTGCAAATTTGTCGCAAAAAGATTTTACCTCGGACATTATTGTAGAAACAATTATTAATTATGTCTATTTAAGCGCAAAAATTTTACTTCCTATTCTTGGCGGCCTATTGGTTGTTGGATTGATTGTATCATATATTCAGATAGGTTTTTTGTTTACCACCCAGACGATAAAACCTGATTTAACAAAGCTTAATATAGTAAGCGGCGTAAAAAAACTCTTTAATGTTAAATCATTTGTAAAGCTCCTGTTTTCTGTTGCAAAGCTTCTGATAATCGGAGGCATTGGCATTCTTTATATTAAAAAAGAACTTGCCAAACTGGACAACCTGATAGACATAGGAATTGCGCAATTTTTCATTCTTACCACAAAGTTAACATTCGGATTAGTAATGCGCGTATCAATAGCGCTGGTGATTTTGGCAATAGTAGACTACATCTATCAAAAATGGCAGTACAAACGCGGAATGAAGATGTCAAAAAAAGAGGTAAAGGACGAAAGGAAACAAGCGGACGGAGACCCATTAATAAAATCAAAAATTAAGTCAGCGCAAATTCAGATGGCATTGAAACGCATGGCTTCTGCGATCCCAAAAGCGGATGTTGTTGTAACGAATCCTACGCATTATGCAATAGCTTTAAAATATGACCGTAAAACAATGCTCGCCCCCAAAGTGGTTGCAAAAGGAGCGGATTATCTTGCCTTAAAGATTCGGGAAATTGCAAAAAAACATAAAATTCCCATGGTTGAAGACCGGTCACTTGCAAGGACATTATACAAAACGGTGGATGTCGGAAAAGAAATACCCCAAAAACTGTACTATGCAGTTGCAAAGGTATTGTCATATGTATATGGATTAAAAAAGAAGTAGAGAAAAAATCCTGGTAGAAAATGTATTTTTTGAATTAAAAAAAGAAAAATTATGGCGACTGACAGAATAAATTCTCAGGAAAAAAGTTCGTTTTTTAAATTCCTTTTTAAAGGGGATATGGCATTAATTATAGGTGTGATAAGTATTTTTATCGTGCTTATTATACCGGTACCTCCCTTTCTTATTGATTTACTGGTTACGACAAATATTTCATTGGTTCTATTGCTGTTGCTGGTTTCTCTTCATATAAAAGGGGCATTGGATTTATCTTCTTTTCCCTCAATTTTGTTGTTTATGACTCTTTTCCGCCTGGCGCTTAACGTTGCCTCTACCAGGCAGATATTATTGCAGGGATACGGAGGAAAGGTAATTGGCGCATTTGGAGATTTTGTAGTTGGCGGCAATATGATTGTGGGTTTAGTTATTTTCTTAATTATTGTTGTCATACAGTTCATTGTCATCACGAAAGGCGCAACGAGAATTGGAGAAGTGGCCGCAAGGTTCACTCTTGACGCAATGCCCGGAAAGCAGATGAGTATTGATGCGGACTTAAATGCCGGACTCATTACGGAAAAAGAGGCCCGCGAGCGAAGAGAAAAGCTTTCCAGGGAAGCGGAGTTTTATGGCGCAATGGATGGTGCAGGTAAATTTGTTAGTGGTGATGCGGTTGCCGGTATCGTCATTGTATTAATAAATATTGTTGGTGGAATTATTATGGGGATGCGGGGAGGAATGTCTGTTTCTGAAGCTATGCAACATTATACTCTTTTGACCGTTGGAGACGGTCTTGTTTCCCAGATTCCTTCATTTATTATAGCCACTGCCTCTGCTGTTATTGTCACCAAAACCTCTTCCACCGGTGAAAATCTGGGAACAGATGTCACAGGGCAGTTGTTAAGCCAGCCGAATGCAGTTGCTTTTGCAGGGGGAATTCTTGCGTTGTTTAGCATTGTTCCGGGACTGCCGAAGATACCGTTTATGATTCTTTCCGGTTTCTTCTGGATAATGTTCTTTATTCTCAGGAGATCTGCGAAGGAAACTGAACTGGCGGAATCGCTTGAAAAAGAGTCTGAAGGTATGGTGCGGGAACCGAGTAAAGAGGAAAGTGTAGAAGGCATGCTTCGTGTTGACCGAATGGAGCTTGAGGTTGGTTATAAGCTTGTGCCACTGGTCGATCCGAATAAAAATGGAGGTATTCTTGAGAGAATTAATACCTTACGCATGCAAATTGCGCGGGAAATGGGTATGATTGTTCCTCCGATCAGAGTAAGAGATAATCTGCAACTGGAAACAAATAAATATGTGGTGAAAATACGGGGACAGGAAATTGCTCACGGAGAATTATTGCCTGGCAGTTACCTTGCAATAGACTCTGGTGCAGTTACTCAAAAAGTAAACGGGATAGAAACCTTAGACCCTGCATATGGACTCCCGGCTCTTTGGGTTACCGATGCAGTAAAGGAAGATGCTGAAGCACTGGGATATACGGTAGTTGATCCTTCATCTGTGATGATAACACATCTGACTGAAATTATAAAAACACACGCATATGAGATCCTTTGCCGTGAAGACGTCCAGAAACTACTTGAAACATTAAAAAAGGATTCTCCGACTGTTGTTGAAGAATTAACACCAAATACCATTTCACTTGGCAGTATCCAGGAGATACTTAAAAATCTTTTAAAGGAGCAAGTGCCTATTCGCGACCTTGCAACTATTCTTGAAACGATAGCGGATTATGCACCTGCAACAAAAGATACTGAATTATTAACTGAATATGTAAGGCAGAGGCTTTCCAGGACAATCTGTAAAAGATACCAGAGTATGGAAGGCAAAATCGGCGTGATTTCTTTTGACCCTCAGTTGGAACAGACCATAGCAAATGCAATTCATAAGACGGAAAAGGGAAACCTGCTGGCTTTAGACCCCAATATGGCGCATAAACTAATTGATAAATTAGTGGAACTAGTGAGAGGTTCTCTCTCTTCAGGATACGAGGTGGTCTTATTAACCTCTTCTTCGGTGAGAAGCCATGTTCGCCGTCTTATAGAAAATGCGTTGCCGCAACTGGCGGTATTATCGTATAAGGAAATTTCTCCCGGTGTTATGATTGATTCGGTAGGAGTTGTTAAACTGTAGTACATTTTATTTTTTTACTTGAGCCGTTAAATAAGTTTTACCCGTGGAGGTAGTGCACAACGTGATAGAAGAAAACCAAAATGTGGCGGCAGGTCTTTCTGCCGTAAGAACTATAGCAATTACAAGCGGTAAGGGAGGCGTTGGAAAAACAAACATCGCCACAAATATTGCGATACTTATGAGGAAATACAAAAAAAAGATTTTGTTGATAGACCTGGACTTAGGCCTTGCCAATGTTGATATTTTATTAGGAATACATCCTGAATATACGTTGCAGGACGTTATTGAAGGACGCAAAGAAGTAAAAGAAATAATTGTTGAAGGCCCTGAGGGTATAAGGATTGTGCCTGCAAGTTCAGGTATTGAAGGGTTAGCAAACCTAAATAATGACCAGAAAGAACAGCTTTATAAAAGCTTCAGCGGATTAGACGAAGAAGTGGATATTATGCTTGTAGATACAGGCGCCGGCATTTCTTCTGATGTATTGAATTTTGTATTGGCGTCAAATGAAATATTGCTTATTACAACACCCGAGCCAACGGCAATAACAGATGCATATGCTATGATAAAAGTTCTTTCGAGGAAAAGGAAGAATGCAACGATAAAGTTATTTGTAAACCATTCGGATAGTAAGGAAGAAGCCGATTCCACAATGAAAAAAATAGCCTTAGTGTCCCAGCGATTTCTTGATGTAAAACTGGAATACGCAGGCTACATGCTTCACGATCAGAATGTTTCCATTGCAACGCGTATGCAAAAACCCTTTACGACTGTTTATCCCAGCACAAAGGCTGCCAGTTGTCTTAATAAATTGGTTGCTACGCTTTTAAAAAACAGCGATTCGGCCCAATCCCTTGGTGTTGGAGACTACTTCAGAAGGATTACTAATTCATCAACCCTTAATGAATAATTTTCAAAGTTAAATATTTCTTTAGAAGAAAAAAAATTGAAATACTATTGTAGAGTTAAATAAAATAGTCCTGATGGGAGCATTGGTTGCATGGAACAAGTTTTGGCTCGTGCACGAATCTATCTTATAATACTGGTGTTTTTTGCCTCTTGTTTTCTCGGATTACACTCAAGAGTATCATTACCAACCCTGGCAATCAGAAGCATTCTGATTGCGGGAATTACCGGTATTATAAGTCATTTTTTTTTAAAATATCTCCTAAGTGTATTCACTACGGCCCTGCAGAAAGAAAATGCAAACGGTGCGACCGAACAATCCCAAATCGATGGGTCAGAGGCCAATAGCAATAATGAAACAAACGGTGACGTGGGCAAGTGATTCCTTTTTGATTTTCATTAAACTGAGACATTATCGAACCCGTAAAACTTATGTTCGATGAACTCCCGGATACAAAAAAACTTTTTTTAATGTGAAAAAGTGTAATGCTTAAAAAAAACAAGGAAAAGTCAAATTACAAGAATAATGAAATACCCGATAGAGAAAGACTGGTTATTGAAAATCTTTCATTGGTAAAGTATGTGGTAAATAAATTTACCATTTATTTGCCATCTTTTGTGGAGAAAGAGGATCTTGTTGAGTATGGCGTTATAGGTTTGCTGGAGGCATCGGAAAGATTTGATCCCTGTATGGACACGAAGTTCGGAACATTTGCCGTTTCCAGAATTCGTGGGGCAATATTGGATTACTTACGGGCACAAGACTGGTTGCCGCGTTCTGTTCGTGACAAAGTTTCATTAGCAAGAGAAGTATATGCAACACTGGAGCAAAGATTAAACAGACCGCCCCTTCCCGAAGAAATTGCGGAAGAGTTGAAAATTGATACTGCTGAATGGGAAAAATTATTGACAGAAATTAATTTTGGTATGTTTCTTTCCCTTGAAGAAATAAATGCAAAATCAGAGGATAGCAATAAAGAGGGGGGAGGAAAACAATTCGCAGATTTAAAAATGTGTGATCCATTAAGTAATTTAGAGACCGAAGAAGAAAAAGAACTTTTGGTTGAAGCAATTAAAGAATTGCCGAAACGGGAAAAATTAGTAATAACTCTTTATTATTATGAAGGTCTGATGTTAAAGGAAATTAGCCAATTATTGGATATTTCAGAATCACGGGTTTCTCAGCTTCACCATCAGGGCTTATACATGCTTCGTTCAAAAATAAACAAAATTGCCCTTAAGTAGTTTTCAATCCCTTCTCCTTTCTCCGAAAATCTCCCGGAATAAGAATTATCACTTCTTGTTAGATATTTCTATCAGGTTTCCCCCAAAATAGTTATTTATTCAAAAGTTGAAAAAGAACATAATATTTTGCTAATATACAGTCATATGAAATAGTGTTTTTTTGATACAATAATCATTTTTAAAGGGGAAATAATTATGGCAACTACGGATGATTTGAAAGATGCATTTGCGGGAGAATCACAGGCAAATAGAAAGTATCTTGCTTTTGCAAAAAAGGCTGAAGAAGAGGGACATGGCCAGGTAGCAAAGCTTTTTCGCGCCGCTGCTGAAGCGGAAACCGTACATGCCCACAATCACCTCCGTGTTTTAGACGGAATTCGCAGCACGAAAGAAAATCTTCAGGAAGCAATAAACGGTGAAACGCACGAGTTTACAAAAATGTACCCGGCAATGATTGAAAATGCGCAAAAAGAAGGAAATAAAAAAGCGGAACAGAGTTTTACCTTTGCCAATAAGGTAGAAAGTATTCATGCAAATCTGTACCAAAAAGCTTTGGACGGTTTGGGGAAGAACGAAGTAGTTGATTATTATGTGTGCCAGGTTTGCGGCAATACCGTTGAAAAGGAAGCCCCTGGTTCATGCCCGATATGTGGCGCCCCCAAAGATAAATTTAAGTTGATTTGTTAAAACACTTTCTGTTTTGCAAGAAGAAAGAAAACATGCATATGGACAATAAAAGGAAAATGCTTACCGGCAATGCTGCCGCAGCCTGGGGTGCGAGATTGGCGGAAGTTGACTATATTCCAACATATCCGATAACTCCACAAACGGAAATAATTGAAAAATTGGTGCATTGGATAAACAATGGAGAAATGGATGCTAAGTTTGTTGCGCTGGAATCAGAACATTCAATGATTACTGCCGCAGGTGCTGCTAATGTAACGGGGGTTAGGGTTTTTACCGCAACATCCAGTCAGGGTCTTATGTATGGTTTCGAAATGCTTTACACCGTAGCAGGGTGGCGTGCACCTTTTGTTATGGTAAATGTATCACGGGGGTTATCCGCCCCAATAACCCTTGAGCCGGATCATAATGACATTCTCGCCACGCGTGATACAGGTTTTTTACAGATTCACTGTGAGACATGTCAGGAAATTTTAGATTCGATTTTGATTGCATATAAATTGGCTGAAGATGAGCGGGTTCTTTTACCGGTAATTGTTAATATGGATGGTTTTTATCTTTCCTTTACAAGAGAACCGGTAGAAATACCCGATATAAACGAAGTGAGGCGTTTTTTACCCGCGTATGATTCCAGGCATGCGTTTTTCAGGGCGAACCAGCCGTTGTCTCAAGGCGTTGCGGTACTGGGAGGATCTGTATATACCTATTTCAAATACCAGATGCATTTGGCAAGCAGAAATGGCCTAAGTGTATATAAAGAAACTGCCAAAGAATTTGGAGAATTGTTTGGAAGATTTTATGGTGTTGTAGAGGAATTTATGATGGATAATGCGGAATATGTATTAATCATGACAAATTCCTTTTCAACCATTGGGAAAGCAGCAGTAAAAAAAGCCAGGGCAAAAGGACTCCGCATCGGACTCCTGAGAATCAGGGTTATAAGGCCGTTCCCTGAAACTGACATTCAAGAGGTTTTAAGAGGCAAGAAGGCGGTAGCAGTATTAGATCAAAATATCAGTGTAGGAAAAGGAGGTATTTTATTTTCAGAAATTGCTGGTTGTATGTATAACGAAAGAGAAAGGCCCTCCTTGCTTTCCTTTATTGGCGGACTTGGAGGCAAAAACGTCAGTCCGCAAGAGTTTGAATTTATTTTTGAAAATTTGCAAAAGGCAGATAAAACCGGTGCAACTTCAGCGCCTTGCCTTCTTTATACCAGAGAAGAATGGCATGGAATGGAGAATTTGAAGAAAATCGCCGGCAGAAATCCTTAATTTAAAAAGAGTATGATTTTGCATGAGTGATAGTACCATTAAATCCATTCGCGATATCCCTTCGCATGAAAATATTTATCCGGGAACTCCTGCATGTGCTGGTTGTGGCGGGCTCTTGTCGCTGCGGCATTGCCTGAAGGCGCTGGGAGAAAATATTGTCATTGTCAATGCAGCGGGTTGTTTTACTCTTTTGTCAGTCTATCCTTACACTCCTTTCAGGAGTTCATGGCTTTATACTGCAATGGCATGTGCCCCTGCCGGGGCGCAAGGCATAAGGGATGCTCTTGATGTTTTGATTAAAAAAGGGAAGTTACTCCCGGAAGAAGATTTGAAGGTAGTCGTATTAACAGGCGATGGTGTTGCATATGATATTGGACTTGCGTCAACTTCAGGCGCTCTTTACCGGAATGTGGATTTTTATTACATATGTTCAGATAATGAGGCATATGGTAATACCGGTTTTCAAGCTTCAGGCGCAACGCCATTTGCGTCAAAAACGGGCACCACTCCGGTGGGAGAAATGAATCCTTTGGGAGAGTTGTTTTATAAAAAAGATCTTTTTGAGATATGGAGAAGCCATAAACCCCCGTATCTTGCAACCATTTCTCCGTCTCATCCAGTGGATTTGATAAACAAATTTGAAAAGGCGAAACACTATAAAGGACCGAAACTGTTTATCAATCTTTCTCCATGTCCTCCGGGATGGAATACCGACCCGTCTCACTCGGCAAAGCTTGCGAAACTTGCGGTTGACACGGGTATTTGGGTATTAAAAGAGGCTGTTTATGGTGAAATAAGGCACACGGTTATCCCAAGAAAATTTAAACCTGTTGAGGTATATTTGAAGGAACAGGGAAGATTTGCGCATCTTTTTAAACCTGTGAGACAGGAAGATGCGCTCTGCCAAATACAGTCATTCGTTGATCGGTATTGGAAGGAAATTCAGAATTAAATATGTATGTTATTTGTTGCGCAAAAGAGGCATTATACGTTCTTTAAACTGCTGCAATGCCTTTGCCCGATGGCTGATTTTGTTCTTAACCGACGTCGAAAATTGGGAAAGCTCGGCAAGTGTCTGGTTGTAATACGGTATGTAAAAAACAGGATCGTATCCAAAACCTCCAGTGCCTCTTGCTTCTTTTGTAATAAACCCTTCACAATAATCCTCTACCACAAAAAGCAATTCGTGGGGGTCTGCCAATGCAATGGAACAAACAAATCTGGCAGCGCGTTTGTCATCAGTCACGTCATATAATTCCGAAAGTACTTTTTGGATATTTGCCTGATCTGTGGCACCAGGACCTGCATACCTGTTTGAAAAAACACCGGGACGACCTTTTAGCGCTTCTATTTCAAGCCCCGAATCATCAGCCATTGCCCATGTATTACATGCCTTTGCCATGATGGTTGCTTTTTTTATCGCGTTTTCCCTGTAAGTTTTACCGTCTTCTTCTACAGCAGGAATAAAGGGAAAATCTTCGATATCCCGAAAAATGATGCCCGGTGTATTCCCCATAATAGCTAATATTTCCTCTTTTTTCTTCTGATTTTGCGTGGCAATAAGAATTGTCTTCGCATGAATTTCGTTTACAATTGAATCCATTTCAACCTCCTGCATTCTCCGTGTGGATAATTATCAGCATTTGCATATCATTACGTTTCCAATGCCTTTTTTTGAATTTCCGTTATTTCACAAATTCCTTTGTTGGCTAACTTTAACATTTTTGCCAATTGTTCTTCGTCAAAAGCGTATTCTTCGCCGGTGCCCTGTATTTCAACGTATTTGCCATTGCCTGTCATTACAAAGTTCATATCTACCTGTGCGGTAGCATCTTCCGCATAACAAAGATCCAGCAATGCAACATTATTTACAATTCCCGCACTTACCGCTGCGACACTGTTAAGAAGAGGATTTTCCTTGATTACATTTTTGTCTATTAACCATTGTACTGAGTCTGCCAATGCTACATAACTCCCTGTAATTGCAGCGGTGCGGGTGCCGCCGTCAGCCTGTATTACGTCACAATCGATCCAGATCGTTCGCTCTTTCAACAAAGCAAGATCACAAATTGCCCGTAAAGAGCGTCCTATCAGGCGTTGGATTTCGTGCGTCCTGCCGGACACTTTTCCCTTTGAGGATTCCCTTGCCGTTCTTGTAGGCGTTGCACCGGGCAATAGTGAATATTCAGCAGTAACCCAACCCGTTCCGGTATTTTTAATGTGGGGTGGTACGCTCTCCTCTATTGAAGCAGTACAAATAACTTTTGTATTGCCCGATTCTATAAGAATAGAGCCAGGAGAATATTTGGTAAAATTTCTTGTGATGGTTAAAGGTCGTAATTCATCATATTTGCGGTTGTCAACTCTCATGGGTTTATCTGAGTAATAAAAGTTTTAAAATTGCTTTTTCAACGTGAAGCCTGTTTTCAGCCTGATCATATACGACCGAACACCTGCCGTCAATCACCTCATCGGTGATTTCTTCTCCCCGATGGGCGGGAAGGCAGTGCATTACTTTTACATCGTTCGCACAGATTTTCAAAAGATTAACATTGACCTGATAATTTTTAAAAGCCTGTCTGCGTATTTCTGCTTCTGTTTCCTGTCCCATGCTGGTCCAGGTATCCGTATAAATGACGTTTGCGTTCTCTGCCGCTTCTTCCGGATTCTGATAGAGGTGAATCAAGTCTTTTCCATCAGCCAATTGTTTAAGTTCGGAAATGAAATCTGCATCGAATTCGTATCCCTTTGGTGAAGCAATGTGGAAACTGATATCCAGCTTCACGCAGGTTTGTGCAAGAGATTTTGCGACGTTATTTCCGTCTCCGATAAAAACTATCTTTACATTATCCAGGGTATTGAATTTTTCCAGAATCGTGTATACATCGGTTAACGCCTGGCATGGATGATAAAGATCCGACAAGGCATTTATGACGGGAATAGTCGCATACTTTGCCAATTCCTGAACCGTATCCTGTCCGAATGTACGGATGGCTATCCCGTTTAGATAACGTGACAACACTTTGGCAACGTCTTTAATCGATTCTCTCTTGCCAAGATTAATTTCAGATTGGGTTTGATAGATAGCGTAACCGCCCAATTGCACAATTGCCACTTCCAGGGAAACCCGCGTGCGCATGGAACTTTTCTCAAAAATTAACCCGAGAATTTTTCCACTCAGGCATTTTTCCTCAAAACCTCTTATATGTTGATCTTTCAATTCTCTGGTCACCTGAAAAATTTCTTCTATTTCAGATCGTGAGAGGTCGGCAATAGAAATTAAATCCTTGTTTTTCATGAATATTCTTACCGATTAATAGTTAGACAGAACTGTTTTTAAAATACCCAAACCCTCATCAATATTTTCTTTTTTTACGTTGAGAGGGGGCATGAATCGGATAACCGTATCATGGGTACAGTTTAGGAAGAGACCTGCCTTGATACAATCTTTAATAATATCGGCTCCGTTTATAGCAAGTTCGATTCCTATCATAAGACCGATACCTCGTATTTCTTTTATAACACTGCATTGTGTTTTCAGAGAACGTAATTGTTCCAGGGCGTAATCCCCCATTTTTCTTGTATTCTCCAGCAGGTTTTCTTTATCGATGGTTTCAAATACGGCAATACCCGCTGCACATGCGAGTGGATTTCCTCCAAAGGTGGAAGCGTGGCTTCCTGGTACAAGGTCTTTGGCAATTTCTTTTTTTGCCGTCATTGCTCCAATTGCAACACCTCCTCCAAGCGCCTTTGCTAATGTCATAATATCCGGTTCGATATCGTAATGTTGATAAGCAAAGTATTTACCCGTCCTTCCCATTCCGCATTGTACTTCATCAAGGATTAACAGCAGCCCTTTTTCATCACAAAGATTTCTTATGCCTTTCAAAAATTCTTTTGCCGCAATATTGATGCCTCCTTCGCCCTGGATTGTTTCCAGCATAATTGCGCAGGTTTTGTCATCAATAGTCTTTTTTAATGTCTCAAGATCGTTAAATGGAACGTAAGAAAATCCTTCAACAAGGGGTGCAAATCCTTTATGATATTTTGGCTGTGCGGTAGCCGTTACCGTAGCAATCGTTCTGCCGTGGAATGAGTCGGAAAAAGTGATGATTTTGTATTTTCCTTTAACCGAGCCATGAATACGGGCAAGTTTAATAGCAGCTTCATTTGCCTCAGCGCCGCTGTTGCAAAAAAAGCATTGCCCTCCAAACGATTTTTCAGAAATGTGTTTTGCCAGTATGCCTTGAGGTTCTGTGTAATAAATATTGGGGGCATGCTGCAGTTTTGCGGCCTGGTTTTGAATGGCTTTTACCGTTTCTGGATGGCAATGGCCCAGCAAACTGACTGCCCACCCTGAAAAAAGATCAAGGTAACGTTTCCCTTCGGCATCCCAAATTTCCACTCCATTTCCTTTTACCAGCAGTATCGGATTTCTGATGTAATTGGGAATGACGTAGCGTTCATAAATTTTTTGGATTTCTTGCGTGTTCATTACAATAAAATTATTTCATAAAGGTCTATAAATGGAAAATAAAAAATTACAAATACAGCGACTATACAATAATCTGAGTCCCTACTCCTTTATCGGTAAAAATTTCCAGCAGGAGTGCATGGGGAATTTGTCCGTTAATAATATGCGCCTTCTTTACTCCTGCTTTTACTGCTGCAATACAGGCAAATACCTTGGGAAGCATTCCTCCGTTGATAATTTTCTTATCAATAAGCCTATGCGCCTCATCCTCGTGTAAAGTAGAAACAAAAGAAGATTCATCGTTTGGCCTCGTCATAATACCATGGGTATCCGACAAAAAAACGAGTTTTTCCGCCCCAAGCGCCTTTGCAATAAATGCCGCAACGCTATCGGCATTAATGTTATATATTTCTCCGTCGTTCCCTTTTGCCAAAGGGGGAACTATTGGTATTGTGCACTCGCTGCATAAGCTTAAAAATTTTTCCCTGACAATCGATACTACTTTTCCGACATAACCAATATCAAGCTGCCTTGTTGTACCGTCCTCTTCTTTTACGTCTATATAATGTTTTTCTGCAGTAATCGGGCAATATCCGTCTTCCCACACACATGCAGCATCGTTCCCCATTTCTGAGATTTTTTTAACCATGGAAGCCCCTATCTGGTTAACAAGGACGTCTTTTGCAATTTCAAGCGTTTCATGGTCTGTAATGCGGTGTCCCTCAACAAATTTTGGATGTAATCCTCTTTTTTTCATCTCCTTGCTAATGTGGGGTCCCCCTCCGTGCACAAGGATCGGCATCATGCCTACCGTTTTCATAAAAACCGTATCCTGCAATACGTTTGCAAGGACTTTATCGTCTGTCATTGCGCTTCCGCCAAATTTGATTACTACAATTTTGTCTTTGAAGCGTTTAATATAAGGGAGGGCCTCTAAAAGTATACCGGCCTTTTGAATAGCAGTTTCCATGGATATTTAGTTATTCATCTTATAAAAAAAGTATGCTTTATTTAAATAAAAAAGAAGGGGCTGATTATAACAAAAGAGGCTTGGGTGTCAAGTTTAAACAAAAGCTTGTGCGAAACGCAACCAAAAGGGTTTGTTTCTCAAGCCGGTAATGTATTCTCTGATGTTGTCTATTGCTGAATTATGGCAAGAATAAAGAAGGGAAAAATTAAAGTTGTTCCTGGAGAAAAATAAGGCAAGAACCAGGACCGTTCAGAGTTACATAATTTTCACGAAGCGTTCTTATGCAGTAACAAACGTTGTTTCTGTCAGCAGGTTAAAACATTTTTCTCCAGACCGGGGTTCTCCAAAATAATATCCCTGAACAGCATCACAACCCATATTTTGTAAGTATTTAATCTGAGCCATGGTTTCTACACCTTCAGCGACGGTGTTCAATTTGAGTCCTTTCCCCATTGCAAGTATTGCATTAACCAGACAGGATTCATCTGTTTCGCTTTGAATGCTTTGCATAAATGATTGATCAATCTTAAGCGTATGGATCGGTAGTTTTTGTATATACGACAAGGATGAATATCCAATACCAAAGTCGTCTATAGCAACCGTTATCGATTGTTTGTGAAGTTGGTTGAGTATTTGGGCCATACGTTCAAGATCGGTCATTAATATGCTTTCCGTCAGTTCAATTTCCATGTTTCTTCCGGGAAAGTCACATATGTTAAGTATATGCAGGAATTTTTCCACAAAACGGGGATCTTCAATCTGCATGGGAGAAATGTTAACAGACAAACGAATTCTATCGTAGCCTTTTTTTATCCACTCCCTAACCTCACAACATGCATTCCCAAGAACCCATTCCCCTAAATCTTCTATCAGTTTTGTTTCCTCAGCGACAGGAATAAACTCACAGGGACGGATTTTCCCTTTTTCCGGATGATTCCATCGGATAAGGGCCTCAAAACCAATGATCCTTCCGGTATCAATCGCTATCTGTGGCTGATAGCAAATTTCAAACTCATTGTTCTTCAAAGCGCGTCTCAAATCCCTTTCCAACACTAAACGATTGGAACTGGAAATATTCATTTTATTGTCAAAAAACTGAACCCTCTTTTTCCCCCGGCCTTTTGCATTATACATGGCTATTTCGGCGTTTTGAATAAGTCGTTCAATTGTTTCCCCGTTTCCCGGGAAAACAGAAATACCTATACTAGCATCAACGAATATTTCCTGACCGCCGAGCATAAAAGGTTCATGCATTATATCAATAATTTTCGATGCAACGATCTCGGCATTTTCGCGGGTGCTTATTTCCGGAAGCAGCAGCATAAATTCATCAGCGCCAAAACGTGACAACGTATCATGCTTACGCAAGCAGGCTCCCAGCCTCTGCGTCACAGATTGAAGCAATCGGTCTCCCATTGCGTGCCCAAGCGAATCGTTAATTATTTTGAATCTGTCCAGGTCAAGAAACATGACAGCAACAATACACTTATTTTGGGTTGCTCTGCCTATGGCCAGACGTCCCCGGTTTTCAAAAAATGCCCGGTTCGGTAATTTTGTTAATAAGTCGTGGCATGCTTGAAAGTTTATGTATTCTTTTGCCTCGTTTCTCTCCGTAATGTCGTGGGCAATTGCATATATCCCAAATAATTTTTCTCTGGAAGTCACCCTTTTTTTGGGCCGAAACCCCAGAGAATTTAATTCAACAGGAAATAGCGTAAGTTCAACAAACCGACATTGAGAACAACTCCCTTTCGGAACAAGACGAACCTCTATTTTATCGGGTTTGCAATCTCCCGGATTGTGTAAAATTTTTTCTTTTACAAAGAAATGTAACCTTTCTATGTCTTCTGCGTTAACAATCTCGGAATAGAGTTTTCCTATAAGTTCATGCTGCTTGTATTCTAAAAACTTTTCGACTTTAGCATTTATAAATATAATCCGGCCTTCGTGATCGAGAACACAAATTATGTCAGGAGAATTATTGACGATATATCGGTGAAGCGCTTCAGATTTCTTCAGCTGACGCTGCATTTTCGTGTTTATCTCTTCAAGCTGTTTTTTAGTGGTGGTATTTTTGATTGTAACGAGCAGCTCCTCAGGATCATATGGCTTTTTAATATAGTCCAGAGCGCCCATTTGTATTGCCTTGCTGGCAGAAGCAAAAGATGAGTTTCCGCTTATCACAATGACAGGCGTTTTAATTGAATTGTCGTTCATAAAATTCATTACGTCATAGCCTGATATGTCATCAAGATTAAGATCAAGCAATAAAAGATCGAATTGCGTTTTTAAAAGTTCCTGACAGGCTTGAGCGCCGCCCCCGGCAATGGTAGCGGAATATCGATGATTTTCCAGAAGATGCTTAACGCTTTCCAGCATTCTGGGATCGTCGTCTACTACCAGAACCTGCATTTCACGAAAATCATTTTCAGCGGTTAAATTTTGATATAGTGGTTGTTGGTTCATATAAGCTACTGTCAATCATTATTTATTTGGCCGTCCTTCTCGGCAGGTGAATTATAAATTCCGTTCCGGTTTTTGAACTTCGGTGGTTAATGAATCCCTTCATAGAAGAAGAGACCAGATTTTTGACAATACTTAGACCAAGTCCGGAGTGGTTCTTCCCTTTTGTACTCTGTACCGGTTTAAAGATGTTTTTATGGATGTGTTCAGGTATGCCCGGACCGTTGTCCTTCACTACTATTTCTATAAAAGGTTTACCGTCAATAGTAATGCAGTCGCTCGTTGTTACATGTATTTTCCCTTCTCTTTGTAATGCTTCTACAGCGTTTTTCAGCAGGTTTATCAATATCTGTTTCAGAGCAGCGCCATCGGTTTGAACAGGAGGCATTGATTTGTCAAGGTCAAGTTGATATTCAATGTTATGGGTAATAAATAAGGATTGTTTAAAAATAAGAAATGTGTCATTAATCAATTTGTTCACATCAATAAATCCCTTTTCAACAGCGCTTGAGTTACTATCAGAAAATCTCAGAAGAATTTTCCCGGTCCGGTCAATTTCCTCTTTTATAATCTGTAGTTCTTTTTGAGCACTGGAATCGTTGCCCAATTTTTGCCCCAGCATTTCCAGGTAGATTTTAATAATACTTAAAGGATTATTGGCTTCGTGTATCACTTCCCTTATCTTTTTTGATATTTCATGGGATTCGATGACTGTACCGGCATTTTTATCTGAAAGATCAGATTCAATATTTTTAATAAATACCCCGGTTTCTGCTGCAAAAAACTCTAATAGCCGCTGCTGGCCAATATGGCGGGTTTGATAGTTTTTATCTATGCCAATAACTAACACTCCAATGAATTCATTATTTGCTGTCAACGGCAAACATAATATCCCGCCAGAACGTAATAATCGTATAAGTTGTCTGTCAACAATGCTCAGATTGGAAAAATTCTCATTCAAAGATGACGTTATACGGTTTTGCAGCAGTGCGTTTGTTACAATGCTCCTGTTCTGTTCTGCAAAGATTGAGATTTCTTCAGGTTTCCTTTGTTCAGATTCTTTATCATTCCTGTAAAGAGTGGCTTTTATTGCATTGGCAGAGGCGTCGTAAAGAAATAGTTGACAATTGTCCAATCCAAACAGAAGTTTAAGGGCAACCTTGATGTGTCCCGCCATATCTGCTTTACTCCTGGCCTGCTGAAGCTGATTTTTGGCCGAACTTACAAGACTGAAATTCTTTACTTCCTCGGCAAGTTGTGCAAGCTTATTTTGGTCGGTGTTTTCTGCCTTTTTTGCACTTGCATGTTTTCCCCCGACAATATCCATTGAATCTGCAATGATCTGCACCTCCCTTTCCGTTCTTTCGATAATTTCTTTGACCATAGGAGCAGTCAGTCCGAATAAACAGTCTGCTGTTTCAACAGTTGATTGCTGGTTCTCAGCATTTTCACTACTGAGCAAACTGGCTAAATTAACGATTTTTACAAGGTGATGTGCATCTAAAACCGAATTTGCCGGTTCGTGGTGGTAAAGAATAGCATCTGCCGCAAAACTCTCAAGATTCCAGTCATTTACAAGCCAGAAACCCGCTTCGCTGTGAGTAACGCCCAGGTCTTTTTTTTCACTAATAATAAGCTCGTCCTCGCTCTTTGCACGAAGGGCTATCTCCACATATCTTTCCGTATAACCACTTATTAAAATGAGTTGGCCGATGTTATGCAAAAGTCCCGTCAGATAGGCTTCATCCGGATAGGTGTATCCTGTCAAAGCAGACAAGGATTTCGCGAGCATTGCGCCGGTAAGTGAACGATGCCAGAATGTCTTGAGAAGAAGGATTCTGTCAGCATTAAAGCTTGAAAAAAACTGATGAACGGCAGTTGTCATTGCGACCGTCTTCAGCGTTTCTATACCAAGCACTACCAAAGCTTTATCGATACAGGTTATCCCCCTTCGATGCCCGTAAAAAGCTGAATTGGCGAGATTTATTACATTCATACAGATAGCCGCGTCTCTGCGGATAAGTTCTGCTATTTCCTGAAATGATGTGTCGCTTTTCTGGCAGGCGCGCAGCAATTGCAGCAGGCTGTGGGGAAGCGATGGAGGTTTAAATCCATGCAACTCATTCAAAATGCTTTGTGACGTTTGATCTATGGTCGGCAGCATTTATAATAGTCGTTAAAAATATCAGAAAGCGTTTCTGTGTTTGGACTTGGCAAGTATTAAAGCAGAACCGGGTAAAATTACAAGTTTTTTTTAATGTTTTTGTAAATTTTTGTTTTCGCCGGTAAAAACTGACGTGAGTTGGAAAGTAACAAAAAGTAACACCCTATCCATGACTCGTTCTTTGTTTATGCTATCGGCAGGCATGCCATTTAATTTGTATGTTCAACAATAATTGAGGAATTTGATAAACAGGAAAATGTCGGGTAAGAAACCCGACCTACAGTTAATAAAAACGAGAGGTTTTATATCCAAGTAGGTTGGGTTGGGTGGAACGAAACCCAACTGTTTTTCGAATGCCACGAATGGTTATTGTTGGGTTTTACTTCCGTTCAACCCAACCTTATACTTTCTTACTCGGCACATCTATTGCCGATAGAAACTGTTGCCAAACGTTTGTGATATTGTTTGCCAAAGTTTCCAAATGTGCTTCTTTGAGCATAAATCCGTATGCATGAACAAAAAAATGTCGGAAGGTCAAATAAACATAGAGATCGTCAGACAATTTCTCCGGGATAATTCCAAGAGATACTGAGGGGTTTAGCAAATCTTTGTGCCATGTATCTGATTAATGATATCGTTGAAAAGAGATTTTTGGGAGAGATCAACAAGGTCAACAGGTTTTGTTAACTGCCTGACTAACTCGGCCTAGAATTTAAAAAACAACTTCGGTTCAATTCCCAATACCCCAAGGTCTATATCACGAGCGCCGTTATCTTTTTCAATAGATGAACCAAATAATAGAATAGCAAAAACATTATATTTTTTGGCACATTGCAGGATTATTTCTTTTTCCTGTTCCGTTATCATTGTTTTTGCCCCTGTTATTATATCTCTAATTTTTCTGACACTAACAGAAATGCGTGGTTAAGTCAATAATTCCCCCGTCATTCAAATATAATTACCTGGGGGGGTTCCGCCTCGCAAAGACACTCTAATCTTTTGGGTTATCTCTCAAGTGATGAAGCCTGTTCTCTGGTGTACGAAAAGGATTAAATTCTCTGAATACCGATAAAGAGTTGATCACACAGCCTGTGATTATTTGAAAATTAAATATATTTTCCCCACTATTGAATAAAGTAATTACCATTTCTATTTGAGGGGAAATCATAAAACGGTTGCTGCCCCTAGTTTTCCTACTTTCTAATATTTCTTTAACGCCAGGATCATACAATTTTCATCAACCCTACTATTAGCTTCGTTATATACGTGTTCTGGGACTTTAACTTTTTGAATTAACTCAGCATCTGGAATTGTACTTTGAAGGACATTAGTAGCTAATTCGTCAACGACAAGAAACTCATACGCTACTATGCACTCAAGAACATTGAGAGCAATTATAAAGGGGATGTTTTCTCTCTTTTTTTCTATTAAAAACTCATATATTACATTATTTAAAATTTGTTCTGAAAACTCCTCTGCGTTATCTGATAATTGCGAGAGTGATGTTACATCAATAAAAGCACACTGCTTCTTCCTTAATTCTGAGAATTCTATTCGTTATCATATAAAACAATCTCCAATTAATCTTTGCACATAATGCCAGAAATCAGCCGCCGCGCTTTTTGCGGTCGGCTGGATTGATTTGTTAGGCAATACTTTAAATAAACGTTATTTTTATTTTATCCTTTACTTTATTAAAATCCTTATCCATTGTGATTATTTCCAACCCATATTCTTCAGCAATTTTAAACTGGTAAACATCATCAAAATCTAAACCTGTATTCAATTTTGCATCAGCCAAATTTTTATAAAAATCTTTTGATAAAGTAATAATTTCCACTTTTGGCACTACATCAACGGAAAACTTTTGAAAAATAATTTCCTTACCATTTTTAAACAAAATAACTCCGATAGAATGTAATGAAAAATCCGAAAGGTATTGATTACCAATATTTGAATTCAATATTTTCTTACAAATATCCATTCTTTCTTGAGATAGCAATACCTCTAAAAATATATTGGTATCAATAAGGTACATTATCTCCACTCCATTGCTTTGTGCTGCAATTCAACTGATGTATATTTTTCTTTTAAATCTGATAATCCACCTTCCCAATCAAATGTTAATTTCCCCCTTTTTTTTTCCTTACGATGCTTCATAATTAAAAAATCAATGTAATCTAATACCTCTTTTTTTAAATCTTCTGATAATTCATCTAATTTAGTCTGAATCAATTGTGTATCCATCTTTTCTCCTCCGGTTTTTGTTTAAAAGTATCATGTTTTTATATTTTGCCTAACGTGATCATCAGCAGAAGCCCCCGGCGATACGCTGGATGCATTTGTTAGCCGTTTTCTATTGTGACAGTGTTTCCTTCTGTTTCGCCTTTATAGTCCATAATGAGTTCATCCAAAGTAAGCCCCGGCTTCAACCTTGCTCTATTGAAATAAGTCTGCCACGGTTGCCTCATGCCGCGTGGGATACACCGTTGCCGCACATCTATCTCAACGCTATCGCTTGCCCTCCCGTTTTCATCCCGGTATCTGATGGTTAGGAATGAGAATGGGGTAATAGGTGCGTATTGCTGTGCCCCTTCGTTTGCCAAAGAAGCGAGGTTCAAAAGACCACGCTGAGAAAACAGGCTGGGATGGTTTCGAGATATCACATATAGAATGTCGTCGATATGACGGTAAATATCAATCCCTCTCAGCCGATACATGAAATCAATGTTGTTTGTCCCCAATATCATTGCATCGCGCCATTCGTCACGATTAAAGTCATGATAGTCGGCACCATCGCACTCTATCCCCACCCTCAAGTCATCTGTTTCCAAAACAAAATCGATACGAAACTGACCACAGATTGCCTTGATTTCAAATTGCCTATGCAACTCTACAGACATCTCTATGTACTTGGCCATATTGTAGGCAAACAAATCCTCTATTGGACTGTCATAGGGTGGATCATAGACGACCCTTTGATTTGTCATCAAATACAAGATTGAATTCATATATTCGTCAACCATATCTATTCTATCTGGTGCCTTTATTGTTCAAGTATAACGTCTGGCGTGTGGGTCTGGCGACCGCAAAGCGCAGCGGTGCGGTTGACAGTCCCACACAATGCCATTGTTAGAGTTCATATCTCTCTTTGAACTCGTTAAGTTTTTTTACAACGGCTAACGCACTTCCTTCTATTGGCTTTCGCTCGTAAGGAACTACTTCGAATTCATTAGATTTAATCTTCTCAAATAGACGCTGGAGCAGTGTATGAAAAGAAAATTCTGCCCTACGAACATAACCATGAATAAGTGTGAGGTGTTCAGGCTTAAACAAGCCTAAATCAACATGACCAACCCCAATTTCATTTCTTAAAGCCATTGCCGGTATATAGTCTGCCTCTATTTCCAATTCAGCAAACCCTAATTTTTCTAGTCCCTTTCTAGCAGAATCCCTCGATTTCCCGTCACCATCTGGCGGAAATAAAACTTCAAGCACCTTTGAGAAATTTAAAATCGCTTCTGGCAAAAACTCTCCTGCAATAACTGCCCTTCTTAGAAGTCGAACAGCAACATAGTAAAAATGTAATGCCGCTAATAACCTCGTGTTAGTTGGTACAGATAGTAATCCAATTCTTTTCCAAGACGAAACAAAAGCTAATTCTTGCTTTTCCTGGGTAGTAGTTCTAAATTCGGAATACCACCCCGCTAATTCCCATCGAAAGGGTGTGTTTCCAATTTCTCCATCAACACGTTCAATAACTGGTGGATCTGCATACTCCACATTGAGCAGCGATGGCAGCCCAAAATACACCCCTTGAATCAAGTGAGTTAATTCTTCGTTAGATTTAAAATCTTGTTCGATAGTTAATACATTACCTTGCAAACATACATTTCTGTTTGGTTCTTCTAATATGACCTCTAGCGGCTTAAGCGGATCTTTTGATTCTATTGTGTGTTGCCCCGTGTTTGCATCGAATAACACTGTAGCCGCAACCGCTTTGACTGCTGTACGTCCTCCCCCAGCTTCAACACCAAATGTTTGCAGCGGCTGAAATACAAATTTCACTTTTCCTTTTGCAGGAAATGTAAATGTAGTTCCTTCCTCTAGCCTAAAAACACGTGGTCTTATTTGGTAAGTAAACATATCCCTATTTAAACTCTAACATACAGAGCTAAGCCAGAAGGACTGAGGCAACAGCGAGCACAGCGAGCGAAATGTTGCCTTAGTCCTGATTGGCTTCAGCGAGTGGTTAGACGTTAAGCGATCCTCTACATCACTAAAGTGATTATCCCAATCACAATGAGTATAGGACCAGCGATCTTTAAAAACGTACCATATTTGGACAACCACTCAGCATTCTTCTCTGGGTTTTTACTCGCTTGGAGCTTCCCAAATCCATAAAGCGAAAGAAGAATGCCAACCACAATAAATCCGATTCCGCCCATGTTTTTCCACTCATTTTGTAGTTAAACGTCTAACATACAGAGCTAAGCCAGAGGGAGCGAGCGATAGTATGCGAATTTAAAAACCGTCGCGAGTATCCGATTGGCTTCAGCGAGTGGTTAGGTGTATTATTCTGTTCTCTCATCAGTATCACTCTTTGACAGTTCTAATGCAACTCCCGTTGCAACATAGGGCCCTGCTGAATTCTCGTCTATATTTCCATCAGCCTTGTCAATTTCATAAAACATACCAAACATAAAGTTCAGAAAATTAATACCTTCTTGACCAGCAGGGGCCTGTTTTGGCCGTTGCTGTAAAGCTAACACCGTCACGCCACCAATAGCAAATAGCAAGATGACCAAAACTATTAAACGAAACTTCATAATCCCCCAATACACCTAACGACAAAGCTCACCTGCCGCTATGAAGCGCAGCGGAATAACGGTCAGGTGCAGCGCATTGTTATGCAGTTACCGCCTTGTCAATTTGCTGATATACAATATCCGGCAAATGCGCTGTTATTTTTGCATGTTCAATCGTCATGCTTACCAAGTTGCCATTAGCATCAAGATCAATATAAATATTCTCAGAAATCTCTCTAGTCTCTTCAACGGGGTTATCAGTGAATTCCAGGAGAGCCGTGTCTGTGTCATTAAAATATTTAATTTTCATCTTTTACCTCCATCTTAAAATTCCTGTCAAAGAAAGCATTGTGAACAGTTTCTCCGTCAGGCAAAAGTATTATCCGTAAGTATTTTTCTTTTTCTGGTATTCTCACCCATTTTCGTATCCTGCCATCTGATTGTATTTGTGTATGTATAGGATTATCAATGGCTTTTTGAAGCCATTCATTCTTGATCAGAATTCTATCTGGTCTTTTCCGTGTGTACAAAAAATATTGCGTGTATTTCATTGCTTTATCTGTCTAATGCTTAAGCTAACAGGCACACTATGCGCAACAGGTTGAAAGAATTGTTAGACACACACTTAGATTTCGCGAAGGATTTTATCAAAAATTTCTTTATATTTCATATGCCCAGCAATAATAGACGTCGTGTCTTTATTAATGAGTTTATTATCTATTACTTCAATATCACCAAGACCAATTGGACGACTTACCAGAGCATTAGCACCCTGATACAAAAATTTTAGTGTGTTATCATTTGACGAATAACAATTTATTAAATTACCATTTACTGCCTTAAGGGCTTTTTCCCACCCATCAATATCTTTTCTATCAACAGCCCCTCCCAATAGGTATACATCATTAATAGGCGAAATATTTTTTGTCGATAGCGCCTCAAGAAGATAGTATATCACTCTTGCGCCAAGAGAATGCCCCATTAAAACAAAGCCATCTATATTATTTGTTCTTGCAATCAAATCAGCCAACAAAACACCTGTCATTTGAGCTTTAACCATTGAAATATGCCATGGATTCCCTATTATTTCAGAAATTGTTGAAGCCAAACTCAATGGGTTCAATTTTTTTACAAATGACCTGCTTCCTTGCTTCATAAGTTTAGTAATATATTTTTTAAACGCGGTTCCGCCAACTCCTTTTCCCATTAAATTCCCCATCTTATATAAAGAACCGGATTCCCAAGTAACATAATAATACGGATTGGTAGTATATTTTTCTGAAACCGCGCTAACCCAATCACTGGAATCTTGATTTTTTTGCGATAAAAAACCATTGATAAAAATCAAAGAGGGGCCTACACCATCTTTTACTTTGATTATTTTAAAGTCCTTGATAGCTCCAAAATAACTGTTACTTACAACGGCACCTTGGGCTGCCCCTAAAGCTGCGCCAACAGCACTTACGACAGCAATCCCACCGGCGACACCTCCAGGGCCTAACGCTGCTAGGGATGCGCTTGTTAAAGCCGCTCCACTTAAGGTACTTATAGCAGTTCCAGTACTTGCAGCACCTAAAAATCCTGCTGCGCCCAGAGCCGATGCAATACCTGGTGCAGCTAAATATGTTGCTGGGCAAATGATGGAACACCCAGCAACCGCACCAACTGCAATTTTACCAGTTTTTGCCAAATTCCATTTTGTTCTTTTAAAAATACTTTCATAATCCGCTAAATCATTGAGCCTGTTATTAAGCTTCTCAAAATCTGCAATTGTTCCATCGTGTTCAGCACAAAGTTCGCTTGCCCAATTTTCTTTTCTTGAATTAATAAACCCCTTAGCTTTTTTAGTTGAAGGTTTAAAAGTTGCCATATTTTGGCAATACCTACACTGAACGGCAAAATTGCCACATGATGAGCATATGTATTCATTACGAGTAAGATAATTACGCTTAACAAGCCTGTGTGTCGCCTTTCTATAGCACCAAGAACACCATTGATATTCGTTCTTAATCATAATTCCCTTCCTTGCATAACGACAAGCTCAGCCGACGCGAAACCGCGTAGCGGTTGAGTGGTCGGCTGGAGCGCCTTGTTGGGCCATGGCCTTCCTACACGTGAGAAAAACATGCATTGGCAAGTTCTCTCAAACGGTTTGAATTAAGGGGGCCTCTATTACGAATATTTTCTTTAAGCTGTGCTTCGCGTGCCATTGCAGACATGACTTCGTACATCTTTGACCCATCCCACATTTCCTTCAATTCATTTTCCCAGATATCCTCGTAGGTACCACTGATGCCCATTTTCAAAACGGAACCGGGGCATACACCAGCCTCGGATAAAGATTTTGATAATCCTATACCTTGGTCGTTGAATATTAGCTTGTAGCTAAATGACCACTTCATGCCTAACTCAGGAACGTCCTTATTCCACGGTAGCTTTAAGGTATCCACAATATAATCTATTGTTCGATTGGCGGTGACGGACAAATCCCAATCCAACCTAAAGAATTTATCGAACCGAGTCGAGTATAAATAGATAAAGTCTGTGCCTTCTTTCGAAATATCAGGCCAAGGATAAAGTGGCTTATTGTCAGCGACTATTGACGCCTCTCTATCTTTTCCCCACACGCCTAGTAATTCAGCTAACCCACTATCATAATTGACACGAAAATCAGCATAGCGACGGTGAGCCAAGAGAGGTGGCACATCACAATCTTCGATAAGAACTGGCAGAAGAAATGTGCCTCCTTTTGCTACTTGATGCATCAGGGCGGCGTTAAGTTCTTCTGTAACCCAACGTGACAGAACAGAAGCCTCTGAAAGAACGATTACAAAGTACTTCGACTGCGACAGACCTTCATTTATGCCTCCAGTAACACTGTCACCCACGCGGAGATCAAATTTGTCGTACCAAACTGGAATCTCCCGCGACGCTAGATCAGCGACAAGCCGATCAGCGAAAGCTTTGTCCTTGCTTGCGTGCGAAACGAAGACTTTTCCAATTGGTGCTGTCATGCGTTCTCCTTTTAGGCCCAACGCCATGCTCAGGGGCAGCAAAAAGCAGAGCGAGGAACGAGCGACGCTTTTTGCTGTCCGCTGTAGCTACTTGTTATGAGCTTGGCTACTGACATACCTTTTCCCCAAGTTGACAAGCTCACTATTTCTTTTTACTAGCTCCCGTCTAACATCATCCCATTTCGTTAAAACCAAAACCTCATCTGTTTTTTCTGTGCCTTGGTATTCATACGCGTACAAACCGATCGGTTCCTTTTCGTAGATTACCATGTAATCCCGAATGGCCCGATCTAAATAAAGCCTTGACGCATCGACTATTTCTTCGATCTTTTCTCTTGCTTGTTTGTGTATGCGACTGATTGCTTCTATGTAGATTCTAGTAGCCGCTCTAAGATTAACTTCATCAGGCATTTCATCAAGTACCTGTTTCTTGAAGCCACCATCCAGAAGTAGTTCTTTTTTCTGTGTGCCAAAAAACAGGGAATACTCTAATAACCCATCATCGAGTTTTGTCCACTTTCCTCCCGTGGAAATTCGGTGTACAGGAATACCACTGTGTTGAACATAATTTCTCAAAGCCTCCATGAACCTATATTCAAAACTTGAATCATATTCCGTTGAAAAAAGTCCCTTAACTTCAGTTTTCGTATTTTCTTTTTGTGGGATGCAGGCGCATAAATGGCTTGAAAGCTGATCCGTGTATAAGCGGACCGATGTCAGCAAATTAACTAGCCGTATATTCAGAGCTAAGCGGACATCAAAGAAATCTTTGTATTCAATATGATTTCGAACCATTTCAGAGATAGATGCATTTGTTGCTTCTCGCTCTAACTCTAGAAAGTTGCTGATAATTATCTCGTATTTTTCCTCTATTGCTAATGCGTGTGACAACACTGGCCTTGAAGCTTTTAGTTGCCCAAAGCGTTCTTGATCGATTTCCAACTCTGGAAATCGACCGAGGGCAGCTATTCTGAGGAAGTACTTATTGCTCATAACAACTTATTATAAAGTTTCTCGATATCATCAGAAACTCTTAGCAATTAAAATAAGTTCTTGACTTTTTCAGGTAAATTAAGTGTTATTTCGCCTGATATCGTGCCATATAGAATGATATCAGGCGGTATATTTGCCTTCTATCATGTGTATGGAACGATATCAATAAACCGTACTTTTCTATTTTTTTTCAATATTCTGCAATAAATTTTTCTATGTTGCAAATTCCACAGAAAATTTACAATAATTATAATCTGCTTCTAAATAATAGGGATATTCCTAAAAACGAGCAATATGACTTTAGAAAATGGCTCAGGTATTATCTCGATTTTTGTAAAAAATACAACCACTCTGAATCAAAAAAGGAAAGCCTTCCTCTTTTTATTAGAAAGTTACAGGAGAAACATCAATCTTCTCATCAACAGAAGCAGGCATCGTATGCAATAACTCTCTATTATTCTTTAATACGGCCAGATTCTAAAAAAAGTGCTTTTGAGTATAATGAGTTAAATATTAGTGTCAATGAAAATGTTCCTGATTATAATATAAATTTATCAGCTGAAAATAACCATTTAAATAAGCAAAGCAAACCTTCACGATCAGTTCAAAGCAACAATCCCAAAAGGCAGGTTGATTCCGTTAATCTAAAAAAGAATGGCGCTTTTGAAAAAGCCAAACGATGGAATGCGGCATTTAATGATCTCAATAATTTAATTATGGTTAAACATTACTCTCGTAAAACCTTAAGCGCATATACAACCTGGTTAAGGAAATTTCAGGGATTTACACGTAATAAGGATATACAAGCCCTAACACCTTCAGATGTTAAGGAATTCCTGGAATATTTGGCTGTTAAGCGAAATGTGTCTGCTTCAACGCAAAATCAGGCATTTAATGCGCTGTTGTTTTTTTATAGAAACATTATCAAAAAAGATTTTGGAGATCAGAAAGACAATCTTCGGGCCAAAAGGAAACAATATATACCTGTTGTTTTGTCACGTGAAGAGGTTAATTTGATCCTTGAGAATCTTTCCTACCCTTATGATTTAGTTGTTAAACTTTTGTATGGATGTGGACTTCGGTTGTTCGAATGTTTGAATTTGAGGGTTAACAATTTCAATTATGATGCAGGGGTTTTAACAGTTCATGATGGTAAGGGGAAAAAGGATAGAACGGTTCCTCTTCCTGAAAGCATTATACCGGAATTAAAAGCGCATCTTGAACGTGTGAAGAAACTACATCAAGATGATTTGTTATGTAATTATGACGGGGCTTTTATGTTTAATCTAATGGAAAAGAAATATAAAAACTGTGCAAAAGAGTTAACATGGCAGTGGTATTTCCCGGCAAAACAACTAACTACTGTTCCGGATACAAAGGAGTTAAAACGGTATCATCTCCACGAAACGCGTGTACAAGTTGCCTTAAGACAAGCGGTTAAAGAATCACAGATTTGTAAGCGCGTTTCCGCTCATACTTTCCGTCACAGTTTTGCAACGCACCTGTTACAGGCCAATTATGATATACGTACAATCCAGGAGTTGTTAGGCCATAGTAATGTAAAGACAACAATGATTTATACACATTGTATTAAAAGTACAACGGCGAAAGAGGCGAAAAGCCCGCTGGATTTTTAGTAATTATGAATAACCAAAATATAAGCCCTTGGCAGTATGTATTTCCTTCTCAGCAATTATCCAAAGATCCAAGAAGCAATAAAATACGCAGACATCACATTAATATAAATAAACCGCGAAACATTTGCAGAACACGAAATAAATTATAAAAAAGTTTTTTACAATCCCCCCGCCCCCCTTTCTAAGGGGGATTTGGTTGAGACTTTACCACTCTATGAATTCCTGCCTGAGTTTATCCTGGCAAAAACAAGTGCAGAAATGACAACTATGAAATTATTCAACATGAGCGTAAGAGTTACATGTTGAATAATGCAAACTCTTTCCCCCTTTTAACTTCTTCCTCAAAAGTATGACGGCCCCGTTTGCAGGTTATGGCTGTGGCAGATGGCGATGGCTAGGGCGTCGGATGCATCTTCCGGCTGAGGGATTTCCGGCAGGCCGAGGATGACTTTTACCATTTCCTGCACCTGGCCTTTATGGGCGTTCCCGTTTCCGACAATCGCTTTCTTTACCACTCTTGCGGCATATTCGGTGATGGGGATGTTTGACGTTGCGGCGCAGAGAAAGATGATGCCTCTGCCTTCCCCTATTTTTATGGCGGCTTTAAAGTTTTTGCTGTAAAAAACCTCTTCTACCGCCATTTGGTCGGGTTTGTGTATTGAGATTAATTCCGTTACCCTGGTATGAATTGTCTTGAGGCGTTCCGGAAAATTCTGGTTTTTTCCGGTTTTTATGGCGCCAAAATCGATTACTTTTACTTCCGAACCTGATTTTTCTATTACGCCATACCCGACAACCAGCGTTCCGGGATCAATTCCGAGAATTTTCATAAGTCGTTATTGATTATTCATTGAAAGGTTTTTTTAATGAGGCAGCCTGAATTATTTTAGCGGGAGATATCAATTTTTCAACCATAAGTTTTTGTTTGACAATTTAACGTTCCGTGCATACGCTTAATATTGTTTAAAGACTAAAAATAAAGGACTTATTCTCATCGATACTATGAAGAAATTATTATTGAAAACAAATAACCTGCTCATCAATCTGATTGATATTGTCAAACTGATGAACTTCAGGGACGCGAAGTCTCAAAGCAGTGAGAGCATAATAAACAGATCGTTGCGCATCGTATGCAAGCAAGCCATTGTGAATAGATTGTTCGGGGGCATTGGCATAGTACTTTCACTGGGAATCTTCCTGACGATAATCGGGGCATTTACTGTTACCACCCTCTTGCGTTTCCCCGGAGGCCTTGGAGCATTTTATCTGCTTTGCCTTGCTCTGCTATGCACCGTTTTTTATAAGGTAATTTTGAAGCCGTTACTTTCGGTATTAAATAAAGAAAAGATCGCGCTGCTGATAGAACAAAAATACCCCTCTTTAAATAATTCGCTTATCAGCTCTTTGCAATTATCGAAAGGAAGGAAGGATGCAAAAAAGATAAAATATTCCGGCCAGATGGTTTCCATGCTTGTAGAGAATACCTCGCAAAAGTTGAAACAACTGGACATTCAATCTGTGGTTGACAAAAAATTTCTCTTCCTCGGCAATGCAATCCTTATTTTTACCGTGCTTCTTTTTGGAGGAGTGTACGCATTTCATCGTTCTTCTCTGGATAAAAACATACCTCTTTTCTTTAGCTATCTTAGCGACAGGAGTAAAATCATCGGAGATCAATTTGCAGGAGTCAGTACACCTGTTATAGCCGATATTACCGTGAGTTATCGGTATCCTCTCTATTCCGGATTGGAGAAGAAAACAATCTACAACACAAGCGGCGATGTAAAAGCATTGAAAGGGAGTGAAGCGCAAATCAGTGCGACGAGTGATCGTCCCCTGGCATCAGCAAAAATCATTTTTAACGAATCCTCGGTAATTCCATTGACGATTGAAAACAAAAAGACCATGAGCGGCGTATTGCCATTGCTGGACAATGGGTCTTATTGTTTTGAGTTAACGGATGAAAGAGGGAATATCACGAGGGATCAGGCATTGCATACCGTTGAAGTTATTCCAGACCACCCGCCCGGGGTGTCCATTAACGCACCGGCTAAGGATTTGGTGGTAAATGAAAAAGATGCGGTAAATCTTCAATATAATGCAAAAGATGACTATGGGTTGACAGAGATTTCTCTTGTATACGAAGTAGGAAATGAAAAGAACGCAAGGGCTTTGTCCCGTTTCAGTAAAAGACAAATACTGTACAACGGAGCATATAAATGGTCGTTGAGCGAATTGAACCTGCGGCCTGACGATAAGGTTGCGTACTATCTGGAAGCAAAAGATAACGATACGATATCAGGGCCAAAAACCGGCAGGTCGAAAACATATTATCTGGAGATTTATAGTTCCAGAAAGAAACACCAGGAATTGATTCAATTGCAGGAATTACTTGTGAAAGAAGCGTTGAGATTGTTGTCCGACGACCTTGTGAACAGGATTGATGATGAAAGATGCTCGTCAAAAGAATATTTGCTGATGAGGCAGGATATTGTCAAAGAGCGTGCGGATGTGATCAACCGCCTCTTTACCGACATTTTGGTTGGCATGCAGGATGATACCGTTGCAAATTATAGCGTTTATTATTCGCTGGAAAATTTAAGGAAAAAGTTCCGCGATGTAACGGAACTAAAACAAAGGACTATACAAAAATCGATGCTTGCCATAGCGGATGATAATGTGCCTCTGACAATGTTGGCGGAACTACAGATATTACAGGATGCGGAAGTAACTGAAGTGGAAGATATGATTATGTTCCTGAATGAAATGATACAAAAGCAGAAACTGGATGAAGTAATTGATGCAGGAAAAGACTTGATTCAGTCCCAAAATACTCTTGAAAAATTACTTGATCAACTGCGCGAAACAGGGGACATGGAATTGAGTGAAAAAGCGCTTGCCGAACTGAAGAATATTGAAAACATGATTCAGCAAATGATGATGAAACTCATGCAAATGGCACAGAGTGAGCATATGGATGAATTCCTGAACGCAGACGCAATGAAGGGAATAGAACAGGATGATATTATGAAAGATTTAAATGAGATGAAAAACGCTCTTAAAAACGGAGACGCCGAAACTGCGTTGCAGGCGGCAAAAAGGATGCTTTCTTCTTTACAAAGGATGATGGACCAGATGAATTCCAGTTCACAGGAACTGACGGATTCATTTTATTCTGATACACTGAAAAAGATGGATAAGGCGCTGGATTCCATGTCAGAACTGGAAAATAAGCAAAGAACACTTGCAGAGAAAACAGAAGATTTGAAGAAAGATATTCAGGAACGTGCTTCAGAATCAATGAACGAAACATTGCAGTCGTTTTTCGAAAAACAGGAAAAGAGGATAGAAGAGGTGAAACGGGACATTGCAGCGACAAAAGAATATCTGGCAAAAAATGAATTGCTGCAGGAATATCTTCAAACAAAACAGCAACTGCGACAGTTTTCAGAACAAAGAGTAACGCCAATGCCACTGAACCAGTTTAGTGAGTTGTTTGGAAGGGATGATACATCAGAGCTATCAAAGGAAGACGCAGGTAAATTGTCAGAACTGACAAGAAAAAATGCGGAGCTGAACCGGGAGATTAACAGAGACCCCCTGCTAAGGGATTTCCTTTATATCGATAAGGAATTACCTCAGACGGAAGAAGCCCTTTCGCATCTTGAAGAAATGCTGAAAGGGAAAGATATTAACGAATCATTAGAATTGGCGCGGGAAGTTGCACAAAACACAAACCACTGGAACAACCGTATGCAGGATTCTCTTGAAATGAAAAAGCAAGAGGGGAAAGAATTACTGCCGGAGGAAGAGCAAAAAACAACACAACAGATTGAAGATGCAGCAAAGCAAAGCCAGGAGATAGCCCGTGACCTTGAATCGATGGCAAAGTTTCTCGATGAACACCGTGTTGCCAGTATGAATCAGGAAGACCAGGAAAGATTGAAACAGTATGCCGAGAAACAGGGAGAGTATAAAAATGAAGCAGATGAAATCATGGAAATGTTAGACCAGCTTTCTCACCAGACGCCATTTATGGATGAAGAAGCAAACAGGCAACTTGAGATGGCTTCAAATTCCATGTCAGGTGCGAAGGAACGTCTGGAAGGCCAGGATGTTCCCGGCGCTGTTATTGAGGAAAGAGAATCGTTGTATCGTCTTGCTGAGGCAAAAAAAGGAGTGCAGCAGGCAAAAGAACACATAAAACAGGGAATGATGGGAGAAGGGATGCCTATGCCTTTCCGCGGCAGGATGGAAGAGGGGCAGGTTGCCTCTACTTCTGAGAAGGTAGAAATCCCCTCAGAGGATGCATATAAAGTGCCGAAAAAGTTCAGAGAGGAAATTCTTGATGCGTTGAAAGAGGGCCTGCCAGAAAAATACAGAGATTTAAATAAAGATTATTATCAAAGATTGGTAGATTGATATCATAATGAAAAGAAAATCAACAATAATTATATCGATAGTATTTGTGTTCCTTATCTTCAGGGGAAGTATTGCGAATGCCCGGACGAATGAGTTTTTTGACATTCTGGGTGAAATCGTTTATGGCGAGGAATGTTTGAATGCATGGCAGATTGAAGAGGCGAAAAAGGCAGCAGAAAAAGTGCTTTTATTAGCCCCGGATGACCCTCATGTGTGTTTTTTCGTCGGGAAAGTACGTTTTTATGAGGGAAGGTATGAGGAATCTCTGAATTTTTTGAAAAAAACTCAAAAAGCCCCTGAAATCATACCGGAAGGGGAAGAATTTTATCATTTTGTACAAACAATATACCAGACCGCTGGCAAGTTTAAAGAAATCGAATCCGAACATTTTCTTTTTCGGTTTTTGGAAGAAAAAGACGCAATTTTAGCTGAATACGCCCTTGATACGCTTGAAAGTGCTTATCATGCAATTGGAAGTGATCTGGACTATTTCCCCCAAGACAAAATACTCGTAGAAGTATATCCGGACGCCGAAAGTTTTTGCACCATTTCCACTTTGAAGCAGGAAGAAATTGAAACTTCCGGTACTGTCGCAATTTGTTTATTTAACCGGGTAATCATTACGAGTCCGAGATTGCAGCCGCGTGGATATGAATGGCTCGATACCCTTACTCATGAATATGTACATTATGTGATAATGAAAAAGACCTATAACCGTGTACCGGTTTGGCTTCATGAAGGTATTGCCAAATATGAGGAAAGACGATGGTTGGGTGATGATACCCCGGCATTGCCCGTTTCGCTCGAAAGTCTTCTGGCGGAGGCGGTAGAGAAGGACTACTTTATCACATTCGAGCAAATGCATCCCTCTTTGGCCAAGTTAGAAAAAAGAGAAGATACTGCCCTTGCCTTCGCAGAAGTATTCACGGCAGTTGATTATTTGTTTCTTCAGGGCGGTTATGTCCTGATTACCGCAATACTCGATGAAATAAAAAGAGGTTTAGACGCGAAAGACGCAATATCGTCTGTTATCGGGATCCCGTTTGATATGTTCGAAAAGAACTGGCTGCAATACCTGAAAGAAAAAAAACTGAGAAGAGTTCACGGCATCAAAATACTTCCGACGAAATTAAAGGAAACTTCCGCGATTGTGGACGATCTTGAAAGCGTTGCCGAAATAGAGGTAAAAGAAGCAAGAAAATTTGCGATGCTGGGAGACCTTTTACGGCGCGAAGGGCTGTATAGCGCAGCTATTATAGAATATGAAAAAGCGTTTAAGAGGGCGGAAAATATCTCCCCTCAGATTCAGAATAAGCTGGCAACCGCCTATATCAGGGATACGCAGTATGCAAAGGCGGAAGAGGTATTAAAGGCCGCTCTTGAATATTATCCCGAATACACTACCACGTATATTTCCCTGGGTGAGTTGTACCAAAGAAAAGGAGAATATCAAACGGCAATAGATTTCCTTTCACAGGCAAATCGGGTGAATCCCTTTAATCCTATTGTGCACACCAACCTTATTGAGCTATACACAAAGCTAGGAGATAAGGAACGCGCGGCAGAAGAAATGAGAAGGTTAAAGATGGTTACAAGGTTCTATGGCCAAGATTCGGAGATAACTGAAAAATGATAGTACGATTTCTTGTTGTTAATAGTATCAGGTGAAATATATTTCAATAAATATTTAAGAGTAATAGAATGAATGCTTTTTGGAAATACAGAAATCATGCTGGATTGATTGTGTTATTCATTTTTCTCTTAGTTAATACAGGATGTAAAAGAATACCAGGTGATAACCTTATAGGACGTGATTTTCAGTTTTTGAGGGAGATAAGAGCCGCCAAAAAAGAGCGAATAATTACATATTTTGCTGAAATAAAAAATATAGCGAAGGGCATCGCTTCGGATAAAAGCATGCTTGATTGTTTTTACCTGATAAAGAAATACTATCAGGTTGCCGCTTCAGGAATTGATGATGTATTAAGTATCCAAAAGAAAGAGTATGAGGCGGATGTGAATTTTGTTACGATATATAAGGACTTCTATGATATTCTTTTTGTAGATAGCAAAGGTTTTATTTTTCATAGTATAAAACAGGAAGATGATTACCACACAAATCTTTTTACGGGAAGATATTCCGATACTTCCCTTGCGAGACATCTCAAGGAAGTGCCTGAAAGAGAATTTGTGAGCTATGAATTTTATCCCCCTTCAGATGAACCCGCCGCTTTTTTTGTTGTGCCTGTATATGAAGAGAAGGATTTTGTTGGTTGGTTTGTTTTGCAATTTCCTATAAACAAAATCAATGCTATTTTATCTGACCATGAAAATCTTGGAAGGACCGGAGAAGTATATCTTGTAAATGAAAACAAGTTAATGCTGACGGATTCAAGATTTATAGAAGATAGCACTATTTTGAAACGTAAAGTAGATACTGAAGCGGTTAAACTTGCGCTCCGGCAAAAAACGGGGGACAAGATTATAAAGGATTACAGGGGTATAAATGTATTAAGCACCTTTGAGCAATTCGAGGTGTTTGGTCAATCCTGGATCATTATTGTTGAAATCGACGAGGACGAGGTTGTTTCAAAGATTTATAAGGAGTATGAAAAATACTTTCTGTCAAAAATTGTAGATCACCTGCCAGGCATAAATACCATGAATTCTGTTCAGGGCAGGAAACCATTATCAAACCAAAAGAGTAAAAGAGTGGATATTAACGAATATGCCATGACGAAGTCGGGGGAAATATTAGAGACAAAAGGAGTCGGACCATGTACTACGGTCATTTTTTCTTATCCCAGAAGCTTTGGTTATCTTGCGCATATCAGCCCTGTAGATGAAATTTATCACAAAAATCCTCTCACTCAGTATCTTTTAGGCAATCGAAAAACAAGTTATCTCCGGAAAATATTGCAAAAAATACGGCGCTACGATTTGTATCCTTACCAGTTAAATAATCTTCACTGTGTAATTGTCGCCACCCACACGAAAAGTTTGGAAACAATAATAGATCAACTATTAAAAGAGGGCATAGAATTGTCGCAAATCAGCTTTTTTTATAACCCTTCTGCAGATTATGCCAATATCATATTTGACCAGTTAAACGATTGTGTAAATGTTGAGTGGAAATCTCATAATTATAATCCTGTTTTTTATTCTGCGCATATTCCTGAGGCCAAAACGCTGGGCCATATAATGAAAGAGATGATGCCGCCACATAATGGTAAAACTGATTATTATTGAGATAATAAAGGCGTTTAAAAGTTCAAAACTTCCGCCTCCCGCCGTTTTATTTAAACATTGAATGATTTGAGAGTAGTCTGCATGCCGTGAAATATCAATTAGTTACAAAAGGAGATTTCGATGGTTTGGGATGTGCGATTCTTTTTAAATCACTGGATGTATTAGAAAACATTCTCTTTACCCATCCGAAAGAAATTGAAACCGGGAAAATACAAATTACCAGCCACGATATCATGGCTGGATTGCCCTACAGAGAAAAAGCCCATTTGGTATTTGACAATTATCCCGGTAGTTTAAAAAACATAAAAGGTAAAAAAGATAATTTTATTATCGATACCAATGTTCCTTCCTCCACGAAAGTGGTATATAATTATTTTGAAGGGAAAAGGACTTTTCCCAACATCAGCGATGAGTTATTAACTGCCGTGGATAAAGGATACACTGCCAATTTCACGACGTATGAAATTCTTTATCCCTCGGGCTGGGATCTTTTAAATTACATAATTGACCAAAGAACCGGCCTTGAAAAATTCGGAAAATTCCATTCCACTCATTATCAGTTAATGCTTAAATTAGTTGACTACTGCATAGATCACCCCATATTGGAAATACTCAGTTTGCCTGAAATAGAGGAAAGGATTGATTCCTATTTTTCTGTTATCGATCAATACAAAGCACAGGTTTTACGATGCGCCTCTGTATACCATAATTTGGTGATAATTGACTTTAGATATGAAGAAGTAATTTATCCCGGAAACAGATTTATTGTATATGCATTGTATCCGGAGTGTAATGTATCGCTGCAACTCCTGTCGGATACCGTTCAAAACAAAACTATTTTTGTGGCGGGTAAGTCTATTATCGATCGGTCGTATAAAGCAAATATCGGGAAAATAATGTCTTTGTATGGCGGCGGCGGACATGCAAACGCCGGTACATGCCAGATTCCCAATGAAAAGGCCGAAAAGGTATTTGAAGAATTAATCAATAAACTTCAATACGGAGTTCTCAAAAATCTCATTCTGGGCTATTTTCAATAACCCCCCCCTCTGTCAAAATACTGACTTCCCATTTGCAACATATTTCTTTATACTATTCGGGGAACTCCTTGCTGGTTCAGATTTGTAATTTGAACCCAATAGTTTATTTGATGAATAGCGGTATATACATTTCATGGCTAAATTGCCACGTATGAAACGTGGGTTCAGGTCACAGACCTGAACCCACGGGGGGATTTTGCAAAAATTTGGGAATGCTCCCAATTAGGCTACCTTTGGCAACAACTTTCCGACTACGTGTTCCCAAACTCTGTTTGGGAACACGATATCAAACGAAACTCTGTTTCGTGCGTATCATTCGAAACAGAGTTTCTCGACCATTACGTTCCCAAATGAAATTTGGGAACGAGCCGGAAGATTGAAATTCCTTAAACGTCAAATTAGCATGGTCATTAAAAACAGTTTGAGCGGTTAACTATCACCCTAAGCGCCCGTCTACCGGACAGGTAGGGAGTCGAAGGGTGCATTATCCATGGCAGAATAAAAAATGAGTTTTTCTTTTAACAAAGGGATTTATTGTCTCGTAATTACACTTTTAAAAGCACAGAAAATACAAATTGGCAAATTAGGGACATTTCATTTTCCCATAGGTTATTACGTTTATGCCGGAAGTGCACAAAACAACCTGAACCTTAGAATTGAAAGACATTTGCGCCAAATAAAAAAATCACGCTGGCACATTGACTATCTGCTGCATCATGGACAAATTATAACTATTTATTCCTACACGGGGGGAAAAAATCTTGAATGCGTCCTGGGGCGTAAGATTGGCGCTTTACAAGAGGCAATAATGCCTGTGAAAGGCTTCGGTTCATCAGATTGTTCATGCATTTCCCATCTTTATTTTTTCAAAAAAAACCCTGGCAGTGCAATATTTTCCCTTAAAGGCAAATTTGCTTCGCCGGAGTGCAAATGTTATGAGGTATAACGAATGATCACGGAAACACCTATGATACGCCAATACAATGAGATCAAAAAGGACCACAAAGACGCGTTGCTCTTCTTCCGTATGGGCGATTTTTATGAATTATTTTTTGAAGACGCCAAAATTGCTTCAAAGGTATTGGGAATTACCCTTACTTCCCGTTCCAAGGGGCAAAATGCAGTCCCAATGGCAGGTATACCTCATCATGCCGCAGAATCGTATACCAGAAAATTAATAAAGGCAGGCCATAAAGTCGCAATATGCGAACAACTTCAGGACCCCAGAGAGGCAAAAGGAATTGTTGATCGCGGTGTTATCAGAATTATTACTCCGGGAACTGTCACTGAAGATGCGCTGCTCGAAGATAAAAACAATAATTATTTGTTAGCCGTAGTGAAGAATAAGGATGGTTTTGGTTTGTCGTGGATAGATTTGTCTACCGGAAAATTCGAGATAGAAACTATCAATAATGAAAGGCTTTTTGACGAGTTTGCCCGGCTAAACCCATCAGAAATATTAATACCCGGAGATATTGCGGAAAATAATACCACTTTCACGAAAAAAATAAAAATTGAATGCAATACCATGATCACTCCGAGGCCAGATTGGGAATTTTCTGAAAGCACCGGATACCAAACATTACTGGAACACTTTGGCACAAATTCCCTGGAAGGATTCGGATGTCAGGATGCAGGACATGCCCTGGGCGCCGCAGGCGCAATACTGTTCTATCTGAAAGAGACTCAAAAAACGTCGCTCAAACACATTACCAAAATACAAAAGTACGAAACAACTAATCGGGTGGTTATGGACAGGGCAACACAACAAAGCCTGGAACTTATACAGACCATTCGCAACAAAAGTCGTGAAGGATCGCTTCTTGGGGTACTTGATCAGACAAAAACTCCCATGGGCGCAAGATTACTGAAGGATTGGATCATAAGTCCTTTAAAAAATTCTGATGAAATAAAATATCGCCAGCTCGGCGTAAAAGAATTAACGGAAAAATCCGAATTGCGAAGAGAAATCATCACTATTTTACAGGATATTTATGATATTGAAAGAATTGCGGCAAAGGTAAGTTGCGGACGCGCAAATGCACGTGATCTTATCTCGCTGCTGCAATCTCTCTCAAAGTTGCCGGATATTAAAGAAAAATTGGCTTTCTTCATCAGTACTATTATTTCAGATAGAGAAAAACAAATCGACCCTCTTGATGAATTAAGAACATTGATTGGCACGGCAATCGTGCCAGACCCCCCGCATTCGGTAAAAGATGGCGGTCTTATTAAAGAAGGGTACGATGCAACGCTTGATGAACTTCGCTATATAAGTAAAAATGGAAAACAATGGATTGCAAACTTTCAGGCGGAAGAAATTGCCAAGACAAATATTAATTCCCTTAAAGTCGGATACAATAAAGTTTTTGGATATTATATTGAAATTACCAATACTCACAAAGATAATATCCCTCCTGCCTATATCAGAAAACAAACCTTAAAAAATGCCGAACGTTACATCACGCCGGAACTCAAAGATTATGAAGCAAAAGTACTTACTGCGGAAGAGCGGGCAAAAGACCTGGAATACGACCTTTTTATTCAATTACGGGATAAGGCTTCCACTTTTACCAGGAAACTCCAGGATATTTCAGAAGCAATTGCACAAATCGATGTCCTGACAACCTTGGCAAAACTCGCGGGAGAAAACAGATATATATTGCCGGAAATTACCGATGGGCTTGAATTAAAAATAAATGACGGTTGCCATCCCGTGCTTAGCATGGAACTTGAAAGAGAACGGTTCGTACCCAACGATATACATCTGGATGGTGTTCATGATAAGACTATGGTCATAACAGGACCAAATATGGCGGGGAAAAGTACGTATATCCGACAAACCGCGCTTCTCGTTATTATGGCGCAAATGGGAAGTTTTATCCCTGCAAAAAATGCAACCATCGGCGCTATCGACAGGGTTTTTGCCCGTGTAGGCGCCTCTGATGAACTCTCCAAAGGACAAAGCACTTTCATGGTGGAGATGAATGAAACCGCAAACATTCTGAATAATGCCACCGAACGCAGCTTAATCATTTTAGATGAAGTAGGAAGAGGGACAAGTACTTTTGACGGAATCAGTATTGCCTGGGCAATTACAGAATATATTTACCAGAACATCAGGGCGCGAACTTTGTTTGCTACTCATTATCATGAATTAACGGAATTATCACTACTCTTCCCCGGCATTAAAAACTTTAATATCGCGGTGAAAGAGTGGGGTGAAGAAATAATCTTCTTGCGGAAAATTGTGGCCGGTGGAACAGATAAGAGCTATGGAATACATGTTGCACGCCTTGCGGGGGTTCCAAAGCAAATTATTCATCGTGCACGCACTATTTTGAACAACTTGGAAGCCGCGACATTAGACATAAACGGCAAACCGAAATTTGCCCCTTTAAAAACAGACCACGTAAAAAAGCCCCGACAACGAAAACTCTTTGCCTCAAAAGAAGATTTGGTAGTCGATGAGATAAAAAAACTTGCCCTGGAGGAAATAACACCGGCAGAAGCCCTCAACAAACTTGCAGAATTAAAGAAAAAACTGAATGAAGATGAATGAAAGACAACTCTTGCATTTTATCTTTTTTATAGTACAAATATATGAAATTAAACATTAAATTAGGACTTCGGTTACTTTTACCAGAGGGTGGGCATTGCCCACAAAGATTGAATTTCCCTTATATTTAAATTAACATGAAAACAAATTGTCCGCTTAAAAATTTCATATGAGGAAAAGCCATGCAATATTTGCCCTTTCTTTTAGCGCCAACTTCGATTTCATTATCACTTTATCTATTGCTCTTTTTGTTTATTTGCTTCAGTTTATTCATTATTTTTACTTACGGCAGGTTTTATATAAATGCCCTTTCTTCCGGTGCTGCAATCTCACTCTCACAAATAATCGGTATGGCCATTAAACGGATTGATGTAAAATCAATTGTAAAATACCGCATTATGGCGAAAAAAGTGGGAATAGATATCGCACCATCATCCCTGGAAGCCCATTACCTTGCCGGAGGAAATGTTGACCAGGTAGTCCGGGCAATTATCGCGGCAAGCAAGGCAAATATTGAGCTTAGCTTCGATAATGCCTGCGCTATAGACCTTGCAGGAAGAAATATTTTCGATATAGTCAAGACCAGCATTTATCCCAAGGAATTTGCCTGTCCTGATCCGGCAAAAGGGACTTCAACGCTTGATGCAATAACAAAAGATGGTATTCAGATAAAAGTAAAGGCGCGTATTACGTTACGTACAAATATTGAAAAACTGGTTGGCAGTGCCACGGAAGAAACCATAGCTGCAAGGGTGGGAGAAAACATTATTACCGCTATCGGGTCGTCAGATTGTTATAAAAAAGTCCTGGAGAGACCGGACCTTATCTCCCGGTATGTCATGGAAAAGAAGCTTGACGCTGATACTGCCTTTACCATGCTTTCTGTTAACATAATCGATATCACCGTTGGTGAAAATATCGGGGCAAAATTGCAATCCGCACAAATCAGAGCAGACACACAAATAGCTCTGGCGGAGACGGAAAAACGCAAAGAGGCAGCCATTGTACGTCAGCACGAAATAAAAGCACTTGCGGAAGAAAGCAGAGTAAAAATACTTGCGGCAGAAGCCGAGGTGCCGAAAGCAATTGTACAGGCGTTTCGTGAAGGGAATATGGGCATAATGGATTACTATCATATAAAAAATATAGAAGCAGATACTGAAATGAAATCGGCACTCTCAAGACAAAAGCACCCACTAAACATCTAAAAACTTAGTGCAGCACCCTGTTAATTCTTGATAAATAAAATAATTTATGTTAAATTATGCACTTGCTTTATGTAAATATTACTTATTTGAAATTCTTTCATTTTTCGCCATAACACGTTGTGAAATTTAGAATAACATAATTAAAGAAATCATCATTTTTTAATAATTTATGAATCCGGTTTTTTTTCCATTTAAAATTATAGGCAAATCTCTCCATAAATTCATAAGGGAATTGGGGAAAATGGGGTGTTTTTTTGCTATCTCTTTGTTTTGGATGTTGTTTCCTCCCTATTTAATCAGAAGAGTTATCAAACAAATTAACTTCATTGGAGTTAAGACGATTCTGGTTATTGTCTTAACTGGTTCATTCACCGGGATGGTACTGGCCTTACAGATGTATCATGTATTAATCAAGTTTGGCGCGGAAGCCAGGATTGGGCCGGCGGTAGCTTTGTCGCTGATTAAAGAGTTAGGGCCGGTTATTTGCGCTTTGATGGTTACCGGACGTGCAGGCTCTGCTATAACAGCGGAAATCGGGATTATGAGAATCTCCGAACAAGTAGACGCGCTTGACGCTATGGCTTTAAACCCATACAAATATCTTATTATACCAAATATACTTGCAGGAGTAATATCACTCCCCCTTCTTAATGCGATCTTTGTAGTTCTTGGAGTTTTTGGAGGATATTTAATTGGTGTAGTCCTCCTGGGCGTTTCCAGCGGCACCTACTTTGGCGGAATCAATGATTTTGTTGCAGCCAGGGACATTTTTGAAGGATTTTACAAATCACTGAGTTTTGGTGTTTTGATAACGTGGATTTCCTGTTACAAAGGTTTTTATACAGGATATGGGGCAGAAGGAGTAAGTAAAGCCACAACGCAGTCCGTGGTAATTTCTTCCGTTGTGATTCTTATATGGGATTATTTTATGACATCTTTGCTGGTTGCATAGTTCAAAATAAATGATTGAGGTCATCGATTTACACAAAAGTTTTAATGAACACAAAGTATTACGCGGTGTTAATTTAAAAATAGAAGACGGCCATATCTTAGCATTGATTGGAGGCAGCGGAAAAGGAAAATCCGTACTGCTAAAACACATAATCGGCCTGACAAAACCCGATAAGGGAAAGATCCTGGTAGACAACCAGGATATCAGCAAACTGAGAGGAAAGGCCCTAAAGCGTTTAAAAGAACGCTTTGGCGTCGTTTTTCAGGGTGGAGCGCTTTTTGATTCATACACCGTCTTTGAAAATGTAGCATTTCCCCTCAGGGAAAAGACACGAATGAAGGCATTAGACATACGGGAAACGGTATTCAGGGAACTTGCAAACGTGGGGCTTTCCGGTGCAGAAAATAAATATCCGGCGGAAATTAGCGGCGGTATGAAAAAACGCGTTGCTCTTGCGCGGTGCCTGGTAATGCATCCAGAAATAATTTTTTTCGACGAGCCTACTACTGGATTAGATCCTTTGATTGCCAAAGCAATTCACAACTTAATACGGTCGTTACAAGAAAGTTTACACTTCACGGCAATTATGGTAACCCATGAAATTCCCGAAGTATTCTCTGTCGCTGACCGTGTTGCTATGTTGTACGATGGAAAAATTATTGCAGAAGGCACTCCACAGGAAATTCAGGATTCAAATAATCCGATAGTTCATCAGTTTATTCATGCGGAATTGGAAGGCCCTATTTCTATAAAATAATCTGGTATACCCCTTGTTAATAAAAGGTGAAAACTTATGAAAAAATTTGATGTTGAAATCGCGGTCGGTATATTTATATTCTGTGGTATACTTTGCATGGGTTATATTTCGGTAAAACTTGGCAGGATCAATTTTTTCAGTGATAACTATTACCAAATTAACGCTGTCTTTAGTTCGGTAAAAGGTTTAAAAAAACATACTGCGGTTGAAATAGCTGGAGTAGAAGTAGGCAAAGTCGATGCAATAGCCCTCAAAGATTATGAAGCAATAGTAATCCTGGAAATCAGAAACGACATAAAACTACAGGAAGATGCTATTGCCTCTATCCGTACAAAAGGACTTTTAGGGGAAAAATATGTTGAGATTACACCGGGAGGTTCCGACCAGATAATAGAACCAGGAGGTTATCTGATTGAGACAGAACCTCCTCTTGATTTAGAAAAGCTTATCGGAAATTTTGTTTTTGGAAAAGCAGAGGATTAATTACATGAAAAATAAAAGATTTGCATTGAAACTGTTCTTTTTCGCATTACTTCTAACCCCCTTTTCTTCTTTATGGGCAGGCGAACCAGGAGAGCTTGTCATGAAATACGTAAAAAACGGAATAGCAATCCTGGAAGATGAAACCCTTAAAGGGGATGACAAAGGTTGCGAACGTAAAGAAAAGTTATGGGCTGAACTTTCTCCTATTTTTAATTTTAAAGAAATGTCACAAAGGGCGCTTGGCCAGTATTGGCAAAAACTGAACGCCGAAGAAAGAAATGAATTCACCAGATTATTCACCAGCATCCTTAGAAATACCTATCTGGGAGAAACCGGCTCCTATTCGGCAAAAGAAGTTGTTTTGTTAAAGGAAAAGGAAAAAGGGAAATACTCGATAGTACAAACAAATTTTATCTTAAATACCGGCAAAGAAGCTGCTGTAGAATTTCGCCTGAAGAGCAACGACGGAAACTGGAAAATATATGACGTGATAATTGAAGGGGTAAGCTTAGTAAATAATTACCGCAGTCAATTCAGCAGCATCCTTGTGAAATCTCCATATTCCGAGCTCGTAAAAATGTTAAAGGAAAAAATTGCTGAAAGATAACCCTTTGGCAATCGCAAACAGAAAACAGAGTAATGATTATTTCTCATCAACCTTAATTTCAGGAGCATTCAAGTGAAAACACCCGTTTTGTTGTCCTTTATCTTTATACTCGCTTTCCAGTTTAACACCATTCCTTTTTGGGTAAAAACTACAACGGCATCAGAAGAACAGTTTACAGAAGCTTTAGCTTTAAATAACGAGGATTCTGAGTCCGTAGATGATTCTGTTAATAAAGATAATGACACAAACAAAAACGGGGAAACGGCTGATGTGGAAATGGAAGTTGTTTTTGTTGAAGACACAAATAATACTTCAGAAGAAATTTCATCAAACGAAAATAATAACGAATCAGAAGAAATCACATTGGAAACTGCTGAAACCGAAGTTTCAGAAAAAGCAGGAGAAGAGATTACTACAGAGGAAGAGCTTACTATGGATATGGAAGACGAACTTACTTTAGAAGAAGAATTATTAGGCGAAGAGGAAGAACAAATTTTGATAAAGGATTCCATTGAACCATTCAATCGTGCTATGTTTGCTTTTAATGATAAGTTTTATTATTATTTTTTTAAACCGGTATATAAAGGATACCGTTTTGCAATGCCCGAGCCAGCCAGGAAGGGCGTGAGAAATTTTTACACTAACTTACAAATGCCGGGACGCTTTTTTAATTGTCTGTTCCAGGGAAAGGGAAAAGGTGCAGGCACCGAACTATTACGCTTCACAATCAATAGCACCTTAGGTCTCGCAGGTTTTTTTGATGTGGCAAAAGCCGGATTCGATTTAAAGGAATACGATGAAGACGTGGGACAGACCCTTGCCAAAGCCAGGATGGATTCCGGTACATACATTGTATTGCCCTTTTTCGGTCCGTCTAACGTACGTGATACCTTTGGACTTGCCGGAGATACCGCCCTTAATCCAATAACATGGGTTACCTATTTCTTCCTCGCACCTATAGAAGGATTCGGGATTAAAGCATACGATGTCACAAACACTGGTTCTTTAGAGGCAGAAGAAACGTATGAGAAAATTACAAAACCTGCTCTTGATCCTTACATAGCGCTTCAGGATGCTTATACAAAAAACAGAATCAAAAAGATTAATGAATAACAGCTAAAAGGAGAAAGAATACTATGACGAAATTGGAACGGGCGCTTATCAGTGTCTCTGACAAAACAGGAATTGTAGCATTTGCAAAAGAATTACAATCGTTAGGGGTGGAAATCATCTCCACCGGCGGCACATGCAAATTATTGAAAGAAAATGGCATTGCCGTAATTGAAATATCCGAATACACCGGATTTCCCGAAATCATGGATGGCCGCGTAAAAACATTGCACCCGAAAGTACATGGAGGACTCCTTGCCTTAAGAAACAGCGATACCCATAAAAAGCAAATGAACGAACTGGGAATCAAACCGATCGATATGGTAGTGGTAAATCTGTATCCCTTCGAAAAAACAATCGCAAAGGAAGGGGTCGCCATGGAAGAGGCCATAGAAAATATTGATATTGGAGGTCCTTCCATGATTCGTTCTGCTTCCAAAAACTACAAAGACGTCATCGTTATTGTAAATCCAAAACGTTATGAATTCATTATTGCGGAACTCAAAGCCGGTCACAATAACATTTCCGAAAAAATGCGTTTTGAACTGGCCGTTGAAGCTTTCAGAACAACAGGACGCTATGACAGGGTAATTGCAAATTATTTTGATGGTATCGGTGAAGATAAAGGAGGATACCCAACAGCGCTATCCCTTGATTATATCAAACGGCAATCACTGCGGTACGGAGAAAACCCCCATCAATCGGCGGCTTTTTACGTCGAAGAAAATATTAGCGAACCTTGTGTTTCCAACGCGCAGCAATTATGCGGCAAAGAGCTTTCATACAATAATATAATAGACCTTCACGCAGCGTTAGAACTGGTGAAGGAATTTGAGAAACCGTCTGCTATCGTAATCAAACATACAAATCCCTGCGGGGCGGCATCAGCAAATACTCTGGCAGATGCATTTACAAAGGCTTATAACGGCGACCCGGTTTCCGCATTCGGATGTATCCTGGGATTAAACAAGAAGGTAGATGTAACAACTGCGGAGGCTATTACCGAACCGGGACATTTTGTCGAAGCAATAATAGCTCCCGATTACGATCAGCAAGCAATTGATATACTCACGACAAAAAGGAAGTGGGGCAGCAATTTAAGACTTTTAAAAACCGGTCATCTTTCTGCAAAAGAGAGAGATGCGAAGATTCAGGAAATTAAGGGCGTTGGAGGAGGAGTCCTTTTACAAAGCAGGGACCTTTCTTTGTATGATCCTGAAAATCTTAAAATAGTTTCAAAAAAACAACCAACCGAACAGGAAATGGCCGACCTTCGTTTCGCATTTACTATCTGTAAGCACGTTAAATCAAACTGCATTGTTTTGGCAAAAGACGAAGCGGTTGTGGGTGTCGGCGCTGGCCAGATGAGCAGGATTGATTCCACCGAAATTGCCATTAAAAAAGCAGGCAACAGGATAAAGGGCACAGTAATGGCATCTGACGCCTTTTTCCCCTTCAGAGACAGCGTTGATACTGCGGCAAAAGCAGGAATAACCGCCATCATCCAACCCGGCGGGTCGAACAAGGACGATGAATCAATCGCCGCAGCAGATGAACATGGAATTTCCATGTTGTTAACCGGTCAACGGCACTTCAAACATTAAAAACCAGTAAAGAAACATGACCTATACAAAAGAATTAATTTCTACTAGAGAAATCAGGAATAAACTATCGCCTATGTTTCAAGACGCAGAACTATTCTGAATAAATCAGCATGAATTATGAGAGTAAAAATCTGTGGCATTACAAATAGTAACGATGCCCTATCGGCCATAGAATTCGGTACAGACGCCCTTGGTTTCGTATTTGCGGAAAGCCCGCGCAGGGTTACAAAGGAACAGGCAAGAGATATTATCGCTGAACTTCCTCCATTCGTCTCAACCGTAGGGGTTTTTGTGAATGAAAAAAAAGAGACGATCACCGATATTTGTAAATATTGCGGCATAACTACCATACAACTTCACGGCAATGAGCCTCCTTCTTACCTGGAAGATATGCCACGTTTCAAAGTCATCAAAGCTTTCAGAATTAAGGGAGAACATGATCTTGAAACACTGGCGCTTTATAAACCTCACGCATTTTTACTGGACAGTTATGTTAAAGGAGTCATGGGGGGAACGGGAACAACGTTTAACTGGGAAATCGCAAAAAAGGCGCGCAAATTTGGAGCTATTATTTTATCGGGTGGATTGACGCCAGATAATGTAAAAGAGGCAATTCGTGCGGTATCTCCTTATGCCGTGGATGTGTCTTCCGGCGTAGAATCCTCGCCGGGAAAGAAAGACGCCTCTCTCATGAAAGAATTTATAACAAATGCAAAATGGATGTAAGAGGGATGTATTACTTCTTACTCAGCAACCACATTATGAGAGAAAGAATTATACTGATAATGATACACGTGGTGATGGGAAAATAAAAACTGAAATTTTTCTTCTGGATGGCAACATCTCCGGGAAGTCTTCCTAAAAACGGAATTTTGTTTCCGAACAGAAACAACACTCCGATAATAATCATTATAACACCTATCGCTATCAGAATTTTTCCAAAAGAACCGAATTCACCCATAGTGAAAAGCCCCCAATCAAAAGAGAATTTCATTATTAATCGTTATCTTATACAGAAACAACTGAGAATGCAATCTTCCGAAACATCATGCAAAAATATCCGTTCTCATAATATTTATCAACATATTTCTTGCTTGATTACAGGATACTTTGTAAAATCCGGCTTGATTGAAACGAGTGTTATTTTATAGTGCAGCGAAAAGAGGTACTTTTGACGACTACGGAAGAAATCACTGACAAAAAATATATGCACCTTGCCATAAACAAGGCAAAAGAAGGAATCCTTAATGGGCAAACACCTTTTGGCGCATGTATAACAAAAAACAACCAGGTAATAAGTTGTACCCACAATCATGTATGGAAAAACACGGATATTACCGCCCATGCAGAAATTCATGCAATACGGGAAGCTTGCAATACCTTAAATACCGTTGATTTGTCCGGCTGCACGATATATTCCACCTGCGAACCGTGCCCCATGTGTTTTTCCGCCTGCCACTGGGCAAAAATCTCAAAAATTGTGTACGGCGCCCGTATTGAAGACGCACTAAAAATCGGATTTAATGAACTTTCGATTCCCAACGAAATCATGAAAAGAATCGGCGGAAGCCCTATTGAAATATGTAGAAATGTTCTCCGGGAAGAAACGTTATCACTTTTTACCTTATGGCTTAAACAGCAAAATAAAAGATTTTATTAGAGTATCGCCATTTTTTGGGAGAAAAACATATGGACAGTTTTATGCGTGCCGCAATAGAAGAAGCAAAGCAGGGATTGCAGGAAAGAGGTATACCTATTGGTTCCGTTTTAGTAAAGGATGGAAAAATTATCGGCAGAGGACACAATAAGCGTGTGCAGGAAAACAATCCCATTGCACACGCGGAGATTGACTGTCTAACCAATTCCGGAAGAGTAGGAACATATCGTGGTACAACACTCTATTCTACCTTAATGCCCTGCTATCTTTGCGCCGGAGCAATTGTGCAATTTCGCATAAAAAAAATCGTTGTGGGAGAATCAGAAACCTTTAGCGGCGCAAAAGAATTTATGGAATTGCACGGGGTAGAGATTGTTGATTTAAACCTCGAAGAGTGCAAACAATTAATGAAAACCTTTATACAAAACAATCCCAAACTCTGGAATGAAGATATAGGGGAACTTGAATAGAAACAGAAAAAAATGAATAATTGCGCTTTTTATGATAAAATATTGCTTTTATAGCACATTACTAATTATTGTGGTTTTTTCTTTAACGGCTTATTGTACTGAAATGGTAAAACAAGACTCTGTCCTTATAACATCTTTCTCCAAAAAGGAATTTGAAAAAGGCAAACCAATAGGATGGAAAAGCTACAAGGGTATTTGCAGGGAAATAAAAAACCGGTTTATACCGGAATTGATTGAGATGGAAGGAAAAGGTGTTCTTCATGTAAACGCTAACGACAGTGGTGCCATTCTTTTTCGCTCCGTCCGTATTAATCCTTTGGAATATCCTTTTTTAAGCTGGAAATGGAAGGTGTCGAACATCCTGCCTGAAAGCAGGGAAAAGGAAGTAGGAGGCGATGATTACCCTGCTGCTGTATGCATTGTATATGGAAAGACGTTTCTCTCCATACCGTATAATTACACAATATTGATCTATGCGTTTGGAAACAACGTTCCTGCCGGAGAAAGATATGAAAGCCCCTGTGAGGCCAGGGCAAAAATAATTATTGTACAAAGCGGAGACGCAGAGACAGGCAAGTGGCTTGATTACAAGGTCAATCATTATCAGGACTATTTGCGCGAATTTGGAAAAGCTCCCCCCGGCGTCATTTATGTCGGACTTCAAACCAATGCCGACCGGACACATGGAAAAGTGAAGGCGTGGTATTCGGATATCACTCTCAACCGTTTCCCATAAGTATGAGGCACTTTTAAAAAATCCCTTCCCTTTATTACCGGAAACTTTTATGGTAAGTAGTAAATGGCGTTGAAGCCGTTTACTAATTGTGCAAAAGGTACAATTTGTATTTTTCTCTATACCAAATAATATGCTATGTCAATATTTGTAGATACTGCTATTCCTGAAGAAGCAAAATTGGCAATGGATCTCGGATGGGTCGGTGGAATCACCACGAATCCCATACTCCTTTCGGAATCAGGCAAGAAGGCTGAATCAATATTAATGCAACTTACGAAACTCAATATGGGAAAACTGTTTTATCAACTTATCTCGTCAAATAGGAAAGACATGATCAAAGAAGCCCGTATGGCAAAAGAGATTGCCGGCGATCAGCTTGTACTGAAAATTCCTCCTCTTGCCGCTGGTTTTCAGATAATCCCTTCTCTTTCCAAAGAAATACCTTGTTGCGTTACTGCCCTATTCAGCGTTGCTCAGGCATTAGTGGCGAAAGAATCGGGAGCTCAATACATTGCGGTATACGTTAGCAGGGCAACAAAACTCATGGGAAACGGACTTGCCCTCGTAAGCGACATGGCAAAGATACTTCAAGGAAGCCCGACGAAAATTCTGGCTGCAAGTATCAAATCTTCCGAAGAAGCGGCTGCCGCGATCCTTTCCGGTGCTGACCATTTAACCGTACCTTTCAACATCTTATCAACATTAGTTATCCACAAACACTCTGAAGAGGCGATGAATCAGTTCAATTCAAAAGGTACTGGAATTCAGTTATAGCATTTCCATTTCAGGATACAAACTTCCGGTTGTTATATCCCGGTATTCTGCTTTTTTAGGAAGAAATTTGAGAACGGCAAGATCAGGATCATTTATTCCTTCCTTAAAAAAAGGAGCCATTTTCTCATTCCAAATAAATTTCTTTGTTTCCATGTCAGTAAACACTTCACATTTACCAGTCAGCCTGATATCCATATGCGTATGCTCTTTGTGCCCTACAATACATACTTCACTGCCTCTTTGAATATGATCCACCTTTGGAGAACTCTTGTGCGTTACAAACCACAGGGTTAAATCGTCTTCCACCTTTTGAACCTCCATAATACGACATGAGGGCGCATTATTAATACACGTGGCAACTGCCACCTTATTAGCAGAAGCCAAAAATTCCTTTACTTTTGCTTTGACATTAGACATGGCATTTCCTTAAAAAATTATACTGATTTTAATTCACAGATATTTATGAAGCAAATGATTCACAATAGCAATTACACGAAAATGAATGGAAAAAGCTTAACTTCCCTTTTTCTTGCCAAAAGATTTAATACGTTCTTCCCGTTCTTTCTTCATCTGTTCTGCGCATTCCTTTAAAACATCTTTTACAGGTTTAGGATCGTGCCCGGTAATTTCTTTAAATCGATTATTTGAATAAACAGAATCATTTACAAGGCTCTCCGCTAGTGTCCTGGCAATAGAATTTGGCACACCCGTTATAAATTCTATCCAGAGAGAAGATAGAGAAATAGCAAAAAAAGGTACCGTAAAAATAGCATTTTCGTAACCATGTGTCGATTTTCCGCACAAGGACAATAAATCACAGTAACGCATGATATCTGAACCAATTTCAAAGATTTCATGCCCTTCAATTTCCCGATTTATCAATGCCTCAAGTGCTTCGACTGCATCGTCCAGTGCAATAGGAGCACAAAGGGAATTCAGCCACTTTGGTGTTATCATTAGGGGAAGGCGTTTTGCAAGGTAATATATCATACGGTATGAGGCGCTACAGGTGCCCAAAAGTATACTCGCGCGGACTTCGCCCACGCTTATCCCGTGAGAAGCAAGTGCTTCTCCTGTTTCCATCCTGCTCTTTAAATGGTGTGATAGTTTCTCGTGTCTTGGAATAATGCCACTCATATAAATGATCTTTTTTATATCTGCTTTACATACCACTTCCCCCACCTTATGAGCATACATTTTATCAAGAGACTCAAACCCTGAAGATTGTAAAGAATGAACCAGATATACCAACACCTCTGCCCCCTGAAGAAATTCCTTTATACTTTCAGAGTATTCCAGATTTACCGTTCTCCACTCCAGCCGCTGAGAAATTAAACTCTTATCGATCTTGTTTTCATATCTGCATGAGGCAATAATATCGTGCTCATTGGAAGTAATAAGTTTTTTTATCAGGTTACGCCCAACGCAACCTGTTGCACCAAGAATTGCTACTTGCATGACATTTATCGTAATAGAAATAAGTTTTTTGGAAAAAATAGTTGTTTTGTTACTGTTTACTGATTCGCCGGTTTCCCGACGTCACCTGCACTTCCAATAAGTTTATTGAAATACCAGGGAGTTTTTGATTCAAACGTAATGAACTCACCGCTAGATGGGTGCCTGAAAGATATCGAATGGGCATGAAGCGCTAACCATTTACATATACCGTTTTCTTTTCCGTATTTTTTATCACCCACAATCGGGTGTCCCCGTTCGGCAAGATGCACCCGTATCTGATTCTTCCTGCCAGTCAAAAGTTTAATTTCCAACAAACTGAAGCGCCTGGTTTCTTTAACAACCTTATAGGCTGTATGGGATAATTTCCCTTTTTTTGTGTCAGATGTGGAATACACAACATGAGCCCTATTCTCCGTTAGATACGTACTAATCGTCCCGGATTTCTCTGCGGGTCTGCCACAAACGACCGCAAGATATTTCTTTTCCGTGTCCTGCCACTGTTCCTGTAAATTAAGTTTCGATCTTACATTCTTTGCAAATACAAGTATCCCTGAAGCATCCCGATCAAGCCGATGAACAATAAAAACGTGTTTTCTGGATTTAGCACACCCCTTGCGTACATAATCCGTAAGAATGTAATAGGCGGTTCTTGTTTTATTTGTCTCCGTCCCCATCGTCAAAAGACCTGCTGGCTTGTCTATCACCAGGATGTCTTCATCTTCGTAAACCATTCCTAACCCTTTCGGATAATGTCTTTTGAAAAAATTTTTCTTTTTCTGCATATTGTGTATTTTCATAATAGTGTCAATTGATTTAAAAACTATCAGGAAATGATGTTTCGTAATAGTTTGTTTCCGCGTGACATTAAAAATAATCAAATTTAGGTTGTAATTATATCAAATTCTTTGCAGAACTGCATTACAAAAGAAAATGCCGGATATTTTTTTAATACCATTGAACAATTGTCCAATTTATACTTTAACAAAGAAGAAAAGTTAAATACAAACAAGAATTCTACCTGTTTATTAAGCGAAGGAATTTTGTAACTATTCAGCGTAATTTATCAAACTACTTGGGGCGCAGAGCGCAACTCGTTCCCAAACTCCAGTTTGGGAACGCAACTGCAATGGAAACTCTGTTTCCCGTGAGGGTTTTGATTTAACAAATTATTTAAATTACAAACTATTTGAATCCGATAATTTTATTTCCTATCTGTCAATATACAGGCGAGAAACCGGAGTTTCTCGAACAAATGCATTCCCAAACTGGAGTTTGGGAACGAGCCGTGTAACATTTACGCTGAATAGTTACGGAATTTTTAGGATAAAATAATCGTTACAATCAATACTGATTGATCTTCGTTTTTCTTATGACTGTTTTATTAACACAAGGGCAAATAAATAAAAATGAAGAAATATACTCCTGAACTTGAAACTGATCGTTACGCAAAATGTATTCAATCCTCAAAAAGTGTACGATGGGATATCGACAAGGATATTATCAGGGGGCGTGAGTTTGATTTTTCGCAGAAATTTCTCCCTGATGGCATCTCTAAAGTCTATCAACTTGATTTTCTGAGTGACGATGAAAAAAAGCTCCTCAGTCAAATCCAGGGCAGAACCTATGCTAACATGTTTGGGTTTGTCGAACGCTTTATTACTGCAAAAATATTAGAATTTACCCATGATCATTGGATGGGCGATCAGACCGCGCTTGAAGCACTTGTACGCTTCAGCGATGAAGAACTGAAACATCAGGAATTATTCCGTCGAATTGACAAAATGATGGCCTGTGGGATGCCTGAAGGTTACTGCTTCGTGCCGAAACCTAATGAGGTTGCGGCGGTTGTTTTGGGAAAATCAACCTGGGCTGTATTAGCTCTCATTTACGAAATTGAACTTTTTACCCAGGCACATTACAAGCAAAGCATCGAACCGGATGAAAACCTGTCTGATTTATACAAAGATGTATTTTTCTTTCACTGGAAAGAGGAATGTCAGCACGCTCTCATAGATGAACTCGAATGGCCACGGGAGGATAGTAAGCTTACCCCTGAGGAAAGGGACAAGGCTGTTGATGAATTGATCGAACTCATAGTTGCAGTAGACGGTATACTAAAGGTACAGAGTGATGCTGATACCGCATATTTTCTGAAAATTTGCAAAAGAACGTTTAGCCAGGAAACCATTCAACGCATCAAAACTAATTTGCTCAAGGCTTACCGCTGGCAGTATATATTTTCTGGAATAGAACACCCACGCTTTAAGAAGATTTTAGAAGAAATAACTACAGAAACTCATCGTCAGAATATCATCAAAGCACTGATGAAGATCAGGTGATATAAGGCATAAATGATACGAGATTCAAAAAATATAAAAACAGGAGGATGAGAAATGGAGTTGAATCCAAAAGTAAAGTTAAACGGCATAGATACCGATGCGTTGAAGCAAGTAATGGAAGAGGTGTCAAAATACCCAGCCAAAGGCAAAGTTAAGTTTCAGGTATTAACGTCCTGGAAAGGAACTACCAGAACAGAAACACGTGTTGAATCGTATAAAATTGGCGGCCAGAAAATAAAAAGAAATTTTAAAATTGCAATTGATGAACCGGAAGAACTTCTGGGAGAAAATACGGCAGCAAATCCCCAGGAAGTATTAATGGCAGCATTGAATGCATGTGTGATGAACACATATGTCATTGCCTCGGCAATGAAAGGTATAAAACTAGAGAGCGTGGAAATCGAAACGGAAGGAGAATTGGATCTCCGTGGATTCCTTGGAATTGATAAGTCCATCAAACCGGGTTATGACGAAATTCGTTATAAGGTACACATCAAAGGAGACGGAACTAAAGAACAATTTGAAGAAGTCCACAGAACAGTAATGGCTACCTCTCCAAATTACTGGAACATATCAAATCAGATCAGGGTTTGTTCAGACATTATCATCGAATAGAAGAAGGGAACCCGCAACATATATTTAATAACACGGCAACAAATATCAATTATAAACCGGATCTGTGTATCCATGTAGTTTAACTTAATGACATTGATATATGCAGATGTATCCCCGTATCCATTTAAATCCTGCCAGAACGTAATTATTCAACGTAAATATTATACACGGCGCATTCCCAAACTCCGCAGACTGGCCAAATGAACCTCTTTGTATTAAAAGTGGGGGACAACCTTTATAAGTTGTAACTATTCTGAAATAAAGACTTTAAAAATCTTTTTCAAAATTCTAAATTGTTATAATAAATTTGATATATCAAAGCGTTTTAGCAGCAAGCAAAAAAGGCCCGCTTTCTTGTTTTCTATGGTTGCGGCATATCTTTGTTATGCATCTTGCACAACGGAGGGTTGGTCTGTATACTATTTCTTAATAGTTAGATGATAAGTATTGCAAAATTTTCGAAAAGCAGATACTTTTGACTACATTATTCCCTTTTTTAAAAAATGCTTTTTTAACGCTGCTGCCGGAAGCGGCCTGATTATATAACATAATATTAAATCTTTTAATTATACAGACGACTTTTTAATCGTTAATTGGAGGTAAACAACACAACCCATGCCACCGAACGGACTTGATGCAAAAACACTTTTTGATCGTGAAGAAGGTTTTACCTATAACGACTTCATCCTGCTCCCCGGACACATTGATTTTGTTTTAGATGAAATTAATCTTGATACCAACCTTACCCGCAATATAAAAGTCAAACGGCCCCTTGTCAGTTCTCCTATGGATACCGTTACGGAGTCAAAGATGGCCATTAGCATGGCGTTACTGGGAGGCATTGGCATTATTCATTATAACAATACCATAGAAGAACAGACAAAGGAAGTTCGCAAGGTAAAGAGATTTGAAAATGGTTTTATCACGGAGCCTGTCGTTCTCAGCCCTGCTCATACTATCAGGGATGTGGATAATATCAAGGAAGTGTATGGGTTTTCCGGTATTCCCATCACAGAAGACGGCACATTAAACTCTAAATTAGTGGGAATCGTCACGAAGCGGGATATTGATTTCGAGAAAAATCGAACGAAACGCTTAAGTGAGGTAATGACCAAGCAATTAGTTACTGCCCCTGCCGGGATCTCTCTTGCCGACGGAAACAAAATTTTAAGAGAAAGTAAAAAGGGGAAATTGCCGATTATCGATAAAGAGGGAAGGCTCGTTTCACTTATGAGTCGTACCGATTTGCTGAAAAACGAGGATTTCCCATTTTCTTCAAAAAATAAGTACAAGCAGCTCCTTGTCGGCGCTGCGCTCTCTACGCGTGAAGAAGATCAGGAACGCCTCTCGGAGTTGGAAAAGGCGGGCGTAGATGTGATCGTTATCGATTCTTCACAGGGAGATACGATTTTTCAGATTAACATGATAAAATATATCAAGAAGCACTATCCACACATTGATGTAATAGGAGGAAACGTTGTTACGGCAAAGCAATGTAAATCATTAATTGACGCCGGTGTAGACTCCCTTCGAATCGGCATGGGAAGCGGTTCCATTTGTATCACACAGGACACCCTTGCCGTGGGAAGGGCGCAGGGATCTGCCGTGTATCAAACCGCGAAATTTTCCAGAGAATACGCGAACATTCCTGTTATTGCTGACGGTGGAATTGCCCACATTGGACATATTGTCAAGGCATTGGCTTTGGGAGCAAGCACTGTTATGATGGGCGGATTGCTTGCCGGCACGACGGAATCCCCTGGTGAATATTTTTATGAGGGGAGCATGCGTGTAAAAAAATACAGAGGTATGGCATCCCACGAGGCTATGGAAAAGGGTGGCGGGAAAAGGTATTTGTCTGTTGAAGACCGGATAAAAGTTGCACAGGGCGTTTCAGGAACGGTTGTTGATAAGGGATCTGTTATTCATCTCGGACAATACCTGATGCAAAGCTTGCTGCATTCACTGCAGGAACTTGGCTGTAAAAGCATTCATGATCTTCATAAGGGATTATATGACGGAAATCTTCGTTTTGAAATGAGGTCTCCGTCCGCACAGGCAGAAGGAGGTGTTCATGATCTCTATTCCAGCAAAGAACCGCACCTCGGGCTTTTAAGAAGGGTACGATAGAGTAAATTTATGTTCGGCATGTTTAATTTCACCCTGGTGTGCACTTCCGTTGAAAGCGGGGGTATGAATAGTTGAAAATGCAGGTTACTATTTCATACCCCCTATTCTCTTCACAGAAAGAACAGGATGTGGCCTTTTCCCACCTTTATATGCAACTCGAACAAAATCCTCTTTCTCAAGTTTATTCTGTTTGGTTAGCAAAAAACTTTATCTGGAATGCACGTGCTTCCCTTTATATAAATACTCTCCTTCATGCACTCCGCCGATATATTTATCAGGGGCTTCTACATCGCGTATATGCTGATGACAATCTATACAATCCATAACCAAGTTATTGTATTTATAATGTACCCCCTCGAGATTTTGTGCCCTTGCGAGAGTTACAAGCTCCTGTGCAACTTCATGGAATTTTTTGTCATGTTTTTTGAACTGTCCTTTTGATTTTGTCTCTGTCCATCCTACAATTTCACATAGTTCAACGAGCTTATTTGCACCATTTTCAACCTTAGAAAAGTCCTCTTTGGCAATACCTTCAAGTATTTCCTGTACATATTCCAGTTTGAGCTCCATCTGCTGTTTCAAGGTTTTCTTGGCAATTTCTTCCTCAGCCATACCATTTGAACTATAAAATGTAACGAATACCCCTAAAACAAAAAGCATACACCATATCCTCTTCATGATTATTCCTCCCTTTCTTACATGATTTTTCCAGATATACCGGATATATAGGATACAAACATCTTATATATAGTTAATCACTTTTTTTCATTCTTTCAATACCCTAAAAAGGGTATACTCTAAAGGATGTTGTTGGAATGTGAAATTAAGGACTGCCGTTTATTGATAAATACCTCTTCACGATGAAACCATTGCCTTCAACTAATAGTTTATGTTAAAATTATTTCTTGAACTGTTCCCGGCCATAGTGGAACTTGTACCACAGAATTTATGCGCATTGCAGAGACTAAATAATTGCATTTATCAGAAAGCAAAAATATCGGTAATTTTTCGTATCTATTCAGCGTAATTTATCAAACTATCTGGGGCGCAGAGCGCAACTCGTTCCCAAACTCCAGTTTGGGAACGCAATTGCACTGGAAACTCTGTTTCCCGTGAGGGTTTGACTTAACAAGTTATTTAAATTGCAAACTATTTGAATCAGATAATTTTATTTCCTATCTCTCAATATACTGGCAAGACTTGTAGAGACGCATAGCAATGCGTCTCTACAACAAGTACATTCCCAAACTGGAGTTTGGGAACGAGCCGTGTAACATTTATGCTGAATAGATACAATTTTTCAGACAAGTTTTCTTTGCATCTTTAAGCAGAATAACGATCCATGTATTTAATGACATTGTTTTCATCTGTGATAAAAGGGAGTAATTATTGATTTATGCAATAATAGGTGACATTCACAGCAATTACGACGCACTGGCTGCTGTTGCGGATGAAATACGGAAAGAACATGTTGATAAAATATTCTGTGTGGGAGATGTGGTAGGTTACGCCGCCGAACCAAATTTGTGCATCGATTTGACACAACAATTGTGCTGCAAGATCGTTGCTGGCAATCATGACTATGCCGTGGTGGGAAAATTTCCTGTGAGTTATTTCAATAAAGCTGCAAAAGAAGCCGCCCTATGGACATCAAAACAGCTTTCAAAAAGTTATAAAGATTATTTATTAAATATGCCTCTGATTGAGGAATGTAATGACATTACCCTTGTGCATGCTTCTTTGAACCGGCCGGAATTTTTTGACTACATCACATCATTCGCAGATGCTCAATTGAGTTTTGATATATTACGTACGCCACTTTGTTTTTACGGACATACACACGTGCCATCGGCATTATTTCTTAATCATGGTTCTATTCAACTGGAGAAAGGACATGTATTTGATTTAAATAATGTTGAAAAGGCCCTTATAAATGTAGGGAGTGTAGGACAGCCGCGGGACTGGGATTTGAGGGCGTCTTATGCTATTTACGACTCTGAACAAAAAATTGTTCAAATCAAGCGGGTTAAATACGACATTCATTCTGCTATGGAAAAAATTTATAAGGCTGGATTGCCAAAGGAAAATGCATTGCGGTTAGGAGGTTAAAGTCTATGGTTCCTCACAAGCATACAGACAATTACATTGAAAACGATCTGAAACTTGATATTTTCGGAAGCATAAAAGATAAAGAAATAGAAAAAGTGGAAAGGGAACGCTGGATGGGAGGACCACGGGGGCCTGAGAAAATCACTTTTAAAGATGGAAGCAGCGTAATATTTAAATGCGATATCAGGCATTACTGGATGGCAGATAATCCGGATACTCCCATTCGGGAGGCTATTGTTTATCAGATCGACAAAATTGTGGGTCTGGGATTAGTACCCAAAACGATGGTAATTGACGACGTCATTAACAATGTACGATATAATGGCTCTGTTCAGGAATGGGTAAAAAATGCGAGTGACGGATATCAAATAATTAAAATGACCAGTAAAGAAAAAAAGCATTACGAACGATTGATAATCTTTGATTTTATAATCGGCAATAGCGACAGACACCTGGGAAATATGTTATTTGCCAATGATAACAAAATACACGCTATTGATAATAACGCATGTCTTATTATTGATAAGGATGAGGATATTCTGGCATTTCCAGATACAATAATTGATCTTTTTACTAAAAAACCTCTCCGGGATATCCCTCATGTTGTAGAATTGATAGAAACGTTTTACAAAAACAAAAAAAAGATACTGAATTTGATAGGGAAATATATACACGACAATACCAAATTGGCGCAATTAATGGTGGAATCGAGGACCAATTATTTGTTTCATATGCTGAAAAAAAAGAAGCCTTTCCCAGGGAAATATTTAGAATGGAGGAAGGGGCTGGATGCAGAAGCAAAAAAAATTAAGTACCACAACCACTCATTACCGTCATAAAGAATGCAGTTTTACAATAAAACCATTACTTCCTGTTATTTTTTTGAACCCCTTATTTCATCTCAAACAAAGTAACCGCGTAGGTAATCTTCGTGCCATCGCGGTTTATATTAACGGTACAAGAATCCCCAAACTGCTTTGTTTGAAGGTAATGAACCAATTCACCAACAGTACTCAGAGTCTTGCCGTCAACAGACAAAATAATATCTCCTTCCATAAGGCCTGCCTTCTCCGCGGGACCGCCTTCACTCAATTTTTGTATAATTAATTTCTTATCCTCTCTGTATTCTATGTGAACACCCAGATATATTCTTTTTGATTGGGTGGTAGTAGTTGAAACTACCCAGATAAAGTCCGCTGGCTCTAGCGGGATGGAAGGGAGAAACATGTGATGCCCCTCTCCCGGTATTCCTTCACTAATAACGGTAGGATAAAAAGTGTAATACGGTAATAACGTCCGCCTGAACACCCTGGATGGAATCCCAATATCATAAATTATGTGGCCATTCCCTACAAAAACCAACATTTTCTTCCCTTTCCCTTCCCAGGAGGATAAATAGTCCACAATGGATTGAGCCATATATTCTTCCCACAGGCATTGTACGTTATTATACTTTTCCAGATTTTCTTTTCCGTGCAAATGACCTCCGATAACTTCCTGCAAATAAACACGATGGAAAAAACCCGTTGTATCAATTTCAGGGAGTTCTGCCTTTTCTTCCTCTGTCAAAGAGACGAGCCCTTTCTCGCTCACCATTTTCACCATCTCTTTTGGCGCATTTAAGGCACGCACGCTGATCTTCTTTTCCCTTGCAAAATCTAATATGTCTTTATACAGATAATAATCAAAGCCCCATTGTTTATCCCAATCCGTATATTCCAAAAATTTCCCCTCGTCAATTTCTCCGGCAACCCATTGGTCTAAAAAGGGCTGATAGGGCTTCGTAAACATTTCCATGCCAATGGCGAGATTTTCTCCATATTTTTCATAACACACCTGCAGTACTTTTAATTGCGCCTCATGAGTGGCCTTCATGGCATGAACTTCTCCCACGTAGAGAATGCTTGCGGCATCAAAAAATTTTGACAAGTCATTAAATTTCATTATTTGCCCTGTCGGCACGTGAACAATATCGTCAGCTTCCACTTTTGAGGGAAAATGTTTCAATCTGGTTACTTTTTCATCCTCTGAAAAAGCGTTAAAAGGCAACATCAAAATAAATGGGAAAAAAAGTAATGCAGTTTTTTCGAAATTTTTCATCCATAAATGTTTAAAAAGGCTTTTTACAACTCTTAAAAAACCAAACCCTACGGGTGTTAATTCCGGCAATCTGAAATCATCAACCTTCACAGCGGACAATGATTCACCTTGAATTTCTATTCTGTTCAAATCTTGCTCTCCTATGTTATGTAATTTTGCTGTTTGTAAAATAGGTACATGAGATGGAGGTATTCCAATAACTTCTGCAATAACGCGGTCAATGGCAATACAATCCTCGCCCGCAATCAACAATGACACATTTTTGGGAATACCCCCCGAAGGACCGCGTTCTTCCATTGCCATAACGGCGTCTACAATGGTAAACGACGGCTTTACTCCATGATAATTTGCCAATAACATTTCCGTATACCACCTGATGTTATTATTTGACTGAAAATGCCTCCATACCTTCCTTTTGCCGCTCACGCAGCCATACATGTTTTTTACCGCAGCGGTATATAGTAATTGTACATGTGCCTTGAGTTTTGGAATATTTATAATGGCATCAACATCCAACGCTTTCCCGGAAACCGTTAAGTGAAAAGTTCTTTCCCCGCATTTTGCTTTTACCCTGCGCGCATTATCAAGTTCAATAATGTCGATTCCGTGTTTTTCCGCAAACGTGTCAAGTTTCAAGCGCCTGGCAATCTTTGATACAGCGCCAAAAGCAGGACTATCTCCAATAATCGGAGTCGCTCCAAATTCCAGTAATTTCTCAGCTATTGCTTCTATAATACATGGATGAGTAACCGCACAATCTTCGGGATGGCTTTCTTTCAGAAAATTCGGTTTCAAAAGCACCTTAGCGCCTTTGTTTATTATATTGTCAATACCACCGAAAAATTCAAACGTTTGATCAAGGGCAGAGAAAATCTTCTCCTTGTCATAATCTTCGCAACGAATAATGGAAACCTTTGTTGTACTCACCATAGAATAGACATTAAATGATTTCTATTTACGCTATTACTGATTTCTACGAAGGTTTGTGGGGAAGCAGAGGAAGGGCGTGTAATAAAATGATCCATAAATAATAACACTCGTGTAACTGAATTACTTGATCTGAATTAATATAAGTCAAACCAGATATGCTTGACTATATCACAAACCTATCATAATTGTAAAACACAAAATCAGTTATAATCTCTATAATAAAAAAGTTGCAGAAGGTTTGCCTCTCAATTTTCGGATCCGCATTTTCTTGCATATTCATGAATTTTATAAAAATTTTCCGTCAACTGCCACCACCCGTTTTTAAAAGTAGCACGATCGGCGCCTAACATAGCAGAGGCAAACCTGATTGAATTTGCATAAAAAAACCATTCTTTTACCCACAACATTTCAATCAATTCATCAAACGGATTCGATGCATCTGCAAATCCCTTATCCCACATGTTTTTCATAAGATTTGTAGTATTCAAAACCATCGTATCTGTTTCTTCTATTGTTGAGTCAAGCTTTTCAAAGTAGCCTATAATCCAGTCGGTATTGTGGCAACCATTACATACTTTCTTCATTTCATTTTTCCGCAGCAATTGTGCTTCTTCATTAATTAAATATTCTGCGGCTAATTCATTCATATATGTTGCAGGTAATGGCAACCCATCTTTATTATTTATTTCATACGTTTTTGCACTTTTAGGTTGAGGGTGTGAATAAATAAGCCCGAACAATCTGACCCATAACCGCTCGCCAAAGTCATGAGTCCGGGAAACAATTTCCTTACCTTCCGGATTTACAAGCAGGCTATTGTGACACGTAGCACAGGTAGGAGCTTGAAAATCCCTGCCGACTTTCCAGGGTACACTGTTCCAATTCCAGGTATCCTGCTTTGAAAAAAAAATGTTTCCGTGTTTACTCTCTTTGTATACTTCAAAAGCCGGCACATCCTGATCAATGTGACATTGAGAACACGTATATGGTTTTCTGGCTATTTCAATAGAAAAACTATGTCTCGGATGGCACGATGTGCAGGCGCCACGGCTTCCGTCGGGGTTAATCCTTCCTACGCCCTGATTTGGCCAATTATTAAGGGAGGGTACTTTAATGCTTCCAAAATTGGAGGGTATTTCCTTCATACCCTCTACCGTTACCTCTGAACCGTGACAGACATAGCATGTTACCATTTTTGAATTTTCGGATGCGTTTACATATCGTAAAGAATTATCTCTTACTTCTTTTATACTTGGTATCGCATTTACAAATTTGTGATAAATATGATTTTCCCGCAGGTTATCCAACGCATATGCTTTCTTGCTGCCGGAATATTGCTCCACTTCTTTTGCGTGACATGTTTTGCAATCGTTTGGAGACACAACTACATTGATTTGAAATCCGAAATGCTCGAAATTGTCCTTATGCAGATGGCTGTTTTGGCTATGACATTCGTAACAGCCAACAACTACCGAACTCTTATCCGCCGGTATTATCTCACTCGAAACCCTTCTTTCTAATACCGGCTTTTTTATAGCAATTTCCGGAGTTATTTTTGAGTGCCTGCTTGCTTTCCAATCTTCCACAATACCCGGAGTCACATTTTTATGGCATAATATACATACCTGTGTCTGTTCACTCACCGCAAATGGCAAATCCTGTTGTAATTTACCAATGGCGTATGTTTTTGAAGTAAAAAGAAAAATGAAAGACAAAAATAAGGCACAAACAAATAGCTTTTTCATAGTTATTCCCTCCGATAGTATCCGATAGTTTTTTAGAGGTGTATCAAAAACATGCGTTTGCGAGAGGTTGTTCTATAAAGACGAAAACTGATAATTATTTTTCCCTGATTCTTTTGCACGATATAAGGCAATGTCCGCGCTTTTCAACAATGTATTCACGTCTTTACCATTATCAGGATATTGTGCAATTCCGATGCTGATGGTAATACGTATTTCGTTACCATCAAGTAGTATTGGTTGTTTTACCGCTTCAAGTATCTTATTTGCAACACTTATTATATTATCGACATGGTCTGCTTGCGTTAACAAAACAATAAATTCATCACCACCCATTCTTGCAATCGTATCCGATTGCCGGACGGTATGACTCAGCCGATAAGCAATTTCTACGAGTAATTGATCACCTATTTGATGGCCAAGACTATCATTAACATTTTTAAATCCATCGAGGTCCAGAAACATTACTGCAAGTCTTTTCCGGTATCGACTTGCGTTTGAAATGGCTACATACAGACGGTCATTAAACAGCCTCCTGTTTGGAAGATTAGTTATTTCATCAAAATAAGCCATATGCGTAATGACTTCTTCCGTCCACAGGTGTTGTATTGCAATGGCGTAGAGAACCGCAATGCGTTCCAACAACTGAACATCTTTTTCAGAATAATCTTTTGCAGAATTACCCACCGTTACCTGTCCTACAATTACCTTACCAAGCATGGCAGGTACTGATAAAAAATGTTTTAAAGATATATTCTTCTTTAATGATACCTTCGACCTCCCGTCATTTAACGGATCATTCGATACAAGAGGTTTTTTATTTTCCAACACCCAGCCCCACAACCCATGGAATTCATTAAAATTGATGTTTCCTTTTGGTATGTCAAATATTTCTGAAATTTCATTGGTTATCGTAGGAGAAATAAAACTGTTCGTTTGTTTGTCAATATACCCGACGTAACCAACAGGACTGTTTGTTAAACCTTTTGCATACTCCAGAACAAGTTCCGATAAATTTCCAATAGATTTATCCGGCTTTAGTAAAGCCTTTGACAACTCCACGAGTGCAGCATTAATCTTTGCCTCCCATGCAGCAGCTTCTTCTGCTTGCCTTCGTTCAGTGAGATCAACGGTGGAAACCAATACTTTAGAGAATGATTCCTCATAATCAGGCGGAACAATCCATCGTAACAGCGTGTGTTTTTCACTACCTGTTAAACTTTTAGTAATCGTTTCACATTCAAATCGTGTCTTTCCTTCGGCAATCGCTATAAGCTCTTCTGTGAAAGTATTGTAGGTAGTTTCACCAAAAAACAAGTTCAACTGCCCGCTTATATATTCTTTATCTCTTATCCCATAACATTCCATTGCATATTTATTTACATCAACAGTTTTCACCATTTTCAAACACTTCTCGGCATCCTCGCGATTATCGGTAAAATATTTTCTGAAATCCCTGATTCCGGAACTACGCAGGCGGTCAATGTAAGCCTTAACAGCAGACAAATCTTCTATCCAGAGAGGAACAGGGGAATAATAGAAAAGTTCCCTATCGGATTGTAATTCTACATTATCCATAGTCTTTGCTTGTTCAGATTATGATAACCATACATCACTGAAACAAAACTTATTTATACTATTGAATAGCATTCTTAAATATTTTTATAACACGTAATTTCAAAATAGCAAAATAAAAATAGCCGCCGAAACAAGACTTAATTTTCTTGACAATTCTACTTGCCACACTACAATGCCAGTAAGAATGTTAAATGTTATATTTAAAAAAGGAATTCGGGGGAAAAACATGAAAAAAATAAATTACCATTTTGAATTTCTTTTGGGTTTAAAATCAGTTTACCGTTGTACGATTTTTTTAACCTGTTGTTTTGTTATTGTCAATTTGGGATGCGGCAAAAAAGAAGGCCCTGTAACTGAAATAATAGAAATAGAACGGATAGAAACAATGGATGCCACCCCTGTTCCTTATGCAGTGGCAACAAGTACAAAGCCACATGAAGATATAAAACCCATTATTGAAGAAAAAGCGCCAAAAACAACAACAGAATCAATTTCTGCAAAACAACAGATCATTATCGATGAAAAGCAACAAGCTGAACAAACTATTCAGGAAAAACCCCTCACCGCAGTGGATTATTACAACAAAGGATCAGAACTCTTCCACCAGGGACTGACAGAGGAATCGATAGAAGCATTTAATCAGGCAATTAATTTAGACCCCACGATGAAAGAAGCATTTGAAATGCTTGCCTTATCGTATAATAAATCAGGCAAAACGAACGAAGCAATTGCATGCTTTAAAAAAGTGATAGAATTAGACCCTGATGATACCAAATCACTCCTCGAACTGGGAACTCTTTATTACAAGAAACGCTTGATTGATGATGCCGTTATTGCATTTGAAAAATATGTCTCTCTGGATCAAAACAATGCCAATGTTTACTATAATATGGGGTGTATTTATGGTGAAAAAAACGAAATTGACAAAGCAATAGAGGCATACCGTATGGCATTAACCATTAACCCGAATCATACCAAAACCTATTACAATATTGGTGTCGCATATAATATGGCAGAGAGATTTGACGAAGCCATCGAAGCGTTTAAAAAACTTTTAGATATTGAGCCTGAAAATCATGACGCACTCTACAATCTTGGATTTGCCTATAATAAAAAAGGACTTTATAATGAATCTGTGGATATTTGCCAAAAACTGATCGAATTAAATCCTGAAAATACAAATGCACACTTATTGCTGGGAGATTCGTATAATAAACTCGGCAAACACGAGGAGGCGAAAAAAGAATTTGATATTTATAAAGAACTCGTATTTCCAAAATGAGATTATTGGCAACCCTTTAGTTTTTTGGGAAAAACTCCTTCTGCTCGCTCCCAAACTCCTGTTTGGGAGCGTAAATGGACGAGAAACTCAGTTTCTCCTTAAAATTGTATTCCCAAACAGAAGTTTGGGAACAAGCAGTAACTGCTGGTATCTCGAAAAGCTAAAGTGTTACGATTATTGAGAAATTGTATTATGAAAAAATTTTTGATTATAATTTGTTTTTTTCTTTTAACAGGCACTCTGCTATCTGTTGTTACCGCTAACGCTCAGACAACACAAGAAAGCAAGCAATCAGAGGAAACCATTTCTGCACAACAACAGCAAGCCCCTCCGCCGCTTCCTGAAATAACACCATCACCCCGTTCAAAACTCGAAATTATTCAATATATATTGTTGCCATTCGCAATTGGCGCATCGATCTGGCTCATATTGCGTTTAGACAAGATGGAGCAGGAAGAAAAGGAAGATGAAAAGGAAAATTAGTTTATGAGAGGAAAAAGAACCAGGGGACTTCATCTATGTGTTGCCGTATTGGGAATAGTGTTTCTTTGCTTTGAAATTTATGCTCAAAATACCCTCCAACTCAAGCGGCCCGGAAAACTGTTCAGCCCTTCAAAGATACCACTGCTTGAGGCGCCGGACCGGGACGCCTGGCAAAAACCGGAATTAATACTGGATGCACTGGAAATTGAGAAGGGTCAAATTATTGCAGATATCGGTGCAGGTTCCGGCTACCTTACTACAAAACTTTTGAAGCGGACCGGGCCAGCCGGAATTGTTTATGCGGTAGATATACAGCAAGAGATGCTTGATCATATCAAAAACAGGCTAAGTACCTCTGATGCAGAAATAGTCCGTCTCGTACTGGGCAACATGGACGATCCTTTATTACCTGAAAACACTATAGACACTGCAATTTTACTGAGCACGTATCACGAAATAGCACATCCTGTTGATTTTATGAAGAAGGTCAAATCGTCACTGAAACCAGGCGGAAGAATCGCAATCATAGAATTTGGCAAAGAAAGCCCCATAGGCCCCCCGCTCAATGTCCGTTTACCGGAAGAATTGGTTATCAATGAATTAAAGCAAGCGGGTTTTGTATTACAAAGGAAATATACATTTCTTCTTCCGTACCAGTATTTTCTGATGTTTACTTCTTACTAAAATACCGTGATTTATCACAAACTAAAATTATTGTTTCTCTTCATTATATTAGGCAGTTCCCTTTTTCTCAATTCCTGCACCCAAATACCCCGCGATGAAGCTGAATTTACCATTATTGTGCGTCCGTCTAAAATGACACTTCATTCAGGTTCAGAAAATAACACCTGTGTTACGCTGTTGGATAATAATAGAAGCCCTCTTTTTGGGTTAAAGATCAAGGCACTCAGCACCTCACCTGATATTGCAACCGTCACCCCGGAAGCCATTACCGATGCAACCGGAAAAGCCTTTTTCACCATACACGGCATCGCCCCCGGAACCGCAAACATTATCTTTTCCATTGCCGGGCAAAAAGCAAAACTGCGGGTTATCTCCATTGAGAGTTAATTTGCTGCTCTGCTTCCCGATAATAAGTAACCCCATCATAGTCATGATTAAATTCATATGTGGAACAAGTTTGCCCCAATTTGTGCAACTGCGGGTTCGCTGCTTGTAACGTACCCTCCCACGTTTTATATCTTCAGTTTCGTTATCAATTGCATAAAATTAAGATTCTGTCGGGTAAGAAACCCGACCTTAATACATACAATTCATTCACTGGTCTCAGCTTTAAGCCCAACCCCCAGTGACCAGTGGCTAATGACTAATGACCAGTGACCTATGACCATCATATTTTTGCATTGCAACTCCACATCAATTATGTTAAAAGTTCTTTCATATACAAGGCATACGATCTCATAAAAAAATTAGAACCCAAAATTGACGAAGAAGAAGCCAAAGAACTTATTGAGTTCATCGAGGCATCTAAAAGCAATATTATAACAAAATCTGATCTGCAATTGCTCAGAACAGATTTGCAATTGCTGCGTACCGAACTGGAAAACAAGATTGAAAATATTCTTTGCAACACCGACGGTACCGTTAACACTATATGCCTATAGATTACTCCCACATGTAACATCTTGCTTATTTGACTTACCCAATTATCTACATACACTGTACTACACCTTAAACAAAAACTGCTCTTACAACTCATTGGCACTACTCGTTTCCCACGTCCACAACCAAAAACACAAATATTCCGTCATCCCCATCTTTTCAGGATCACCACAATTGAACATCTTCTCCACCACTTCATCATAATAGTCTGTATCATACTTGGGAAACAACTTCTAAAAGTTATCCCATTGATCAAAAAATATCTGTTTGAATGTATTCCATCCCTGCCTCTGAATTATTTCCATAATCGGCTTAGTATAGCTGCTGTCATATGTATTTGCAATTAAATACTTTACAATAATACCTCCCCGCAAACACGCTTAATTAAAATGAAAATTCCTTTACAATAGCTATAATATATCAGCACGATAAGATTATCATAAAACTGCAAATAAAAAATTGGCACAGCAAAAAAAGTGTGTCATGACACACTTTGTGTCACACTTGTCACTGTGACATGGTTTTGCAGGTAGCGGTTTTTGACGAATTAATTTTATTGAATTTACCACCTATTATTGGTATGATTTTGCCATACTTTTATTTATTCAGAGATTTTTTTAATGTTTTTAGGGAGTTAATATGGCTTGCGGTTTTGAGGGGAAGAAAAAGCATCGGTTAAACAGGAGAAAATACATTTTAAAAAGACGCAGAAGAAGACGTGATAAGGTATAATGCCCCGTCTGCAACTTTTGGTAGATAATTGATTTGCGTTTTCTTAATCATCCATTTTTTAATAGCAATTCTTTTCAGTTTTGATGTTAAATGAAGTTAAGAAATTAAATGCATAATACATACCGGCCCATACGCAAAGATGGGAAGGTAATTGCAGATTATGGAAATTCTCGCCTTTCATTTTACCTGTTGCCCCTGCTTGTTATTGTAGCCGTTCTTGTATATTTACCTGCCACAAGGAACGGCTTTGTTTATGACGATACCTTTACAATAACAAATAATTATTTAATACGTTCTTGGAGTAAATTCACCACGCTTTTCACCAGCGAGTACTTTACCGCTTCCGGGGAACTTAGCTATCGCCCTGTAGTTACTTTTTCCTATTTTATCGATTATTCCCTCTGGCAGCAAAATCCGGCAGGGTATCATATTACGAATGTTTTATTTCATGCCATTAACTCCTTAATCCTGTTTCTTCTGATTAAAAATATTTTAATCGGAAAAATAATGAAACAAACGCAAGAACTCACTCATGAAACTGCGATCATATCAGGCAAATACTCTTTTGAATCGTCCCGGCAAACTACTTTAATTGCCTTTCTTGCCAGCCTTATCTTTTGTATTCATCCTTTGCTGGCAGAAGCGGTAAACGCTGTCAGTTTCAGAGAAGACCTCATTATGGCAACATTCTATTTTGCCGCCTTCTTTTTTTATCTCATATCAAATCACCGCAAAACCATTCTATGGTACATAATTTCACTATTATGTTATGGATTAAATTTGTTTTCTAAAGAAATGGCAATAAGTCCGTTATTAGCGATTGAGTAAGATAGACCACGAAATGGCAAGGTTGGGGCATGAGATGGTCAGGTATGCGGATGACAGCGTCATCCTATGCAGAAATGAAGAAGAAGCAAAGAAGTCATTGGAAGAAATGAAAGGAATGCTCGAAGCAAGAGGGCTGACATTGCATCCAGACAAGACCAGAATAGTAGACGCAACCCAAAGGAGCGGATTTGACTTTCTTGGATACCACTTTGAACGGGGGATGAGATGGCCACGCAAGAAAAGTATGGATGAGTTCAAAGAGACAATCCGCCACAAGACAAGACGAACATCAGGAGAGAGCATGAAATATGTATTATTTATTAACTTTTATCTCAATGATAAAGATATCAGATTTTTAAATAATCTGGAAACACCGGTACAAGACGGAGACCATATATTTGTCGTGCCTGCTATTGCTGGTGGCTGATCTGGTTCCGCAAGATTAAACTATGTAATTGTTAGCTTTCTCAGAGGTCTCCTTAGTTCATGCGGGTCGATTCCTTCCTTCATCGCGGCAAGAATTCCACCTGCTTCCCAGTAATTTTCAGCCACAATCACGTTCTTCATTCCTAAAATATCCGGCGTGGCTTTCATTACGGTCATGTTTTCTTTTATTGCAATAATAGGTATCCCCCATTTTTGGGCTGCAAGAGCGGGAACACCGCCCATGCAAGTATAGGGAAGAATTATAGCGTCAACGTCCCTGATACTTACATCTCCTCCATGGGCAACAAGTCTCGGAGCTTTATCCAGTCCGCGCAAAACACTTCCGAGATACGCCGGACCTATTGCTTCCGCAGCGGCTCTTGGATCAACCGTTCCGCTGTGCGTTTCCCTGTAGATCTCATACTTGCTCAGGAGGGGGGCGTGTGCGGCGGGCAAACCAAATCTGGCGGATACCAGATGAGAAATTACGGCTTCTGCTCCGCCATAGGGATTTGCTCCTTTCCCATCAAAGTATGCTTTTAAATCTTTCATGTCAATCTGGATATTCAGAGAAATCGCAAGTGCCTGAGCTCCTTGCCTTATTGCTTCCCCGCAGGCGTCAATAAGTATCTGCTCATGTTTAATCTCTCCCACAAAAGAATTGCTTTTTGTCTTCACTGCCCGCGTCAGCACCTCTTTTTTCGTTTTATGGAGGCAGATTATTTCCACGCCTCCGATGGTTCTCAATGCGTTGATTGTATTTACCGCAAGGTCATATCCCTCCTGTTCTATTCCCTTGTCTAACACAACCCCGATTTTATTTTTTTCTACTTCCTTTAGCTCTGCTTCACCTTTGAAAAATTTATCCAGAGAGTATCCCTCAACATAGAGAATGTTTCTATTCGCCAGGTTAAGTGCAACTCCGTTTACGACATTCGGATGAGAAATCACTTTGTCGGCAATCGATGCAATCATGTTGGTTGCGGGAGTAGCATCTCCTACGTAACCACCGATATCGGCCATCACTCCTGTCGGAATAATATGCGCTACAACAAATTGTTTGGTCATACGCTATTTTTCAATATTTCTTTTTGTAACGGTATCTTTCACTTTGATTGAAGCATCTACAACCAGGTCATCCGTGCTTACCCCGACAATAGCAAATCGCAATACTACGCCGGTTATATTATTTCTAAAATACTCCAGAATATATTCAAGCAGTTGCGTACTATCAATATCATCCCGGGGTATTTTTATTCTTTTTGAAATTATCATTGCTCCGCCGTCCCTAAATGAGACCTTATAGAAACAAAAATAGCCGATGACAAAAGAGTAAAAGGAATCATTAAACTTTAGTTTCTCAAAATAAAATCAGTAGTCGGGTTTCTTACCCGACAATACTTTTCTGCAAGATTATCAAAAATTGTACACGGTAAAAACAAAAAAGCAAGGGAAGGGGTATATATTGGCGTTTATAGGCATGTATTGGCAATTGGTTACGGTTGTTTTAAAATCAGCGGGTTTATTTCCGAACTCAATCCGCTGTAAAAGACCGCAAAAAGGTAACACCTTCAAGAAAACGTATGTTCGGACAAGAGTTGAAAAACGGGCATCTGGCCGTCTATAAATCTCAGCCTTTTCGGCGGGTTACACACCCGCCGAAAAGAATGGGAAAAATTCATTTACTCTGAACTTATACTTTCCTCGCTTTTATATTGAGGTTGTCTGAACTCTGTAACAACTTCCATCTCGCCATGTTCAGTGCTAATCCTGACAAATTCAGGCTTGAGAACCCCGTAAACACATCTTAAGATGTCACTTCTTGATATTACCCCCACCGGAACCATATCTTTTACAATAGGAATACGAATAATATTTTCCTTTGTCATAACATGAATAATCTTTTCAATCGGAGTATCTTCTTCTGCACATATTGGCTTTTTGGTCATGATATCTTCTGCCGTTACTTGCTCCAGCGCTTTTCCCTCATCCATTGCTTTTATAAGATCAAATTCAGTTATTATTCCAATAACCTGATTATTACTATTTACAACAGGCATCCCGCTATAATTACCGGTTAATAGTTTTTCTGCTAACGACCTTCCTAAAGTTTCTTTTCTTGCGGCAGTGATAGTTTTCTTCATAATGTCCTTTGCCAGAATAACGTTTTTAGACATAATAGTTATCTCCTTTCGAAATTAAATATAAGGTAACAAAAAGATTGTAAATTCTCCTTTTCTGCGAGTACGATAAAATACATTTATTAAAGGGAAACCGAAAATTGGGCTAGGCTTTTCTTGACATAAGACATTTTAATTTTACTAAATGGAAGATATTTGTAAATACCCCTAATAGGATATACCCGCAAGCAGGCGTTATAATAGTTTAATTTGTCAATTATAATGTTACGTTTTTCTGCATTTATAATTATTTCTTGCATCCCTTTTCGTTCTGTGTTAGACTCAAAACAGCTTTATTTACTTAACAAAGGCTTCGTTCATACATCCCTTTTCAAATATGTATGAGCGGAGCCTTTGTTCTTTTCAGCAATTTAGAGAAATGTCAAAACTAAAACAATGATAAAAAGAAAATACTCAAGCAATTTATGATTTAAAATTAAGAACATCACAAATCCTAAAAGGAATATCTTATTATTTTATTATTTAAATAGTATCTTAACAAAATTATGAGAAAGAAAGGAGGTTATAAATGAACGCATTTTTTATATGTCCCAGATGTGGTAACGATAAAGAGTTTTTTGTCTTTACCAGTAATGTTCAAGCAATTAGGCAATCACCTGAGCTTGGAATACGAACAAACGAAAGTGATCTGCTCCCCAGTTTGCGGCAAAATGACACGTATATCGAATGTAAATGTTGTTTTCAGCGGCTGGAGTATGACAACGCTGCTATGACGGGTAAGAAGTATATACAGATGACCCGAAGGTTTTTAAAAGGTTAATTTTTTTTCCTTTTCTTCTTATTATGAATAAGGAAACACTGCGTGCGTCAGGGAGGACTGCATCTTTGTTTATGCACTTTCAAGTATTTTCTCCACATCTTCTTTCTCAAGGGTTTCTTCCTTGAGAAGCGCTTCTGCCAGTTTTTCAAGGGCGGCTCTGTTGTTTTTTAATATATCCTCCGCTTTTGATTCTACTTCCAGGATGAGTTTTTGTATTTCCTGATCCATGAGCCATGCCATATCCTCGCTGTAACGTTTTGGCAGAGAGAGTTCCCTCCCTAAAAACGGATGTTCCTCTGCCCTTCCAAGGTTAAGGGGGCCTACTTTGTCGCTCATGCCCCATTGTGCGACCATCTTTTCGGCAAGGGCGGTTGCTTCTTTAAGATCATTCTGGGCGCCGGTGCTTACGTCATTAAAGATCAGCTTTTCTGCACCTCTGCCTGCAAGGGCAACGGTGAGTTTGTTTATGAGGTATTGTTTAGGGTAATAATGCCGGTCTTCCACGGGGAGCATTTGCGTTACTCCCATTGCCAATCCTCTGGGAACTATGCTTACCTTGTGTATGGGGTCGGTTCCCGGCAGTTTCATTGATACAAGCGCATGACCCGCTTCATGGTATGCAGTGATACGCTTTTCCAGTTCACTGATTGTTTCTTCTCTGACGGTACCCATGAGAATCTTGTCGCGCGCTTCATCGAAATCGTCCATATTGATTGTCTTCTTCTTTTTGCGCACGGCGATAAGGGCGGCTTCATTTGCAAGATTCTCGAGGTCGGCGCCTGTCATTCCCGGAGTTCCTCTCGCAACCTTTTCGAGATCGACCTTCTCGGCAAGTTTCTTGTTTTTGACATGAACCTCAAGGATTTTTTTGCGTTCCTTCCAGCCCGGTTTGTCAATTATCAGTTGTCTGTCGAACCTGCCTGGCCTGAGAAGAGCCGGGTCAAGTACGTCAGGTCTGTTTGTAGCGGCCATGACAATGACTTCCGTATGGGGGTCAAAACCATCCATTTCCGATAAAAGCTGATTTAATGTTTGTTCTCTTTCATCGTGTCCGCCTCCAAACCCTGCCCCGCGCGTTCTTCCCACGGCGTCAATTTCATCGATAAAGATAATGCTCGGGTGCGCCTCTTTTGCCTTTTTGAACATATCCCTTACGCGTGATGCTCCCACACCCACGAACATTTCAATAAATTCCGAGGCGCTGATACTGTAAAAAGGCACTCCCGCCTCTCCGGCAGTTGCACGGGCAAGGAGTGTTTTTCCCGTTCCGGGGGGGCCGATAAGCAATACTCCCTTTGGTACCTTTGCCCCTATTTTTTCAAATTTACCCGGGTCTTTAAGGAATTCAATCACTTCGGTCAGTTCCTTTTTCACATTATCCAGTCCTGCCACTTCATTGTACGTGATTTTTGGCTTTTTTGCGTCAAAAAGCGTTGCCTTGCTTTGTCCGAAGGTAAAAAGCCCTCCCGCACCCCCTCCTACCTGTCTGGCTCCCCTCATAATGAGCATCCATACGCCGACGATGATTATCCAGGGAAGAAGACCAATTAAAAACTGCCAGAAAAATGAGCCTTCTTCGGAAGATTCTACGCGAATTTCCACGTGCCGTTTGTTAAGTTTTTCTAACAAACCCTCTCCCTGAAAACTGGGTAGCTGCGTTTGGAAGTTTTTCACGCGTGTTGGTTCTTGTTTTTCGTTAAGCTGAAGGAGCGCTTCGTTATAAAATTTGCCGGTAATGTGTAATTTTTTAATAGTAACGGAAGAAATGTTACCTGCTTCCAGTTGCGCGAGGAACTGACTATAGCTGATGGTATGCCGGAGAGGTACTGAAGTAGAAACGGAATACCGTTGCAGCATATATATGGCGATGAAAAACAACGCAAAGATGATAAGGATTTTTAATTGTGGCGATGGCGCAGTATATTTCTTTTGCTGGTCTTTTTTCATGGTTTAAATGTTATCTGAATATGTGGTATTGTCAACCATTTAATTTCCTTAACAATGAGCAGATCTTTTTGATTACATAATGTTTTACCCTCAATTACATTGAATTTTTATCTATTTTTTGCATATAATTTGTAACGGTTTTTAGCATACGGTAATATTTGCATTTTTTCCGAGAAAAGAGAAAATTTTTTAAACCCATTGTATCTTGACGGTGCATTTTAGCAAGGAATTATTTGTATCAATTTAGCCGTTTGAAAAATCTAAACTCCTGCCACCACTGCAAATTATTTTGAATAGCTTTTTATTTTACAAGGAACAGTTTTGATGAATCTTATAATGAATGATATGGTTAAAGACATAGAAAAATACATGCAGGATGAAACAAATGAGATTATCACTTTTGCACGGAAATTAATAAACACAAAAACTGAGAATCCTCCCGGCAACGAAATTCTGGCTGTTTCCGTTGTGGAGGAATATTTTAACTTGCTAAAAATTCCTTACAAAATCTTTGAAAAAGAAAAAAGCAGGACAAATATTATTGGATATATCGGTAAGAAAGAACGAACGCAGGGCGCCCTCTCATTGCTGGCCGCATGCCATTTGGATGTTGTACCCGCCGGTGATGGCTGGCTGAAGGACCCTTTTGACGCATATGTTGAAAACGGAAGGATATTCGGCAGGGGTTCTTCCGACAATAAAGGTCAAATGGCTTCCTTGATGGCAGTAGCGAAATATCTCAAGGAAAATGAATCCAGATTAAAAGGCCAATTCATATTGGCAGGTGTTGCGGATGAAGAAAGAGGTTCTGCGTTAGGTATGGAATATTTACTCCATGAGTGCGGTATAGACGCTGACTATGCCATCATCCCGGATGTGGGGCATAATATGCAAATGATTGACGTGACGGAAAAGGGGGCTCTGTTTCTGGAAATAACCTCGTTTGGAAAGCAGGCACATGGCTCCACGCCGGAGAGAGGTGTGAACGCAGTGTGGAACATGATTACTCTGTTAAACCGAATCAAACAGTATACATTCAGGCAGACCTCTCATCCATTGCATTCCCCTCCAACAATAAATCTGGGGTCGATTCATGGCGGAACAGTGGCAAATACAGTGCCTGCCACCTGCAAGGCTCAAATTGATCTGCGCTATTTGCCGGGTGATTCCCCGGTTGACATTATTAATGACATTAAAAACCTTATAAAGGAAGTCGAGGATCAAGATTCTGCCCGGTTTGATTTGCACGTTACTTCTGATCAGCCTTCGACAAACGTACCTATTAACAATCCTCTTGTGGAAATAATTACAAAACACACTGCTGCAATAATAGGAACCAAACCGAAACCTATGGGGCAATCAGGTTCAACGGTAACAAAGCAGCTTATACAGAGGGGTATTACTGCTGTTGGGTTTGGGCCCGGTGACCATGATGAAGCTCATGCTGCGAATGAGTCGATAAGTGTTCAGGAATTAATCGATTTCGCGAAGATTATGGCGCTTATTTCAATGGAGATGCTGACATAATTTATGAAAACATACGTAATGATACCTACCTATAACGAAAGAGAAAACATCGGAAAACTCATTCAGGAAATATTGAATCTGAAGATTTCTGATTTGCATATTGTGGTGGTTGATGATAACTCGCCTGACGGTACAGCGGAAGAGGTAAAAAAGCATGCCAAAGTACATCCGGGGGTTGAATTGCTCCTGAGAACAACTGACAGAGGGAGAGGTTCCGCGGGTGTTGCCGGATTCCAATATGCCCTGGATCACAATGCGGATTATGTGGTGGAAATGGACGCCGATTTTTCGCATCATCCGAGATATATTCCGGCAATGCTGAATGCCTTACAGGATACTGACATGGTAATCGGGTCAAGGTTCGTGAGCGGCGGCAGGGATGTGAACAGGGGAATTGTCCGCAGAATGGTGACATTTCTTGCGGGAGTTTACGTCAGGATTTTACTGGGACTAAAAATAAATGATGTTTCTTCCGGTTATCGGTGTTTCAAAAGAAAGGTATTGGAGGATATTCAACTGGGCACTATGATTTCAACAGGCCCTTCAATTGTCTCCGAAGTGTTTTATAAAGCACATGTAAAAGGGTTTGCTATAAGGGAAATACCGATAGAGTTTGAAGACAGAATCCATGGGGAAACAAAACTGAATTATAAGATACTCTTGAAAACGTTACTCATGGTGTGGAAATTCAAGCAACTTCATAAAAAGGGGAAATTATTTAAGAGGTAAATAAAAAAGTTATATAAATCTAACCCAAAAAAGCGTTATTTGATAAATAAATTATTGACAGTGTTGTTAATACTTTTCAACGTAATATTCAACATTCATACTTTACGATAACTTTCGTAATTTCATATAATATTTTTTTAATATCCGGAACAACATTGCCTGTTAGTTCTGATTCTTTGATAACACCATCATCTGCATGAAAATGATGGGGATGAGTTTTTATTTTTGGATAGTGAGGTGAATTATCCCACCTAACAATAGGTGTATTGCTAAAAAGTTGATAGGAATATAAAATCTGTTCTTGGGTCTTTACAAATCTTCTCTCAAGCTTATATTTCGAAGGAATTAAACTGCATCGCACCTTATAAATACCGCTTTCGTGAATTTCATCAATGGTTTTTATTTCTACCCTTGATATAAATTCACTCTCTTTTAGTATCGAAATTACTTCAAAAAGGTTAAACCGTTGCTTCACTTTCAATAACCTCTTTTAGCGCATCATTCCATGCCTTTTTCATCTCTATTGCCCCATTCCATTCCATCCAATCGTCTTCTAATTCCAGAGTTGCTTTATTTTTCAAATCTTTTGAAAACACATCAAAATCCTTTTCGTATTTTTTTTGAAACGTATTGATAGTTCTATCGTAGGATTTTATCTTTCTTTCTATTTGGGTAATCACGATATCTTTCAGTGCTGCTGCCTCGTCTTTATATGCTCCGGAAAGTACTAATGGCTTAATAAGACTCGTAAGGATTTTTTCCGTTTTCATTTGTTATTTCTCCCGTTTTAATTAGTTACTTTAATCTTCTCAATTTAAGTTGTTGTTCTACCGCCAATACGCATCCCACTTCTTATTTACCCGATCGATAATCTCGTCCGGCATGACAAGCGGTGATGGATAACCCCTTTTCCATGTGGCGTCTATTCCCATTTTCCCTCTGAAGACAGGACTTATGCCCACCAGTTTTTCTTCCGTAAACACAATATCCCTTTCCGCATCGAAGCGGGTGAAAATGCCCCATATCGTTTGTTCCTGATTATGGATATCAACGTCAGGGCTCACTGCGGCAACGATTTTTGGCCAAACAATTTCAGGGGATTTGGTCAGGTTGCGTACCACCTCTCTTCCATTATCTTTTACGGAAACGACCAGGAGCGTCTCTGCCAGGAGATTCCATTCGATTATTCTGCTGTCAATGTTTTTTATTATCGTTTCCAGATTTTGGGAAGTGTTTCTCTCTTCGTGTTCTTTTGTTTTGTTATCTCTTGTCGCATCGATAATCATCTTACTGCCCAGGTTCATTTTATAACTGGTGAAATCAAGGGTATCAAGCGGCACCTTTGGAATCATAATAAAATCATATGCAGGGTCAAAATATTCATGAATTTCCCTGAGAACAGCATTGAAATCGCGCGGGTTTACTCCTTCTGATACAGTGACAACACATTTTGTCAGTGAAAGCTGTCCCTCGCCCATAATAGAGAGAGCCGTTTTCATGGCTTCTTTGCGGTAACGTTCCTCAACGGACACTACCAGCAGATTGTGGAATCCCGCCTCGTAATATGCCCAGAGATCTTTTATTTCAGGGTGAATGAGGCGGATGAGGGGGCCTAGCACCTGTTGTGTCGCGTTTCCTAAATATTTGTCTTCCATCGGCGGACGGCCTACAACAGTAGCGGGATATACAGGATTTTTTCTATGCGTAATAATATTAATATGAAAAACGGGAAATTCCGAGGCGTTGGAATAATGTCCAAAATGGTCGCCAAAGGGCCCTTCCATCCGCAATTCCGTCAAATGGACGGTGCCTTCCAGTATAAATTCGGCGTCTGCGGGAACATGTATTGAAATAGTGTTGCCTTTTGTCATCCGTGTTCTTCTGCCGCGCAAGAAACCGCTGAACATGACCTCGTCAATGCCCTCCGGCAGGGCGGCTACCGTCGCCAGTAAGAGGGCTGGATCCGTTCCCAGTGCTACCGCGACTTCAAAAGGTTTCCCTGCTTTCTGGGATTGGAAATAATGAAAGCCTCCCCCTTTTTGTATCTGCCAGTGCATTCCCGTTGTTTTACCGTCAAAAACCTGCATGCGATACATGCCAACATTCCGTTTTCCGTTGCGGGGATCGCAGGTAAAAACCTGGGGCAGTGTGATGAATGGGCCTCCGTCTTCCGGCCAGCAGGTAATTATGGGGAGTTCGTCAAGACCTGGCCCTTGAATTACTTCCTGCGATGTTGGTCTGAACGTTGTTTTTGGGAGGGTGCTGAACAGGCGTTTTGTAATTCCCGGGTGTTTGAATAACACCTTTGGCTTCGGCGGCATTGCATCTTCCATGAAGGTGATGAGTTCTTCTCCCAGTTGATCGGGATGTTTTCCCAGCGCCAGTTCTATCCGTTTATCGCTGGCAAGAATATTCATTGCAAGCGGGAATCGGGAACCTTTTATATTTTCAAAAAGTAAGGCGGGCATTCCCTGCTGAAGGGCGCGAATAGAGATTTCCGCAGCTTCAAGTTTTGCGTCAACCTCCGTTTTGATCCGAACCAGTTCGCCGTTTTTTTCTAAGTAGTTAAGAAAGTCCTGTAATGAGTATATTTTCATGTAATTAGCGGGAAATAAAATATATGAATTTTGATAGTAATAACATCAGGTTCTTTGTTTATTGATTAAATAAGGATTCAAGGTTTTGGGATTCAAGGGTTCGAGTGTTTGGTTTCTAACGATTTTATCAATGCTTTCAGCATTCTCTCAACCTCACACAGATTTGCCTGAAGAGTCTTTATTCTTTCAATTTCAATATAACCCAAATCTCCTGATAGAAGCACTTGTGTTTCCAGTTCACAAATGGAGCCATAAGCTATGTATAAAGATCGTATATATTCCAGAAGCGTCTTCCTCCCATACCCTTCGGCAATATTGCAAACAACAGATACGGCAGCTCTTCTTATTTGCGATGTTAATCCATACAACTCTTCCTTTGAAAACCTTTTTGTTGTTTTATAGATTTCCAGACAAAGTTGATAAGCTTTTTGCCAAACCTTCAAGTCTTTAAAATTTTTAAGCATTTCCCTTGAACCCTTGTATCCTTTGCGCCTTGACTCCTTTTAATAGCAACAACCAATGTAGAGATGTTTGGAATAAAACAATAAACATACATTAATCTTATTATGAGTCTATTTTCCCCCCAATCTCCTGCCTTACTTTTTCATAAGTCTCCTGAAGTTGTGTTTCATCAGGAATGTATTGGAATTTTATGTTTTCGAGCAGATCAAAATCGCATTCTTTTAACGCCTCTTCCACGTGGCGAACAGATTGTCCTCCCCATCCGTAAGAACCAAATGCCAATCCAATCCTGTTTTTCGGAGATAAACCTTTGAGATACGTAAGAAAAGCGGATACGGTGGGAAGCATATTACTGTTTAATGTGGGGGAACCCACGCAAATAAATCTTGCATCTAATACGTCAGTAACAATGTCCGAGATGTGATTATGCCTGAGATTAATCATCTTTGTACCGATGCCGCTATGGTTGAAAGCAGCATGTAAAGTGTGCGCGATTTTCTCCGTGGATTTCCACATGGTGTCATAAATAATAAGGCATTTATTCCTTGGTTCGTTGCTTGCCCATGTATTGTATTCCGTGACAATGTTGTTTACATGTGAACGCCATACAATACCGTGGCTGGGGGCGATCATGTCAATCGGCAGCGAAGAAAGCTTATCAAGTGTTTTCTTTACTTGTAAGGAATAAGGCAAAACGATATTTGCGTAATATTTTTTTGCCTCTTCAAGGGCAATTCCGAAGTAAAGTTCATCATCAAATCTTTCGGGTGAAGCAATATGCTGCCCAAAGGCGTCATTCGAAAAAAGGATTTTATCTTCAACCAGATAACTTACCATATTATCAGGCCAATGAACCATCTGGGTGAGAAAAAATTTGAAGGTTCTTTTCCCAATGTTGACTTCTTCATCCATTTGCACTACATTCATATTCCAATCTTTCCGTTTGTAATGTGCCAGTAACCCTTTCTGCCCGTTAGGGGATGTTAAAACAGTTGCATTTTTTGCAACATCCATAATAAGCGGCAAACTGCCGGAATGATCCATTTCTACATGGTTTGAAATGACATATTGAATGCTTGCGGGATCAATGAGAGAAGAAACACGCTGCATCATTTTATCAAAGAGATACGGTCTGACGCCATCAATTAGTGTTATCTTCTCATCAATTACCAGATAAGCATTATATGTGGACCCACGCTGGGTTGAATAACCATGGAAATTTCTTAAATCCCAGTCAATTTCACCAACCCAATAAACCCCTTCTTTTAATTGTATTGGCTTCATACTACTTTCTCCTAAATGATTAAAATATGGTATCTAAATTAGACAAGTGCTGGAAATTTGAGGAATACAACATGTCAACATTATTATAAGAGTTAATTCCTGTAAAATAGTTTTTGCCCTGAACAACCAGATTATATTAAAATTTGAGAAATTATCATAATTAAATATTGTGAGAGAATACTTGAAATATGAAAAATGGTGGAGAATGAATATTTTTAATACAGTCCTTTGTTTTGTCCTAACGGGTATTATGGCGATGTCAAATGCTTATGCGCAGTATGAGTCGAAAAATGTTATTCTACGATCACAAGTTTCTCTCAGTGATTTACCCTCTTACCCGGAAAGCGCCAATGATTGTTGGGGATACGTTTCCGGTTCCGGACGTGAGTATGCCCTTCTTGTTGTGCGTGACGCGTTAGTTATTGTAGATATTACCGTTCCCTACGATCCGGTTACTATTGAGTATGTAACGCATACCGGTTGTTATTGGGGTGATGTGAAGGTTTACCGGGATTATGCCTATGTAGTAAATGAATGCGGCGGAGGGATGGATATTGTCGATTTATCCGGCGTCGATGATGGCATTGTTACGTTTGTTCAAAGGTTTACAGAAGACGGGTTAGACACTGCCCACAACCTTGCTATAGATAAAAAGAGCGGATTTTTATATTTATGCCTTCCCAATATTAATGAGGAACGGTTGGTTGCGTATGATTTAATCGATCCGGAGAACCCTGAACTGGCGGGAATGATGTCTTCTGCTAAAGGCGGTGACGGATTACACGATGCACAGGTCATAACGTATAAAAGAGGACCATATGCCGGCAGGCAAATCTGTTTTGGAGCGGGAGAAGGCCGCGGCTTGGATATCTATGATGTTACGGACAAATCGAATATGTTTCGTATTTCACGGACGCCATATCCCGATCTTGCGTATGCGCATCAGTGTTGGATAAATGATAACAGACGATTTCTCTATCTTAATGATGAACTTGACAATATAAACAGGACGCTTGTTTTTGATGTGACGAACCTGAAGCATCCAAAACTGGTTAACGAGTATAGTTCGGGAGTTTCAGCGATTGATCACAATATATATGTCCGCGGCAAGTTTATATTTGAGGCGGAATATACCGCGGGGTTGCGTGTTTTCTGTGCAAAGAATCCGGTAGAACCACAGCAGGTCGGATGGTTTGATACCTATCCGGAAAATGACGAATCATCATATAACGGAGCATGGAGCGTCTATCCGTTTTTCCCAAGCGGAATAGTGATTGTGAGCGATGTAAATCGTGGGTTGTTTGTGCTGGATGTGTCATTGACACGGGATACGTGTATGCCGGTGTCCTTGTCTCCTTAAAATTTTTTTAGCTGTCTTAAGGGGTAATTTGTAAGCAGATGTTTTTGGGATTCCCTGTTCCGATAAAGAATTAAAAAAAGATATTGATTTTTTTGCGTTTTTGCTACTCTGCTGAAAATTTTTAATATCTGAAAAAGGCAAACCAACTGCGAAGTTGGGACGCAAAGCCGTGGGTCTTCAGTAGTGAAGATTGCCAGGTTGCCAAATGAATATGAATTCATAGAAGACCCAAGTATCAGATTAGGATTCCGACTTGGGTCTTTTTTTTTGAAAAAAGGCAAAACAAACATGTTGTTCATGACCGGCGGCAATTGAATTTCCTATCCTCAGCAATAATGGCATGACATTTTTCTGAATTAAAGAAAACAGTCATGTTATCAAAATAAATCGATATTTTCGCAGGATAACTTATTGGATTGATTTTGCGAAATTGATGCATACTCGTCTACATTATCTAAACGAGTATTCTTTTTTTCTTTTACTATAAAACCTAATGTAGTTAACACATCTTTAAACAAGGGTTTTAAAGGAGAAAATACGTGGATAAAATAAGAATTCTTCTTATGTTATTTTATGTCGCTATTCAATTTTTGTGCGTTTTGGCATATTTTACAGACTGCAAGGGTGGAGGTAAAAACGACAATGCGGGGAAAGGACATACGATCCAATGGTTTTCAGAAAAGATAACAATTGATGCGGAATGTGGAGAGGCTTTTTTGATTGAAACGGAATTCGAAAGTACTTTGTCCTTATCAAACATTTCCGTTTGTGTGGTTCCTGAACTCGAGCCATTTCTTTCTGCTACACCTTCCGATTTTGAAACAATAAATCCAGGATATCGGAATTATTGTTAATAGTGTTCTTTCAGAAATATCGGGGAATGAGTTTGTTGCCAATGGTGTATTTCTGGAAATAGGATCAAATACAATAACAGCATTTGCTACAGACAAGGATGGTAATAAAATAACAGACTCAATAACGGTACAAACAAACGAATATCAAAACGTGGTAAATCTCTTTGCAAATAAAACAAGCGGAGTATCTCCTTTGGAAGTCGCATTCGCCGTGGATACCCAAATAAGCAATCAAATTATTTTGTATGAAATAGACTATAAAGGAAATGGTGCTAATGAAATTATAGCAGATCCTGACAATATATCTTTTGTCTATAATCAGGAAGGAATCTACTATCCAACTATCACAGTCACTGATAACCAGGGCAACCTATATACGGATACAGTTGCCATCACCATCTTATCCTTAAATGAAATGGATGCCTACTTTAAGGAAAAATGGGAGGGTTTGATAACATACTTTATCAATAATGATGTAGAGGGTGCATTGGCTCTTTTTGATGATCGTTTTTGTGAAGTGTATCGGGAACAGTTTACAGACCTTTCTTCTGTTCTTAATACGATTGGCAACGAATTGGGATATATACGGTTTGTTGATATCGGTGATAACAGAGATGAATATGAAATCATAGTGACAAGAGAAGAAATCACGTACTCCTATTATTTACTGTTTGTAAAGGATCAGGATGGTTTGTGGAAGATAAAGGCATTTTAACGTTGGATGCTTGTATTCTAAAATAGTACAAATTAGCAAAAGAAGCAATTATTTCTTCATGCAGGTGTAAATACATAATCTGCTAATAGAAATGCAATAATGGTCATCGAAGATAATGAACTACGAGTTTTCATAACTATTAATTTAAGAGGTAACCTATGTTAAGGAATTATTTCATAATCATATGTACGATATTAATTTTATTGTCTACATCTAATACTGCAATGGCCAGCAGTGGCTGGGTTATTTATTACGAAAGCGCTTTTAAAGGGAAGGTGATAGATGCAGAGACCAAAGAACCTATTGAGGGAGCGTTGGTTGCAGCTATTTACAGTGTGACGGTATGGGGACCTCTGGATTCTGGCAGTGATAGTGCGGATGTTCAGGAGACCCTTACTGACAGCAACGGAGAGTTTACTACCCCGGGCAATATATTTTTTTATTTCTGCCCCCTTACAAGTGGCGGAGAAAAAACCAGGTTTATTATTTTCAAACCTGGCTACGGGTCTTATCCAGGCTATAATACTTTCCTTATTTATCCAGTCCATGAAACAGTGCATATACCGGAAGGAAGAATAGTAACGGGAGGAAAAGAAGTAAAAACTATTAAGGAAAGAGATGTACATACAGAAGGAATCGTGTTTGAAAAAAGTATAGAACATAAAGAAGAACGGAAATTGTACAATGAGAAGTTTAAAGGTTCATCACCATTTATACCGCTTGAAAATCCTTTTGAAAAAGTTAGGAATCTTGATCTTCCGTTTGATGCAGATCTCATGAATGCCAAAGAACTCTGGACATCCAGAGATCATTTCGAAAGGTTTCCTGTAAGGGAACCATTTAAGTCTTACGCTTTAATTGGGTTGCCTAAAGTAAAAACAATTGAGGAAAGAAAAGAGACTGTTCGTAATGCAGATAGAGTACCCCCTAGGTTTAAAAATAAGGCTACAATATGGAGGAAAATGTTAAAAGATGAATATGATTTTATATATAAGAGGGCACATTAATATGAAAATTATAAAAACTTGTGTACTCTTGCAATTTATTGTTTTGATTTTATTTTTTAGTAAAATGACTTTTGGCCTTCATGAAAATACTCATGAACTTATCAATAGAAAAGTAGCTGAAACAACCTTACCAACCGGATTTTCATTAAATGGTTATCTTGTAGATCAGCTAGATTTTGCAAAAGGAATAGATGAGGAATTTAATAATGAAAATGTTAGACATTGGATTGAGCTTGGTGGCAAATATGAAGATCTCCCCGCATGGTATTATTGGCGTGCACGTTCTATAAACCATTTCCATGATCCAATTTTAAATATGGGTTACAACTATGGATTAGATTTTGGTTGGTCATCTATTGAGTGGGCATTAATGGCACAATATACACAAAACCCGGGAGGGTATTATTCCTGGAATGATGTTATGGGTTATTATAAAAATGCCTTGACCTCTCCGTATCAGGAAACCCGCAAATATAATTTTGCTGAAACCTTCAGGGGACTTGGTCAATTAATGCATCTGGTTCAGGATGCATCATCTCCTTCCCATGCAAGAAATGACCAGCATCCGGAATACAATTACGAAACATGGGTAAGAGATAACAAAAGTAATGTTGAGAATTTTTTCGCTTATACCCCGATTTATTTTAACGGTTCCATGGATAGTTTTTATAGCGGCCTCGCGGATAGCATTGCATCTTTTATAGACACCAATCAATATGACGGTACAAACCCGGATATTACGGCTGGTACGACTATTGGCCTTTCTGAATATGCCAATGCCAATTTTTTTAGTAATGATACAAATGCAATAGAAACAACTACTTATGCCTACCCTCGTGCTGCCGATGATCTAATAAGTGATCCGACGAATATCGTATTGAAAAAATACATAACTAAAGATGGGAAAGCTATATACGGGAGTATTACAAAAAAACACGATAAGCATTATATGTGGACCCACGCTGGGTTGAATAACCATGGAAATTTCTTAAATCCCAGTCAATTTCACCAACCCAATAAACCCCTTCTTTTAATTGTATTGGCTTCATACTACTTTCTCCTAAATGATTAAAATATGGTATCTAAATTAGACAAGTGCTGGAAATTTGAGGAATACAACATGTCAACATTATTATGAGAGTTAATTCCTGTAAAATAGTTTTTGCCCTGAACAACCAGGTTATATTAAAATTTGAGAAATTATCATAATTAAATATTGAGATTTATATTTGAGACGGAATATACTGAATTTATTTTAACATCATAACAATCAGCCATATACCCTTTTTGGCGCCCTCTTTTGTTTCTAAGTGGTTTTGCGTGTCACAGTGACATATGTGACACAAAGTGTGCCATGACACACTTTTTTTCATTGTAAATTATTCATCAGTTTTTGACTGTTTTCGTAACATATCGATCTAAAAATAGTTAAATTTCTTCCACACTATTTTTTGTTGTATGTGCGTTAAAGGTTTCTATTTTGCGCTTAATGATAAAACTGTTGAAAGGTTCGGGCAATTTTAACACTTTAACCTTTTAAGACGAGAATTATTAAAATGCATAAAGTTCTTCTGGTTGACAAACAAACTAAACAAGACCAAACAGTAAAAGAATTTTTGCAGCAGCAGGGAAATTTTGAAGTAATCGAATCATATGATAAAAATGTTGCCCTAACGTTATTCCAAAAAAACAATCCGAATCTGGTAATTATTGAATCATTACATAATGCTGTAAGTAATGATTTGGCATTGGCGCAAAAGATGCTCCTGATAAGGGAAAGTATTCCTATCATTATCATTTCTCCTTCTTATTCGTTGGAAAGTGTTCTCAAAGCGCTTCAAATAGGGATAAAAGATTTCATAAAATATCCCTTTCAACCGAAAGAAATTCTGGAAAGTCTGAAACGATGCCTTCCCGATTTTCAAGCGAAAGACTACCCCACCCAAAAGAAAAGTTCAAAGTATCACCCTACCTATGAAAATAACATGATAGGAGAGCATCCTTCAATACAGGAAACTAAGAAATCTATCAACATTGTTGCGCCAACAGAAAGCAACGTACTTATTACCGGCGAGACGGGTACCGGGAAGGAACTGGTGGCGGAACTTATTCACAAAAAGAGCGAAAGAAGCAGAAAACCATTTGTCTGCATCAACTGCACGGCAATACCGGAAACATTACTGGAAAGCGAATTGTTCGGACATGAAAGAGGTGCATTTACGGGAGCAAACGTCTCGCAGGAAGGATTGCTGAAACAGGGAACAGGAGGGACGGTATTCTTCGATGAAATAGGCGACATGAGTTTATATAACCAGGCAAAAATATTAAGGGTGATAGAAAGCAAAGAAATACAACGGTTAGGCGGCCACAGAAGTGCTCCTTTGGATATCAGGATCATTGCAGCCACCAACCAGGACCTAGATCAATTAATGACAGAGGGTAAATTCAGAAAAGATCTGTACTTTCGTCTCAATATATCAAGAATACATTTGCCTCCGCTGAGGGAACGAAGGGAAGACATACCTCTCTTGCTGGATCATTTTATACAAAATTTGAACCACCAGTTTCATCGTTCGGCAGAGGGTTTTACGGACGACGCCATGGATTGGTTAGTACAATATTATTGGCCTGGCAACGTCCGTGAGATGAAAAACCTGTTGGAAACAATCTTTGTTTATTTAACCTCACAGAGAATTTCGTTAAAGGATATTCCCGAACATTTCCGCAACCGGCTTGCAAACATAAACAACCTTCCCAAAGATGAGCAGGAGCAACTCCTTTCCGCTCTCCTTTCTACCAACTGGAACATCAGCAAAGCCGCCATCAAACTCCGCTGGTCCCGCATGACAATGTATCGCAAGATGCAAAAGTACCACATCACAAAATACAAAAAGAATACAAAAAAGAAAGAATCCTCTCAAATATTTCCACGTAAAATGTAACACTTTGTAACATCCATGCTACATTTTATGTTACATTTTTAAAGACGATTGAAGCCCGCACATAAGTTGTTCATATTCTTATTCTTCAAATTTTTTCCCCACCATTTTCATCAGCATATTTTTTGTTTTAAAACAATAAAGTGTAACATTTCCTGTTACACTATTTTATTTTTGCATTTTTAAAAACAATTTTCACATCCCTCTAACTCCTTATTTCACAAAGGTTACAAAGAAATATAATCAGTTGTTCAACGCGGTATCAGGCTTGCTTAAATGCTTAATACTGTCTTATATATCTCATTTAAAAAAGAAGTAAGTGAAGCATCCGTAAGCATTAGACCTGTAAAATAAGAATAAAAATGTCATTCCCGCGAAAGCAGGAATCCAAAAAGAAAGAATAAATTTACGGTTTCACAGCTATGACATATTAAAGGATTTTCAGGTGAATAAAAATGTACAGACAAATAACCACCTTGTTGGGCAATACGCAAATGCCTTTAAAATCGGGCACAATGCCTTTGAGTTTGTAATAGATTTCGGTCAGTCATGCAGTAAGAATGAAACTTTTCATACAAGAATTGTCAGCAGTCCATATTATGCAAACGTTCTGTTAAAGATTCTGCGGGAGTCTGTCGAACGGTATGAGCAGACATTCGGGGCTATACCAGGAGGAAGTGGGGAAAACGAATAATATTCAGTATATTGATTGAATGAATAGGTGCCAAGCGCAGCGGAGCTGCAATCAAATAATGTTATAAATTTTTTTATGTCGAACTCATGTTAAATCATAACTGGGGGTGATGAATAATGTGAAAACTATCCGAAGCATAGATGTTTGCAGGAGATGAAATCCTGGCACAAAAGGTAGGAGAGCTTGATAAAATGAAGCTGAAAGGTTCTGAACTTATAAATGAATTTGCCAATGTAATGAAAGATTGGGACCCGAGGGTCGGATCTCAAGCAATTAGCAGCTATGGTGTCCGACACAGCCTTGTCTAAGTATACCTTCCTTGAGCGTATATTTACGTGAGAACCCGTTTATTCAGTTTTTTGATGAGTATGTTTTGCCCGGATTTTCACCATCGGGAATTTTGGGAATTTCGATTGCAGGCGTATCGCAGGTAGTCCCTGGGCGAACATTTGCCCGGTTATACAAAAAAAAATTTCCCGAAACGCATATTGTAATCGGAGGGAGTATATTCACACACCTTGCCGACAGGCTTAAAGAATGGCCTGAAGCGTTCGGACTGCTGTTTGACAGTGTTGTAATATATGAAGGTGAGATACCGTTGCTTGAATTATGCAGATGCATTGAGAAAGGATCGAGGCTTGAGGCCATTCCAAATTTAATCTATAAAAAAGACTCCCTTATTAAGGAAAATCCATTATGCACGCCAAAGCCCATGGATATGATGCCAACACCATTTTTTTGATGAAACGCTACTTAAAAGATATTTATCGCCTTAGCCTATCCTTCCGCTTTTGTCATGCCGTGGTTGTTACTTCCGCAGATGCGCCTTCTGTTCGCATAGTCGGGTGTACGGCAACAGATACTCAGCAAGAAGCCCAGAGCTTGTTACCGGGGATATCCGGGTGCTTTCAGAGAGATATTCGACAAAATACTTTACGTTCAACGATGAAGGTGTAGTTCCTGCACGGATAAAGGAGGTTGCTGGAGCTATTGAGGATAAGGAGATCGAGATAATATAAAACAAACAGGAGGTGATGCTGGTCGACATCTTGCAAATTTTCGATGTTTGTATCTTATCTATAGTTAATTTATCACAACCATTAAGCAAAGGGGGTATTAATATGGAAATTCTGAATTATCGGGTAGCACTTCCTACATGGGTCTTTCGACGCAAGACCGAAGTGATGTATTTAGTTATAGGCCCTGATGGTCTGAAAAAATACAGGGATATCATCGACATAGGTATTAACGAACAATTAGGAGAGGTAGTGGGTAAGTATCTGAATGCGCATATCAATGAGGGAGCGACTCCCCCTCAGGAAATAGCGCCTACCATTCTGAACATTGCAGACGATGTGCTTTCAGGGCGGTCACCGACACTTCGGGCCGGTGATTATATCGCGCTCCAGCAGTTTATTCGCCAGGGCGCCAAGTAATCATTTTGCATCAGGAGAAAGATTACAATGGATAAAAATACAGCGTTTGATGGATTCCCCTTTATTCTTGGATGGGAACTAACGCTTGCCTGCAATTTACGGTGTGGACATTGTGGGTCGACAGCTGGAACAACAAGGCAGCATGAACTCACGACAAAGGAGGCGCTGGCCTTGTGTGACCAATTTCCCCAGATGCTTGTACAGGAAGTTGACTTTACCGGTGGAGAGCCCTTATTGAGACAGGATTGGCCGTTGTTGGCCAAACGATTGCATGACTATGACATTACTGTCAAGATGGTCACGAATGGGATGGCATTGAACGACGAAGCCATCTCACTCATGAAGGAAACTGGGGTGGCAGGAGTAGGAGTAAGCATTGACGGGTTAGAGGTGACGCATGATTCGGTGAGAGGTCGCAAGGGGCTTTTCCGCAGTCTTATGTCCTCTATTGAAAAGACTGTCAAATTCGGTCTCCCGTTAACAGTAATTACCAGTGTCCATGCCCTTAATCTGCCCGAGCTTCCGGAGATGATGCGGCAGTTTCTTGCGGTAGGAGTCAGAAATTGGCGGCTTCAGCCGATTTTTCCCTTGGGAAGGGCACGTTGCGGTAACCTCCGTATGACAGAGAATGATTTTCTCGATTTTGGAACATTTGTCACAACATGGGAACCCCGTGCCCGGGCACAGGGTATGGTGATGCGGACAGGCGACGCCTATGGTTATTACACCGAACTCGACAATAGTGACCCACCATGGTACGGTTGTCCTGCCGGTCTGTTCGCCTGCGGGATTACAAGCGATGGCAAGGTCAAGGGTTGTCTCTCCATGCCTGACGAACTCATTGAGGGGGATTTGCGTCAGCACGATTTCTGGGATATCTGGTTCCATCCCGATTCGTTCGCATATAACCGGCGATTCTCTTCCGTGAGTCTTGGCTCATTCTGCGCCAGCTGCGACAAGGCTGATCAGTGCCGCGGGGGATGCATTACTATGTCATTCGCAAGCACAGGACAATTTCATAATGACCCCCTCTGTTTCTCTGGTATCAGGACGAGAACGGCCAGCACTCAACGGTTGGCAGCGTCCCAGAGTAAATAACCCTGTTAAGATGGAGATGGTGGATAATTAGACGCCATTGTAAACCATAAAGCACGTGCCACCATCTAGGACGAATTTGCAAAAGTTATTTAGATTTTAGTTCAGGTAAGAAATAAGGTAAGCGCCAAAAATTTTTTCTTCGTGTGTTTTTTAACAAAATGAAGGTAAGGAGGAAGATTATGCGTGAAAAAGAGCGTCCCGAAAAAGAATATTATAACGTTCCATTTAATATTGAGATGAGGGAAATGGGGGAAGATCTCGTTGCAGTCAATGAATCAGAGTCTAAAGTATCAGTTATTAACAAATCGGCACGTATAATTCTTGATGGAATTAGAAATTCGAAGACGGAAAGAGAGATCATGGATGATCTTAAAAATGTGTACCTTATCGGAAAGGAAATTGATCTGGAAGCAGAAATCACCAAGGTAAAAAAAGAACTGATCGATGCAGGAATATTAATCGAACGAAAAAGAAAATCTTTTGAAAAACCAAGTGTGATTGTTAAGGATTTGTCAACTGCACTGCAAAATCTAGATTTTCAGGAATCCGTGGTTTCCCAATATGAATGAATTTTAGGCATTAGCCAGTGTGGCATCAGAATGGAATAAACCATTTCCACTATATAGAAGTTTGCTCTCAAGGCAAGTTCTGTGTTCATAGCTTCTGTCGTATAAATGACTCTGTTGATTAAGTCCTTTCAAATCAAACTTGTTTAGACTACATAGTGCTATGTTATGGCATGGAATGTTATCAAAAGGATACTTAATCAACCGAGTCATAAATAATGGTTTGAGAATGCCGAAGTAATTAAATAACCTAAGACATACTTTTGAGAAATTTAGGATAGTGGAATAAAACAACAGAAGAATATTCTGACAATAATAACCAGGCATTAGTAATTTAATATGGCAAGATAAATGAAAACAACCCTCATAAATTGCGCTGTAAAAACCAGTAAAGAATACGATGGCGCCAGAGTGCCGCAGGGATGTTTGTATCTACTTTCTGCAGCCAGGAATGCAGGCTTCAACATCGAATTTCGAGATTACCAGTTGGAAAAATTAGAGGATCCTCTTGATACATCCTTTTTTTTAAGGTTTATAGAGGATGATGCTGATGTTTTAGCTATCAGTTGTATGAGTAATTTATTACCGCTGGTGGTAAATACTACTAAGATTTTCAAAGAAAGATATACAGATAAAACGATTGTTCTCGGTGGCATTGGGCCTTCAGGAGTTGCTGAAAGGTTAATTGCGGAATTTCCTCACATAGACGTAATTGCAAGAGGAGAAGGTGAGAGAACATTTCCTGAACTCCTAAGAGCTTTAGAGGGTAAAAAATCACTTGAAAGTGTGGAAGGACTTTTGTTGAGTAAAGAGAAGGGTGTATTTCACATCACGCAGCCTCGAAAGCGAATAAAGAATTTGAATAATCTTCCCTTGCCTGGTTATGATCTGGTTGATATGAAATCTTATGAAACAGTTGGAATCCAAACGGCAAGAGGTTGTCCCTTTCCTTGCAATTTCTGTGATGTATCTGCCTATTGGGGACATGATACCACGTATCGCTCTTTAGATTTGGTGATAAAAGAGCTGGAACTCATAGAAAAACAATATGGATTTAAGAAAGTTACTATTTTAGATGACACCTTTACTCTTAACAAGGGAAGGGTTTTTGATTTTTGTAAAGCCTATCGCGACAGGGGTTTGACAATTCAATGGAGTGCCTATTGCAGAGTTGATTTGCTATCAGATGAAATGATCGAAATATTCGAAAAATCCGGTTGTTACCGGATTTTTCTTGGCGTTGAGTCCGGCTCAAATAATGTCTTGCGCAAAATTTCAAAACCTATTGATATTAATAGGCTCATTCAAGTAGTGAAAAAAGCATGCAATAAATTTATTGTAAGGATAAATTTAATCTGGGGGTTTCCTTTTGAGTCAATGGAGGATTTGAAGGAGTCTGTTTTTCTTCTTTTCTACCTTAAAGAATTTAATTGTGACGTAAGTATGGCTCTCCTGTCCCCGCTTCCCCTTAGCCGTTTGTATAATGAAAAAAAGTATCGACTCATCTTTAGAGAAGAACTGCAATCCAGTGTTGTATCCAGTCGTTTTTATTTACCACATGGAAATGAATTGGTGAATGGTAAACCTGACATACTGGTAGACCTTATTCGTAAACACCCGGATATTTTCCCAGGATTTTATGTGTTTGAAGATAAACTTTTTGCACAAAAATTAGAATATTTGAACTCTTTAGGGCTTGAAATAGAAAAGTTAACCCGCCAATGAAGTGTCACGACATTTCCATGGTTAATTTCTTTCTTCATCGTGAACCTTCAAAGAAGCCATTCGCATGTATTCCGATGGGGACGTTGTATCTGACATCAGCATTAGAAGCTGCCGGATATTCGGTTGATTTCCATGATTATCAGGTAGAATTTGAAGGAAATCCTTATCATCCCATAAATATTTTAAATTTTCTGAAACGCACTTCTGCGGACATACTAGGCATTAGCTGTATGTCTAATATGTTACCTTTTCTGCTTCGAGGTCTGAGAAGCTTTAAAAGACACAAACCAGGAACATTTATTATCCTTGGAGGATCTGGACCAGGCGGGACGGCAAAAGAGATCCTTCAATCTTTCCCTGAAATAGATGCTGTCGTCCGTGGTGAAGGTGAAGAGACAATAGTGGAGATTCTTGAAGCTCATCGCGGACAGCGGAAATTGGAGTCTATTGCAGGGTTAACATTTCGCAGCAGCAATGGTATTGTAGTGAATCCGCCCAGAGCAAGAAAAACGGATATTGATGCGATACCTCTTCCTGCCTACCATAAGCTTCCTATGGAGAAATATATAAATTCCTCCATACTGACTTCGAGGGGATGTCCTTATCAATGTCTATTTTGTGATATTTCGCCCAATTGGGATAGAAAGATTGCACAGCGTTCAATCGAATCAGTTATTAAAGAAATTCTATTTTTAATAAATAATTACGGGAGAAATAAATTCTCGATATTAGATGATACTTTTATTCTTAATAGAGGCCGGGTCCTTCGTTTTTGCGCTGAAATAATAGAAAGAAAATTATCCATTGAGTGGAGTTGTATGTGCAGAATAGACCTTTTGGACGATGATTTAATGGCTTTCATGCAGAAGGCAGGCTGTAAAAAGATTTTTCTTGGAATTGAATCGGGGTCTAGTCGTATTAGAAATAAGGCCGGTAAAGGATTTAAGATAGATAATGTTGAACCGTTAATAGGGAAAGCTGCCAGGTACTTTGAAGTTGCAGCCTCTTTTATCTTAGGATTCCCCTTTGAAACCATTGATGAATTTAGAGAAACCATATATTTAATCATCTATTGTCTTGAAAGGGGGGTTAAACCACAGATGAGTATACTAAGTCCATTACCTCAATCAGAGCTAAATACCTCGGGACTATATAAAAAAGAATTTGATCCCGATATTTTGCTTGTTGATTTCGATCATTACAAAAAAAAGTCTGAAAGAATGAACAAAAATATTCTAACCTCTGATATTCAAGAGATGATTAAATCAAATCCAAAAATCTTTTCTGCCTTCTACCACTATAAAACAGGCATGATAAGAGAAAAATTGGAATTAGCAAAAAAATATGGCCTTCCGCTATGAATACAAAGAAAAAGAAACCTATAGTAGGTTTAGTCTGGCTCACGCAATCAACTTCAAAAAAACTTCAAAGATTATTAAGTTCTAATTTCCATTTAGGATGTGGTTATCTCCAAGCATTCTTGCAACAGGGTAATATAGAGTCAAAACAGTATGTGCTTAATTCTGTAACACCGGAAGAATTTGCCAGAACGATTATTGCTGACGGGATTAAAATTCTTGGTTTCTCATGTGATGATACGAACTATTATGCAATACGATGGGCTGCATTGTCTGTTAAAGCTCTGAATCCGCACATTTTAATAGTGGTTGGAGGTTTAACTGCTACATACTCGGATGAATTAGTGTTAAGAAATTGTCAGGCTGTCGATATTTGCTTCCGGGGCTATAGCGAAATAAACTTTCTGGATGTGGTTACAACTCATTTATCGGGTCAAACTTGGTACGATAAACCAGCAATTACTTATCGTAAAAATAGTGAAATCGTTTTCAATCCTGGTGTAAAGAAATATGCTGTCAATAATCTTGACTGTTTTCCCTCTCCCTATCTATCGGGATTTATTCTTGGTGAAGCCGGTATAGATGTTGGAATAAGCACGAGCCGGGGTTGTGTTTTTCACTGCACCTTTTGTAACCCTACAGCTATGGTGGAACGTAGTTATGCATTCCACTCAAATGAAAGAGTGCTGAGCGAGATTGATTTTATAGATTCGGCATTGCACCGGTCAGGGATGAACGGAAAGCGAATTATGCTGCTTAACGAAGATATTTTTGCTTTTTACCCGGATCGAACGAAAAAATTATGTAATCTTATTTCAGAAAATCAACCAAGACATATCTTGTTCGGTTGCGAAACCCGAATCGAACATTTGACTGAAGATATTCTCCAAAGTATGTATTCCGCAGGGTTTAGACTCCTAAAATTTGGACTGGAATCCGGAAATCCCAGAGTTCTAAACTTGATAAAAAAAGTTCGTAACTTAGATGGTTCTAAAGACGGTTATGCGGCAGAAAAGGATTTCTTAGAGCGGATTGTGATTGTTGTCAGAATTGCAAAGAAGATTGGATTTCATGTTGTAGCAGGGGCAATTTTCGGTCTTCCCGGAGAATCCCTGGCTGATGCGATTGAAACACTGGATTTTATCCGCAAGATAGATGTTGATGAATACTACCACAATTTTTTACAGATATTTCCTGGGACAGAAATTTTTAAGACCCATAAGAAATGGGGGTACCACTTTGAGGTCCGTAAGGATTTCTACCCTACAATTTACCATACATACTGGCCGTATCCTGTTGAACTTGTACCAACATTGCAAGAGAAACTCGATCACTCATTTAGAAAAATTAATCTTCCAAATGAAGACATTTTTTTGCCATTGATACTATAGTGTTACAGTAAAAATTATTAATTATTAAAATATAGACCACTATCAAAGGACTGTATAAAAAGTTAATATCCGGTAACAAAGAAAGGATGTTCACAATAACTACCGACAAGAAACAGCCTTCCAGCGTTCACCACCTCAACAGAGGCGTGGATTTGTATATTCATATTCCCTTTTGTAAATCGAAATGTGACTTCTGTTTTTATATTTCTGTGACAGGAACGAGCGAAGAGGAAAGATTCTGTTATCTTAAAGCGCTGGAACGGGAGATCAGTGCCCGTTGGTCAGCCTATGAAGGTAAGCAGGTAGTAGTGAATTCACTTTATATTGGAGGAGGCACTCCATCCATATTATCGTTGAAGCAGTGGGAAGTACTGGTCATGATCTTGACACGTTTTTGGGATCTCAGGACAATTCCTGAGGTTACTGTGGAATGTAACCCGTCCTCTACAACGCAGGAAAAATTAGGGTTTTTTAAAGAAATCGGAGTTAATCGTCTCAGTTTTGGCGTTCAGAACGTAGATGATAGTGTCCTTGCCGCCATGGGACGGGAAGGAACCAAAGATGCTTTGCCTGGTCTTCTGGAGTCAACCAGGTCCGCAGGCATCAACAATATCAATTGTGACATCCTTTTTGGTCTCCCGGGAGAGAATACTGCTTCGGTTGTGCAGAGTGTGGATGTGCTGGTTGAATTATCTGTCCCCCATATCTCCGTTTACCCTTTTACCCTTCAGGCTAAGGCCGGTTTTTTTATGAGGATGGTCTGTAAGAATGCGTTGCTCCTTCCCGCCTATCTCCGGATAGCCCATTATCAAGAAGCAATCAACCGTTTGCTGGAGTGGGAATACTTGCGTATTCATACAGCCCATTTCGGAATAAGCTACAGGTACGAATGCATCCAACATAGAAACTACTGGGATGGTGGTGAAATACTTGGATTCGGTGTGTCGGCCCAGTCTTTCGTTGACGGTTGTTATCTCAGGAACACGGAAGATCTGAATGGATACGTAAAAAACAACGATAATATCCTTTCTATTTCACTTAGTAAGAAAGACCAAATCAGGCGCTGGGTATTTATGGGACTTACCAAGAAATTAAGATTTCATTATGAAGCAATGGTCGATCGTTTCGGGCTCGACTCTCTAACAGTTGTAAAGGAAGGTTTGGAACGTATGGACCGGGAAGGCATGCTTTCGAAGAAGCAGAACATAGTACAACTAACGGATAAGGGCATGGAACATAGTCATCTGATCCCTATCCTGTATTTCCGTTTTGAAAACCAGAATTATTTAAGGTATGCTCTACGAATTCCAGAAGCCCAACTCAGCAAGTTCCCTGAAACTTAGGAAGTGATTAGAGTGATTAGAGTGATTAGTGTCACATCTGAACATTGGACAAATAGATTACAATTGGAGAAATACGACGGGTGGAGAAATACGACGTCACACCTTGATTTATGATTATCTATGGTTGGTAGTGGATTAGGTTAAAATAGTCATGTAATATAAAGCAGTGCGAGCCGTGAATTTCATATTTATTCGGGGATTTATGCGGATGTAAAAAAAGGGGGCAGTTGTCAGGTGACAGGGGTGCAGGAAAAACTGTTTGATAGCAACTGACAACTTTTTAACCTGGTTAAAAATGTTGCTCCTTTGCGTGTTTATGGTAAGCTATGTAATTTTGAGAATCAGGAGGTGCTTGCTTCCAGGATTTTTGACGCAAAAAATTACTTGTATCTTAAAGGATATCTTTCGGGGTGAGCCAGTATTTCTGTGGATAAGTCAACATCGAGCTCCGGCCAATAAAGGTGGTGATTATGGATTAGTTTGACATTAATTAAGGATGATATTTTGACATCCAAAAACCAGGGATATTCTTTAAAGGGAAGAAAGTATTCTTTTTTGTCTAAAAGTATCCAAAAACCGTGTTCGGATATATTGATTACTTCAGGTTTTAAAACCATAATTAAAATACCCGTATTCTTAAATTTTTCGATTGCAGGAATGATATTGCATCAATTGCTTTATTTATATCGTTCTCTTTATGAAGACATGTGATAATAAACCGTATCACACCACCATAAGGGTTGTCGGGAGGTTCAAGCTGGAGTAGCACCCATATTCCCATTCTTCTCAAATATGCTGCAGCTTTTGTTGCCGTTTTTTTGGAAGAGAAATAAATCGTTTGTATTGGAAAGTAATTACAGCTCCGCCGTTTTATTCCTATCCTGGTAAGCCCCTGCCTGAATTGCTGTACACGTTGGTATAAAACATTTCTCAAGTGGTCTCCGGAATACTCGTTTACCGTAAGAGCTGCTTCAGCAGCAGCAAGTACCGGAAGGGATGGCGGGCTGCTATGAACAAAGGCTTTTGCGTGATATTTCAAATACTCTATAAAATGTGTATGCCCCGCTATAAATGCAACAGGGACTCCAAATGCCTTCGATAAGGTGCCAACATGGAGAATTCTGTTTGAAGCAATCGTATTAAAGTAAACAGGCGTCCCCCCACCCCCATATCCATAAGGTGTTTTTACTGAGGACGCTATTTTACCATAAACACCAATCCCATGGGCATCGTCAACATAAATAAGCGCATGAAATCTTCGGGCAATTTCTATAAAATCTGAAAGAGACACCTTCTGTCCCCCTGAAGAATACACGCCATCGCAAACGATTACGTTATTCCCTGACGAAGCGTGTTTCTTTAACATGCTTTCAAGGGCTGTTGGGTCATTATGTTTAAAACAATAACACTTCGCTCCGGTTTTCCTTGCAGAGAACGCCCCTTCAAAGCTTGTCTGATATGCCCATTCATCCATAAAAAGTGCACCATTGGGGCCCGAAAGTAAAGGTAATACATCAATGGCAAGTTGAGTGGTAGAGGGAAAAATAATGGCTTTTTCCCTTCTTGTTAAAAGGGCAATTTTTGACTCAACAGAGGAAGTAAGCTTGTCAATCCCAAGGATACGAGGTGTTCCAAGTGACGTGCCCCATCTTTTTACGGCATCGCATACGGCGCCTTTCACATACTGATTTTGATTCAGGCCAAGATAGCATGAGGAAATAAAGCTTACTATCCAATGACCACGTACCTTAAAATGAACCCCTTTTACCGCTTCTATGTGTTGATAGATTAAACCGTTCCGCTGAAAGCAATCTACAAAAGAAGGACGCCTGTATTTGTTAAACCTTTTTACACCTTCAAAAGTTTTTATCTTGGCCGCATGTCGCATCGCAACGGATGAACTCTTTTTGTTTTTTTAATAATTTGCTCAACAGGAAAGTTCTTTCGACCCTTCGCATGAAAGCGGTTAACGATACACTGCAATACTTACAACGGGAGCATTCCCGATTTTTTGCAGAAACTAATTACCGTTTTCATATTGTATTGGCAGGAAAGTTTGGGAGTAGGTCGGGTTTCTTACCCGACAATACAATATGAAAACGGATTGTCGGGTAAGAAACCCGACCTACAGACAGAGTCTGCGGATGTGCTCAGGGATGACGGGAGCATTCCCGATTTTTTGTAACTCTTTACATATGCCAGTGACAGACTGTTATTGTATCACAAGCATCCTGCTTGTGATATTTTTAACTCAAGCTGAAAGCTTGAGTTACTATTCCCCCCCAATTGTGTTTTTACAAAAAATCGGGAATGCTCCCGATACACTTACGTTGCAAAAAAGTCCCCTTTCGGTTTTCTTCTTCCAAACCAGATGTGTATCCTTCTGCCTTGCGGTGAGTAAGCATGGTAGTGCCTTAAACCGCCATTGTGTGGAGGATCGGGAGGACCTATTAAGGTTATGCGCGCGCCTTGAGCAAATTGCCGCACGTGCGACGGATTGCCCTGAACGAAAACACCAGGCCAGGCATAGGCTGCACGGCGTGATCGGGCAGGCCCAAGTCTTTTCCCTACCGCTTTAAAAATCGGTCTTCTTTCCCGCGTCCTGCCTTTTGTAATAACACGCCATACATCAGGCCATCCTGCTTCCGTTGCATTGTCAAATTCTTCCTCAATTAAATCATCAAGCAACGTAACGGCATTATCAAATGCTGCTTCAACACCATACCACTTATTTTCAAGCATATACTTCATATTTTACACCTTTAATTTTATTAAATACATTTTACAGTTTTACCTGCGGCAAGCATACTTCCCCGGATAACGTCGGTAACGTCTTATGTAGGGTCTGGATTTTTTATTTAACATCCTTTTTACCACTAATGGATTCATTCTGACGTTTCGTGGACTTCTTGCCAACGATCTTACGGTATTCTGAATAATTTTTGGTGCAGCACGTTTCAGATCTCTCGTTCCTGCCCGAAAAACTCTTTTTCCCCATTTCATAACCTGTGGAACGACTTTCTTCGCAACACTTGGTAATGCTTGCGCAGCCAGACCAGCAAGGGCCCCGACGAATTCGTCTTCCTCCTCCTCATCGTACATTGACTCTTCTTCTGCAAATACATCAAATGCATCTTCATCAAAATATTCATCTTCGAATTCTTCATCAAATACATCATCAAAATAATCTTCTTCTAATTCTTCAAAACTTAACCCGCCGTATCCCATAAAGTTCCTCCTTTCTAAAAATAACCTATTATCTGCAATGCACTACATCTCTTTTTTTCTCCAATTAAACTGCTTTGAATAATTGGATATAACCTCCGAACATTGATATACCATAGATGCCCGGCTATCCACGCCTAATTTTGAGAAAATACGTCTCAGATGTGTAGAAACGGTCCATTCACTAATATTCAATTGATGAGCAATCTGCTTATTGACTTTTCCTTCAGCCACAAGCATAACAATTTGAAGCTCTCGTCTGGTCAGCAGTTCTACAAGATTATTTGTATTCTTTCCGCAATTACTGTTGTCATCTGAATTGGTTACGAGATATCGTTTTTTGTTTATTCTTAATTCACCCACCACTTTATATTTGTTGTTTATGAAGTGAGAGTTGGCATGTGTATTTCCGGGTATAAAAGGGAAAACAAGAAATTTTTGATGCAATATACTGAATTCGGCAACTGAACAATTCTCCTTTTCATGTATGAATATGGGGTTTTTCGTTTGTTTTCCAGAACTTTCAATTCCATTCGAAAATTCAATATTTAAAGGCATCCCTTTTCCCTCCATGGAAACAGGTACTGATTATTATGCTGGTATTACGGAAGTCTTATCATTGTCTTTACGCCATTCACCTTCCGATTTCGATACCGAATATTGGCGACAACATCCGGTGTAATGCGAACACCGCTGTTCATTAATCCTGGCGGTGCCAGAACAGTTCCCTTTGAACACCCATATGACCGTCCCAGCTCATCTAAAATACCAGAGGTGTGTACTCCAATAATAAAACGTTTTCTGTTCTTCCACTCCAGGAACCATACAGGGCTTCCACTATGGCCAGGACATGTATCAACAGTATAAAAAAGCCGTTGCGGGGTTGATTTTTTAAGCTTCTCCGTATGCCGCCATAACGAACCAACTGGCCTGTCTCCCGGATAGCCTGCTATTGTTATCAACTTTGTATGTTTAATCTTGTCAAACTCCGCCTGAGGCAGCGGCTTCAACTTCATAAACTTTTTGATACCCTGAAATGCCCGTGGTAAAACGATAATTCCATAATCAAAGTTTTTTCGATCAGGATGCCGGGCAGCAACAGCTTTTACATACCGTTTAGGTGCATAATATTGTGTTGAGATAATATAGCCGTATGGCATTGTATCCCGGCCAGAACGTCCGGGAATTACCGTAATTTTTTCAGGCGCACGTTTGAATTTATGGCTGTAAACACAATGCCCTGCCGTGAGCACTGTTCTTGGGCCTATTAATGTGCCGGTGCATCCGCGCCATAACCCATCACCAAAATCTCTGCCAAGATAACAGATCGTATTAAAAGGAAAACGCTTTGTTCTGATTTCATGCACTCTATTATCCCGTGGTCCAACAAGCGCATAATCAATCCCGCCGGAAAGATCTTCAAGTACATCTATTGCTCTGTCTGTCTCTGCTTCCATAGTATATTCCATTCATTTTTACATCATGGTTATCGTATCGTTATTCTTTTTTATCTGTTTTTGAGTCGATTGATACTTCTTTCTCCTCCGGGTTATAAAAAGAATCCGGTTCTGATTCTACCAATAAATCCCAAATCCTGGAAACAATGGCATCTTTATTTTCTCTTTTACTAAGCCATTTTACGGTATCCTCGATAAATTTCTGGTCATCTTCACTTAGTAACGCCTTTACATCTTCTCTTGCATTTCCCGCGTACCCCTCATCATCAGTATATTCATTGGTAATATCACATTCATCATCGGTTTTCTTGCCCTGACTTGTTCTTTTTGTTTTTATTTCTTTTTCTGCCTCATCAAACTCGTTGAGTATCAGTTTATACAACTCATCATCATCCCGAATTAGTTTTTTATCTGCAATCATATCTATTCCCTCCTTATTTGAAGATTATTTTATTTGATATTAATGTTCATTAACATAGTAAATCTTTTTTCATATTTATTACTGTTATAAAACAGATTCATGCAATAAATACTATTTTTTCGCTCGTTCAATAACATTTTTATTTCTATTTTTAATATGTGTAAACTTATATGGTTTATTTAATCTGTTCATTTATATTTACTGACCATGTTGGAAAAATAAACTGAATCAATTTTATGCTTCATCCTTATTTTATCCGGAATTCGTTTTGTCTGAACCAGGGGGCGGTATGCCCGCACCGATGGTAATTTTCGAAGTCCTAGTGCAATGGCAAGGTTTGCTTTAGGGTCTCTCACAGGTTCAAGATATTTCCCCGTTGCAGTTAAAAGAGTCATAACACCAGGTCCATGTCCGCTTACAGTGCTGTCGCCATGAACAACTATCCCTATGGTAATCGTTCCATTACGATAAGAACGTCCGAATCTCGTATCTGAATGGAGTATCCCCACGAAATCGCCGAAACGAAGGGTTTCAAGCTTGTATTTTTTTCTGACATCAGGATCAAACAGTTGGATGTCGTAATCGCCGCGAACAGCGCTGCTTCTGCCAATACCTGATCCCATAATTGATGCCGGTATAAAATGTGTAACAGGTACTTGTATCCTTTTTTGTTCAGACCTCAGCCCCCAGCGTTTTATCAGCCTTGGGGAACAGCTGAAAACGCTTACTTCCGGATGATCAATGAATTGAAGCCCAAGTCCATACGAATACACCTGTATCTGGTCACCAATCCGAAGACGTTTCAGCACGGAAGAATCAAAATCAACCAATAGATTTTCAACTCCTCCATGCTTACCGGTTACCGTTCCCAGTTTTCCTTTGCACGGGCCGGTAACTACCTGAGCTACGTTCCCTATACACGAATACGTTAACAGGGCAAGATTAGGGCCATTCTTTTTACCGACAATTTCCGTCTTATTGTTACGAAGAGACACTCCCGGCTCAATATGGTCTCCTGCAAGGCCGACACACCGGTCGCCGATACGGCAATTTATAACAACTCCCCCTGTGCCAGGCAGAATCCGCGGCACACCATCGTGTCCAATCCGATATGGAGATGATTTTCCTAACGGATGAGCAATCTGTCCCGATACGGTCAGCATCACCAGGTCCCGGGAGTTGATCCTTAACTCACCCGCAAGTCTGCTTTCTATTGATTTCATAATGTATTTCTATAAAGAACCCATGTTCCTAAAGCGGATACCAGAAGCATACCGCATGCCTCCACCAGTCTTTCATTTCTTCCTCTCTTTGTTCGTGAAGAGGTTCTAAAGCCCTTTCAAAAACATCATCTTCATTGCTTATGAAAGGCATAATAATCGCGTCAGGCGCACAAATATGTACGACCGCAAGATTCAAACCCGCCCACATTAATTCAGTAACCCCGGCCCTGGCAAATATCGGAAAGAGAGAAGCTTTCTCTATTTCAATCTTTTGATCCATTCCAACCCTGTAGCATGGTATTCCCCAGTTTCTGAGATATGAACATATAATGGGTTCGTTTTCCGGCAGTTCATCACTCATCATACCATGGCGGGTAAGTATAAATCCTCTGTGAGGAATCAATGCCGCAGTTAATGCCACAACATCCCTGAAACAGTCAACAAATATATTTTCCTGTTGAGTGTCACTCCCGTTTTTCTTTATTTTTATATCGAGAGAACGGGCAAGCGTTTCAAAACGGTGAATTAAATTTTGATCCGCATTTTTCGGAAGCAACGACTCACTCATTGCATCGCCAATCCAAAATATTTTTAATCCTGCAAGATCCGTTTCCATGCGGGCGATATCCCACTGGCTCAGTATATCCTTAAGAAAATATTTTGCTTCATTTCCCCCGTTTGCATGGATTTTCCCCGTTTTTCTTTGTATACCAGGCCTTACCGGTGTTAAAAATTGCGGGTTTGACAAATAATACTGCGTATTATCGAGTATCTGCCATAATTCCCTGGCGAGCCACAGGTCAAATTCATCACCAAGCCTCTGGGTTAAAAGGAGGCCATACCGCGAAAGGGCAAGGGTGGTATCAATCACACAGGCCTTTCGTTTTGTAGTTACCGTAACTGAAAGTGATGGGGGCATGACTGACATTTTTTCTTTATCTCCTTATACCATCTGTTGCTGTAACGGCATACCTATCATTCTTTTCACGGTCGAAGTCACACCGCGAAAACCTCTCCCTTCAGGCGTCATACGGTAGGCAGCAACCCAGGCCTCAGCATGAGGTCCGAAGGGGCGCGCTTCAGACTGAAAGAGCATTGGATCTATTGCCGTTTTAAAATCACTGTCAGAGACCCATTGGAGTACTCTTCTGCCGCTTTCCGCCATTTTTGCCCGTTGAGAGAGCTCCGCCATCCCGCCGAGGTGGCGGTTTGATATAATTTCAATTACATCCCATTTGTTATTTGCATCAAATGCCTTCATGATATCGGGCGAATCAAAAAGCTGAAGTACCGTTTTCAGGTAATGCCCTACTTCATGCGTCAATGCAAGGATATTCCCATAGCTTGACCGGTCGATTGCGTACCTCAGATCAATTCCCAGCCGCTGTACCGTTGCCACGCTCCCAAAAGGCCTTTGTGACGTCATAGGGCCCCCACGAATTACCTCACTGATCAGGTGATCCCTGAAGTACTGGGCCAATGCGGTCATAAAGGCCACCAGTTGATTGTGAAAATTTTTATTCACGATCGCCCCTGCAGGTGAAGGAGCCGTTCCGTAGTTAAAAACCCGCCGGTAAGCAATCATCCGGTCACGCAGTGTGTATCTGAGGGGTTTCCATTTCTCCAGCAAATAAAGCCCCCTTGCACCGGGCCCTCGCTGTATTCTGATACGCCCCATCTGAAAAAGCCGCCGGAGGACATCCACCACTTTAAAGACCTTCATGCGTTCATGCTGGTAGATAAAATAAAGTTCTGCCGCGGCATGGAGCTGGCTTGGCATTACCGCATCATCAAAATCAGGCTTAATAAACGGATAGGAAAGTTCCTCAAAAGGAGGCGCGCCTTTTTCACCAAATCCGATAAGATCAAGGAATCCGTCGCCGCCATTGGCAGAGGCCCCCTTGATCAGATCTTCAAACCTTTCCTCGAACTGCTGTTCGTATTTCTGACGTTCTTCAGGCGCCATAGCGGCAAGCTGTTCCCTGAGGAACTTCTGCCACAGTCGTTTTATTGTTTCATGAGTTTGATATTCCATAGTTCTCCCTCGTTCTTAATAGCCATTTATATTCTCCACAGTAGGTAACTATCATAGTTACTGTGTTTAATACATACTAAAATAAAAACCTTGTTTTTATTCCTTTTTGAACTCGAACCATCCTTTTCTGGTTTTTTGTATACAAAAATACTCCCTACGGCCAGACTCCCATCTTACAGGTGTTTCGATGGAATAAACCCTGTTACCTCCTTCATATACTGTAATAAATATATCAGGGTTTGTTTCTATGAGATCTCTGAAATCCTCCGTCCGGTAGGTTACTTTAAAATATCCATTTTTGTTTGTCTTTGCAGTTCCCAGTCTATCATCGTAAAAAAGATCTTTATCGAAAACACTTATGGTCAACCCTTCGATTCCATTCTTATTTTCATCGATTACATGTCCTTCTACAATCCATTCGTTGCCTGTAGGTAAATGTGCTAATAAAGACCCTATTTTTTCTAAACCGGCTGCAATGTTATTTAAACTTCTGTTAATTTCACCTAATTTCTCAGGGGTTTTTTCCAGATTTTTTAAACTCTGAACACTTGACTCTAAATATTTATTGATATCTGTTAAATTAACGGGAGTACTGGTAACCCTCCCAATACTTCTGATGCTCCTATGAAATGCTGTTCTTGCAGACATGTTTTATCTCCTCATTTTCGTAAGTAATTATCTTCCTTCTCCTGTTTTTGTGACATCATTCGCAAGCGAATCCAAACTCGTTTCGTAATGTGGTGGAATGGTAACGGCAAATGGCGGACAAGGTGTTATTTCCGTTCCACTAAATTTACTGATTGCACACTGGATGATTTCTTTTGTCGGATCCAATAAGCCGTTGAATTTGTTGCAGGAAGAAGCCATTGTCTGAAGTAAACTTTCCCAATTACTTTCTGTATCCGCTTGAAAGCAAAGTTCCTGGTGAATAATCTTCAACATCTTTTCCAGCCGCTTTATACTGGTTGGAATTTTATTTGTAGGGATGTCTTCGCTGCAGTCTGCAATAATATTAGGCATAAGTGTTTGCTTTATTGCCCCATAGATGCCTCTGTTATTCGCCGCCTTATTGCAACCATCCACCAATTTAAGATTTTCCCGAAGACTGCCGGTTTGAAATTTTACAGAAATAACGGGTGGATTCCCAAATCCGGCATCTTCTAATATGCCAACGGGAACACCTGAAAAATCTTTTTTCTTGAAAATATAAAACCAGAGTATATCCCTGATTTCCTCCAGTGTTTTTTCCAATGCAGACCCTTTCGGAACACAATATAAACAGGTGGGTTTACAGTTCTTAGTATTATCACCATTGCCTGCAATATCAGAACAAAACCTGTTTAATACGTCCTTGCCAGATTCACACCCTGGAATATCTTCCTCTTTAATGCCTGGGCTGCAACCGATACCCATTATAGTACTCAAGACAGCTTCAATGACGTATCCATAGGCGGTTGATCTTTGCTCAGGTTCTCCGAAATCCTCGCTTCCCAGTGCATAAAGATCAATAGCCCGGTCCACGTCATAGAGTATTTTATCAAGGATTATCTGGCACCTTGCCTCATCAGAACCGCAATTACAGCCAAGATAACAATCAAGCTCTTCTGCAAGTTTTCCCCGCAGAATAATCAGGTCAAGAAGTCTCCTGCTGGCGGGATCTTGCCCTCCAATACCATAAAGTCCGTAAAATAATACGGGGGGCCGTGATATTGTTAAAAGACGATATCCGCTATCTGCATTGTCAAATGCATCGAGAAATAATTTTAGAGAGGTCAGAAATGCTGCTAAAGGCGGTGAAGACGGAGATATAATTCCCTGTCCAAACAAGATAAGTCTCCTGAACCGCTCCAGGGTTAATTGTGCCGTAGACCCCAGCGCCCTTAAACCTTCAGAGGTATTGCCTGTTGCGTGATGAATGAGTTCATCCATCATACGGGCAATTTCGTTTTCCTGAAACAGTACCCGCAGATCATGGTGGGCGTTTTTCCCTAAATGCTCCAGAAGCTGGCTATAGGCCTGCAATCCCCTTGGCCAGTCATTCGTCCCATATGCCTCCTGTGTTGAACCAATTAGGTTACGCAGGGCATAAATGACCGCATCTCTCCTCTCCTGCAGTTCGCTTACCGGAGACTGCAAAAGAAATCTGCCGCCACCCATGCCTATATTCGCAATGGTCTCTCCCATTATTACTAATAATACTCCTGCCACCTCATCAAGACTTTGGGCAAGTTTTCTGTATGATTGATTGAGAGTAGGCGTTAAGGCGCCGACATAACGAGAGATTCTTGAGTAATTGCCAAGAAGGCGGCGAATAGCAAACGTCTTATCCCTCTGACGCGGATCGAGGGAAAACCGTGCTGCGTTTACTCCATCAGCAATTGCTGTCCTGATAGCTGTGGCCCATCCCCGGAGTTCAGGGACAATGTCTTTCAGGATGGAATTATTCATAAGCGCCGCTAAATCACGTTCAACGTCATTCTTTGCCTGTTCCAACTCTATATGGGTTGTCGTCGTAGCCATAGGCGCAGCCTGAAGTGCAGGAACCATCCGGTAAGGAAGTCCGGACGCCTCACGTGACATTACCTCATACTCAACTTCATATAATTTTCCTAATGCCTCGGCAACCTGCGTGGAATCAGTTGGGTCGCTTACCCTTAACACCCTTCTCATTAAATTATCAAGATCAACAGTTGCTGGTGGACGATCTCGCAAAAGCATTGTTACATCTTTTGTTGCAGATTTTTCAGTGTTTTTTACTTTCATTGTCTTTCACCTCATGCGGCTACCAGCCATGATTCTTTCTGAATAGAACTCTGTCTGGCAGCCATTTTTGATAAATATGATATAACCATCCGGGATAGTTTTTGCAAAGAAACATTACTTTGTAGCGCATAACTGCATGCGCTTACCAGAAACCGGGGAGGAACATCCGCGGGAAGAATCCCACGCATAAGAAGTTTTGACGCCCTCAGGATCTGGCGCTCATCCTCAGCGCCAAAAGGAATTACATCGGCAAGCGCCCTCTGGGCAAGATTACGCCTGGTCTGAAATGCAATCTCATCCACCACGTTGGGAATGGTCTTTGTTGACGTTTCAAGCAGACGTACAGGAATTCTATGGCCTGCTTTTGGCTGATAAAAACCCTTCCATACCTTCTGCATTTTCGCCGCATCATTTTCAAACCCCATTCTCCGTAACATCTCTGCGAAAATGAGAACACGCAAATAGCCCGTTGGATGGACGCCTCCGGGTTTATAGGTTAAGGTTTTTGGAGCGGGGTGGGCAAGAAACGCCATCAATCCCCAGGCAGAGGCTGGCCCCCCAAGCAAAATAGAGGCAATATCAGCGAATATTTCCTTATGCCAGCGGCTAAATACCGATGTTACCATGGGATCGCCAAGCGAGCGGAGCATACGGTTCGTAACCGATTCTTTATTCTCATGCCATAATCCAAGATCTGCCTGGAGATTATGGCAAACCTCATGCAAAAATACTGCCTGCCACGGGTTATCCCGGTCCCACGGAATCCTTATAATGGGAAACGGATTCCGTTCTCCCAGGAGCCTGCTTAACGAGACACCACGCCTCATGGTGGCAGGTGAAAACCCATGTTCCATGTACGTAAGCGGTTTCAACAAAGGACCTTTGAAAACAAGTGGTGCTGATTTCCTCACGGCGGCATAACAATCAGTAGCAATTGCATCATGTGCCGCAAGCGCCGGGGCGAACACCGACCCCCTCTGAGAGAATATTTCAAAAAACATCCCGAACGCCCTTCTGGCACGATCCACTTCTCTTTCAACCAAAGCAATATAAAGGAGTACCTGCTGCGGTGGCTCCTTTTGCCAATTGCGTAACAGGAAATGAAGTCGTTTTTTTATTGCCATATCTATTTCCCCAAGCCGTCTGTTTGCTGCCGCGTAATGTGCCGCCGAAGGGGCATAGGGTTTATCCTTTATCCGTATACCGACAGCACCGGGGCACAATGTTGCAAGCCTTCGTGCCCTTGCTGTAAGGGCACGAATCTTCGCTGCAAGAAATTGTTTCGTTATTTGCGGTCTCATTAGAATTTATTGCTTTTATGATTATACTGATCCTGAAATTGTAATACGTACAGGCCCTTTCAGAACATAGCTTCTTCCCATCTTTTTGCCAACGACACGTCTAATTATTCGTTTTGCCTTTGGAGAAGGACGGGACAGTTTCCTCGTAAGTTTTGGACTTTTTGCTACCTTGGCAGCTGTACGCGCTACTATTTTCGGCATAACACGAATTGGCGTTCTTCTCACCGCTGCGGTGCGTTTGACGCTCTTTACTATCTTTGGTAATGCACGAACTGCCGTTGGCCCTTTCTTCCTAACCAGCGTTTTTGCCGCCTTCTTCATGTTTTTGACCAGCTTTTTACGTGCAGGAAATGACAATCGTGCACCTTTGTTCTTTACAAGAGCCCGTGCAGCTAATCCCGCAACAACAGGAATGGCTGCTTCATCATATGCAGCAAGTTCCGCGAAGGCTTCCAGTGCTTCCTCCTCTGTGGCGCCTTCAGCGCGAAGTTTGCCAAGCAGTCCAAGACCTTTTGATGCTAGCGCGCCCCATGGGCCAGGAATATATTTTGCAAATGGCGTTGCCGCCCTTGCTACTTTTCCTGCAACTTTACTGGCCTTTTTCCCAAACTTTTTAATTCCTCCCCATAATTTTTTTAAAAATTCGTCCGCATCTTCAGCCCCCAGGGCATATGCCATAGCGCTGTCAAGTTCATCTTCCTCCTCTTCTTCCATCTCATCCCCGTAATCTTCTCCATAATCTTCAGCATAGTCTTCGAATTCTTCAAATCCCTCTTCACCATAATCTTCCTCAAAATAATCCTCATCTCCGCCTTCCCATTCTTCTTCAAATAATTCATCGGCTGCATCGTAGTCTTCGAATCCCTCTTCCTCATCAAACATCTCAGCAGCACCCTCTGCCTCTTCGTATGCAAGATCTTCCATTAACTCTTCTTCCAATCTTTCTTCCATAACACATCCTCCTTCTTACAAAATAATGATATAAAACAAGACAGCGCAGGTTCACGTTTAAGGGCATTCACTGCCGCAATCTTATTACACCTTTATTATACTTTCAAAACACAAACCAACAAGTCACCCGATATTGCTCCTATAACTGGGGTAGCACAAATAAGTGACAATTAAAAGAACATATGGCATACAAACCCTACTTATTGGCCGCCATGCCACTGTCAATTACCGGCAATTAATTTCGACTGAATTCTGCAGCAAAGTTATATCATGCCGATTTTAAACAACATGCAATGCATTTATAGCAGTTTTCTGATTAAAAACTTTTCCGGCACAAGATTAGCGAATGAAAACGACAAAAAATAAAAGTAAATATTCGGTAAAATATGCTCTAAGTATGGAACTACTTTAATAAAATAACCTGTATAGCTGTTGGCTGAATTTATTATTAACAAAAAAATTCTCCTCCGGTTGAATTATAGATATTATGATAATCATTTTTTTGTTGCAATTTGTTGCCTAACTAATTAACATTTTCCACGTTACAAACAACAACGTAATAATCAATTTTTAACTATGGAAAAATTGTTAGAAAAGATAAAAACAAAAAAAGCAAAAATCGGCATAATTGGTCTTGGTTATGTTGGCCTACCCCTTGCACTTGAGTTTGTGCGCAGCGGATTTTGTGTTACAGGAATTGATAAAAATAAAGACCATGTCGTCTCTCTGAACAGGGGGAAATCATACATTGGGGACGTAAAAGATGAAGATATTGCGCAATTTGTGGAAAAAGGACTTTTTATCGTTACTGATGACACAAGCACCATATCGGCACTTGACGCCTTGAGTATTTGCGTGCCAACGCCATTAACAAAAACAAAAGATCCTGACATGTCTTACATTATTAATGTCAGCCATGAAATAAAAAAGTACATGCGCAATGACCAGCTTTTGGTATTGGAAAGCACCACGTACCCGGGAACAACAGAGGAATTGGTATTGCCAATACTGGAAAATGGCCACCTGAAAGCCGGAAAAGACTTCTATCTTGCCTTTTCACCGGAACGGGTCGACCCGGGAAACAAGACATACGGTATCAAAAATGTCCCCAAAGTTGTCGGAGGCATTACGAAACAATGCACAGAACTGGCGCAGGGTTTGTATAGTCAGATTATTGAAAAAATTGTACCTGTTACCTCCACTAAGGTCGCAGAAATGGTGAAATTGCTGGAAAATACCTTTCGCAGCGTAAACATCGCACTGGTAAATGAAATTGCTATCATGTCAGAAAGACTTGGTATTGATGTTTGGGAAGTAATTGATGCTGCTAAAACAAAACCATTTGGATTTATGTCATTTTATCCAGGTCCGGGACTTGGAGGGCATTGCATACCAATTGATCCATTATATTTATCATGGGTTGCTAAAAAAAATGGATTCGAGCTAAGGTTTGTGGCGCTTGCCGATCAAATTAACAGTGCAATGCCTGAATTTGTTGTGGAAAAAATTATTGACGTATTAAACAATGTGGAAAAAAGCGTTAAAGGTTCGAACATTCATGTTTTGGGAGTCGCTTATAAAAAGGATGTCGATGATGTACGGGAATCCCCTGCTTTGGAGATTATGAATCTCTTAAAAAACAAAGGGGCACGATTGACATATTCCGATCCTTATATCCCGGAAATTAAATATCAGGCTCTCAGCGCAAAATCAAAAACGTTAACAAAAGAGTTTCTTTCAAAAATTGATTGCAGTATTATTGTGACAGATCATAGCAATTTCGATTACGATTTAATCGTTTCTCACTCAAAATTAATTGTTGACACCCGCAATGCCTTAAAAGGTATTAACAAAAAACACATATTTCGACTCTAACATGACGGACTTACTTTTTGAAATAGGAACTGAAGAAATCCCTGCCGGTTATATAACGCCTGCACTCAACCAGATAAAAATATTATTCGAGGAACGTTTCAAACATTCCCGCCTGAAATTTCAAAGCATTTATTGTACAGGAACACCCAGAAGACTGTCGGTTTTTATCAAAGGATTGCCGGAAGAACAGGAGAGCGTTACGGCAGAAGTACAAGGCCCTGCTGCCTCAATTGCCTTTGATAAGGAAGGAAATCTTACGAAAGCCGGTTTGGGATTTGCCAAATCGCAAGGTATAGAAAGCGACTCCCTCAAAACAAAAAAAACCGCTAAAGGGGAATATTGTATTGCAATAAAACAAATTACGGGGGAAAAAACGCTGCATCTGTTATCCGGTATTCTGGCTGAAATTATCCAAAAAATCTCCTTCCCAAAATCAATGAAATGGAAAAGCAGCAACCTGTTTTTCGCACGGCCTATACGCTCCCTCCTTGCATTATTCGGCGATAAGGTTGTTCCGCTTGAGATAAATGGCATAAAGGCAGGAAAATCTTTTTCCGGCCACCCTTTTCTGTCAGGAAAAAGGGTTGAAATCTCAGTGGCAGACTGGGATCAGTATAAGCAATTGCTTAAACAGGAAAAAGTTATCGTTGATATGGATGAGCGCCGGGAAATTTTGAAAGAAAAAATAACACAATTAATGAAACCGTTTGGTGCAACCTTTGACGACGAACCATTGCTTGATGAAGTTACCAACCTTGTGGAATATCCCAATGCCGTTACGTGTCAATTTGACGAAAAATTCCTTGATATTCCGCATATTGTAATAGAAACGGCAATGAAAGAACACCAGAGATACTTTCCTGTAAAAAAAGCAGAAGGAAAACTTACAGAGAAATTTATTGTAGCGCTGAACCGGGATGAACGCAACGAAAACAGCCCCATACAAGGCAACGAACGAGTGTTAAAAGCAAGACTTTTTGACGCCCGATTTTTCTGGAAAGAAGACAGAAAGATTCCCCTTAAAAGACGCTTGGAGGATTTAAAGCAGCTTGTTTTCCTCGAAAAACTGGGCAATTATTATGACAGAACCAACAGAATTATTGCATTGTCCGATTACCTGTCACATCAGTTAATCAGATTTAACTATCCACTTTTTGGTATTAATGATATCACTACGGTAAAACGTGCAGCACAGTTGTGTAAGACAGACCTTTTAACGCAGATGGTTGGAGAATTCCCTTCACTACAGGGAATTATGGGCAAGGAATATGCTTCTTGGGAGGGAGAAAACTCCTCTGTAGCCCTGGCAATAGAGGAACATTACATGCCACGCTTTGCCACAGATAAAATTCCGTCTTCAACAATCGGCGCTATCGTTGGACTTGCCGATAAATTTGATACGATAACCAGTTGCTTTGCTCTTGGATTGATCCCAACAGGATCGCAAGACCCTTATTCGCTGAGGCGCCATGCTTACGGAATAATTCGTATAATAGAGGATCATAGATTTACATTTGAACTTAAAGAGGTGCTTGCAAAATCATTAAACTTGCTTCCCCTCTTTCCACAAAAAGAAAATGAATACTATCCGGTAATAAACGACAAATTGATACCCGACATAGTGGGGTTTTTCAAGGATAGACTGTTTCAAATGAATACAGAAAAAGGATACCGATACGATCTGGTAAACGCTGCTTTGAATGCAGGCACAGGATTTGACGATGTTTATGATTATTTACAACGATTAAAATACATATCCCTTCTTTCAAAAGAAAAATACTGGCCAGACCTTGTCACTGTAGTGGAAAGAACATTTAATATAGGCAAAAAAGCAAAAAGTCAGGGAACAATTAATGAAAATTTGTTTAACGAAAAAGAGGAGCAGAAACTGTGGGAAATTTACACCAGCAATGAATCAAAAATAAGAAAATTAATACAAGATAAGAAATATGTTGAAGCATCTTTTTCATATTACGACGTTTTTGCCGCGCCTGTACATGAATTTTTCGATAGGGTTTTTGTAAATGTTGAAGACATGGAAATTCGCAATAATAGATTGTTGTTGCTAAAAAAAATTAATGCACTCTATTCGGAAAAAATAGCCGACCTCTCGCAAATAGTTATGGCAGAAAAGAGCTGATTGCAGATCTCTCAAAAATGATTCCTTTGCCTGCAAACATTTTACAGTATAGTGATTGGCATATAATTTGTTCTTTGTGGGGTTATCGTTTTTTTGCGCTATAAAATTTATGAAATGTTGTTCTTTGCAACTTTTTTGAAAATTTGCGTATAAAATTTACTGTAAATAATTTTAATTTATAAAGGAGAGGGGAAGGGACGCCCGTTTTTGTTCTGATTGAGTTCTTATAAAAAATACCCCGGGAAGCAGTATACATTTGCAAGAACCCATAGATTCATGTGGCGCCTCTTATTTATTTATGTATGAAACAAATAATTTTAGTTTATACGCACATTTAAAAAACGTACCTTTATTTAATAGCCTCACCAACGAACAGTTAAAAATACTTTTCGAAGCAGGCATTACTAAAAGTTTTCCGAAAGAGCGCATAATTGTTTACCAGCACGACCCGGGAGATACTTTTTATATTGTGGTCACAGGAAAAGTAAAAATCACTCTTTTAAATGAAGACGGCAAGGAAATCGTACTTTCTCTTTTGAAGGAAGGCGACTTTTTTGGTGAAATGGCGCTGGTAGATAATAAAACCAGGTCTGCAAGCGCAGTTGCTTTAGAAGATACTACGTTATTTCTACTTACCCGGAAACAATTCTATAAGCTTATTTCAACCTATTCTGACATATTAACAAGAATATTTAATGAAATTTGCACCAGACTCAGACATGCAAATGAAAAGATCGAGAGTCTGGCTTTTCTGGATGTGTACGGCAGAACCATACGATTACTCCAGCAGTTAGCAAACGATCAAGGCGAAAAAACAAAAAGCGGTATTGAAATATCGCACGCTCCAACCCATAAAGAAATTGCCAGCATGGTCGGGGCGTCACGCGAAACAATTACGAGGATTATTAAGGTGCTAAAGGATAATCATACTTTGGTATCTTACAAGGGAAGGAAAGTTATTTTAAGAGAACATACCAATAATTTATTGGTATGAGGTAAAATATTTTTTCAAATGTGATGTATGTCATATGCCGTAATAAGAATAAGGGTATAATGTATTCAGACTATTAATGACTGCATAAAACTGTTTGAATACGCCAGAATATATTTTATTCGGTACTCTTGAATCAAATCTATTGGTGATTAAAAATGAGCGAAAACATCAGAACGATAACGAGAAAAAAGAAATGGCTTCCATTCCTTAAAAAGGAAAAAGAATTGCAAAACATAAGAGACAAATGTCTCACCTTGCCAGAGGTATTAGAGCACCATGCCAAAGAGATTCCGGGAAAAACTGCCATTATTTACCATCATAAAAAAATCAATTACAGGGAATTCAACAAAACGGCAAACAGCCTGGCAAACGAATTATTGAAGATGGGTATTAAAAGAAGTGACCGGATAGGTTTAATGCTTCCAAGAATTCCCGAACTGGTGATAAGCTTCCTGGGAGTTGCTAAAGCAGGCGGTATAGCCGCGCCGATTAATTATGAACTTACAGAGGAAGGTATAAAAACCATTTTTAAAAATATTATGCCTTCTTGCCTGATAGTCCACAGCTTGTATCTGGACCACGCGATTCGTTCATTGCCAGACAATATCCAAATACCTATTATTGTTGTAGGAAAATATGAGGGCCGGGGCGTATCCTGGAATGATATTATAAATACGGGAAAAACAAATAACCCGAATCTTGATATTCAAGCACATGATGTTGTTTACTTAAATTATACCTCGGGATCTACAGGAAATTCAAAAGGAGCACAAACCACACATTCCAACATATACTGGAATACCATTGCTGCAATTGACATACTTGGATTAAAGAGCGATGACGTCCACCTTTGCATGTTTGCACCCTTTGCCCATCCTCATGAAATATTTGCCCGTCCTCTTTATCTGGGAGGAACGATGGTGCTTGTTGAAAAAATTTATCCGAAATCTATCGCAAGTGCAATTGATACCCATAAAGTAACTTGTATGATGGGACTTGCCCCTTTATATGAGAACCTGTTGGAAATTCTCGAACACAAAACGTTTGATTTAAGTTCTCTGAGAATCCCTGAGAGCGGTGGAATGTATACCCGCACAAACCTTATAGAAAAATTCGAGCACAAAATAGGAGTCCCGATTATTCCGGTATGGGGCAGTACGGAAACTACCGGAATCGCGATTGCTAACCGTCCGGGTAGTGTTATACCAAAACGCTCTGTTGGGAAACCATGCCCAACGTATGAGGTAAAAATTGTTGATGCAGATAATAATGAACTTCCTTCGGGAGAAGTCGGAGAAATGATTTTCAAAGGGCCGGCAGTTGTCAAGAATTATTACGGCGATGTTAGTCCTGCTTGTTTTCAAGATGGATGGTACTATAGCGGTGATCTGGGGATAAAGGATGAAAACGGTTACTTTTACTTTATGGAAAGAAAATCCGGTATGATGAAAGTTGCCGGACTCAAGGTATATCCACAGGAAATTGAGCGGGTACTATTGGAGCACCCTTATATAAAAGAAGTAGCGGTTATTTCGGTAAAGGACAGATTGAGAGGGGAAATTCCAAAAGCAATTGCCGTTCTACAACCGGAAACGAATGTAACAGAACAAGAAATTCTGGATTTTTGTAAAGATCGGCTGCCTCATTATAAACTCCCCAGAATAATTGAAATCAGAAAAGATATTCCCAAAAGCGGCAGCGGCAAAATAAACAAAAACCTTTTAACTTTGGAGCATGTATGAAGGCGCTGGTTGTGGATGGCGAGTGGAATCCCAGGAAAAATTATCCGTTAAGCAAAGAAGAACAAACTAAAAAACGGGCAAATGTGGGGAGCCAAGTATGGAAGAATACGCGATTTGAAATAAAAGATGTTTCGGTGCCTAACCTGAGAGACGATGAAATTCTTGTTCGAATAAAAAGCTGCGGAATTTGCGGGTCTGATACCCATCTTTACGAAACCGATGGAGATGGGTATATAATATTCTCAGGTATAACGGAACTTCCCCGCATCATCGGACATGAATTAGCAGGAATAGTTGAACAGACCGGCAAAAATGTGCGAAATGTTAAGACAGGCGACTGGATTGCCGCGGAAAGCATCATATGGTGTGGCATGTGTCAGGCATGCAGGAGTGGTTCACCGAATCAGTGTAAATCTATCAAATTGATGGGATTAAGCGCTGACGGCGCTTTTGCGGAATATGTTGCAATAAATGAAAGATATTGCTGGAAAATTAATGATTTTCGGGAAATATATTCAGAAGAAGAGGCGTTTGATATTGGCGCGCTTATTGAACCTGTAGGTTGTGCATATAATGGCATGTTTATCGTAGGGGGCGGATTTCATCCGGGCGCCATTGTAGTTGTATATGGCGCCGGACCTATTGGATTAGGCGCTATTGCAATGGCAAAAATTGCCGGAGCAAGCCAGATTATTGCTTTTGATATAATAGATGAAAGGGCGGACATTGCCTTAGAGATGGGAGCAGACTTTGCTTTTAATACAAAAAAAATGGGAGACTGCCCTCCCGGAGAAAAAGTTATGCAGTTAACAAAAGGCTGGGGCGCTGATATACAGATAGAAGCTGCAGGCGCTGCCCCCCTCACAATTCCTGAAATGGAAAATTCAATGGCCATTAACGGAAAAATAATATATCTTGGGCGCGCAGCAACTACAACATCAATGCATCTGGACAATCTTGTATCCGGTGCGAATAAAATCATTGGGGCAAGAGGACATTCAGGATACGCAATTTTTCCTTCCATTATTAAACTAATCTCAAACGGCAAGCTTGAATTAAAGAAAATGATTACTGCAAAATACCCCTTTGCAAAAATAATGGATGCAATCAGGGCTTCTTCAGAAAGAACAGATGGAAAAATTTTAATAAACATATGACTACCATACATCGTAATTTAATATCAAACATACTTGCAATGGCATAGTAATGACGTCATGCTGAGCGGAGTCGAAGCATTAAAATTCCTTAATCATTAAATTAACAAGAAAGTTTCACTCATATGATTACAATAAATACCCGTTCGTTTATAAATTACAGGGGAAAAGGCATTGTTCCCACATTATTACCATCTCTGATTTTACTTTTAATCTTTTTTGCTGGCTGCACCTCTACAGGCGTAAAAACTGCTGTTGAAAATACTGAAGCACAAGGAGATCAAAATGAAGAAATCGAAGGACCAAGTAATATAGAAATATCACAGTTTATAATCGGCGTAGGCGATTCAGTCGATATTGCTGTTTACAGGCATGACGATCTTCAAAGTTCCATAAGGGTTAATAACTCCGGAAAAATAATGTTCCCGTTAATCGGAGACGTACAGGTTGCCGGTGTTGGTATCTTTGATCTCAGAAAAGAGTTGGAAAGCCGGCTGTCTCATTACGTCGTTAACCCGCAGGTGATGGTTAACGTTACAGGGATACAAAGTAAGAAAACCATTGTTCTTGGAGAGGTTAATTCGCCCGGTTTTTTTGTGCTTGATACGGACATTAGTGTTGTAGAAGCGATTTCCCGCGCTGGCGGCGCAACAAGTAATGCAAAACTTGGAAATGTAGTTTTAATGAGAAGGGATAAAGACAAACCGAAGATTTACGCTTTAAACATAAAGGATGTCTGGAAGAATGGTGATCTTTCTCAAAACATGATGTTAGAACACGGGGATATAATATTTGTGCCGAGAATGATTATATCAAACATCGCAAGGTATTTTTCTTATTTCCAACAAATGTTCAGCGCCATTATTAGTTTTGAAAGCGGCGTAATTTTATATCCTCAGGCAAGAGATGTGCTAACGCATGGAGAAACAGAAGCCGGAGGTGGAACTACAATTAACATACCTGTGAATTAAAAATAAAGGAATCGTTGTCTGGTGGTCAAAAATTCATAATCTTTTCTTTAAAGTAAAAACGTTGATAATTGAAAATGTATAGAACTGATAGTAATACCTTACGGCAATAAACAGTAAAATATTTAACAACATAACACTTACCATGTTTGAAAATGCCGTACCGTTTATACCATATTTAGGGATGAATAAAAGGTTTAATGTTATATTTACTATTGCAACAAGAAACATTACATTGCGGAAAATTTTTTGCTTTCCCGTCATGTTTAAAATATATGCAACTGGACCTGAAATGGTATTTACCAGTTGACCGGCAGTCATCATGATTAATGCATTTTTACCGAGTTGGAATTCTTCGCCAAAGATTTTGAGAAAAAAGGAAGGAAAAACAAAAAACATTACCAATATTGGAATCGTTATCCAAAAAATGAGCTTCGTAACTTGTTGGGCTAGTTTTGCCAGGGATTTAATATCACCATTCCCATAAAACTGGGCAAACTTGGGTGCTGCGATACTATTAAATGCGAAAAGAGGGATACTTGTCAGCGTTGACAGTTTAAAAGCAATATTGTAAATTCCTACATCACTTTCCGTTTTAAAAGCACCGAGCAGGATTTTATCAGTCCATCCCATAAATAAACATAACGAATTTGATATTAATATAGGTAAAGATATATTAAGAAGAGTAGCGTATTTAATTCTTGTTTCTGGTGAAACCGGAGTAAAGTTTAATTTTTTTAACCATAAAAGCAGTGACAGAAAAAGTACAATCGAAATGCTTGCAGAATATGCGACAAATGGCATATATTCCCATCTATTGATAAAGAGAAATATTGCTAATATGAATACTGAGAACAGTGGTATAGATAAGTCTTGTAAAAAGGCGTATTCTTTAATCTTTTTAATCGCTCTCAGGCTTTCTGAATTTATGAAAATAATAACCATCGGAAGGATAATAAAGGAAACAATCTGAAAATAGGTTGACAGGTGTGTTTTGTGAAACAGGTTTTTGGCTATATACGGAGAAAGGAAATACAGAAAAATACTGATAAGAGCACAAACGGGGATAATTATTTTTAGTGCTTTAACATAGATATCGGTAATAAGACCATCTTTGTTTTGCGAAGAGTATTCAGCTATAAATCTTAACAAAGTAGTCTCTATGCCAAGCCTTCCAAATACAGCGCAAATATTCAAAAATGTGAGGAAAAGGGCAAATACTCCTGCTGTATGGGCTCCATATTTTCTTGTAATTACCAGCATTAATAAATATGAAGCCAGTATTCCCGCTATCTTAAAAACAAAAGAAACAAAACCGCTTTTAAGAAGCTCTCTTAGATTAATGTCACTTAATTTAGAAATAAACTTATGAACTATTTTAGGTGCGGTTATATGTGCGAAAAACATGTTTTGTACTTATTTATGAAATATTTAATAGAGCGTGGAATGTTTCCGGAAATTATGTTATATTTGAGCTTCAAGCAGCCATACTAGCGTGTAAATAACTACATGCTTCAAAATTACCTGCATAAAAAATTTATCGATCATGGTTTGTTTTTAAACTGTTAGACTTTATAGCAATTATTTATTGGCCGTGCAACTTAAAAGTATTTAAGTAGTTTTCCATTCGTTAAAAAGGTGTGTGTTTTATGAAAAATAATGAAAAGGTGTTTGTAATCGGTATTGATGGCGCAACTTTTGATATTATTGGCCCATGGCTGGAAGAGGGCAAACTACCGCATTTAAAATCACTCATAGATAATGGTTGCTCCGGCACCCTGGAATCTTCTGTTCCTCCAATAAGCCCTGTAGCATGGCCATCTTTCTTTACCGGCGTTAACCCAGGGAAACACGGGATATTTGATTTTATCGAAAAATCAAATATCGATCACAACATTCATTTTATGAACCGTACCAATTGTAAAGCACAACCTGTTTGGTGGTATCTTAATCAGGCAGGCTATACAACAACAATCATAAATATTCCCGGCACATATCCTCCTGACAAAATTGATGGGTTTATGATTTCCGGTTTGGATACGCCTAGCACAAAAAGCGAATTTACCCATCCCAGGCAATTTAAAAACGAATTAAAAGCCGCAGTTGGCGATTATATTATCGATTTGGAGCATAACCCTGTTTTAATGAATAACCCTCAGAAATACGTAGATCATATGATTGATATGGTTAAGGTGCGTGAAAAAACCGCACACTACCTAATGACCAAATACCCTGTTGATTTTTTTATGATAGTCTTTACAGCGACAGACAGGGTACAACATTCTTTCTGGCGATATAAAGATAAAGAGCATCCGGGGCATTCTCCCGGATTAGAAGATGCAATATACACCGTTTACAAACAAGTTGACGATGCTATAGGAAGGCTTTTGGATGAACTGGATGATACAACAAACGTGATTGTTATGTCAGATCACGGCATGTATGGAGTATATAAGAGTGTTGACGTAAACCGATGGCTGCTTGAAAATGGTTTTCTTGTTTTAAAGAAAGAATCTCCCTTTTTTAAGCTGAAAGATTTCTATAAAAGGGCAAAGAGAAAGTATCTGAAAAAAGCGGAAAAAATCCTGTTTGATCACTATATTGACTGGTCAAAAACACGCGCCTATTTCATCGGTTCGTGGGGAAACATTTTTGTTAACGTAAAAGGAAGAGAACCTTACGGTATTGTTAACCCCGGAGAAGAATATGAATCAATAAGAGAAGAAATTATACGCAAACTGAGCACTCTCACTGACCCTGAAAATGGGAAACCTGTCATTAAAACTATTTTGAAGAAAGAAGATATTTTTGCCGGTGAGTATGTAAATAAATCGCCTGATCTTGTTATCATGTGGAATGAAAAGTATAACAGCATCAAGACTCTTTATGAAAAATTGAGATCCGGCGGACGAAACGGCGTTATTCAACCTTTTAAACAATTGTGTGGCGACCATGCACCAAATGGTATATTCATCTACAAATCGCCGCACGTTAAAAAAGGAATTACCAATATGAAGGCGAAGATCACAGATCTTCTGCCGACGATACTTTACACAATGGATGTTGCGGTACCCAATTCCATTGACGGTAGAATTTTAAATGAAATATTCACAGAAGAATTCCTTCGCAAAAAATCAGCAAAATATGATGATAAAGAGTATACGTTTGAAACAGAAGAACAATCCGTTTATTCTGATGAAGATAGCCAAAAGATAGCTGAAAGGCTTACGGATCTTGGTTATTTCGATTAAATTTACCTTTTAACCATAATTGAGGTAACATAAAATATCCCTTTTTACCTTTACTGATCATGAAAATTTTATTAGTTCAATCATATCTTAAGGGAGACATTTTCCCTCCGGTGTACCCATTGGGAATTTCATATATTGCGAGCTTTCTCACCGGGCATGAGGTACGTATTTACGATCCGAATCTTTCGTTGAATCCAATCGGTGATTTAGTAAAAGTGATTCTGGATTACCATCCTCAGGCAATTGGTATTTCACTAAGAAACATAGATAATCAATCAAGGAAGAAACCACTTAACTATTACGGGGATTTTCAAAATCTTTTACATACGATAAAAAAAACCGACACTTCAGCACGTATTATTGTTGGCGGCACAGGGTTTTCTATGTTTGCCAAAGAAATAATGGACGCCAATCCTGAAATAGAGTATGGGATATACCTGGAGGGAGAAGAAACACTTTCTGAACTTGTAGACAATTTTGAACACCCGGAAAAAGTAAGAGGTATATATTACCGCAAAAATGGTGCAGTGCACTATACCGGATCAAGAATGCTTCCTCATTTTGAAAATTCTCCGGCACCCCGAAGGGACATCGTTGATCCAGTCCCTTATAAAGAAGGGGAAGCTGCTATCGGAATTCAGACGCAAAGAGGGTGCCCGTTAAACTGCGCATATTGCAATTATCCGGCATTGAATGGCAACCGTTTACGATCGAGACCATCTGAAGACGTAGTGGACGAAATAGAGTCCCTTGTCCATACGTATGGAGTACGACAGTTTATGTTTGCAGATTCTCTTTTTAACAGGCCGCTGGAGCATGCGGCAGGCATATGTGAAGAAATAATAAAACGAAACCTTCAGGATAAGATTAATTGGATGTGCTGGTTAGACGTGAGAGGTGTTACGAAAGATTTTTTACACTTATTGAAAAAAGCCGGTTGTAGCGGAATCTCTTTTTCGCCTGATGGATTATCAACTTCTTCATTAATTTCTCTGAGAAAAGGTATAAAAGAAAGAGATGTTTGGCGTCTATTGAAAATCATTTCTACTGATCCAGTCGTAAAGGACATTAAATTTATTATTACAATGTTTATAAATTCACCCGGAGAAACATATTTTGGAATGATAAAAATGCTTTTCTACAAATCCGTTTCTCTTGTTGTAAAGAAAATTTTAAAGAGGAACATTAACGTTCAAATCGGATGGATACGGTTGGAGCCGGATACGGAAATATATAAGACTGCGATTAAACAGGGAATAATATCTCCTGTTAAATCACTTCTCCCTGAGAATACAGATAACATTAAAACATTATTTTATTTAAACCCGTCTTTAAGGTTTTTAGACATGGTTGTGCTTACTATGGCATCTGTGACTGAATCTATTAAAGGCAAAATTAAACAAAAAGTAATTGGGAGGGCGTTATGATGTTTAAAAAAACATATCGAAAGATGTTTAGTATTGTTCCGCTTTTGCTGACTTTTTCATTTAGCTTTTCTGCGGACTCATTTATTTACGCATGGGATGAAGCAGCTCTCGATTCTCCTTTTGGATTTACCACTTCATTTTATGCACCTAAAAGGAAAAGCAACGAGGAGATGATGGCAAAAAGAAAAAATTTCGAATTCGACGGAGCGCCGGCAGATAATCCCCCTTACGCAACCGCAATAGAACTTGGCGTTAAGTGGGAACGTCAGTCAAACCCTGTTTTAGACTGGTCTTTTGTACAAAGAGATAAAGAATCTATTAAAAACGGAAAATACAATTGGAGTATCCCTGATAATTTTTTAAAGAGAATCCCGGAAGAACTGAATATTGTCGTCACCATTAATGTTAATCCAACATTATTACGTCCGGGTTCATGGGAATTTATCGTCCCACAGGCAAAAGATGCTTATATCGAATTTGTCAAGAAAGCAGTTGAGCGCTATGATGGAGACGGCAAAGACGATATGCCAGGACTTAAAAACCCCGTAAAATACTGGCAGGTTGAAAATGAACCCGTTATTCAGATTAAAAAGAAACAGGGTGGAGGTCCGGGGGGACAAGGAGGGCAACCGCCACAGCAAATGCCCGGCATGAACCAAAGGAGAGGACCTGGAGGACCCGGCGGATTTGGAGGGCCTGGTGGGCAAGGAGGGTTTGGAGGACCAGGGGCTCAGGGACGCGGACCGCAAGGACCTGGAGTTATGGGCGGCCAAACCCAAAAAGGAAGCGAATGGAAGGGATATGTAGAACTTATCACTATTACTTCAGATGCTGTAAAAAGTGCAGATAAAAGCGCAAAAGTGCTCAGTGGAGGAATAGTAAGCCCGCCGCCACAAATGAGGACTGAAATATTAAATGAATTTTGGCTTCCGGTAATCAGGGGACTGGACAAGGATTCCATCGACATATTTGATTTTCACTGGTTTGACGATAGCATTATCGATTCTTATGCAACCTATAAAATATTACGTAATGCCCTTGACGAAAGCGGATTAACCAACGTTGAAGTATGGATAACTGAGACAGGCGCAAGCAGTAAAGAAGGAGAAAAGGGTCAGGCCATTCAAGTGATAAAAAGGTTTGTCTATCCCCTCAGCTATGGTGTTAAAAAAGTATTCTGGGCATGGGCACTTGTTGAGGGCTGGCCTCCGTTTGATTGCCAATCAATGTTTGAATACACAGGTTTCATTTATGACGGCAATTGTCCGGGAGATCCGGGTTACGGTGTTAAAAAACTTGCTTTTTATACGTACAAGCAGATGACGGAAAAACTTAAAGATTCGCAGTGGAACAATGTCGTGGCAATTTCTACCGGCAAAAACGACATATTTGCATATAAATTCCCGCAGGATGATAAAGACGTTTATGTGCTATGGTACGAAAAAGATAGCGGGAAAAAGAGTTTGGATTTAAGAGTTGCCGAAAACAGTAAATACACGGTAACAGAGGCAATACCAAATACCTCCGAAGGAAAACAAATACATTCCGCGTCAAAAAATATTTTTAATACAAAGACCCTTACGTCTTCAGGCACCACCCTTACCGTAGAATTATCTTCTGTTCCTGTATTCGTAGAAGGTAAAAAACTAGAAGATTCGGAATATGTGGCTGAAGAAATCGATGAAGGTGAGGAAGAAACTTCAGAAGCAGAGATTGCAGAAAGCAAAGAACCGAAACCGACCAGAGAAACGCAACGAATGCCGGGAGGATATGGACAACCGCCAACGGGAGGACGTCAAATGCCGCCTCAACGCGGTCTGCCTTCTGATAGACGCCCAATGCCAATGGAAGGCAAATCATATCGTGATTTGGAAGTATGGCAAAGTTCTATGGATTTTGCCGTTGAATGCTGTAACCTTACAAAAAAAATCCCACAGGGACAAAATGACGCGCTGGTGGGGCAATTAATACGTACAGCAGCATCAATTCCGGCAACGATTGCAAAGGGACAGTCGATGCAAAATCCGAAAGAGTTTTTCAATCATCTTTCTATTGCAAATGGATGTGTTGCAGAATTAGAAACGTATCTTCAACTTGCAGAACGACTGGGCAATATAGATTCAAGTCTTGTAAAGCAGCTTGAGGGAAAAGCAGAAACGATTTCAAACTCAATTAGAAATTTGCAAAAGCCTTTTGCTGATAAAATACAACATTGATTCACCTTGATGAATGCGATCATCCTGGCAGTTTCCAAAAGAACTGCCAGGATGATTTTTTAAAACCCATAAACCATAGATGAACTATTCTCTTACTCATAATAAAAAATTAAACACCTACCGATGGATTCTTGTTATTCCTTTTGGAATAGCAATATCTTCTACAGCATTTATCAATCCTTTGATAACCCTTATCCTGCTCGGAGCAACCTCAATAGTAACTCTTTCGATTTTCAGGCCACATGTTCCTTATCTCTTTGCAATACTCCTTATTTCTTATATCAGCATTGAAATTAGAATCTGGGGCGATTATAGAACTTTTTTCAACCTTTCGGAACCATTCATACTGTATTGTTTACTCATTTGGTTTATATCGCGTGGTTTAAGGATTTCAACCGAAGATTTTCAAATCAAGAGATATCTCCCTCTTTTACTATTATTCGTATGGGGAATCATCTCTATTCTCTGGAGTACTGAAAAAACAATGGGTGCCTATTATATGGCGATGTTTTTTATTGCCATATGTTTCTTTTTCCTCACCATAGTAAATTTGAACAGTTTTTTAAAAATAAAAATAGCAATTGCCTTTTTTGTTGGTATGGGTTTTGTTAGCAGCATTGTTTGCTACTATTCTCTCATATCAAATAAAACAATAGAAGACATATTATATCACTATAATGAACATCTGATTCGTTTTGTATTCAATCCTGAACAGATGTTGCGCGGACAAGGATTCATGCACCCCCTTGCTACCGCATATTACCTCTCCCTGTCGCTCATGTTGCTGCTTGGGTTTATTTATACAGGAAATAAATTGACAAAATTTTTCCTGTCAATCATTGCAATAGTAATATTCGTTGCCCTGTTAACAACTCTGAGCAAAGGACCGTTACTTTCACTATTATTCGGGCTTTATATTTTTACCATTATCAATGCTTCGGTCAACAAACATGTTATTATCGTCTGGACGCTTATTTTTTCCCTTATCGTAATTGGATTTTTTCTCTCGAGAATCCCTACGAATGATTTTGCGAAGGCATTGGATTATACCTCCAAAACATCGACTGAAACCACCGATGAATCCTCTTCATTAGGTTCAAGGATCAAACGGTGGAAGAAAGGTATTCTTTCTATAAAAGGCCATTACGGGTTAGGTGGAGGTTCCGGTGGTTTTTTTACTTACTTAGACCCGGAAATTTGTTTTGATAATTTATACGTTCATATATTTGCCGAATATGGATTGGTCGGCGCACTTTTGTGGCTGTGGTTTTTGATTTTGTCTTGCAAGAGATTTATTCAAGCATATATCAGCTGTATTTCCTCCGAATATAAAAAATGGATGCAGATTTATATTTCAGGTGTAGGGACGTTACTGCTTAATGCTGTTACCTCTTTTTCTCACACCTTTTTACCCTTATGGTTTTATTTAGGCATAGGACATGCCATGGCAATTGCAATTGACCGTGAAAACAATAAAAGATTAGAAAACGAAAGAATGGATACCTTAAAATGTCGCTCATAAAACAATTCCTTGATGTAATTTCCAGAAGAAAGAAAATTGTTATTATTGTTGTGCTGGTTTTCACGTTGCTGCCGCAATTGCTTTCTTTTTCCTGCCGATCAGTGTATAAGGCATCTTCGCAACTTTGGATGCATACGAATGCAACACAAACACAATACCTTGGATTGCCGGCAAACATCAGCAATTTCGAATATTCAGACAAAAATAAATTAGATAATACATTCTTTGCAATGTTAAAAAATCCCAAATCCATGAAAAGGATTATTTCAACCATGAATATTACCGATGAAAGGGGACAGTTGGTTGAACCTGATAAATTTATCATAGGAAGTGAATTCAATCTTTTTTTCAACAGGGAAGGTATTGGAGTCGATGTAGTAGAAAGCGGCGACGTCATAGAAGTTGCAGGATACTCCTCCACTCCGGAAAGAGCGGAAAAGGTTGCAAACGCAGCTATTGACTCCTTTATGATACTTTATGCAGATATTTTTAAAGACGAAGCACGATTGGCGCAAAAAGCAATGAAAGAGCGGCTCGAATATGTCAAAAAAGAATTAAGAAAACTGGAAAGAAGGCTGTTCCGATATAGAAAAAAGTACGGAATTATTGATGTTACGATGGAAATAGAACAAGGACTGAAACAATATTATAGCTATCTTGACTTAATTCATCAGAATACAAAAACAGCAGAAGAAGAGAAAAAGTCTTTGGAAGAGGTAACCAAAACCATTGCCGTAATTCCGGAACTTTATTTATCCAGCAAAGCCATCGAAAGAAATCCCACACTAGAAGCATATAAACAGGAAATAGTATCACTTGAAACAAATATAGCAAAAATGAAGGTTGACTTAACTGAGGCGCATCCTGATGTTATTGCATCCAGGGTGCAGATATCAGAGTATAAAAAGGCGATACATAAGGAAATAGAAAGAATTTTAGCGGATGAAAATTTTTCCAGAAACTCCTACTATACTGAACTGGAAAAACGTTATTATGATACAAAAATGAATCTCGAAATTTACAAAACAACTGACACGATACTTCGCGATTTAACCGACATAATTTACAAAAAAACGTTACATGTAAAGAAAATCGAACTATTATTCAACATAATAGAACGCCAGCAATCATCTTTAAATACTGAATTCACAAATTTGACAAAGGGTATTTCTGATGCAGAAGTGTTATTAAGCATGAGTCCTTCAAATCTTGCGGTACTCAACTACGCTGACGCATCAACAATATCTTCTCCTTATTTTCCGAACAGAATAAAGTTTTTTGCTATCTCCTTGTTTCTTAGCATTACAATAGCCTTTTCAATAATTCTGCTGGAAGAATCTACCGACAAATCAATAAAAACACTTGCAGAAGCACGCAAGGACTTTCACGGAAATCTGCTTTATGGTTTACCAAAATATAAAAAGATATTTGGACTCAACATTATCCCGAAAAAACTACTTGGTTATTTCCCAACACTAAAAGATGAACTTTCATTACTTAAACAGAGAAATTTTGTCCGGAAAGTACTGAAAAACAATACTATCAGGAATTCCGTTTGGAACATTATTTCCGGCACAAAAGTCCTTTCCGGCAATGTAATCGCACGTTCAATTCTTTTTACAGGCACAGAAACTGATGTGGGAACTTCTACCATCGCCCTTCTGGTGGCAAAAGAATTAACCGTCTCCGGCAAAAAAGCTCTCTTACTGGATATTTCTTCAACGGCTGAATGGCGTTTACAGACAAAAGACACTCTTTCGGTTGATAAAAAAATAGTTCTTAAAAATTTCATCAGAAGAAGTGATATATACAATATTGATGTTTTATATTTTAAAGAAATTGCTGATATCCCCAGTATTGCTATGATTGAAGGTATTTCCGAACAACTAGATAATCTGGAATACGATCACATTGTTATTGACACCGACCCTGTCATTGCATGCAACGACACCATATTCATGTCCACAATGGCAAATGTTGTCCTTTTGACAGCACAACTCCAGAAAACTTCCAAAGAAACAATCGAAGAAGCTTTTAGCAAGTTTAAACATTTAAAAGAACCTAAAACAGGAATCCTGATCAACCAAATTTAGTTATCATCAAAAATATACTTAATACTAACATAAAGAACTTTTATTTGAATAATTATGAAAGGCATTATTGATTTTTCTGAAGCGGCAAAGGTGTTTTTTTTATATTCCCTTAGATACTCAATACCTTACTTGCCGTTAAAATTAAAACATAACCTCGCTAACAGTCTCGCAGTGTTAACATCAGGGGGAGAAAGAGCCGGAGTTATGAAAAGCGAATTGGAATTGCTATTTGGCAAAAGAACGTTTACTGATTCGGAAATCAAAGAAATCATTGTAGAAACTCTTCGTAATTTCAGAAAAGATCTTTTTGAAATATGGTCGTTTCCTAAATTGAATAGCAAAAAATCGGAATATCTTTGCACTATCGACGGAATGGAACATCTCCGTAACGCACTCGGCAAAGGTAAAGGTGTTATCATTGCACTTTGTCATTTTGGTTCATATAAAATGATACTGCCCTGTCTGGGGTACAAAGGTTATAAAATAACTCAGGTTGCAGCGAATCCTCTCGATTTAACGGGCAATGACAAATCAATTGTAAAAAATATAACCATGAAAATTGAATATCAATGTGAAAAAAGCCTTCCCGCGCATTTTTTTTACATAGGGAGCACACCAAGGCAAATTTACCGTATTTTACAGAACAACGAAATTCTTGTTATGTCACTTGATGGAATATTGGATCCTAATAGGATTTCAGTGCCCTTTTTACAAAGGAAGGTAAGGCTATCACCCTCTCTCGTAAAAATAGCAGAAAGAACAAATGCAGCAATATTGCCAGTTTTTACTATAAGAGAAAAAAATGACAAGCACAAAATCATCATAGATAATGAAATTGTGCCTGAAGATGGCAGCGATAAAGAAGAACGGGAAATAAATGTTTTATTTAAATTTGGCAGCTTAATGGAGCGGTATGTCAAAGAACATCCCAGTCATTACCTTTGGTATTTATATAAAAACAAGACAGAACCTCCACCTATTGGAAGTATTATAGTTGATTAATTATTTAAAATTAATATCTATTTAATTGGAGGTGTTTTTCTCATCATGAACAAAAAAGTTACATTCATTGCACCATATGATGATTTAATGGCATATGGCATTAGAATCCTTTCATCTTCTTTGAGAAAAGAAGGATTTTCAACAGAAATTATATTTACGCCATATATCTTAAAACAAATGGATGCCCATTCTATCACTTCGTTAGCAGATGCTATAAAAGAGATGACCTATGATTCATACTTTGTGGGGATATCATTTTTCTCATGCCATTTCAATGCAGTTAAAGCACTAACAGAAGCACTGCGAAGCAGAATAAAAGTACCCATAATGTGGGGCGGAAAACATATCTCTGCCCGGCCTGACGATGCTGCTGGTTATGCCGATATCGTCAGTATTGGTGAAGCAGAAATCGCAATAAAAAATCTTTTAAGCGCTATGAAAAAAAATGAAGATTATTCCGGTTTGAATGGATTTTGGTTCCTCAAAAACGGAAATTACAAAAAAAACCAGCTTGCTCCGATTATCGAAGATCTCGATTTGCTGCCATACCCCGATTATTCGTTAGAGGGACATTATTTGTGGGACGGAACAACGATGCACAAAATGACGCAGGAATTATTGAGCGAGCATTTAAAAATAGAGGGCACGGTAGTCTACCAAACCCTTTCATCACGGGGATGTCCGTATAGTTGTACCTATTGTTCAACTTTTAAAGCCCTTTATTCAGACAGCGGATATTTGAGATTTCGCACTGCAGAAAATGTCGTTGATGAATTGAAGGAAATGAAATCCCGTTTTCCCGGTATGCAGGCAATAACGTTTTGTGATGACAATTTTTTTGCACTGAAAGAAGACCAATTAGAAAAATATGCTGCTTTATATAAAAAGGAAATCGGTTTACCTTTACGTTGCCTGGCTCATGCACACGATATTAACAAAAGAAAGTTGGAAATCCTTGTTGATGCAGGCATGAATGAAGTACAAATTGGCATACAAACAGGCAGCGAAAGAACCAGAAAGCTTTATAAAAGAGGTCCTTCTACCGACAAAGTCCTGAATTCTGTCAGGTTGATACACCAGTTTAAGGGTAAATTAATGCCCTTTTACGATTTTATTATTGATAATCCTTTTGAAGAAGAAGAAGACCTCATTGAAACCCTGCATATGATTCAAAAATTTCCGAGACCTTATCGTTTGAACGTTTTTTCTCTAATTTTTCTTCCGGGTACTGAATTACAAAAAAAGGCACAGGAAAAAGGGCTTATTTTTGACATGACACGGCAATTCGAATCGAGAAAGAAGACTTACATTAATTTTCTTTTTTATCTCTATTGCCGTCCTATTCCACGGTGGATTATGGGAATACTCATCTCCAAACCAATGTTAAAGATCATGAAACATAAAGTCATTGTTAATTTTTTATACTTCATGAGAGATTCCATAAAAAGACTGTTAAAGGGTAAGGATGATGCATGGGCTCCAGAGTAAGGGCTGAAAATCGTTCGACTGAGCTCACGACGAAGTCTTCAGCCCTTACAAATAATCCAGGTTTTATCCGCTTAAATCAGCAGTTGAAGAAATTTATATAAAAAATAGATGGGTAATATTTTATTAATCAAGACGCATGCTTTCGGTGATGTATTGCTTACTACTCCGGCAATACGCGCGATTTACAAAAATAACCCGAAAAATAAGATTTATTATTTTACCTGTAAATGGTCTTCAGATGCGCTGTATAATAATCCTTACATTACGAAAACTTTTGTATTAGACGATGATGCACTTTTTGGAAAAAAATTATATAAAATACTTCCTCTGATAATAAAATTGAGGAAATATAAATTCGAATCTATCATTATTTTCAGCGCATCAAAATTTATCCATTTTCTTTCATGGTTAATAGGGGCACCAAATAGAGTGGGATTTGGCAACAGCAGCCTTATTACTCACAAGGTCGATCCGGTGGTATTACAAAGTTATTATGCCGCCGAGGCATACAATAAACTATTAGAACCATTATCTATACAGAATAATGGAACAAAACTTGATTTTCAGACAAAAGAAGTATGTCTCCCTGAAAACCTGAGTAACTTTTTAAAAAAATACAACATGAATATTATCGGACTTTTTTGTGGTGGCGGGAAAAACCCCCGCGATACGGTATTATTAAAACAATGGGGCGCTAAAAAATTCATAGAACTTGCGAAATTACTTTCTGCCGATGGATACGGATTCCTGCTTTTTGGTTCGAAAGATGATTGCAAAGTCAACACAACAGTAAAAAACGAACTCCTGGATTCTGCCTTTGATTTGAGCGGTCAATATTCACCGAATGAAACGGGATATTTAATGAAAATGTGCAGTCTTTTTATTACCAATGATTCCGCTCCCTTTCATATTTCTTATGCGCTTACTATCCCAACCGTTTGTATTTTTGGCCCCAGTAATTCGAAATTGCTTTCACCACAATTGCCATTTTGCAAACATATACAAAGCCGGGCAGACTGCAGCCCTTGTTATGGAAATGATATTTTCAGAGGATGTACAAACCCCGTTTGCATGGAAAGTATTTCCGCGGAGAGCGTTTACAAAGAATGTAAATCTCTATTGAGTAAAAATTTTAATTAGCAACCTGTTATTCAGTTTGTTTGTACGCAACTACAATAAACTTATTTTGAAGAAAGGCAGTAGATGTGAAAGTCTTACTTATCAATCCCCCCTATTTAAAAAAATTTTCACGTCCTCAGCGGAGTCCTGCTGTGACCAAAAGCGGCACTCTGTATTTTCCGATGTGGCTGGCATACGCTACCGGCGTTTTAGAACAGAAAGGATTCGAAGTCGACCTCGTAGACGCGCCAGCCGATAATTTCTCTATAGAAGATATCATTGAAAAAACCAACGCTTTTCAACCAAACCTTATCGTGCTTGATACAAGCACACCTAGTATAGACAATGATGTTGCTGTCGCCCGCAAACTGAAAGAAACATGTCCAGGTGCATTTATAACGCTGGTAGGAACACACGTATCAGCGCTTCCGGAAGAAGTACTCAATAAAGACAAAAGCGTTGATGCAATTGCCCGAAATGAATATGATTACACGCTGCCCGATCTTGCGAAAACCCTCTCGGAAAAAGGCGATCTGAAAAACGTTCCCGGAATAAGTTATAGGAACGGCAATGAAATCATCCACAATCCCGAAAGGCCATTTATTGAAAATCTCGACGAATTACCGTTTGTTAGCACGGTGTACAAAAAATTTCTCCGGATAGAAAATTATTTTAATCCCAATGCCCTCTACCCTATGGTCACCATTACCACTTCCCGTGGATGCCCCTTCCCGTGTACCTTTTGCGTTTATCCTCAAACGTTAATGGGGAGAGGTTTCCGGCAAAGAAGCATTAATAATGTCGTAGAGGAGATGGAATATATCACCAAAAATTTCCCGCAGGCAAAAGCAATTTTCTTTGAAGACGACACATTAACGGTGAACAAAAAGCGGTGCAAGGAACTTGCGGAATGCCTTCTGAAAACGAAGGTAAATATCTCATGGACAGCAAACGCGCGAGTTGGCCTGGATTATGAAACAATGCGAACAATGAGGATCGCGGGCTGCAGGTCTCTCTGCGTCGGGTTTGAAAGCGGAAGCCAGCAGGTGCTGGACAACATGAAGAAAAAACTCACCCTCAGCGAAATGGAAGCTTTTATGGCAAATGCGAAAAAAGCGGGCCTGTTAATACATGGCTGCTTTATGGCTGGACTTCCGGGCGAGACAAAAGAAACCCTTCAGGAAACATTACAACTCGCAAAAAGGCTGAATCCTGATACTGTTCAATTTTATCCCGTCATGGTATATCCCGGAACGGAAGCATATAACTGGTATAAGGAAAAAAGGCTGATAACTACCGATAATTTCTCCGAGTGGCTTACGCCGGAGGGTTTGCACAACACCGTTATCAGCACGGAAGAACTCTCTTCGTATGAACTTGTTAAATTCTGTGACGATGCAAGAAGGTCTTTTTATCTAAGACCAGGCTATCTCTTTTACAAAGTAAAACAAATGATTGTCCACCCCAGAGAAATAAAGAGAACGTTAAAATCAGCAAGAACATTCGTCAAATATCTGCTGAGAGGGTCTGACGTGAAGCCAAAAATTCAATGCTAAGCGTATAACCTATTACTCCTTTTAAATACAAGGGAAAAAGTTTTTCAAAAAAACAAATACTTTTTACCATATCAACAAAAAAAATCCCCTGCGACATGAAATTGTCGCAGGGGATTTTTATATGAGAAAGTAGACAATAAGCCGAGTTTTGTCTTGGGTGATCATTCATCTAGCCTCGCTGTTGCCAGCGAGTTCAAACGGCCTACCCGGAGGTATAGCGAAGCGGGCCGCTTCATCCCTCTCTATTTGGCCTTTCTCCCAGTGGGGTTTGCCATGCCTCCGATGTCGCCATCGAAGCGGTGGGCTCTTACATTAAGCCTTCCGGCCCCGCCATTTCACCCTTATCCCATCAATAAAGATGAGACGGTATATTTTCTGTTGCACTTTCCTTCCCGTCACCGGGACTCCGCGTTACGGAGCACTGCGCCCTATGGAGCTCGGACTTTCCTCCCGTTAAATAACAAATCCGAAGATTCATTATAACCGGCGATCACCTCGTCTACTTTTATATATTCTCTATATCCTCCAACTCATCGCTTCCGTCATCCAAATACAAAATCCTGCCGCAACTGTGACAAAAGGTGAGTTCTTTCTTAGACATAAGCTGATTGACTGTTTGAGAGGTAACAGACATAAAACAACTCTGACACACCTTGTTTACAATACCGGCAACAGCAATACCATCCTTATGGCTTACCAATCTATTATATTGCTGCAAAGTATTATCATCGAGGAGAGATGTGTATTTATTCCGTTTTTCCTTGAACGCTGTAATTTTTGTATCCATCTCTTTAATATTATCTTCTACCTTTTTTTGGAGTTCTTTTGAAGAAACTTCCTCATGCTCAATTTCTTTTTCAAACTCCCGCTGCCTTTGCTGCATCTCCTCATATTTTGTTATCATTCCAAGTATGGCATCTTCTATTACCGATTTATCCGCTTCCTTACCCCCAATCTCCGTTTTGAATGCGCTAAACTCTTTATTCGTTTTCGCCTGATTCATCTGCACGCTTAATTTGTGAATCTCTTCCTCTTTCGTTTTCAATTCAAGTTCTTTCAGGCCGATACTCTTTTGATAATTCTTTGTCTCGGCAACAATACTTGCCAACGTATCCCTCTTTCGTTTTATCTCGTCTTTCTTTTTTTCAACATCATGGGATCTGTAAAGTTTATCGCCTTCCAATCTTTTTATTTTGGTGTCTATTGATTGTAATCTGCGAAGTACTTCTATTTTTTCAGTCATTGATTTCCTATCACTTTATAAATCACCTATGCCGGATTTACTAAATCACGTTCTATAGAGTACTGCCAATGCCGTCCAAAAATCCTTCCAATTTTCTGCTTCTGATCGGATGCTGTAATTTCCGCACGGCTTTTGCTTCTATCTGACGTACTCTTTCTCTTGTCACTTTAAAAATCTTCCCCACTTCTTCAAGGGTATAGGTATAACCGTCTCCGATGCCATAGCGAAGTTTTATGATCTCTCTTTCACGGTATGTCAACGTTTCCAGTACTGATTCGATCTTATCCTTTAACATTTCCTGTGTTGCTGCGGCAACCGGTGATTCTGCCTTTTCGTCTTCAATAAAATCTCCGAAAGAACTATCTTCACTTTCCCCAACGGGACGGTCCAAAGAAATCTGATGCCGCGATATTTTCAACACCCTTCGTGCCTCTGCCACTGATATCTTTACCTCTCTTGCAATCTCTTCTATTGTCGGCTCCCGTCCTTTATCCTGTAACAGTTTTTTTGAGATATTCCGTATCTTGCTCATGGTCTCAATCATATGTACGGGAATGCGGATCGTTCTCGCCTGATCCGCAATGGAACGGGTAATCGCCTGACGTATCCACCAGGTTGCGTAGGTGCTAAATTTATACCCTCGCCGATATTCATACTTGTCTACTGCGCGCATAAGTCCCGTATTCCCCTCCTGAATAAGATCCAGGAAGCTTAAACCACGGTTTCTATATTTTTTCGCAATGCTCACCACCAATCTTAGATTCGCCCCGGAAAGTTTTCTTTTGGCAGCCTCATGTTCTTTGTAAATCGTTTCGATTGAATGCAAGCGGCGTTTCAACCGTTCACCTGTTTCCAAAACGGTATTTTCCAAAGCCACATATTGTTCCTCTAATTCTTTATGATGACGATTATTGGACTTGGAACGACCTTTTTTATCTCCGATCTGTTGTTCAATCTGCTCCATTTCATCCGCAATCTCCTGGAGCCTCTTCATCATCGGTTGTATTCTTTTAGTTCGGATATTAATTTCTTCCAGGCGGCTGATACCCTTCCGCCTTCTGTTCCTGATCGTTCTAAGCAGTCTTATCTTTTCTTTCTCTGAAGTTTGTTTTCGTTTCAAACGCTGATAGTCTTCTTTGTTTTTCTGAATAATCGACCGCAAATACCTCGCACTCCTGGGAAACTCCTCCAATATTTCATCTTTGTAATTTTCTACCATTGCATCAACTTTTAGTGTACGGTCAAAAGAGAGTTCCCCATTGTTTACATCCTCGACTATCTTCAAACAAGCCTGCAAAGAAAGGTCAGAATGCAAAACTTTTTTCAAAAAACCCCGTCGTGTAATCTCTATTTTTTTGGCGAGCATGATTTCCTCCTCCCGCGTAAGCAAGGGAATCTCTCCCATCTGAGTCAAATACATCCGCACAGGATCATCTATTTTCTCCGTAACAGCAGTAATCTCACCAAATCCAAATTCACCTTCCGAATAAGTCTCTGTTTCTTCAGAATCAACAATTTCACGACTCTCAATCTCTGCCTCGTCAATCAAATCAATTCCCAGTTCATCTAACATCATTAAGATGTCATCTATTTTTTCCGGTGAAATTTCCGCATCATCAGGCAACATATCGTTGAGCTCTTCGTATGTTAAATACCCCTTTTCTTTACCCTTTTGCGCGAGTTGTTTAATTTTTTGATTCAAGTTTTCCATTCAGAGATTAGACCTCCCTTGTATTATTCATCCTATAAAATAAAGCAGGAAAAGATTCGTTTTACCGTCCCTATAAACTTTATTTCATATTCCCATGCATGAAAAATGGCACTAGTTTTTATTTTTTAATGCATGAATACTTCTGTTCTTTTTATGAAATTCTTCCAGCAACATAACAATATCTTCTTCTTTATGACCAGACTGTGTGGTTTCCCGCATCTTTTTCTTTGTATGGTGGATTTCCCTTTTTCTGTTTCGTCTCTTAAAGAAAAGAAGACATGCCTCAAATCTCTCACTGTAATCGGTAATACCTTGAAATTCCCTGGTTGTTACAATATCCATCAGTAATTTATTCAGCCGCACATCATCAACTAAGTGCAACACGTCTTCTTCTCTTACAACGGTATTTTCCTGATATATCTCCACTAATTTTTTAGCTATCTTAAGAAAGTCCTTGTTGTCAAATTCTTCCAATACCGTCTCTTCCATTACCCTTGGTATAAGACTGTTGCAATACAACATCAAATATAAAATTTCCCGTTCCGCCAACGAAGACGCATCCATTCGCTGTTTTACTATCTTGTTATTGTCGTGAGCGGAAGGCGGTTTTCTAAGTTTTTTAATATGTGCATGCAATGTTACTTCATCAACAGACATTTTTTCGGAAATCAATTTGATAAGTAAGTTGCGTTTTATAGCATCCGGCATCTTCATGGCCGTTGCAAGGACATAATTAAGAGCACTCGCTTTACCATGAACGGTGGACATATCCCATTTAGATGTGGCAAATTCAATCTTAAAATAAAAAAAGTCCTTTGCATTATCAATATATGTTAAGAACTTTTCATGCCCTTCCGCCAGTAAAAAATCACACGGATCATATCCTTTTGGTAATTGGGCAATTTTTACATCGAATTCTTCTTCAACAAAGGTATCCAGATTTCTATCTGAAGAGCTTTGACCAGCAATATCAGAGTCCATGAGAAGTATTACCTGATTGCAATATTGCCTCAAAGTCCTTAAATGCTGCTTTGAGATAGCAGTCCCAAGTACTGCGACAGCCCATTCTATTCCATGTTGATGCGACATTATTACATCTGTGTACCCTTCCATGAGTATTACTTTTTTTTGTTTTAATATGGCACTTTTGGCAATATCAATACCGTACAGAACATTACTTTTATTAAAAAGAATCGTTTCCGGGGAATTTAGGTATTTTGGCAGTGAATCATTCAGCGCCCTCCCGCCAAAACCCACCACCTGCCTTCTTACATCGAATATTGGAAATATCAGCCTGTCTCGAAAGCGGTCATAACAAGAACTTCCATCCTTTTTTTGTATAATTAATCCTGCCTGCTGCAACAGGTTCGTCGAAACATTGCGCCCTTTGCAGATTTTTATCAATGAATCCCAATCCGCCGGTGCATAGCCAAGGCAAAAGTTTTTTACAGATTGGTTATTTATCTGACGTTTCAACAAATAGTCTCTTGCCTTTTTCCCCTTAATTTTGTCGAATAAGATATTCTGGTAAAAGGTGGCAGCAAATCTGGTAGTTTCGTAAAGACCTGTCTTTTTTGAGGCAGAACGGGATGTATCTTTCACAAATATTTCTGCAAGATCAACACGCGATTTTGAGGCCACTAGTTTTACGGCCTCTACAAAATCCACCCCCTCCTGTTTCATAATAAATTGAAAAACTGTCCCCCCCTCCCCACACCCAAAGCATTTGAAAATTTTCCTGTCCGGAGTAACAACGAAAGAAGGGGTTTTCTCTGAATGGAAAGGGCACAAACCAATAAAATTTTTCCCGCTCTGCTTTAACTGGACGTATTCTGAGATGATCTGAACTATATCTGTGGCAAGCTGAATCTCTGCAATCTTTTCTTGTGGAATAAAATTTACCATTAAATTGGTAACAGGAAAGATAATTGAAATAAATATTGCCGATATAAAATTTTAATTATATCACCATAATAAATTAATGTCAATATATTGAGATATAATTGTCAAGATAATTTAAAAACTTGTAATTTTATTTTTTTATGTTTTAATATAAGTTTTAATGACTAAATTGAATTTTTATTTATCCTGTAAAAATATATCTGGTATAAAAAATGTCTCAATCTAACGTAAAAAAATATTTAGAAAACTACGGCAATACAAAAGAAGCTTCTATCCCTATTTTACAGGCGATTCAAGGGGATTATGGATACCTCCCGCTTGATATCTTAGACCAGGTTTGTGAGGAGTCGGAGATAACGAAAACCCATCTCTATGGCGTGGCAACGTTTTACGCACAGTTTAAATTAACCCCCAAAGGGAAAAATGCCATTAAAGTGTGCAAGGGCACTGCCTGCCATGTGAAAGGAGCCGATATTACCATCGTAGCACTTAAAGATCAGTTGGGCATTAATATGGATCAGACAACAGAAGATGGAGAGTTCTCCATGGAAACCGTAGCTTGTCTCGGGTGTTGTTCTCTCGCCCCCGTAGTTATGATTAATGAAGATGTTTATGGAGGACTGTCGTCGGCAAAAGTGCGGGGGACATTGAAAAAATATGGAAAAGAATAATCAACATATCAAATTCGTAGTTGGTTTGGGAAGCTGTGGTATAGCTGCCGGAGCAAAAGAGCTCTATGAAGAACTGGCTTCAAAGATGGGAAACAATTGTAATGCCTCTTTAAGCCATACATCATGTAATGGAATGTGTTTTAAAGAACCTATCATGGAAGTGTTTTATCCTGATGGCAACTATCTGATGCTGGGAAACGTCCATAAGAAAGACGTGGACAAAATATTGGAACCGCTTCTTAGCCAGGGTGCAATTGATGAAAAATTTATTATTGAAAACTCCCGACAACCTGATAAAAAGGAAGAATTCCGGCAGAAACAGCATAAAATTGTCTTAGAAAACTGTGGAATTATCGATCCCGATGATATTGAACCCTATATTGAAAATGGCGGCTACGAAGCGGTTAAAAAAGTTTTGAACACTATGCCTCCTCAGCAGGTTATTGATGAAATAAAGACATCAGGGTTGAGAGGCCGCGGAGGGGCTGGATTCCCAACAGGTCTCAAATGGCAATTTGTGAGAAATAACACCGGTGAGAAAAAGTACATGATCTGCAATGCAGATGAAGGTGATCCCGGCGCATTTATGGATCGTGCTGTTTTGGAAGGCGACCCACATAAGGTGATCGAGGGGTTAATAATCGGGGGATACGCAATCGGCGCAGAACACGGCTATGTATACGTTCGTGCTGAATATCCGTTAGCAATAAAGCGATTAAAATCAGCTATAAAACAAGCGACAGAAAAAAACCTCCTGGGACACAACATATTAAATAGCGGTTTTTCCTTTCACCTGAAAATTAAAGAAGGCGCAGGAGCTTTTGTTTGTGGTGAAGAAACCGCACTGATTGCTTCTATAGAAGGGGACCGCGGTCACCCGAGACTTAAACCGCCTTTCCCGGCTGCATCAGGGTTATGGGGATACCCTACAAACATCAATAATGTAGAAACACTGGCCTCTATACCATGGATTATCAAAAATGGTGCGGAAACATATGCCTCATATGGAACCGAAAAAAGCAAAGGAACGAAGGTTTTTTCCCTTGCCGGAAAAATTGCCCGGGGTGGACTTATTGAAGTTGATATGGGAGTACCTTTACGAGATATTATATATACTATTGGAGGCGGAACCTCTTCAGGAAAGCCTTTTAAAGCAGTTCAATTAGGCGGACCTTCCGGTGGTTGTGTCCCTGAAAACTTGCTTGATACGCCGGTGGACTATGAAAGTATTTCCGCAACTGGTGCTATTATGGGTTCCGGCGGTATGGTGGTTATGGATGAAGACACGTGTGTCGTGGATGTAGCAAAGTTTTTCCTTACCTTCACACAAAATGAATCATGCGGTAAATGTACCTTCTGCCGTATTGGAACGAAGCGATTACTGGAGATCTTGGAAAAAATAACAGAAGGTCGGGGAGGTATGGCTGATTTAGAGGAATTAGAAGAGCTTTCGGGGAAAGTGAAAGATCTTTCCCTCTGCGGATTGGGAAAAACTGCACCTAATCCTATTATGACCACACTCAAATATTTTAGAGACGAATATGTCGAGCATATTAAAGAAAACAAATGCAGAGCTGGCGTATGTAAAGAACTTATCAAATTTTCCGTTATTGAAGGGTCGTGTACCGGATGTCACCTGTGTTATAAAAACTGTCCGGTAGATGCCATCACGGGAGAAGCGAAAAAGATTCATCATATCGACCAGAAAATCTGTATTAAGTGTGGAATGTGTTATGAAGTCTGCAAATTTGATGCTATTTTAAAAGGATAATCATGTCAAATAAAGTTAACGTAACTATCGACGGAAAAGATTATCAGTTTGATGCTGGTATGACCATATATGATGCAGCCAAATCGCTGGGTGTAGATATTCCAACTCTTTGTCATAATGAAAAAATATCTCATTATGGTAGTTGTTGGGTTTGTACTGTTGAACAAAAAAGCGGACGAGGGGGGATGGTGCCATCCTGTTCCACTAAGTTGGAAAATGGCATGGTTGTGGAGCTGGAAAATGAAAAAGTAAAAGATGCCAGAAGAGCCGCCCTGAACCTGCTCCTTTCTGATCATTTTGGTGATTGTTATGCACCATGCAATCAAAAAGGATGCCCCGCAAATATTGATATTCAGGGGTTTCTTTTTTTAGAGGCCAGAGGCCTTTATAAAGAGGCGGCAAATCTTATTCGGGAAAAAGCCCCTTTCCCAAATGTTTTAGGACGAGTTTGCCCACGACCATGTGAAGAGGTATGCCGACGCCAAAAAGTGGATAAGTCAATATTAATTGGTATTCAAAAACGTTACATTGCCGATATGGAAGAAAAGGAAGGAGGCCCCTTTCTGCCAAAATTACCCCAAAAATCTTCCGGCAAAAAGGTAACGATTATCGGGGCGGGCCCCGCAGGACTTTCCGCTGCTTACTATCTCAGATTACAAGGTCATGAAGTAACTATTTACGAACGCCATCCGAAACATGGAGGAATGCTTCGTTACGGAATTCCATACTATAGGCTGCCCGAACACGTTATGGATTTGGAAGGAGACGCCATAATAAACCAATTAGGCATAACTGTTCATTATAATACGGAAGTAGGAAGGGACGTTGATTTTGAAAAAATCATGCAGGATTCTGACGCAGTTCTCCTGGCAGTAGGAGCTTCCAAAGCATCGTCAATGAAGATAGAAGGAGAAGATTTGCCAGGAGTTCTTTCCGGCATTGATTTGCTCGAAAAATTGGCAAAATATGAAACAGTACATGTTGGAAAACGAGTTGTTGTCGCAGGAGGAGGAAGCACTGCGATGGATGCCGCCAGGGCTTCTGTGAGATTAGGCGCTAAGGCGACGGTGGTTTATCGACGAACAGAAAAAGAAATGCCCGCCCATCATGTTGAAGTTCGCGATGCCTATGAAGAAGGGGTGGATATCCAGGTATTAACCAACCCTACAAAGATAGAAAAATCTGGCAATGGCCTCAAAATAACATGCGTAAAAATGGAACTCAGCGAACCTGATGAGAGCGGAAGAAGGCGCCCTGTGGTTATTGAAGGCAGCGAATTTACTATTGAAGCAGATTCTATTATCATGGCCATAGGTCAGAAAACAGATTTTTCTTTTGTTAAAAACAGGGCTGTAAATAAATGGGGATTATTTGATACAAAAGGAAACAGCTATCAAACCGTTGCAGATCCAAAACTCTTTGTTGCCGGAGACTGTTACAAAGGACCTGATCTTGCAGTTCGGGCTGTAGCAGATGCAAGAAAAGCCGCTCAGTCAATAAATCAGTTCCTTAACGGGGAAGAGGTTGTGGGAGAAGAAATCCGCTTCAGCTCCTATCCTGGGAACCTGGATACTTTGCCTCCTGAAATGTTCGAAGCATTTAAATCTGGCACAAGAAAAGAGATCGATTTACTATCTGTAGAAAAACGAACGGGCAATTTTGAAGAAGTCGAACTTGGTTTTACCAAAGAAGAGATGACGGATGAGGCAAAACGATGTCTGGAATGCGGATGTAATGTCGTAGATATCTGTTTGCTAAAGAAACATTCTCAAAAATATAAAGCCGATCAAAATTTGTATGTTGGGGCAAGAAGGACTTACAAAATTGACAATTCGCACGAAAAAGTTATCTTGGAAACACACAAGTGTATCAATTGCAATGCATGTGTAAGGGCGTGTGATGAAGTTAAAAAGTGCCACATCCTGGGTGATTCGGGAAGAGGTTTTTCAACACGCATTATTCCTATGATGAACATTCCTTTAGGCAAGACTCATTGCGATGGGTGCGAGGAATGCGTCAATGTTTGCCCGACAGCCGGAGTAAGGATAACCAGGGATATATATTTGACCAATTCGCATGGATGAATAGCGTAAAATACGGCACAGACGTAAAGAATATTGCTATTGTTTGGAAAAGGTTGTGTTGTAAAGAAATCAGCACATGTTGTCGTAATTACTATTTCATTCTCATAACAAGATTTTTCCCGATTAAATACTCCTTTACCTCTCGAATGGAAATTTCTCGGTAATGAAATATTGATGCCGCCAAGGCTGCATCTGCCTTTCCCTCTGTAAAAACATCATAAAAATGCTCCCGTTTACCAGCGCCACCAGACGCAATAATTGGTATGTTTACCGATTCCGAAATTGTTTTGTTCAATTCAATACCGTATCCGTCTTTCGTACCATCATGATCCATACTGGTAAGCAGTATCTCTCCCGCACCTCTGTCCTCCATTTCAATAGCCCAGCGAACTGCGTCTAATCCTGTTGGTGTTCTGCCGCCATTTATGTATACCTCCCATTTTGCATTATCTTGTACCTTCTTAACATCTATGGCAACCACAATGCATTGCCTTCCAAATCTTCTGGAAGCCTCTGTGACAAATTCCGGATTTTTTACCACGGCAGTGTTAATTGAAACCTTATCAGCGCCTGCGTTCAGCAATCTACGAACATCATCAATGTTTCTAATCCCTCCCCCTACGGTAAAGGGGATAAACACCTGTTCTGCTGTCTTCCGAACAACATCAAGGATAATATCCCTTTTCTCATGAGACGCAGTAATGTCAAGAAAAGTTAATTCATCAGCCCCTTCCCTGTCATATAAGGATGCAATTTCGACCGGATCACCCGCATCTTTCAGGTTCACAAAATTTGTTCCCTTTACGACGCGTCCGTCTTTAACGTCCAGACAAGGTATAATTCTTTTCGCAAGCATATTGATTTAAAAATCCTTTTCGGGACTGCTCGCCTTTGCGTAAAGTCTCTTCGGTATACGGCCAGAGAGGTATGCAAACCGGCCCGCTTCGCAGGCTAATTTCATGGCTGTTGCCATCCGTACAGGATCTTTTGCATGGGCAATACCGGTATTCAACAACACACCCTCACAGCCAAGTTCCATAGCCATTGCAACGTCTGACGCAGTACCAACCCCTGCATCAACAATGATGGGAATCTTAGCAGACTCAAGAATAATCCTTATGTTGTTTCTGTTAAGGATGCCCTGCCCCGACCCAATAGGAGAACCCGCAGGCATAACGCACGTAGCTCCTGCATCTTCTAATTTTTTCGCAACAATGGGGTCGTCTGATGTATATACAAGTACAGTAAAACCTTCTTTGACCAACACCGTTGTTGCTTTCAGGGTGTCTATCGGATCAGGCAAAAGCGTTCTTTCGTCGCCAAGAACTTCAAGTTTCACCATATCAGATAACCCTGTTTCACGGGCCAGACGGGCAACCCGAATTGCTTCGTCGGCAGAATAACATCCCGCTGTATTGGGCAAGATGGTATATTTTTTTGTATCAATACAATCTAACAGGGATTCAGTTTCATTGATTTTTGCCCTTCTGACAGCAACCGTAACCACTTCAGCGCCGCTGGCATCTAAAGCCTTCTCCATAATATCAAGAGAAGGGTATTTCCCTGTACCAACAAAAAGCCGGGAAGTAAATTCATACTGCCCTATCTTTAATTTTTTATCCATGCATCCCCTTTTTCAGCATTAACCGCCGCCTACAAAAGTTACTACTTCCAATACATCAGCATCCTTTAATATTTGAGAAGAAAGCTCCTTCCGCGGGATAATTTGTGAATTTAACTCTACCGCAGTACGGTGCCTATCAATATTATATAGCTCAAGCAGTTTGTCTATGGTGGTTCCCGCAGGACATTCTTTTATCTCGCCATTTAAGGTAATTCTCATTCCTTCTTCCTAACAATATCGGGCTTTTTTACTCATTGCAAATCCATCTGTCACATTGCAACATATTTCCTCGCCTACCCATTACAAAACGGGACATTTGAGAAAATAATTACTCAAAAATGTTAATGTATCTAAAAATAAAATGCAAGTGAAAAGAAGTGTCCGAAAAGAAGTTTGTAAAGAGTTTGACAAAGAGCCTCATCTGTTTTACAATTTCCGTTTATAAAATATTTAATAACCAACTTATACAGAAAAAAATGAACCCTTCTAAAACGAACCAATACCCAGACGACACAATTAACATTATCAAGCGTCTTCAATCTTTCTACATTACGACTCATGTCCGTGCAGATGGAGACGCGCTGGGTTCCGAAATAGCCCTTTTTTATGCCCTTAAACAACTGAATAAATCTGTATATATAACCAATGAATCTACCGTTCCAAATATTTATAAATTTTTCATACCCCCTTCCGGAATGTATATCCACCCGAATCTTCCCTCTGAAAAGCCGGAAGTAGTTATCTGCCTCGATTGCCCCACGCTTGACAGAACGGGAAAGATCACCGATATCATACCAAAAGATGCCGCCATAATAAACATAGACCACCACATATCAAATGAACTTTTTGGCAACATAAACTGGGTCATTGAAGATATGAGTTCCACAGGAGAAATGATCCTCTCTCTCATGAAAAAAATGGATATTACCATTACTCCTGATATTGCTACGGCAATATACGTTGCCATAGTGACAGATACAGGAAGATTCACCCATAGCAATACGACACCGGAAGTCTTTCGGGCAGCGGCATTTCTTCTGGAACACGGGGCAAAGCACGAGGAAATAACAAAAAATGTTTATAACACAAACCCTTTTAACTTATTACAATTGTACGCTCAAACACTCAATACAATTGAACTGCACTTGGATAACAAGGTTGCTACCGTCTTCCTCACAAAGGAAATGATGGAAAAAGCAAAGGTTGATCCTATTGATACACATGAATTTGCGGATATTCCTGTATCAATAGACGGGGTTTCTATAGGAATATTATTTCGTGATATGGCGTCATCTGATTTTGTCAAGGCAAGCTTGCGAAGCAGAAACGGTTTTAATGTAAACAGTATCGCAAAGAAATTCGGAGGAGGAGGACACAAATACGCTTCAGGATGTGAAATACAAGGGAGCATTAAAGAGGCACAGCGATTAATAATCGATGAAATTAAAAAAACACTTCAGGAAAACTCTTGTTAGCAACATGCAGGTAAATGACCTAAAAAATGAGTTGGCATCCATAGTAAAAGATCTCAAAACGAGAGTTGAATTTGAAAAAACATTTGGGATAGACGTAATTTCCCTTTCCACGCAAAATAAGAGAGAAAAACCATCCATAACAATTACCCATGAAAAAGACTTGCCGGAAGGCCTTCCCCCTCAAACAAAACCGTTCAATAAAAAAACCTTTACGATAAACAATAAAGAAAACAAGGTAAAACTGCTGGAAGAACTCAAAAATGAGATGCTGGTTTGCCACAAATGTCCCCTGAGTAAAACAAGAACCAACCTTGTGTTTGGAGTCGGAAACCCCATGGCCAATCTCATGTTTGTAGGTGAGGCGCCTGGACGCGATGAAGACCTTCAGGGAGAACCATTTGTCGGAAGAGCCGGGCAGCTCCTTACAAAAATAATAGAAGCAATCGGTATGAAGCGGAGCGATGTTTATATCGCAAACATACTGAAGTGTCGTCCTCCCGGGAACCGCAACCCGCTTCCCGATGAAATTGCCTTGTGCATGCCCGCGCTTATTAAACAAATTGAGATAATACAACCGAAAGTATTGTGCGCCCTGGGTACCTTTGCCGCACAGACTTTACTTAACACAAAAGCCTCCATTGGTTCCCTTCGTGGCAAGTTCCATGATTATAAAGGTATTCCCACCATGGCTACCTTCCACCCGGCATATCTTCTAAGAAACCCTAATGAAAAAGGAAAGGTCTGGGAGGATATGAAGAAGGTACGGGATTTTCTGAAAGAATTGCTTAATAATTAACTTGCCAATAACAAAAGAACTCGAAAATGTAAAAAAGCTAAAATCGGTTGGCTTTACAAACGAACAAGCAAAAACACTTGCTGATGTAATAGAACCATCTCACATCGACGGACAACAAAACTAAAAGGAATTTATCAACAATAAATTCGATAGCTTCAGCAAAGAAATCCGCAGCGAAATGAAATTGTCAAATGTTTGAACTGGAGGCCCGATTGAAATCTTCGCAAGCTGATCTGCGCATAAAATACTCCGCCATTATCGCCGGATTCATCAGCATTGCACTCGTCACTGCAAAACTACTCTGGTAAACCCCTTCCAACCAAAAAACGAAAGAACCTGCCTTTTCAAAGAAAAGTATCTGTATTTATATCTTTTTCCCCTGTCTGCCTTCCATAGCATCTGAAGAAAGCAGGAAATTCAGGAAGACCAGGTTTTTAATTTCCTGTGATTCCCTTTTTCCTTAGCCTTTTTATACGTTTTTCTTTTTCCGTCAATCCTGTAATCCTTCACGAAAACAGGGATATCGGTTATTTTCAGCAACAAAAAACGGCCCCTATTTACCTGTCAAAACCTTTATAATCTTTGACCGCTTGTAGCTCATAAAAAAAGGTATTAATTACCGATACGGTGTAATTTGGAAAAAGGGTTATGTCGGCTAAGAAACCCGACCTTATATGTTAAAAAAATGTTTTTTAAGGACGGGTTTCTTACCCGCCGAATATCTGGCGTTAAAATAAAGGCAATCGTCCATCCCTATTTGTCACTTTTAAAAACGGTCGCTGTCCCTAATTAATCCAACTTCAAGAGATACCTCCCCAAATGTCTCAATGTGAAATCGAATCGTGGACTTCACATCAGAAAGGGATTCTTCGTAGGTATCTCCTTGTCCCACAACGACTCCCTTCAGCCCAGGGGGATATACCACATATCCATCCGGATGTTTTTCTATTATAATTTTATATTGTTTCATAAAACAATTCTTCCCTTTATTTATTTGTAACCCTGTTCCGATACACACGCCACAATCACAAACCGTCATATTTACCCCCTTTCAGTGAAAAAAGCAAAATAAATTTAAGCATCTGAGGAAGGCAGGAAGTACAGGAATTTTTACACACTCTTAAATCCTCTCTTGATAGAGGGGACTTCTGATGCTTTGTTTCGTCAGATATCTTTAATGAACGCGGGGAATAAGGAAAACAGCTTTAAACCCCGATTTCTTCTCTTCTTCATTTCTCAGCCCGTTTATCTATAATTGACTTCAAATCCGTCTGTTTTGCAATTTTTGTGAACCTTTGGTTCATGATTGTTTACTCTGTAGAATCTGCGAAATCTGTGGTTTCAAATGTTTTTATCGCGAGTATTTTTATAGTAACACTTTATACAATTTCCCCGCGTCGTTGATGATATCTTTCAGCGTTCCTGCTATGCCCAGTTTTATGGTAACTTTTCCCACTTCACATTTCAGGTATTGTATGGTGAGATATTTCAGAAAGGGGCTGTTCAGTATTTTGTTGTTCCTGAGTGACGGAATTTCATTCAAATGGCAGGTGATGAGCCTTGTGTTTTCAGCATCGCGGGAAGTTTTTATGAATGGATATTTTATGGGAAGCGCCAGCAGCGCAGGTTTCAGGTAAAATGGTTTGATATCAAGGAGTTTGATGGTGACGGCCTTTGCCTCTTTACGAAAATCACATGCATGATAGGCGCATGCGATCTCGATTTTTTTGGCTACGGGTATCAGGTCTTCCGCCCTGTGTACAAGGCAGCCGTCACGTACTTCCACCGAGTGATTTGGCGCAAATTCGCCGAGGCAGTCATTAATAAAGTCCTCAGAAATGGTGATTTTCCCTTCGGTGAGTTTTTTGATTTCTTTTGTTATCCACTCCCTGACCTTTTCGACGTTTAGCAAGGTATTTTTTACTTTACTGATTGTTTCCTTGATGCTGCTCATGACAATTTGCTCCTTTTAGAATGTTCGTATGGTTCACTCATTACACAGGGACATAACCCTTCGACGGAGTTTACACTGGGCATACGAATGTGCTCAAGGTTAGGGTTTGCCCTTTCATACTACATAATTATCAGGGATTGTCCTTCTGTTTCTTAAACAGGTTTAACAGACCATGTACCGTTTTGTTTCTGCCAATAAGCGAGGAAATGGCGGCGCCTAATGGATTGGAAATTGATACGCCAGCGGCTATCGCAATGGCAATAACCCCGCCGATGCCCATGAGGGTGAGCATTTTTTTCAGTTTTTTCGTGTCTATTTCAACTTCTTTATTTTCGATCAACTGTTTCAGCGCAACAAGCTGCTCTTCCTGAGCGTCATCGGGCTGCGCCAGGTCATTTTCCCATCTGCTTATGGTCGAAAAACTGATCCCCAGCGCCTTTGCGAATTCTCCCTGAGTCGCTCCCAGCTTTTCGCGGAGTTCTCTGATTTCTTTTGCGGATAACATAGTATTCTATAAAAAAGATTGTGGTTGTTTGCGTTTGCCTGAAATTAAATATTTCAGGAATTAGGGAATAATATATCCTAAAGAAGTTATATTGCAAGGAAATAATTTTGCATATGCAAATTACAATATAATCATATGGAGATTTTTTCCAGTATAGTGTTAGTTGTTATCAGCAGATTACATCTGTGCAGATATTTTACGATTATTTTTCAAATTGCATGAAACATATAATGCACATTTTTTGTTGTATGTGTGGGTAAAATGAACGAGTATTTATTGTATTAATCCTGATTTTATCAGCAACCACATCGGGAAGTACGAATGTATTTTCAACATGAGATACTATATTTTTAATATTGTAAAAACCATGGAGAAAAACTGATGATGAAAAAGCTTTTAACCTCTGTCATAGCCACACTATTCATATTTATTCTAACAACCAAAATGGTTGTTGCTTCCGAAATTAAAACAGGAACGATAGAGAGTAAGGGAGAAAAGGTTACAAATATAAAAGATAAAATAGTTCATGATGAAAATACGGAACTTGTCACGGAAAGCTTAACAGACCCTTTGATTAATATGGAACTTGTGTTCGTCAAAGGTGGTTGCTTTGAAATGGGAAATAATGAGATAGATGCCAAACCCGTACATGAAGTATGCGTCAATGATTTTTATATTGGTAAGTTTGAGGTAACGCAAGAGCAATGGACAAAGATTATGGGCAAAAATCCTTCAGATTTTAATAAAGGTGATAATTATCCTGTAGAACAAGTAAGCTGGCGTGATGTGCAGAAGTTTATAAAGAAGCTAAATCAGAATACATCCCTGAAGTATCGGTTACCGACAGAGGCAGAGTGGGAATATGCGGCAAGGAGCGGAGGAAAAAATGAGAGATACGGGGGGACGGATGAGAAAGATATGATTGGAAATTATGCATGGCATAGTGGCAATTCCAGGGAGCAAACCCATCCTGTAGGGCAAAAAAAACCTAATGGATTGGGTATTTACGATATGTCTGGTAATGTATGGGAATGGTGTTCTGATTATTATAATTATGATTATTATGAGAAAAGTCCTCGTGATAATCCACAGGGACCTGGCAGAGGACCTGCACGGGTTCTTCGCGGTTGCAGTTGGGCAGACTCAACGAGAGTCTTGCATGTTTCCAAGCGTCGCTACTATCCCCCTACATATAAATACAACAACCTTGGTTTCCGCCTGGCCATGTCGCCGTAATCTTGTTTGTGTTTCTCCTTATTTCCCAAATTTCCGGAAATATCACACAATCTAATCAATTGATATGCTACTCATTTCACCACAATATTCACCAGTTTTTTGGGAATAATAATAGTCTTGACCACTACCTTTCCGTCAATGTAAGAAATAACACGTTCATCCTTCAGCACGAGCCCTTTTAATTCTTCATCGTCGATATCAACCGGTACTGAAATATGGCTTCTCACCTTGCTATTGATCTGAATAACAATTTCAATCTCTTCTTCCTGAATTGCATCTTTATCATATTCTGGCCATGTATTATGGAATATGCAGGGCTTATGCCCCATCACTTCCCATAATTCTTCACAAATATGAGGTACAAAGGGCGCCATGAGCAACAAAATCGTTTCCATGGAATGCCGAAAAACCTGAAAATCCGATTCTTCTTCAGCATTATGCGGAACAACAACCTTAAACGAATCAATAGTATTTAATAATTCCATAATAGAGGCAATTGCCGTATTAAAATGCCACGAAGTATCCAAATCATCCGTAATCTTTTTTATTGCCTGGTTTGTTTTTCGGTAAATGTCCTTTGCCTTCGGAGAAAGTTTCTGCATATCTATTTGTGCATGTTTAACTTTCATGTAAGAATCTTCAAATTCAACAATCTTTTGCCAGAGCCGGTTCAAAAATCTGTGTGCACCGACCACCCCCCTGTCATTCCATTCTGCATCCTTCTGTGGAGGACCAATGAAAAGGGTATAAAGTCGCTGAGTATCAGCGCCAAATTTCTCAATAAGTTCGTCAGGGCTTACCACGTTTCCCTTGGATTTTGACATCTTTGCACCATCCTTGATAATCATGCCCTGGGTAAAGAGATGTCGAAACGGTTCCTTAAAACCAATATAGTCAAAATTGTGCAATACTTTCGTTATAAAACGTGAATATAAGAGGTGCAAAATGGCGTGTTCCACACCTCCGATATACTGATCCACCGGCAGCCATACATTCACCTTTTTTTTATCAAATGGTTGACGATCATCCTTCGGAGAAAGGTATCGCAGGAAATACCAGCTGGAATCAACAAAGGTGTCCATCGTATCTACCTCCCGTTGTGCCGGTCCCTTACATTTCGGACAAGTCGTATTGACAAACGAATCAACCTTTGCCAGAGGATTCATACCGTGGGGCTGAAATTCAATTTTTTCCGGCAGGAGAACGGGAAGCTGTGATTCCGGAACGGGAACCGTCCCACACTTTTCACAGTAAATAATAGGAATAGGAGCTCCCCAATAACGCTGCCTCGATATAAGCCAGTCACGCAAACGGTATGTTACTGTCCTTTCCCCAAACCTCTGCAACTCAAGATGCTCTGCAATCGCTGTCATTGCCTTTGTGTTGGGAATACCATTAAACATATCTGAATTTACCTGTATGCCCTCAAGAACAAATGCCTCTTCCATAGTTTTGGCATGTAATTCTTCCCCTTCCGGCTGAATAACTACCTTAATCGGTAAATCATATTTTTTCGCAAAAAGAAAATCCCTCTGATCGTGGGCAGGCACCCCCATAACTGCGCCGGTTCCATAGTCCATGAGTACATAATTGCCTATCCATAAAGGTACTTTTGTGTTATTAATCGGATTGATAGCATATGCTCCGGTAAAAATCCCCTCTTTTACGGCATCTGCCGCCGTACGTTCCACCATTCCCTGGCCTCTCGCCCTTTCAACAAACGCCATTACCTCATCCTCACGGGGAGAACCGGTAACTAATTGTTCAATTATGGGGTGTTCCGGCGCAAGTGATACGAAGGTAACTCCATAAAGGGTGTCAGGCCGTGTGGTAAAACAGGGCAATATCTCCCCGGAATCTTCCAACTGAAAATCAATAATTACCCCCTCGCTTCTCCCGATCCAGTTCTCCTGCATTGTCTTCACCCGTTCCGGCCATCCTTCCAGCAATGAAAGATCATCAAGGAGTTTCTGTGCATAGTCGCTGATACGAAAGAACCACTGTACCAAATCCCTTTGCCGCACAGGGCTATCGCACCGTTCACAGCAACCGTCCACTACCTGTTCATTCGCCAGTACCGTGCTGCATGAGGGACACCAATTCACCGCCGCCTTCTTTTTATAGGCAAGACCATTCTCATACAATTTAAGGAAAATCCACTGCGTCCATTTATAATATTCAGGATTGCAGGATGTAACCTCCCTATCCCAATCATATCCGACTCCCCAACGTTGAAGCTGATGCTTCATGGCCTTTATATTCTTATGTGTCCACACGGCTGGATGCGTACCACCTTTAATAGCGGCATTTTCAGCAGGCAACCCGAAGGCGTCCCATCCGATGGGAGAAAGCACATTGTACCCTTTCATAATTTTGTACCGGGCAACAACATCGCCGATAATATAATTTCTACCATGTCCCACATGTAGTGTGCCGGATGGATACGGAAACATTACCAGACAATAGAACTTATCCTTTACTTTTGAGTCATCAGTATGAAATAAACCGCATCCTTCCCAGTATCCCTGCCACTTCGTTTCAATCTCGGTAAAATTGTACTCCCTTTGTGCCATCTACGACTCCTTAAAAACGTGGTATTGCCAGAGAAAATCAGACCTTGCCACAAAGACTTTAAAAGCAGCAAAAGACAAAAATAGTATGCATTTAAAACGTTAAGAATTAACGAAAAACCTACGCTTCGAATCCTCTGTCTCTATACATTCTTTCATCCTTCATAGCCAAACAAAAACAGATTCAAATTCTAACAAAATTTCATACGTAATCAATTGAAAAGGACACGAACCACCATTGAAAAACCTTGACAATCAACAATTATCATGGTAGCTTCTTATTTCATTAACAGATAATACACACCAACATTTCTTCTCATTAATAACGAATCACATACTAAGTGTGGGGCTGTGGCGCAGTTGGGAGCGCGTTTGAATGGCATTCAAAAGGTCAGGGG